>NZ_BAAATZ010000007.1:187826-238478 GCF_039533685.1 Actinocorallia aurantiaca | reverse complement strand
TCCCGGGCCGTCGCCGTCGGCCTCGGAGAGCGCCCAGGTGTTCTGGGAGGCGATGTAGAGGAGGTCCCGGAGGAGTTCGAGGCGGCGTTCGGGGAGGAGGCTCGGCGAAAGCGCGATCTGCACCAGGAACGGGATGGTGCGCTCCGTCGCCGAGTACACGGTGCCCTGGTGCACGATGGCGCTGAAGTACTCGTACGTGGCCTCTGACCAGCCCTCATCGTTTGCGGCCAGCGCCCGGAGGATCTCAGGCGTGTCGTCTGCGGAGCCGTATGCGTGGTCAAGCGCGGACCAGTCGACGTCGTCCAGCCCGGTGAGCGTGATCGGCTCTCCCTCGCCTGACGGAGACGGGGGCCCTTGGTCCAGCAGCCGGGGAACCACGGCGCTCCGGGCTCGGGGCGGGGTATGGGCGAAGGACGCCAGGCGGGACTCCCGCACGTCCTCTGCCGTCCGGTCGACGAGCAGCCCGTCGAGGGAGCCGAGTTCCGGCGGACTCGGATGGCGGACGCCGTAGGCGTCCTTCAGCCGCGCGACGAACCGGTGCTCCTCGGCCGTCCACCACTCGACGTCGTCATCGGGATACGGCCCGTCGTCCCACGCCAGGACGCGCCGGCCCGGTTCATCGCCCCAGCGGCCGCGGTAGGTGCAAGGGGCGAGCAGGACCCGGGTGTAGCCCCGCTCGATGAAGATCTCCGCGATTCGCCGGGCCGTCGGCTCGTCCGCGACCGCGATGTCAGCGGCTTCACTCCAGCGCTTGAGAACCTGCGTGAATTCGGCCATGTCGCAGCATTCTAGGCACGGTCCGAGAGGCCTCAGCGCTTCTGGACCGCCCTCGTTCGAGTGGCTCTGCCGGACGCTTTGCCGGAGGCGTCAGATCCAGCCCTCCTCCCAGGCCCGGTGGGCCGCGGCGTGGCGTGAACCCGCGCCCAGCTTGGCCATGGCCGACGAAAGGTAGTTGCGCACCGTGCCGGGGGCCAGGTGGACGTGCCCGGCGATCTCGTTGACCGACGCGCCCGTCCGCGACACGCGCAGGACCTCCAGCTCCCGGTCTGTGAGCGGGCAGTCGTCCTCGGTCAGCGCGGAGGCGGCGATGTCGGGGTCGACGTAGCGCCGTCCGGCGGCGACGTCGCGGATGATCTCGGCCAGTCTCGCCGCGGACGTGGTCTTGGGCACGAAGCCGCTGACGCCCGCGGCGAGGGCGCGGCGGAGCACACCGGGGCGCGCGTGTCGGGTCACCAGGACGATCCTGACCTGCGCGTCGGAGCGGATCTCTTCTGCGGCGCGCAGCCCGTCGGTCGGCGGCATCTCCAGGTCGAGCACGGCGATGTCGGGCCGGTGCTCGCGCGCCAGCCGCACCGCGTCCGTGGACGTCGACGCCTCGGCGACCACGTCCAGATCCTCCTCCAGCGCCAGCAGCGCCGCCAAAGCGCTGCGCAGGAGGTCCTCGTCGTCGGCGATCAGCAGCCGGATCATTTCGCCCCCGCTGTGCCGGTCGGCAGCGATGCGACGACCTCGAACCAGCCGTCCTCGTTCCGCCATTCGAGCGTTCCCTCGGCGTTCCGCAGGCGCTCCGCCAGGACGGGCAGGCCCGTGCCCGTCCTCTGTGACGCGGAGCCGGTCGCACCGTCGTTGCCGACGCGCAGCAGAGCACGGCCGTCCTCGACTCGGTAGGCGATGCGGGCGCGGCCCGCCCTGCTGTGGCGCAGCACGTTGGTGGTCGCCTCGCGCATCACCAGCCCCAGCAGGTGCCGTCCGGTCTCGGACAGGTTCCGCACGTCGGTGCCGGAATCGCGGTCGACGCTCGTCCGGATCTCGGCGGATGCCAGCACCTTGGCCGCGTTGGCGATCTCCTCCTCCAGCGTCGTGCGCCGGTACCCCTGCGCCACGGCGCGGGTGTCGCGGAGCGCGTCGGTGGACAGCTGCTGCACCTCCCGCATCTCCGCGGCGGCCCGTGACGGATCCGCCTCCACCAGCCGTGCCGCGAGCTCGCTCTTGAGGGCGATGACCTGGAGGTGATGGCCCTGGATGTCGTGGAGATCGGAGGCGAACCTCAACCGCTCCTCCTTGACGGCGAGCTCGGCGGCCAGCCGCCCGGCGGCGTTCAGCCGTTCGGCCACGTCCCAGCCCCACAGCATGCCCAGCGTCGTCCACGAGGTGAACGCGACCAGCCCGACCGGCTCGGCGACGGCGGACGGCCACTGCGCGCCGCCGGAGACGAAGCCGACGACGCCGCCGAGGACGGCGGCCGCGACCACCGCGGCGGCGACCAGCATGCGCCGTTTCGGAGGAGGCAGGAACGTCGCCGCGACCGACACCATCATCGCCGGAGCCAACGACCACAGCCGTTGCCCGTGGATGACCGGCGCGATCGCCCCGAGCACGCCCGCCGCCGCGCAGCCTGCCGCGAGCCACCCGACCGGCGGGCGGACGGCCTGCACGCCCTCGGGCACGAGGGACAGCCGGCGGCGGAGCAGCACGACGATCGCCGCGATGAGCACGACGAGAGCGACGGCGCTGAGCGCCCTGGCCCAGCCCGGCACGTCCGGGTCCGGGATCCGGCCGCCGACGGAGAGCACGAGGAAGAACACGAGGGTCCCGGTGAGGCTCCACCACGTGTAACGGCGGAAGCCGCCCAGCCCGCTCCCGTGCTCCATCGGCTCGTCACGCATCCGGCCATTGTCCCTTTCCCGCACGGCGTGTGGGGGCCGTCGGTCGGCTGATGACAAATGTCATGAGAGGTCGTGACAGTTCCACGCCACCACGTCCGCTTCCGTCACTACTGCGCGTGTCGGCCGTGCCGCAGTCTGGACCCATCACCCACCCAGCCCAGGAGGGCAGCAATGGCACGAACCGACACAGGCCACCGTCACCACACGGGCGGCTGGCGGCACTTCTTCCGCCACTATCTGGAGATGATCGCCGCGATGCTCGTCGGCATGGTCGTCTTCGGAGCGCTCATCCGCGGCGGCCTCGCGCTCGCCGGACTGGAGTTCCCCGCGGGGCGCCCCGACCTGCTCGTCCTGGAGATGGCCTTCGACATGACGGCGGGCATGACGCTCTGGATGCGCTACCGCGGTCACGGCTGGCCCGCCACCGCCGAGATGGCCGCCTCCATGATCGTCCCGGCCCTCGTCCTGCTCCCGTTCCTGTGGTTGAGCGTGCTCTCGGGAGACGCGGTCATGCTCCTGGAGCACGTGCTGATGCTCCCGCTCATGCTCCTGGTCATGCTCCGCCGCCGCGAGGAGTACGGAGGCCCCGCCCATGTCTGAGCGCATACTCCGGCTCTGGCCCTTCCCCCTGGCCATCGTCATGGGAGTGTCCATGCCGACCGACGACTCCTCGGGCTGGAGGGTCCTGGCCGACGTCCTCCTCCTGCTGCCCCTGGTCTACCTCATCACGGCCAAGGTGGGACGGCGCAAGGCGACGTGGCCGGTGCTCCTGATCGTCACCTGCTCCTACGTGCTGCTGCGGGCACTCGACGCGGTGCCTCCGTCCGTCGTTTTCTCCGGAGCGGCGTTGGCCGTACTCGTCTGGAGCGTCTTCGACGGAGAACTCCGCGACTCCCGCGTCTTCCGCGCGCAGGCGCTCGGAATGCTCGCCTTCGGCGCGCTGGCCCTGGCCGGCCTGCTGGCGGAGCCCGACCTGGGCCGCTACCTGATCGCCGCAGGCTGGTTCCTCCACGGAATCTGGGACTTCGTGCACCTCAAGAAGGACGCGGTGGTCTCCCGCTCCTACGCGAAGTGGTGCTGCGTCATCGACATCCTGGTCGGGATCCAGCTCGCGATCCTGCCTTGACCGGCTCCCGGGGCGCTCCAGAACAGGCACCTTCGGGAACGTGTCTCGGGGAATCCAAGACGACTGTCACAGGCCGTGATTACTGTGTGTCGTGAGTCGAACACCTTTACGTAGGATCCCTCTCGAACTCGGCGGAGTCCGAGTCGGCGGGCCTGGCACAGGGGAGCAGCTGATGGCGAACCAGCGCGGTGAAGTGGTCGGGCCCCAGAAGTCGTTCGTCGTCGAGATGCGCGCTCGGAGGGAGGCCGCGGGGCTGTCCCGCTGCAGACTGGCGGAGGCGCTGGGCTGCACGCCTCAGTGGCTGGCGAAGGTGGAGAACTGCGACAAGGCGCCCTCTGAGGGATTGGCTGAAGATCTCGACACCTTCTGGACGACGGGCGGGACGTTCCACCGCCTGTGGGAACAGATGGCGGAAGCGCGTAGGCAAAGACTGATCCCCAGCGCTTTCCGACCTCTGATCGACGCCGAGCAGGAAGCCGTGCAGATCGGTATCTATGAACCGCTGCTGATCCCCGGAATCTTCCAGAGCGAAGAGTACGCGCGGCGGGTGCTCAGCACGGGCTTTCATCAGGAGAAGCTCGAAGACCTGTTGTCCATCCGGATGGGGCGCCAGAAGCTGTACGAGAAGGCCGATCCTCCAGTGATCTTCCTGGCGATCAGGGAGGCGGTGATCCGGGACCTGCCGGCAGAGGTCCGAACGGACCAGTGCAAGAAGCTCCTTGACCTGATGTCGTGGCAGAAGGTCTTCGTCCAGATCGTTCCTGCGGGTACGCACGTCTTCGAACCGAGCGGCTTCCAGGTCCTGAGCTTCGCGGACAGCGCGGACATCGCCTATGTGGAGGGGGCGAACGGGCACGGTCAGATGTTCGTCCGCGCTGAGGAGGTGCGAGGGCTTGACGTACTCTTCAACGTGATCAGAACCATCGCGCTGTCGGTGGAGGAGACCAGGCACCTGGTCCAAACGATCATGGAGGACGCGTGAGCGAATTCGATCTCCCGTCGGCTTGGCGCAAGAGTTCCCACAGCGGTGCTTCTGGAGACAACTGCGTCGAAATCTCTGGATCCCCTACCGCGATCGCGGTGCGGGACTCCAAGGACCCGGAGGGGCCGAAGCTGGTGTTCGGGCGGGCCGCGTTCAGCGTGTTCGCTCGCGGGCTTCGCGTTCGTTAGGCCGCGGCCCGCCCGCCGGTGACGGCTTCTCGTTCCCCTGTCGCGGCGAATGCGCTGTTTACTGCGGTAGCTGGTCGCCGGGGTGGGAGGGTGGGGTGACGGGAACGTGGTGCGCGATGACCGCCTTCGGGTGGTGAGGTGGTGATCGCCGGGTGGCGACCAAGGGCGGAGACCGGGCAGCGCGCGCGTGGGCGCTGATCACCGGGTGCGCCGCCGGGAGGCCGGTGGCCGCCGAGCACGTGTGCTGGGCGGCCGGCAAGGCGGTGGGGGCGGACGGGGCGGCGCTGTCGCTGTCGACCGGGACCGGCGCCCAGGCTTTGGTGTTCGCCACCGACGAGATCGCCGCCGGTGTGGAGGAACTGCAGTTCTCCCTGGGCGAGGGTCCGGGTGTTGACGCCTGGACGTACGGCGGCGCGTCCCTGGCCGAGGACCTGGAGTCGGCGGACACCGCGGCCCGATGGCCGTTCTTCGCCCCGGCCGCGGTGGCCGCCGGGGCGTGCGCGGTGTTCGCGTTCCCGTTGCAGGCCGGGGCGATCCGGCTGGGCACCCTGGACCTGTACCGGGCCAAGGCCGGCCTGCTGTCGACCGAGCAGCTCGCCGACGCGCTCACCTTCGCCGACGCCGCCCTGGAGGTGATGCTCCACTCCGCCCACCGCGGCCCGGGCTCATCGGAGGTCCAGCCGTTCGGGGAGCTGGGTGAGATGCGGGCGGAGGTCTATCAGGCGATCGGGATGGTCGCGGTACAGCTGGATGCGGGCTTGGATGTGGCGTTCGTGCGGTTGCGGGCACGGGCGTTCACCGACGGTGTGGAGGTGGCCGACATCGCCCGCCGGGTCCTGTCCCGGGATCTGCGGTTCGGCCCTGAAGATCCGGCCGGTTTTCATGCAGACACCTGACCTACCACCGTCCTGCGCGCACGCCCAGGGCCCGAGCTTTCAGAGAAGTGAGACCGACCATGCCGCGTGAAGAGCTTCTGGCCCAGGTGTTCGTCGAGCTGGCCGACACCCTGGTGGCCGATTTCGACGTGATCGAGTTCCTGCACCTGCTCACCGAGCGGTGCGTGCAGGTGCTGGAGGTCGACGCGGCCGGGCTCCTGCTCACCGACCAGGCCGACCGCCTGCAGCTGGTGGCCGCCTCCAGCGAGCAGTCCCGGCTGCTGGAGCTGTTCCAGCTCGAGGCCGAACAGGGTCCCTGCCTGGACGCCTACGCCACCGGAACTCTGGTCGCCGTCCCGGACCTGGCCGCTGAGACCGGCCGGTGGCCGAGGTTCGCCGCGGCCGCTCACGAGCGCGGTTTCGCCGCGGTGCACGCCCTGCCGATGCGGTTGCGTGACCAGGTCATCGGCGCGCTGAACCTGTTCGGCACCGCCCCCGGCGGTCTGGACGCGAGTACCGCGACGTTGGGGCAGGCGTTCGCCGATGTCGCCACGATCGGGCTGATCGGCGAGCGGGCCGCCCGTGAGCAGGCGCTGCTGTCCCAGCAGCTCCAGATCGCGCTCAACACCCGGGTCCTGATCGAGCAGGCCAAGGGCATGCTGGCCGAGCGCGGCAGCGGGTCGGTGGAGGAGGCGTTCGCCGCGATGCGCGCTTACGCCCGTAACAACAACCGCAAACTCACCGACGTCGCCACCGGCGTCATCAACGGCGACATCCTCCTGCACGAATCCGCCCGCACCCGCCCGCCGTCCTGACCGCCCCGGTCCGGACAAGGTGACCTGGTCAGGCGACGGTGGGAGCGGCCCCGGGCAGCACTGGTTCCGGAGCGGGCCCGGCCCGGGCTGTGAGGGCGGCCAGCAACCCGTCCAGATCGGGGTGCAGGGACAGGACCTGGTCCACCCCGGTCAGGTGAAAGACCCGGGCGACTCGGTCATGCGCCCCGGCCGCCTCCCAGCCGACCCCGCGGCCCCGGCATCGTTTCAGCGCGCCGATCAGGACACCGATTCCGCTGGCATCGCAGAACCCCACCCCGGCCAGGTCCACCGCGACTCCGCAGGCGGCGGCGTCGACGGCGGCCGACAACCACCCGCCCAGCCAGCCGCTGTTGGACGCGTCGATCTCCCCTGTCAGGGACACCAGAGCGTAGGAGCCCAGACCACCGGCGGTGACCGTCAGCGCCGTCCCGCAACCACCCTTCCCTGCCGACCCTCCGCCACCGGCCGCCCGGCCACGGGACTGATCGGGGATCCGCACATCCCCGCCCCGGGAAGAGACCGGAGCAGGGCGCTCACCGGCCGATGGCCCAGGTGGGGTTCCGCCGGTCATGGCGGCCTGCTCCGTCAGGAGCGCCGACCCGTGCAGGACCGCCGCCTGGACGTCGGCGATCGCGGCGTCCACCGTCGCGATCGCCCGGCGCAGCCGCAGCGCAGCCGCAGGATGGTCGATCACGCCCAGGACCAGATGCAGATCCAGACCCGCCGAGAACAACCGCCTGATGAGCTCCGCCGCAGGGTCGCCGGCAGCCCGGTCCGGGCCGCCCTTCCCCACCGGATCCGGGTGAGGACCATGCTCCTCACCCTGCCAGGCGGCACCGTCACCTGACCGTGTTCCCTCCACGTCGGTGTGCGGCCCGTCCATGCTCAACCCCCGGCCCCGGCTGGCGCCTGCGCCACCGGACCGGCACTCGCCAGGGCCTCGATCAACAGGAGCAGCCCCAGAGGGGCCGGACCATGCCCGGACACGAAGGTGTCCTCGCCCCCATCCGGGACCTCACCGCCACGACAGGGAGACACATCACAGGACGAAGACACGACCGGGGGGACAAAGGGAGGCTGACTCATGTCGAACTCCTCACGACGATCCGCTGGCGAACATTGTGTGAACGCCGCCAGGGGCCGGAGCGACAAGATCAGCAGACTTCCAGGCCGCGGCCCGAGAAGGAGATGAACTCTGCGCTCAGGTTACGCTCGGCCAGGCCACGAGGGAACCCCGCCGAGAGTTGTTCTCACTTGCGGCGGACAGATGTGACAACCGTGACCACTCCAGCGCGGGTACGCCCTTCTTCGCGATCGGTGACCGAAGCGCTCCGGCTTGTACGGAGGCTGTGACGGACCTGTGCCGCCGACCGGCTTCACCTGCTCGACGATGGATGCTTGAACCCTGGTCGTCCGCCGAATCGCGTATTCGCTCACGGCTTCGCGGATCCTATGACTCGGTACACGGGCCCATCTGGCCGATTGTGCGACCACGGAACCTAGAGGGGCCCGGGTTCAATCCGTCTTCGCGCGCGACCCGGCGAGTTCGACGGTCAGGGCCGCCGTCAGGGCCGCGACCGCGAACACGCCCAGCACCCGGATGATGAGGACGACCGGGACGTCGCCGCTGGGAAGCAGTGCCGAAGCGATGCTCCCGGCCGCCGTAGTCCCGCAGCCGGCCCGGCAGATGCGCGGCGACGGCGGGTGCCGCACGCCGTACGAGCAGCGCCGCGACCACGCTCAGCGGCACGCCCCACACCGCGAGGCCCGCCCAGGTGTGCCCGTAGGTGAGCAGCGGCTTGCCCAGCACGTAGGGCAGGTCGGGCGCCGCCGACCCGACGACGAGCGCGACCCGTCGAACCGGCGGGGCCACCGCATCTTCACGGGCAGCACGATCGCTGAATGCGAGGGGAACGTCAGAGGCACCGCCTTATGAGACCCTCCCTTGTTACGCCCCGCGTAGCCGATTCGTTCAGGGCCGTTCAGCGGTCGGCCTGCGGACGCCACCGCGTTGTCGACCGGAACACCGCAGGGCGGTCAGCGGAAGGCTTCGGCGTTCTCCTGCGCCCATTGTGCGAAGGTCCGGGCGGGGCGTCCGAGGATTCGCTCGACGGTGTCCGTCATCGTGTACGCCTCCTTGGGCGGGTCGGCGTACCAGCCGATGACGTGGTCGACGGCCTCCTGGGAGGCGCCCGCCCAGCGCATCCGCTCGCGGGCCTGCTGTTCGGTCAGCTCCACGAACCGGATGTCGCGGCCCAGGGCCTGTCCCAGAACCGCCACCTTCTGCGGCATGTCCAGGGTCTCGGGCCCGGTCAGCACGTACTCCCTGCCGGCGTGGCCGTCCTCGGTCAGCGTCCTGGCGGCCACGGCGCCGATGTCGGCCTCATGGATCATGTTGCTGCGGGTGGCGCCGAACGGCTCGCGCACCACGCCCTCGCTTCTGATGGAGTCGGTCCAGGCGAGGGCGTTGGACATGAACTCCTGCGGCTGGAGGACGGTCCACGCCGGCCCCTCGGCCGCCACGGCCGCCTCGACCGGGCCCGGCTCGCCGCCCCACAACACCGTCACCTGCCGGACGCCCGCCTCGGCGGCCAGCCGGGCGATCCGCGGACCGGTGCGCAGCGGGGCGCCGTCCCCGCCGTCAAAGGTGATCAGGTGCAAGGCGGTCACGCCCTCCAGTGCAGGCGCCAGGCTGTCGGGGACCGCGAGATCCCCGACCGCCACCTCCACGCCGTGAGGCAGCCTGGCCTTCGCGGGATCACGGGTCAGGACCCGGACCCTGTGACCTTCGCGGAGCAGCTCTGCGACCACATGGCGGCCCACGTTCCCAGCGGCTCCGGTGACCAGGATCGTCATGGCGTTCCCTTCCTCGTCGGATATCGCCACGACGTTAGAACTTAAAGTCCACTTGAAGTCAATTGCGGCTCGTTCGGAGTTCCCAGAGATGTTCCTCAAGCTTCCGGGGACGGGGACGGGGACGGGGACGGGGACGGGGACGGGGACGGGGCCGCGGTCGAGCGCGAGCGAACACGAATGTGTCGTGTGCGGTTCTGTGGCGTGCTTCCTCTTATGTGCTGGCATGAGTGCGTTCCGCGGAGAGCGAGGCCTCGTGTCCGCGGCCGACGACGCCATGGAGGCCCCGGTATGACAGACCAGCCGTTCCTGCCGAACATCCCCCTTCAGGGCAGCGGGGAGTCAGAGGACGAGTCCGACGCCCCGGGGGTGCTTCCGGTCGTCGAGCGGGACAACGAGGGGCGGTTCGAGGTAGGGCCCGTCACGACCCGGTTCCCGACCGGCCTGTACGTCACCGACCAGTTCAAAGACGGCAAGAACGACCCGCCCTGGCAGGTGGCCTGCCACGAGGTCAAGTTCTCGGCGACGGCGCGGACGGCCCTGGACGAGGGCTGGGAGCTCGGATGGATCCAGACGGTCCGCCCCTGCCGGTTCTGGGTCGTCTACCGCTCTCCTCAGAGCGAGGACGCCTCCGTCAAGCTGATCACCTCGGTGGAGGAGGCCAAGCGCGACGGCGACTACGGTGAGATCTGGTACGAGGGCCCCTGCTCTCTGACCCCGGGCGAGTGGGCCGAGACAGAGATGGGCGACGACCCGAACCTCGGCTTCTGGCACCCGGCCTACCAGGGCGAGGAGCATCCCCGGCTGCAGGGTTGGATCCCGCGGACCTGCGGTGGGACCAAGGAGTTCTGGACGTGGCTGGTCGCCTACAAGGCGGACGGGAACGAGCTGGTGTTCCTCCACCACATCCACTGGGAGGTGCGCTTCGGCGGCCGGCTCACCTCCGCGCCCGGAATCGAGCCCGAAGAGGGGACAGGCGCCTTCCTCATCGAGGAAGGCCCCGGAAAGGGCGGCCAGACCCCCTGCTACGACAAGCAGGAGATCGAGCCGTCCGACGACGAGACCCAGACCCTGGAGGACCTCTGAGCGGTGCGCCGCCGTGCGGACGTAGCCTCCGGCGACCGGCGAGGTGAAGGACGTCCCGACGGAACACCGGCGCCGGTCGCGGCAGGTCAGCGGGTGGTGATGATCCGGCCGTACTCGTGGACGAGGTAGGTGCCCGCGACGCCGATCAGGCGGGTGGAGCCGGGGAGACGGGTCAGGTCCTGGGGAGCGATGTTGAGGTTTCCGAAGGGGAGGACCCGGGTCTTCCAGCCGCCCTTGGCGGTGCGGTGGTAGAGGCGTTCCTTCTCGTCGAGGGCGGAGGGGCCGGCTCCCAGGGCCCACATGCCGCCGCGGCCGTCCGGGACGGCCATCTGCAGGATCTTGCCGCGGGCGGGGCCGGGCTTCTCGACCTGCCATCGGCGGCCGTTCCAGGAGGCGATGCGGCTTTCGCCCTTGAGGGGGAGTCCCTCCTCGGTCCACCGCTGCGAGGAGAACGCGACGGTGACACGACGTCCCTGGACGTCCAGGGACGTCGTCTTCCAGCGGGACGCGCCGCCGGGCAGCGGGATCTTGACGGACTTCCAGCGGGCGCCCGTCCACTGGAACAGGCTGCGGCCGGCGAACCAGTCGATCGCCCAGATGCGGCCCGCGCCCGACCTGACTTTCAGATAGCCGGGCTCCTGCCCCGCGGTGGCCCGCGCGCGCCAGGAGCGGCCGTCGTAGTGCCAGGCCTTGTCCTTCTTCGCCCTGAGGTCTGTACCGAAGACCCAGACGTTCTTGGGGCCCAGTACCGCGATCTGTTCGAGCAGCACCCCGGGAAAGGCGCGGCCCTTCACCCAGCGGCTCCCGTTCCAGCGGATCAGCCCGCTACGGGCGGGGCCGTCGCCTTCTGTCGTGCTCACCACCGACGACCGCACCGCCCACACGTTGTCGGGCCCCGAAGCCGCGGCCTCGACCGCGAGGTTGACCGCGCCGTCGAACCCGCCCGGCAGCGGAGACGGCCGCCACTTCCCGCCGTCCCACCGGTAGGCGATCGGCCGCGCGGGCTCACTCCCGATGAAGAAGGCGAATCCCGACTTCGCACCGGTCATGACGACCCGGCTCGCCACCCCGTCTACTTTCCTGAGCACCTTGAACGGCGACGCCGGAGCGGCGTGGGCGGGAGCGCCGGGCACGAGCGCCGCAACGAGGACGAGCGGGAGGAGCGGCTTCATCGGGATCCTTACGTCATGCCGGGCCCGAAGGCCGGCGGCCCCCCTTGCAGGACCTCGAAGAACATAACGGAGGTAGGTATCACGGAGCACACCGAACCGATAGGAATCGCTGCCCATGCGACCTGGCGATATCTCCTCGAAGGTCTGACCGTTGCTTCGGGAATCTTCGATCCCCAGGCGCTGGTCTGGCCCGTTCGCGTGATCGGTGTTCTCATGTGCCCGGATGCCTCACGCCACCGAGCCATACGTGAGCACTGCCTGGCACCGATCATCCAGGAGGGCCGGACCGAGGTCCGGGAAGAGGTCCGCGATCGCCTGAGCGGGGCTTTTCCCGAAGACCTTTGGTTTTCCAGGTCACAGGTCTTGCGCTTTCCAACGGAAGAGTTGACAGAAGGCCTGATCCGTCCAGATCCACAACAGCGTGCGGCGCGTTTTGTGCTTGCCGGGAGAAGATTCACCGGTCCTCGCGATGCGACTCTGCGTCCATGCGCATTCTTGCGGTCTTCATCCTCGCGTCCGCGGCTCTCCTCGCCGTGCCCGCGCCGGCCCATGCAGAGGAGACCTGGGTCGAGGACCGCTTGGTGGGCGAGGTCGTTGACCATGAGGTGGAGTTCGGCGAGGAGATCCTCGAGGGCCTGGTACTGCTCGTAGAACTGGCGGCTGGACAGGCCCGCGTGGGTGCAGACGTCGGCCAGTCGGGTGCCGCGGTGGCCCTGGTCGCCGCCGAAGAGATCGAGGCCCGCCTCGAGGAGGCGGGCGTGCCGTTCGGCGCGCCGCTGCGCCGCGTCCTTGCCCGCGTACCGGCCGGGAACGGGGAACCGGCGCCATGACCTTGTGCGGCGGCTCATTCGATCGAGATCGGGCGGGCCGGTTTCTGTATGCGGAGGGAACCAGCCCGCCTCCGCGGATGCGGCCGGATGCGGCCGGAGAAAGCCCTGGGACGAATTCCCCGGATCGCCTGTCCGTAGATCGAGAGATTCTCGTGTTGAGATGATCTCTGTACGTCGAATTGCGGCCGGACGCCACGAGCCGATGCCTTCGACGAAGGGTCGCACGGATGAGCGCGCCGCAAGCTTTGACGCCGATTCCCGGCCGCTACCGATTCGTGGAAAGCGTACCGTCCCATGGATTCGGGTGAAGCGGAGGATCCGATCGGTCCCGGCCCGGCTTCCGCGCGTCGCGCCCCGGGCAAAGGCGGGCCACCACGTTTTCGGTCCAAGCGGACGAACGGCCGTTGCGGTCGGATGACGCCCGCTGAACTGGAAGAACGCCCAGCGTGCGGCGTCTGGTGTCGTGTTACAGGGGTATTTCGTGGCCCGGCCCCGGGGATCGTGATTTTGGTGCGCAAATAATACTCGCCTGAGTTTTGTGCCCTTCGAGTAAGTATCTGAATTTGCTGCCGCTCAGCGAACATGAGGCGCCGTTTCTGGATCACGAAGTGGGGATGCCGCCGTGGCTAAGAACTCGTTGCCCGAGTACGCCGAGCTGTTCGGGGAGTCGCGGTTCGTGGAGGGGCAGGACGCGAGGGCGGTGACTTCTCCGGCGGCGTACTTCGTCGAGCTGCTGGGCCTGCTGGAAGGCACATTCGACCGTCCGGGCCTGCTGGAACGCAGGCCGGATCTCAAACGGATCGTCCTGGACGAGAAGAACACCTTCGGCGAGACCGCCTACCTGGACATCGTCAATGAAGTGCTCGAACGCCTCGTCGGCCCCGATCCCTACGAGACGCTCCGTACCCGGGTCCACCCGTTCGGGCTGCCGTTCTCGGTCCGGAACGAACGGCTCCGCGCGCATCTCGACGAACTGAAAGTCACCCCGGAGGAGTTCTACCGGCTGTTCGCCGCGCGCGTCGATCACGACATCGCCGCCCGCGAGTACCTGGGCCTGTCGGCCGAGGACGTCACGGTGCTGACCACCGAGGCGGTCCCTGAGCCCGAGCTGGCCAAACGCTACGGGCTGATCGCCGGCGAGAACTTCGACGCCCTCCTGGACGCCCGCCGCCTCCTCGAGGCGACCGGCCTGGACGAGGCGGCCCTGCGCGAGCTGGTGAAGCTCCGCACCGAGGTGCGGCTGAACCCCGAGGAGACCCGCCTGGCGGCCCCGGCCGGGCCGGGCTCGCTGATCGCGTGGCTCGACCGCACCCACCGGCTGATCCGGCTGACCCGTAAGACCGGCCTGACCCTCACCGACGCCGACACGGTCCTGACCACCTTCGCCGCCGGACGCCTCGACCTCCCCGCCCTGCGGGCCGTCGCCGGTGCGGTCCGCCTGGTCCGGCTGCACGGCATGACCGTCCCGGACGTCTGCGGCCTGATCCTGCCGTGGAAACCGGCCGAGGGCGTGGTCGTCGAGACGGCCACCGGCGACATCCTGACGCCCGCGAACCGCGACTACCGGTTCCGCCTGGCCGCGCTGATCGACGTCGCCGAACCCGACATCGTGGAGATCGTCCGCCGCTACCGGCAGCGCTACTCCGCCAACGAACCCGGACCGTTCGACGGCGGCCGGGTGGAGCTCCCCGAGATCACCCTGATCCGGCGGTGCGGCCTGCTGGCGCGGGCCCTGGGCATCTCCGCCGGGGAGCTGTTTGACCTGCTGGTCGCGATCGAGGGCGACCCGTCGCTCCAGCGGTACTCGACCTTCGCGGTGCTGGGCGAGCCGGGCCCGCAGACCCGCGACCTGCACGCGGTGCTGCGCGGCGGCCCGCCGCAGACAGTGCTCTGGCTGGCGCAGGTGCTGTTCGCGATCGCCGGCTGGACGGGGCGCGCCGGGTTCGACGGCGCGGAGCTCGCCAAGATCCTCGGCGGACGTCCCGAGACCGACGATTCCGGACGGATCGCGCTGTTCAAGCGGCTCGGCGAGGAGCTCGACCAGGTGGCGCTGGAGCCGTCCGCGCTGGTGTCGGACCGGTTCGGTGAGCGTGCGGCGCAGGTCGTCCATGACGTGCTGGTCGCCTGCCACCCCGGCGTCGTCCCGTCCGTCGGCAGCCGCGCCCTCGAGCTGGACGCCGAGGCCGCACGCGGCGCCGCCTACCGGGCCGTCACCGACCTGGGCGTGATCTTCGCTTCGGACTTCGAGGGGCTGGGCCTCGGCGAGCGCCTCCAGAACAAGATCTTCCGCAATCTCGTGTTCCGCGGGGTTCTGCACGCCGACGGCGCCCTCGCGGCCGAGACCACCGCCCTCGGCCCGGCGGAGCTGGCCGGGGACTTCTCCGCGCACCGCGAGGCCGTCTTCAAGGCGATCGGCGCGACCATCAACGGGACGGCGGTGTTCCGGCCGTCCGACCTCGCCGCGTTCGGCGAGCTGAGCGACGCCGCCCGCGCCGAGCTGTACGACAACCTCTGGTACATCGGCTACATCGAGGAGCACGGCACCCTCGTGGAGCCGGACTTCTTCCTGGACGCCCGGAACATCGCCCACTTCGAGGTCAACGCCGATCTCGCCGACGCGGCCGGTCCGCTCGGCGCGCTGTTCGCCGAGCGCTCGGCCGACTTCCGCGACGACGCGCTGCGCCTGGAGCCCGCCGCCCTCGCCGAGCTGTGGCTGACCCCCGCACAGACGACCCGGCTGCTGGAGAGCCTGCACTTCAACGGCCACCTCGACGCCGAGGGCCGCTTCACCGACCAGGCCGCGCTGCTGACCCTGCCGCTCGCCGACTTCGGGCTGGCGGCCGAGTTCGCGCCGATCCGCGCCGAGCTGCTCGGGATCCTCCAAGCCAAGATCGCCGCGCACCGCGCCGAGCTGACGACCTTCAGCTCGGACGACTTCGCCGACCTCGCCGACGGGCTCGCCGCCCGCCGCGCGTTCACCGCGATGGACGGCGTCCACCTGTCCGGTGGCCGGGTCCTGGACGCCGACGAGTTCGCCGATCCCGAGGGCACCGTCTGGCTCGGCCCGGGCTTCCTAGCCCCCGACCAGGACGCGGTTTTCGCCCGGATCGTCCAGGTGCTGCGCGATGAGGCCCCCTACCGCGTCGCCCCCTCCGCCCTGGACGCCCTGGGCCTGGACGAGGCGGGCCGCGACCAGGTGATCGCGCACCTGGTCAAGGAAGGCGATCTCACCCCGCGCCTGGCCGTCACCCGCGACCGCCTCGGCTACTTCGCCAACCCCGACAACTCCCTGGCGTTCACCCTGCCCGGCGCCCCCGACCACGCCCGCAAGGTGTTCTTCCTGCTGCACACGGCCGCCCTCGCGCTGACGGCGGCCGTCACCGAGCTCACCGACCGGCTCACCGCCCTGGTCGGCCGCCAGAACACCACCCTGTACTCCTGCCTCGCCGACGTGCTCGGCGTGCCCGCCGCCGTCGCCGAGGCCATCGCGCAGTGTGTCACCGGCGGCCCCGCGCAGGCTCGCGCGCTGCTGTCCGTCCCGGCCCTGGACCTGGTGGAGCCGCCCGCGGACGCCTGGGTGCGCCTGGCGGTCCGGCGGATCCGCCGGTTCGCGGCGCTGGCCGCCAAGCTCGGCCTGACCCCGGACGAGGTCCGCGCGGTCTTCGCCGACCAGGACCTGACCGGCAAGTTCCCCGAGCCGCTGACCCTGCCGCAGGGCGTGGACCGCTTCGACGCCCTGCTGGAAGGCGGCGACGGCCTGCTGTACCTGTTCGCGGGCAACGGCTACTGGACATACTCGGCCGCCACTCACGAGCCCACCGGGACCGGACGCCGCCCGCTCACCGACCTGTCGCCCCGGTTCGCCGCGCTGACCTCGATCGACGCGGCGTTCGTCCGTCCCGGCGGCGTCGAATGGCTGGTCGGCCGCGACGCCGCGGGCACCTCCTCCGTCTTCACCCGCGACAAGGGGGGCACCGCGTGGGTGCCGCGCACCCAGACCTTCGGCAAGGTCAAGAGCGCTTTCACCGATCCGGCCCGGATCGACAGCGCCTACACCGACGCCGACGGGCACACCTTCCTGTTCGCCGGCGACCAGTACGTCCGCTACTCCAGCGGCCTGGCCACCGCCGACGAGGGTTACCCGCGCCCGGTCGCCGACTGGTGGCGGCACGAGGGCATGCCCGGTCCGGTGCCGACCACCCCCCTGGACGCCTGCTTCCAGGACCGCGACGGCCTCATCCATGTGTTCACCGGCGGCGTCGAGCACACCACCGCCGGGACGGCGCCCACCGCCCAGGGCTGGGGGACGGCGCCCGCCCCGACCGGCCTGACCGGCGTCGACGCCGCCTACGTCGAGGGCGCCACGGCCCGGCTCCTGGCGGGCGGCAGGTGGCTCGGCTACTCCGACAGCATCGAGAACCCGGGCGTCCTGGCCGACGAGGGCACCGTCCGTCCCGCCGGGGTCCCGCCGCAGTTCGAGACGGGAGTCGAGGCCGCGTTCACCGCCCCGGACGGCGTCGTGCACCTGTTCAAGGACGGCCGGACCGTCGCGCTGACCGGTCCGGGCGCGACCTCCGTCGCGGTCGCCGACCGCTGGGGCGTGCTGCCCGCGCCGCTGTCCGGCGGGATCGTGGACGCCGCGTTCACCGGCCTCGACGGCAAGACCTACCTGTTCAGCGGCTCCACCTACCTGCGGTACTCCACCGGCGACTACTCGGTCGCCGACCCGGGCCACCCGCGCTCCATCGCCGGTGACTGGGGCGGCCTGACCAAGGTCGAGGCGTCGTTCGTGCTGGACGGCCACACCTACCTGTTCGGCATCGGCGGCCACCTGTTCGACCTGCCCGCCGACAGCCGCGCCGACCTGGACGCGGGCCGCGCCACCCCGCGGCTGCGCAACCTGCTCGCCGGGCACGGCCTCACCTTGCGCGAGGTCCGCCGCAACGCCGGTGACTGGGTCATGGCCACCGAGGAGGGCATCACCCTCACGGTCCGGCTGGAGGGCCTGCGGCTGAAGGCGTCCGGCGACGGTTCGCGCTTCTACGTCCGGTACTCCACCCGCGACTACCGCACCCCCGACGCCGGGTTTCCCAAGCCGCTGTCGGACAACTGGTGGAACATGCCGGCCCACATGGAGCTGGGTCCGGTCGACGCGGTGTTCACCGGCCGTGACGGACGCACCTACCTGTTCTCCGGCGACCGGTTCGTCTGCTTCGACGCCCGGCACCGCTGGTGGTCGGAGCCGATGGCGCTGCGCGAGCGGTGGGACAGCATCCCCTTCGCCCGGATCGACGCGGCGTTCGTCGGCGTCGACGGCCGCACCTACGTCTTCTCCGGCGACCGGTACGTGCGGTACTCCACCGACGACTACACCCAGGTCGACGACGGCTACCCGGAGAAGATCTCCAGCCTGTGGGGGCGGGTGTCCAACACCCTGGCCCGCACCGGAAAGGTCGACGCGGCGTTCGTGCTGGACGCCGTCGAGAAGATCGACGGGGTGGACAGGACCCGGACCAGCGCTTACCTGTTCTCCGGTGACCAGTACGTCCGCTACACCCACACCGGCACCGCGACGCCCGCGACGGTGGACCCCGGTTACCCGCGTCCGCTGTCCGCCCTGCGCACCGAGCCGGGCCTGGCCGGACTGCCCGCCGGGTTCGGGAGGATCGACGCCGCCTACTCCGACCGGCGCACCGCCTACCTGTTCTCCGGCGGACGCTGCCACGCGGTGTCCGGCACCACCTACCGCCGCTACGACGACCTCCCGATCCGCGACCTGACCTGCGCGTTCATCCAGGACGGCACGCTGGTGGCGGCGACCGCGGCGGGCTGGGTGCGGCTGTCGGCGCTGGAAGGCCGCACCGTCACCGCGGCCCCGTTCCGGCCCCGCGCGCTGCGCGGCGTCCCGGACCGGTTCCACACCGGCCTGGACTCGGTCCTGACCGGCGCCGACGGCAACATCTACCTGTTCCAGGGCGCGACCTGCTTCAACACCCAGCTCGGCCGCCCCTACCCGGCCGAGCAGGAATGGGGACGGCCCCGCAACAACCTGTACGAGACCGGCGCGGTCGACGCGGCGTTCGTGGGCCGCGACGGTCGCACCTACCTGTTCTCCGGCGACCAGTTCGTGGTGTACGCCGCCGACGGCGGGACGGCCATCGACGGCGACCCGCGGCCGATCGCCGACAGCTGGGCGGGCCTGACCAGCGTCGCCCTCGCCTACGTGCACGGCGACCGCACCTATCTGTTCGAGCGCCCCGACGCGGCCGGACGCCGCCGCTACCTGGTCTACTCCGGTACCGCCTACGACGCCCCCGACCCCGGCCACCCCGAACTCGCGGACGCCGCCTTCCATCAGGCGCCCGAGGACTTCCCGTTCCCGTCCGCGGTGCTGTCCGGCGGCGACACCCTGACCTTGCTGGCGGGCGAGTCGTGCGTGTCCCGCAGCGGCTCCGGCAGCTGGTCGCGGGTCCGTCCGATCGAGCGGCTGTACCCCGGTTTCGGCCGTGCCGCCGGCGAGCCCGGCGCCCCCGATGGCCTGCGCTCGGCGTTCCGCGCCGCCGACGGCACGATCCACTTCTTCTTCGACGACACCTTCGCCTCCCTGACCGGCGAGGTGTTCGACGCCCGCACGCCCGTCCGGGACCGGTGGGGCCGCTCGCCCAACCCGTTCCTGCCGCCGGGCGCCGCGGTCGACGCCGCGTTCGTCTGGAAGGGCCGGTACACCTACCTGTTCTCCGGCACCCGGTACGTCCGCTACACCGGCACCACCTACCGGCACATCGACCCCGGCTACCCCAAGACGATCATCGGTGAGCTGCGCAAGGAGCCGCCGTTCGGCCACCTGCCGGACACCTTCGACGCGGCGCTGACCGCCCCGCTCGACGCGGTCGTCGGCAACGACCGCACCATCCACCTGATCAGCGGCGGGGTCTGCCACACCGTGTCGCCCGAGCCGACCGGCACGATCGATCTCGCCGGGCTCGGCCGGACCCGCGACAACCTCGCGACGTCCGGCCGGGTCGACGCGACCCTCGTCGCCGGCGGCCGCACCTACCTGTTCTCCGGCGACCAGTACGTCCGCTACTCCGGCACCGACCGCAGCCGCGCCGACGACGGCTACCCGCGCCCCCTGTCGGCGCTCGCCGCCGAACTCGGCCTGCCGCCGCTGCCGCCGGAGTTCCAGGACGGCCTGGACGCCGCGTTCGCCGCGACCGATGGCACCGTCCACCTGTTCAAGGGCCGCGCCCACCTGGCCGGGGGAGTGGTCACGCCGCTCGCGGGCGTGTGGGGCAAGAACGGCAACGCGTTCGAGCCGGGCGCCCTGGACGCCGCGTTCACCGGCCGCGGCGGCGAGCTGTACGCCTTCCGCGGCGGCCAGTACGTCCGCTACCCCGCGACCGGCGCACTGGACACCGCCGAACTCGGCTACCCGCGCACCATCGCCGACGACTGGGGCGACCTGCCGCCGGACTTCGAGGCCGGGATCGACGGCGCGTTCACCCTGGACGGCCGCGTCTACCTGACCAAGGGCGACCGGTACGTCCGGTACTCGGGGCCCGGCCGGGCCGTGGACCGGACCTTCCCGCAGGCGTTCGCGCACCGCTGGACGGGCGGCGCCGACTACCGGCTCGGCGACGTGCACGTCATCGCGGGCTTCGCCGAGCTGTGCCGCACCCGCCCCGACGGGCTCGCGGCGTTCCTGCTGGCCGGGGCCGAGGACCCGTACGCGCACCTCGCCGACCGGTTCGGCTGGCCGCTGGAGGAGGTCCGCTGGGCCCGCCGGCACATCGCGCTGCTGCGGCCCGACACCCGCGAGGAAGACCTGTTCGAGATCGAGTTCCTGCTGTCCCTCGCGAGCCTGTTCAAGGTCACCGGGCGGATCGGCAGCGGCCCGGCCGAGCTCTACGAGAAGGTCTGGGCCAAGCTCTACGGCCCCGTCCGCGACCAGGACGCCGCCGCGACCGCGCTCAACGACATCCTGCGCCGCCGCTCGGCCCCGGCCGAATGGAAGATCGTGTCGGCCCGGCTCCGGGACCGGCTCAACACCCGCCGCCGCGACGCCCTCGTCGCCGCGCTCACCCCGGTCCACGGCAAGTCCCGCGACCTGTACGAGAAGTACCTCATCGACGTCGACATGGGCCCCGCGGGCACCACCTCGCGGGTCCGCGAGGCGATCGCCGCGACCCAGCTGTACGTCCAGCGCTACCTGCTCGACCTGGAGCGCGCCGACCTGCCCGCCGGGGTCGACCCCGTCCAGGTCAAGGCACGGCTGCGCACCTGGTGGAAGTGGATGCGCACCTACCGGGTCTGGGAGGGCAACCGGAAGGTCTTCCTGTACCCGGAGAACTACCTGCGGCCCGAGCTGCGCGACCGCAAGACCCCGGCGTTCCAGGCCCTGCAGGACGACCTGCTCCAGCGCGAGATCACCGCGGTGACCGTCCAGGGCGCCTACAAGCGCTACCTGGACGAGTACACCGAGGTGTCCCGGCTCACCATCGCGGGCGGCTACGTCTACCCGGTCGAGGGCGCCGCGACCGGCGTGCGCCGCCTGGTGCTGTTCGGCCGGACCAGGACCGACCCGCGCCGCTACTACTACCGGACCGCCGAGTTCCGCGAGGGCGACAAGCTGTCGGCGACGTGGCGGCCGTGGCTGAAGGTCGACACCCAGATCACCGCGGACCGGGTGGACCCGGTGCACGCCTTCGGCCGGGTCTTCGTGTTCTGGCCGGTCGTGTCCGCGGTGCCCAAGGAGGACCAGAGCAAGACCACCATCACCACCCAGGAGTCCGGCGGCAAGCAGGAGGTCACCGCCGAACCGCCGAGCTACAAGGTCAGCGTCTACTACTCGTACCTGAACCTGAACGGCGATTGGCTCCCGGCGCAGCTGCTGGACTCCGACGCCGTGCGCAACGGGCCGATCAGCGGGGTGAGCCTGTACGTGCAGGCGTCGCGGACGGTGCCCGGCGGCGACGTGCACGACTCGATCGTGGTGCGCTGCGACTACACCGTCGGCACCGGCACCGCCGCCGTCCCGATCACCGCCGCGTTCAGCCTGACCCCGGAGCTGACCTCGCGGCCCGCGACCAAGACGATCGCGCCGCCGCGCCCGGTCGACCTGTCGCGCGTGTTCGCAGAGCCGACGCCCATCGACCTGGCCGGGGTGGTCCGCTTCAACGCGCCCGCCGACAGCCAGGACGGCCCGTGGTGCAGCGTCGACCACAAGGGCGGCAGCTTCCTGGTCCGGCCCGTCGACGCGCCGTCCGACGCGCCGCAGGTGCTGCCCTACAAGGGCAACGTCGACCGGCTGCCCACCACCTGGAGCCAGGTCGACGCCGGATTCCAGCTCCCCGACGGCACCCTGTACGTCTTCGACTCCGCCTCGGGCCTGTACGCCCAGGCCGGTCCGGGACGGCCGACGTCCGGGCAGGTCCGGCAGAAGACCTACGACCGGTTCGGGTACGCCGCCAACAACCTGGGGACCTCGGCCGCCGTCGACGCCGTCCTCATCCGCGGCGACAAGGTGTTCCTCTTCTGCGGCGACGAGTACTACCGCTACCAGGACTACCTGTTCGGCGGGAGCCAGCTGGAAGCCGGCTACCCCAAGAAGCTGGCGACCAACACCGAGAACCTACCCCGCTGGGACAAGGTCGACGTGGCCTTCACCGCGCCCAACGGCACCGAGGTCTTCTACTCCCGCGCCCTCGACGGGTACGTGACATCCGGGTCGCTGACCAACGTCAAGCCGGTCGACGCCAACTGGCGGCTGCCCGCGCGCACCCCGATCACCCGGGCCGTGGTCTCCGGTGGACGCGCCTACGTCGTGGGAGACGGCCAGTATGTCCGGCTCCTGGCCGACCTGACCGCCGGAGCCGGCTACCCCAAGCCCCTCACCGACAACGATGACGGCGTCCCGGTGCAGGAGCCGACCGGCCCGTCGCTCACCCTCGGCGATGGCCTGTTCACCTTCGACAACGCGCGCGGCACCTTCTCGGCGCGCGGCGGCGGCCAGGACGAGGCGCCCCGGCAGACCTGGGAGCTGGGCCGCGCCGCCAACGCGTTCACCACCGAGGGCAAGATCGCCGCGGCCTGCATCTCCGACGGGAAGCTGTTCCTGGCGGGTGCGCAGCAGTACGTCCGGTACACGCTGGCGTCCGACGGGTCGGTGCCCCGGTTCGTCGACGCCGGATACCCCAAGCCCGTCGCGCAGCCGCTCAACGGCGTCATCACCCGCGGCGACCAGCGCTACCTGCTCAGCACCGCCGGGTACGCGCCGGTGGGACGGGACTTCGAGCCCGGCACCGCGGTCTCGCTCCTGTCGTACACGGCGAACTGGCGGGGCCTGCCGACCGGGTTCCCCGCCGACCTCACCGGCGCCATGTCGACCGACAGCGCGCTGTTCCTGTTCCTGCGCTCCGGCTATGTCACCTCTCCGACAGCGGACGCCACCGCGCGTCCGTACGAGACCGCGACGCTGCCCATCGAGATCGTCCGGCTGACGTCCAGCACCGCCGCCGAGCTGAACCGGCGGCTGCTCACCGGCGGCGTCGACGCGCTGCTCGCCCAGCCGACCCAGGAGCTCGACGAGCTTCCCTCGTTCAGCTCCACGACGTCCGACGCGACCACCATCCAGGTGAAGCCGAAGGTCGCCACGCACGTCCCGGTCAGCACCCACCTGGACTTCGACAGCGCCAACGGCCTGTACTACTGGGAGATCTTCCACCACGCGCCGGTGCTCATCGCGCAGGCGCTGAACGAGGCGCAGCGGTTCGAGGACGCCCGCCACTGGTACGAGTTCGTCTTCGATCCCACCCGGCACGGACGGCCGTGGCGGTTCCTGCCGTTCCTCGCGGTCGACCCGGGCGCGCTGGTCGCCGCCTGCCGTCTCGACCTCACCGAGCTGGGCGACGCCACGCTCACCGCCCGGCTCACCCCGGTCCTCGCCTCGCTCGACCCGATGATCCCGGCGTTCCGCCGGGCCCGCGACCTGACCGCCGCCGAACGCGACCGCCTCGCCGACCTCGCCGACACCGGCCTCAACCCGGTCAAGGAGGCCCTCTCCGCGATGCCGCAGGACGCGCGCACCGCCGGGCTGGCCGAGCGGATCGCGCTGATCGGGCGGCTGCGCCGCCAGTACGACCTCATGGGCGACCGGCGCGCGCTCCTGCAGACCTACCTGGACGACCCGTTCGACCCGCACGCCATCGCCGAGCTGCGCCCCGACGGCTACCGGCGCGGCGTCGTCATGGCCTACATCGACAACCTGCTCGACTGGGGTGACATGCTGTTCCGGCAGTACACCGCCGAGAGCGTCGACGAGGCGCGGCTGCTGTACATCTTCGCCTACGACCTGCTCGGCCGCCGTCCCGCCACCCTCGGCACCGGGCTGCTCCCGGCCGCCGCGCCGTACGAGCTGACCGAAGGCGACGGGCCGGGCGAGACCGCCCACCTCACCGCCGACGGCACCCTGCTCAAGGGCGGCGGCATCGTCCACGCCGGAGTCGCCAACCCCTACTTCCACGTGCCGGGCAACGCGCAGTTCCTGGAGTACTGGAGGCGTGTGGAGGACCGGCTGACCAAGATCCGGGCGTCCCTCGACATCCTCGGGATCAGCCGGCCGCTGCCACTGTTCGACCCGCCGCTGGACGTCATGGCGCTGGTCCGCGGCGCCGCCGCCGGGCTGTCGGCCGACCAGGTCACCGCCGCGCTCGCCGCGCCGATCCCCGCCTACCGGTTCGACATCGTGCTCGCCCGCGCCAAGGAACTGGCCGGACGGGTCCGCGAGCTCGGCTCAGCGCTGCTGGACGCCATCGAACGCCGCGACGGCGAGGAGCTGGGCCTGCTCCAGAACCGCCAGGACGCCGAGCTGCACGCCCTGACCCGGCAGATCAAGGAGCAGCAGATCAAGATCGCCGAGGAGGGTCTCGCGGAGGCGCGGGCCGCCAAGGCGGGCGCCGACGCGCGCGTCAAGCACTACACCCGGCTGATCGCCGAAGGCATGTCGCCGCTCCAGATCGCCCAGCTCGTCATGATGGGGCTGGGCGCGACCGGCCAGTTCGTCGCCGGCGGGCTGAAGATCGGCGCCGCGATCGCCACCGCCGCGCCGCAGGCCCACATCGGGCCGTTCATCGCCGGCACGACCACGGGCGGCGAGTCGGTCGGCGGGGCGCTCAGCGAGGCCGCGGAGATCTCCGCCTCGCTCGGCGAGGGCTTCAGCATGGTCGGCGAGCTGCTCGGGGTGATCGCCGAATTCGAGGGTCAGAAGCAGGACTGGGACCTCCAGCTGGCCACCGGCCGCGCCGAGGTCGACCAGCTCGGCCACCAGATCGCCGGAGCCGAGCTCCAGGTGGCCGTGGCCCGCCGCGACCTGGAGATCCACCTGCGCGAGGCCGCCCACCTGGACGCGGTGAAGACCTTCCTGACCACCAAGTTCGCCGGAGCCGAGCTGTACGGCTGGATGGTCGGGCAGATCTCCGGCCTGTACTTCCAGACCTACCAGCTGGCGTTCGACATGGCCCGCGCCGCCGAACGCGCCTTCGAAGCCGAACGCGGACGGGCCCCCGGCCTGATCCGGCCCGCCTACTGGGACTCGCGCCGCAAGGGCCTGCTCGCCGGCGACCAGCTCGGCCTCGACCTGGAGCGGCTCGACAGCGCCTACTCCGAGGCGGGCGCCCGCGGGATGGAGATCACCAAGCGGGTGTCGCTGCTGCGGCTCGACGCGGCCGCGCTGCTGGCCTTCCAGACCGAGGGCCGGTGCGAGTTCGCGCTGAGCGAGGACCTGTTCGACCGGGACTTCCCCGGCCACTACCGGCGGCAGATCAAGTCGATCAGCGTCGCGTTCGCGACCGCCGAAGGGCCGACGCAGCTCAACGCCACGCTCACCCAGCTCAGCGACAAGACCGTGCTGACGCCCGACCCCAAGGCCGTCGGATACCTGCTCGACCCGCGCGGCGCGCCCCCGGCGTCGCTGCGCTCCGAATGGCGTCCGGGGCAGCGGATCGCCCTGTCGGAGGTGACCGACGGGGAGGACTCCGGGCTGTTCGAGGTCAAGTACGACGACCCGCGGTACCTGCCGTTCGAGGGCTCCGGCGCGGTCTCGCGGTGGCGGCTGGAGACCCGCCGCCCGCCGTCCGGGCTGCGGGACGTCACCGTCACCGTCCGGTACTCGGCCGAGGACGGCGGCGAGACGTTCGCGACGGCCGTGCGCGGCCTGCTCAAGCCGTACCCGGCGGCCATCGCCCTCGACGTCGCGGCGGTCTTCCCCGACGAGTGGGAGGACCTGCGCACCGACGAGACCGGCGAACTGCACCTGCGGGTCACGCCCGATCTGCTGCCCGGCATGTCGGGACGGCAGATCACCGGGATCACCGCGCTGTACGGCGCGGGCTCCACGACCCGGCTCCTGCTCGACGGCGACGCCCGCCAGACCCTGGTCGAAGGGCAGCTGCTGCGGCCCGCCGGGCTCACCGCCGGGTCCGCCCCGTGGCGGCTGACGCTGTCCGGTTCCGCCGAGGACCTGACCGGCCTGACCCTGATCCTGCTGTACCGAGCCACCGCCTAGCGAGGTCGCGATGCCCCCCAAACCGAGCACCAAGAAGATCAAGAAGCGGAAGAAGTCGGCGTCCGACCGGACCATGAGCGCGTCGAGCTCGTCGTCCGACTCCGATTCCGACAGCCGGCCCGGCTCGGCGATGAGCATCGACTCCGACGGCCCCGACACCCACTCCACCCCGGTCAGCGGCTCCCCTCCGTCCCCGATGGACCTGGGTGGCAGCGGCACCTCCTCCAGCTCCAGCTCCAGCACCAACATCGGCCCGTCGGACCGCACGTCGTTCGGAGTCGGCGCTCCGCCCAAGCGGGCCTGGAGCGACGACTCCGAGTCGGACTCCGACTCCGACGGCTCCTCCCGGCTGTCCAGCGCGGTCAAGCGCGTCCGGGTCGCCGTGCCCAGCAGCGCCCCGCAGGGCAAACCGGTCAACGGGCCGGTGCGCCCGTCGACCGCCGGTCCGTCGCCGTCCAGCAAGCAGTCGCCCGGCATGGCGGCGCTGACCGCCCTGACCGGACCGCTTCCGGGCCCCAACCCGGGCCCGCAGATCCTGACCGTCGCGATGCAGACGGGCGCCACGGCTTCCCAAGCCCCCCAGATCGTGGTGAACCCGCCGCAGCCCGGCGCGCAGCAGCAGGCCGCGGCTCAGCCGGTCGCGCAGCAGCAGGCCGTGGCGCAGCCCGCCGTGCGGAACCTCAACACGTTCCTGCGGGCCGGCGACATAGGGATCGAAGATGTCAACTACTACCCGGTCTTCTCGGTCGAGAACGGCTCGGTCGGGACCGTCAATTTCGGCACGACCCGGACTCCGAGCCCGTTCGGCGCGAAGATGGGCGACCACACCTCGGCCTGGACGGGCGTCGTCGACTCCCTCCACGCCAGCGTGTTCGGCAAGACCCTCGAGGGAGCCGTCCAGGAGCTGCGCGACCGGCAGGACGCCGCTGACAAGTGGATGGACGGCCCGCTGCCGAAGGGCGACGACCCGCCCGTCCTGAAGCTGTGGAAGATGCTGGACGAGGACGACCGGGACGCCCGGTACGCCTCGGTGCAGGGCTACGCCTTCAAGGTCCGTAGCGAACTCGACAGCGCGGACACGCTCATCAAGGCGGCCGCCGCGGCCAACCGGCCGCTGACGGCGGCGGAGACGAACACGGTCAGCGCTCACTTGAGCGAGGCGCTCGGGCACCACGCGGCCTACCGGAACATGCTGCCGCTCGCCACCGTGCCCGCCGCTTCGGACCGCGGCTCGATCGGCTCGGGCGAAGGGACGCACCGCAACAACGTCCTGGCCATCGACATCGCCATGGACGAACGGCGCAAGAACCCCAACGCTCCCCTGCCCGACGCCAATGCCATCGACAAGGCACGCAAGGGACTGCACGCGATGTTCTCGATGTCCGCGGCCACCCGCGAGGCCCGGCTCAGCGAGGCACTGAACCCGCAGGAACTCCAAAAGACCAAGGCGAAGCTGGAGGAGATCAGCAGGTACACCCAGAAGCTGCGGGACGGGATCGCCACGGCCATCCTGCCGTCCGCACCGGCCAACGGGACGAACGCCAGGCAGGTCACCCGGTTGGCCGCACCCAACGCACTGAGCGACCTGGTGGACCGTCTGGACGACCTGACCAGTCCGAATCCCGCACATCCGCATCCCGACGGAAAGGTCGTCGCTTTCACCGATGACGACAAGAAGAACGCCGAGAACGCGCTGGCGGGGCTCGCCATGGACGGGATGTGGGCGGTGAACGAGCTCAAGCGCTTGGCCGCGCTGCCCAAGCCCCCGGCCGGGGAACTGAAGACGCTCAGAACGCGTGTCGAGGCCCTCGCTGATTGGCACGACGGCCTCGACGGCGTCATCACCAGGATGTCGAGGCCGGAGGCGGACGTCCGCGCCGATACCGCCCTGATGCTCGCGCACATGATCAACGATCATCAGAGCAACGTGGCCACCGCCTATCCCGAGGCGGTCAAGGCGACCGGTTTCCTCCGGGACGTCACGGGCGCCGATGATCCGGCCGCCGCCGCCAGGGAGATGCTCGAGAAGTACATCGCCGACGGCGAGACGAACAAGACGCTCGACGTCGACCAGGGGGCGCGGGCCAAACTGCTCGCCGATTTCGACGCCGCTTACGCCTCGCTGAACCACACCCCGAAGGTCGCCGCCGACAGCAAGTGGGTGGTCGGCTCCCGCAACACCGGCCTCGTCGTCGGGATCCGCAAGGACGTTCCGGTGATCCTGGGACGCGCGGCGCCGCCGCCCGGCATCGACGGCATGGGCGCGCACAGCACCGCTTGGAAGACGGAGACCGACGCCGTGAAGGCGATGGTCAGGAACGTGCGGGCGAAGGGTGGTGGGGACGCCGGGATCATCGACGACCTCAGAACGGAGACGGAGGGCGATCTCAAGGGCGACCTGATGAGGGAGCTCGGCCCGGCCCTGCCCGCCGGCCAGCTCCGCAAGGGCCAGCTCAGGAATATCGCCGACGCCGCCTACGCGGTCCGCACCGCGGACACCCCCGAGCGAGCGATCAGCGCTTACCTCACTTTCCGTAATGTGCTCCCGTTCGCCACCGTCGACTCCGGTGGCCGCGCCGGCCGTGGCGAGAGCACGGCCACCACCGCCAAGGGGACCTTCGACGGGGACGCCCTCAGCGACGAGGCCGAACTGAGGGCCGCCGACTTCGAGGGGGACGCCGCCACCCAGGTCGCCGCCGCCAAGCAGGCCATCGCCGATCTGAAGACCTACACCGCCGCCACCTACGGCGCCGACCCGGCCTTCGTCAAGATGATCGACGATGTCGCGGACAAGATGGACAAGAAGGCCGACAGCCTCACGAAAAGCCCCCCAAAGGGGTACACGAGTGCGATCAAGGACATGATCTACAAAACCCGGTGGAAAGAGCACCAGCGGGTCTTCAAAATGAGCCAGTAAGGGGACGACCACCTCGGCGGCATAGGCACCCTAACCGCCGATGAATACGGTGAGCGGTCAATGGCTGTTCACCGTATCCATCGCTCTTCGAGGCGAGGCGGATGCCCGTGACCCCGGCGCGGATCACATATGTCCTGGTCGTCCTCGTGCCGCTGCTCGCCGCAACACTGCTGCTCGTGATGAAGCCGTCCCCCTCCCGACGAGTGCGCCGCTCACACCGTCCTCGACGACCTGCACCGGGCCAGCGTCGGTGTCCTACAGTCCCGGCCTGACCACCACGCCGCGGACGGTGATCTACACCGAGACCGACACCTACTCGTCTTGTACCTGGAGTCCTTGTGCTTCGCCACGGTGCCGTAGCGGTCAGAGCCGATGTTCGTCGATGAGTTCGAGCTCTCGAGAAGGACGGAGAGCGAGGCGGGCGGTGGTGGAGGCACGGGGACCGACGGCAGCGGCGACGGCTCAGCGGAAACCGCCGCTCCGGCCGACTGGAGCAGCGACTCCGAGTCCTACGCGACCACGGTCGGCACACGGCTCTACCTGTCGTGTCCCGCGGGAGGCACAGCGCAACCGGTCTGGGAAACCGACGTCTACACCGACGACTCATCGGTGTGCACGGCGGCCGTCCACGCCGGGCTGATCACGCTCGCGGACGGCGGCCAGGTGCGGATCGAAATCAAGGCGAGCCAGGACGCCTACCAGGGCTCCACCCGCAACGGCGTGACCAGCCAGTCCTACGGCCACTGGGGCGGCAGCTTCTCCTTCCTACGCTGACCGCCGCCCTCAACGGCGACACCCCGTGCGGGGCACTGTCGAAACACCGGAGTCCGTGACGATCACGATGCCCTCGATTCGACCTCGATCGAGAGACACATCCGTTACTTTGAAGAGGTGACCGAACCGAATGCCGACCCTCCCCGGATTCCCCGGCTGGCCTGGGCGGCGCTGTCGCATCGACAGGTCCTCGCCGAGTTGGTGGGAGCGGGCTGGATGCCGTCCGGGGCGGGTGACTGGGCGACGGCGCTCCGTTCCCCTGAGGGCGGGCTCGTCGCCCGGGTCTGCCCTTTCGACCCCGCGTATGCGGCGTTCGTGGACCTGTGCCGCGAGTGCGCCGGCAACCGATGGCTGCCGAAGATCGAGCTGGCCGCCGAGCTCGACGGCGGCGGTTCGGTGGCCTTCTTGGAGTACGTCGCTCCCGTGGACGGCACGGTCGCCGAGCAGGTCGCCGATCAGTGGCGGCGCGGCGACGGCGATGCCGAGTTCGAGAAGGTACGCCGGGCGGCCCGCGAGATCGACGCACGGTATCGGACCTCGACCCCCTGGTGGGACGGGTTCGACCTGAACGACGCTCACGTACGCCGAGCCGTCGACGGGCGCCTCGTCCTGATCGACATCTTCTGCATGGACGGCGCGTCCCTGTACGGCAAGATCCTCGAGGACGTCGCTGAAGTGCACCGCCGGATCCCCCGAGACCGCATGCGCTACGCGCTGGAGATCCCCTTCATCGCCCGGGAGAGCAGCCCTGCTGAGATCCGAGCCCTCAGACAGGCCTGGACGCGATGACAGAACCCGCCCCACTCGCCGAGCCCTACCGGGCGGCGGTGCTCTCCAGGGCGGTCTTCAGGTTGGCCAGGGTGGTCGCGATGTTGCGGCGCTGGTAGTCGGCGAAGACGTGCCCGCGGGTGACGACCCGGTCGAACAGGTCGGCCAGGGGCTTGGGCCAGCGGCGGTCGTCGTGCCAGGTCTCGGTGACGCGGGTGCCGCCGTCGACAGGCTCGAAGGAGTACTCCCAGGTGGCGATGCGCGCGCGGACGAAGCGGGGGCCCAGGCCCATCGCCTCGACCCGGAAGGCGAAGCGGACTCCCGGCTCGGCGGCCAGGACGACGCAGCGGGTCGTCCAGCGCACCGGCCCGCGCTTGTTGTGTCCCTCGAACACCGTCCCGGCGGCGACACCGCCGGCGGGAACCGTGGCACCGAGGTTCTCCGGGCTCCACCGGCCCATCTGGCCCAGATCGCTGACCTGGGCGTAGACCGCCGCCGGATCGAGGGCAACGACGATGCTGTCTGAGACGGACATGACGCGTGGCATGGGATGCTCCCGGAACAACAGGGCCGTGTCATTGGACTTGATATCCATAACACGGCCGCGCGGTGCGACGGCATGCGGGGGCACGGATGTCGTCTTCTACGGCACCGATCTGCTCGAATACGTCAACCAGGAGTTCGAGGAACCCCGGCCCGAGCGTCCCGACGACTGGGCACCGCAAGCCACTGTGCCGTTCTGGCGCGATTACCTGTAATCCCCGGACGCCGCCTGCCCAGGCAGAGCGCGCCGCACTGTCGTGGCAGGACACGACGGTCCCCACTCGGGTGGGTGTCGCCTCTTCTCCACTCGCCCGCACCGGCCCAACGCCCTTGACGCGGCAGATGAGGGTGTTTCCCTCAGATCCCGGGCAGCTGCCCGGGATCGGCATCCGGCTCTGGCAGGACGCCTCCTTACCGGAACCCACCCTGAGCATCAGCTCCGAACGGCTTCCGGAGCTGCTCGACGCGAGCGAGCGAAACCTCCGTGGCTTCCTCGGCGCGGTCCGGACCTGGGCCGAGGCCATCATTCCGGACCTGGCCGCGAGCCTGGTCGCAGCCCTCGACGAACATCTCCAGATCACCCACGCCCGGATGAGCCGATCTCCACGATGCGCAGGCCCGTCGAGGCGGCCCGCGTGTTCACCGACCTGCTCCACAAGGCCGGCCGCAACCCTGCTGATCTCACCGCGGACTTGGCATGACGCGACTACCTGGAATTCGCCCGGGTTCCATTCCTCACCGCGGGCGTTCCTGACGCGGACATGCTGCTCTATCAATACGGCGTCCACTCCTTCTCAGGCGAGCCCCGCTTCCACCTGTCGCTGAGCAGACAGTTCTCCGTGGACCTCCCCGTCGCTTCTCTATCCAGTTCCTGTGTTTGTACGGCTCCGTGTTGTAGTTGCTGGCCGGTGCTGGAGCTGCGGCTCCGGTGTCGGCGGACCCAGGATGATCTGTGCGCAGGTGCACACCGATCTTCTGATCTTGTTGTCTCTTTCCTTGCCGGGGTGATCGTCGCGGTTCGGTGCCGCAGCCTCAGCGAGCGCGCCGACCGGAGGAGTCTGATCGGGGTCCCTTCGGGGTGGTCTATGCCTCTGGTCGGCTGGTGCGAATGGCATCGTCGCTGAGTGCCTTGGGAGCTCTACTTCGAACGGGGGGAAGCTCATCTGACGTGGGAAAGCTCAGGAAGCGACCGGGGACTCCGGCTCCGTTCGGCTCATTCCGTCGATGCGGGTGATGGAGAAGCCGAAGGCGGTGGCGAGCAGGTACATGACGATGCTGTAGACAGCGGCGGGTATGGCGACGGTCGTGTTGTCCAGGACGCTCAGGGCGATGGTCAGTGCCACGGTCGTGTTGTGGATGCCGACCTCCATGGAAGTCGCGATCGCCTGCTCTCGGCGGAGCCGGAACAGTCGCGCTCCGGTGTAGCCGAGGGTGAGGCTGGCCAGGCAGAACAGCGTGACCAGGAGCCCGACCTCGCGGGCGTAGTCCACGAAGTTCTCTCGCTCTCCGAGGATGGCGCCCAGGGAGACCGCGACCAGCACCACGATCGAGAAGATCCGGACCGGCCGGTCGGCGCGTCCGGCGAAGGCGTCCGACCGCTGACGTACGAGCATGCCGATGGCGACCGGCACGAGAACGATGGCGATGACCTGGATCACTTTGCCGAACTGGAGGCCGAGCGTGCCCTCGGCGTCGAAGAAGCCGATCGCCAGGTTGGTGATCAGCGGGATGCTGACTGCGGCGAGCACGGAGTTGATCGCGGTGAGTGTCACGTTCAGTGCGACGTCGCCGCGGAACAGGTGGCTGTAGAGGTTGGCCGTCGTGCCGCCCGGCGAGGCGGCCAGGAGCATCACGCCCACTGCGATCAACGGGTCGACATCGAAGGCCTGGACCAGGCCGAAGGCCACCAGCGGCAGCACGAGCACCTGCAGGCCGAGTGCGACGATGACCGCTTTCGGGCTGCGGGCCACGCGGCGGAAGTCGCCGGGGGTCAGGGAGAGCCCGAGCCCGAACATGATGATGGCCAGTGCCACCGGGAGTCCGACGGCGATCAATGCTGAGTCGTTCACGGTATTCCTTCTTGGTGAGTACTTCCGGCGACGGAAGGTCTTTCGACGGGGGAGTGTCCGCCGTCATCGGTGTCGCGTTTTCGGCTGCACATCACGCGGTTGCCGGTGGGCGCGGCCGTCGGTCTCGTACTGGTTGGCCACCGGCCGGAGAGAGAAACGGGGGGTGGGGGTTTTCGGGGACGGGTCAGTTGTATCCGTCGTTCCCGGCGGTGAACAAGGATTTCGCGGTGGCGTAGTCGGCTTTGCCCACTGCGGTACGGGGTGCTTTGTCCACGCCGCGGGTCACGCACGGCAGTTTGTAGCCGGCCGGCTTGATGCGGGAATGGATGAGGACGAGTCGAGGGAGTTCATCGAGCTGAATCTCGTGTCCGCCTGTGTGGGTGAGGGGACGCCCGCGTTCGCGACGATCTCTCGGGAGCCTGTCGTGCCCTTCGAGTGGTGGTCGCCTGTGTCAGCCGGAGCCGGTGGCCGGTTCCCGGCTGGCTCGGTTGCGTTCGAGGTGTGGGCTGAGTGCCGCGGCGAGATGTGCGTGGAGGTGCTTGTTCGTCCTGGTGGGGCGCCGTGATGGCCGTAACGCACCGGGGCCGCATCGATGGGTCGATGCGGCCCCGGTGCGCGGGTTCGGTGGCTCCTTGAGGGTCGTCAGGGCGGGACGTCGTCAGTGCTGCCGGTCGGTCGAGTGGAGGATGCGCGTGAGCCAATGTGTGCGGGTCGCGCGGGCTTGCGTGGAGAGGCCAGCTTGGGGGAAGAGCGCGTCGAAGCCGTGGAATCCGCCTGACCACAGGTGGAGTTCGGCCTGGCCGCCGGCGGCCCAGATGCGGGTGGCGTAGTCGACGTCCTCGTCGCGGAAGACCTCGGCGGTGCCCGCGTCGATGTAGGCGGCGGGGAGGCCGGACAGATCGTCGGCGCGGCTGGGTGAGACGTAGGCGGGAATCTGTTCGTCGGGCAGGCCGGTGAGGACGGCGTCCCAGGCGAAGGCGTTGGACTCGCGGGTCCAGACGGCCGGTTCGCCCGAGTACTGGCGGCTGGAGATGGTGGTGTTGCGGTGGTCGAGCATCGGGCAGATGAGGATCTGGGCGGCGATAGCGGGGGTTCCGAGGTCGCGGGCCATGAGGGTGACCCCGGCGGCGAGTCCGCCTCCTGCGCTGGCCCCGGCGACGATGATGCGGTCGGGGTCGATACCCAGGTCGTCGCTGTGATCGGCGATCCAGAGCAGGCCCCGGTAGCAGTCCTCGACCGGGACGGTGCCGGTGTGCTCGGGAGCGAGCCGGTAGTCCACGGTGACGACGACGGCGCCGAGGGCGTCGAGCCATTCCAGCGGGATGTCGAGCTGCGAGAACCGGTCACCCATGATCATGCCGCCGCCGTGCATCCAGTAGACGCAGGGGGCGCCGGGGGCGGCGTCGGCCGCGGTGAGGACGGTCATCGGGATCTCGGCGCCGTCGGCGCCGTCGGGGCCGGGGACGGTGACCTCGCGTCGGGTGACGGCGCGGCCCGCCAGGACGGCCTCGATCGGCGGCGAGGGCATCTGCCGGAGCCGCGTGAGGATCTCGGAGGTGATCTGCGGGATGAGCGGCATGCCGTCCAGGAGCGTGCCGAGTTCGGGGTCGAGCGCCGGACGTGCGAGCGGTGACATGGGGATCTCCTTGTGGTGGTCGTGGGGGGTTAGAGGTGGGCCTTGCCGCCGACGGGCACGTAGTCGGTGTAGGGCTCGCTACCGGCGACGAGGCCCTGGACCCTGGCGACGATCGCCTGGGCGGGTTCGGTCGCGAAGATGCGGTGGTGGTCGGCCTCGGTGCTCCAGCCCTCGGTGACGTGGACGAGGTCGGGGTTGGACGCCGACCGGCAGACGAGGTAGACGAGGCAGTGCTCGCTGGAGCCGGGGTTGCCCTCGTCCAGGCCGGTGAGCAGCAGGTCGACCAGCTGATCGGCCTTACCCGGCTTGGCGGTGAGGACGGCGTTGAATCCGTAGCCGACGGTCATGATGCGTCTCCTTCTCGGGTGATCCGATCGACTATCTCGATCGAAGCTCCATTGGTGTCCTGCTGGCTGAGCTGATGGCCCAATTCAAGCCGTTTGCCTGCGGTGGAGCTAGACCGATGCTCTTCACGATTTGCCTAATCCTCCTCCGCAATGAAATATCGTGCGGATCGTGTGATGCAATCAGAGCATGGAACTCGAGGAGCTTCGTGCGCTACTGGCCCGGCATGTCCGGTCCGACGAGACGACCGCCATCGACGGTCTGTACATCGCGCGGGTCGAGCGGTCGGGGCCGCCGTCCGCGGACATGTCGGGCACGGTGCTGGCGGTGCTGGCGCAGGGCACCAAGCGGTTGGTGGTCGGTGACCAGGTACACGAGTACCGGCCGGGCGGTTTTCTCGTCGCGTCGGTCGATCTGCCGGTCACCGGTCATTTCGTCGACGCCCGCCCCGACGATCCCGCGCTCGGTTTCGCGCTGGTCCTGGAGCCGGCGTCCATCGCCGATCTCCTCCTCGGCGCCGACCCTGCCGACCTTCCTCGTGCGCGTCCGGGAGCCGTGCCGGGCATCGCCGTCGGAGACCTGACGGCCGAGCTGCTCGACGCCTCCGTACGCCTGCTCCGCCTCCTCGACCACCCCCGCGACCAGGCGACGCTCGCCCCGCTGGTCAAACGGGAGATCCTCTGGCGCCTGATGACCGGTGAGCAGGGCGCGGCGGTCCGGCAGCTCGGGCTCGCCGACAGCGGTCTGCACCACATCGCCCGTGCGGTGCGCTGGATCCGCGACCACTATGACGAGGCTTTCCGCGTGGAGGATCTGGCCCGGCTGTCCGGCATGAGCCCGTCGGCGTTCTACCGGAACTTCCAGACCGTCACCGCGCAGAGCCCCATCCAGTTCCAGAAGCAGATCCGGCTCCAGCAGGCCCGCCTCCTGCTGGCGGCGCATCCCCACGACGTCACCGCCATCGCCCATCGCGTCGGCTACGACAGCCCGTCGCAGTTCAGCCGCGAGTACCGCCGCCAGTTCGGCACGACCCCCAGCCGTGACGCCCATACACTTCACCGCCCCGTCCCGACTCCATGACGGACAGCGGAGCCCGTCCGTCCGCGTGCGACGGTCTCTCTCTCGGCCGGAGGGCGAAGGCGTGGCCTGCGGCAGAAACAGACGAAAGCCGGGGGCGGGTTCGTTCACACGGTGCGGTGGGAAAGCGGCTCAGGGGAGACCGCTGATGGCCGTTGGTCTTCAAGATCACCTGTAGGTCATGCGCGTCCCCGACCGCCACCGTCACGCCGGGGAATCCAGCTGACACCGCCGCCGCGAAGCGTTCGTTGATCTCGATGGCCAGGCGGTGGCCGCGTCCGGCGAGGCGCCGCTGGATCGCGCTGGTGAACGAACCCGTGCCCGGCCCGAGCTCCAGGACGACCGGAGAGCCGGCCGCTGAGACCCCACCGTGCTTGAACACGTCGAATCTTCAGGGAACCCATCGGTGGGTCTCGCGGTTGATCGGCAGGTGGCAGGTGGCAGGTGGCAGGTGGCAGGTGGCAGGTGGCAGGTGGCGGGTGCGCGAACTGAGCGGCGGCGGACTGTCGGTCCCGTCTGCGATGGTGGCCTCATGATGGTGGTGTTCGATGCCGAACTCTGGATCTGGGAAGCCCGGCGCGACGACAGCTGGACCTTCGTCAGCCTGCCCGTCGAAGCATCCGAGGACATCCGTGACCTGGCGCCCGGATCCGCCCGCGGCTTCGGCTCCCTGCGGGTGCGGGCCACGATCGGCGGCACCAGCTGGAAAACCTCGATCTTTCCCGACAGCGCACGGGGAAGCTACGTCCTGCCCATCAAGCGCGCCGTCCGTGCGGCCGAAGGCATCACCGCAGGAGACGGCACCACCGTGACCGTCGAGCTCATCGACCTCTGACGGCAGTGGCGACCGGCAGGCGGCATGAGCGCCCTCCCGCGCCCGGTCGGCGCCCATCTCGCGGCATGAGCGGATGTGTTTCGCTGTCCGGAATCATTGGGACGGGTTGCCGATTCAGCCGTTGGTGTGGGCGCGGTAGGCGGGTGGGGAGCCGGTGGCGGAGAGGGTCCACAGGACTCCGCTGGATTCCGGGAGAGAGGTGACCGAGTAGGCGGACGGAGCGCCCGTGGGGACGGGCACCCAGGCCGGGGCGTCGTATCGGTAGAGGGTGGGGCTCGCGTCGGAGGCCCAGAGGCGGCCCAGGTCGTCCAGGAGGAAGGGGGAAGCGCCGTTGGGGGCGGCGGGGATCGTCTCGGTGCCCGCGGTGGTGACCTTGAGGGTGTCCTCGCGGTTCCAGACCCGGTAGTAGAGGGCGCCGCCGCCGGCCAGTGAGAGGGACGGGTGGCTGGCGGGGGTCGGGGCGGGTTCCCAGCCGGAGCCGGTGAAGCGGAGCGTGGCCCTCGTGTTCAGGCCCTCGACGGTGTTGGTGGAGATGTGGACCTCGCCGGGGGCGGGCGAGCCGATGAAGTCGATCGTGCGGGCGCTGAACGGGTGGACCTGCCAGGTTCCGGCCTTCCAGCGGGCGACGCAGCTGTCGCCCCAGGCCGAGCCGCTGAATGAGGCCCACAGCTCGTCCTGGCCGACGGGGTGGAGGTTGTGGGGGTAGAAGCAGCCGGGCGGAGTGGTGATCTGGGTCCAGCGCGTGCCGTCCCAGCGGGCCAGGTACCGGCCTTGGAGGTTCTGGCCGGTCAGCCAGACGTTGGTGCGGCTGGACGCCTCGAGGTCCTCGACCTGGAGGTTCCACAGGCCGGGCGGGTTCTTGTTCTCCCAGGCGGTGCCGTTCCACTTGCGGACGATCGCGTTCATGCTGCACACCGACGGGTTGCCCCAGCCCGGCACGGACCAGGAGACGCAGCTCTTGCCCTCGTAGCCGGCGATCCAGGCCTCACCCGGGCCCGCCCCCGCGAGCTCGCTGATCTGGAATTCGGGCCACAGAGACGGCAGCGGCACCTCCCGCCACGGACGCTCGTCGGCGTGGGCGGCCATCGCCGGGATCAGCAGGGCCGCAGCCGTGAGCACGACCACCAGGTTTCTCCGCATGCCGGAATAATCCACCCCATCTCACCCGGAGGCTTGTCACAAACCCTCAATTCCGGGCATTCCGCGTCTGCTCCCGCTGGACGAATCCGTAGAAACGTCAACCGGCCGACTCGCGGGCGGTGGCCGAAGAAGCTTCGGTTCCGCAAGATCGAAGCAACCAACGAGGTCGTCCACCGCCCACGGGAAATGCGCGGCAGGCCCGTCAGCGGCGGAACCGCGGTCTTGTTGGGAGGGTTCGCTCGGTCTGGCCTGGAGGAAGCTCACCGCACCGGCCTGTCGGAGGTCCCGAGAGGCACGCCGGACATATCAGAATGTTCCCTCGCGTTTGACCCCATCCGCCTGACACTGACGCACCGTTCCCTCCCGCCGGGCGGCCGAGCCGGGCGAACCGGGTAGCGAAGGGAATCACTGAGCGCGTGCCGAATGGACCCGGTTTCCCCAGATCTGTGTGAGCGTCGCCGCCTTTCAAAGCCGCGACGATAGGCTTTCTGGCCGGCAGGGAGCCCGCGTCGGCCATCGCTCCAGGTTTGACGGGCGAAACGCGGATCGGACGGATTCGACTGCGTCGTGGCAAGAAATTTCTCCGGGTCGTGTCGATCCGCGAGCCGCCCGTTCGACGTGTGGGTGCGAGGGCCGAGAGGCGGCTCCGCCGGGTGAGGAGAACGGGATGCCGAAGTACATGCTGATCATGCGGGGGACCGATGAGTCGAACGCCGCCATGATGGCCTCGATCGAGGAGGAGATCGCCAGGACCCGCCTGTTCATCGAGGAGATGATGAAGGCCGGTGTTCTCCTCGGCGCCGAAGGGCTGGACGATCCGGGCCAGGGCGCCGTGGTCGACTTCAGCGGCGAGGCCCCGGTGGTCACGGACGGGCCGTACGGAGAGACCAAGGAGCTGTTCGGGGGCTTCTTCCTGCTCGACGTCGCCTCGAAGCAGGAGGCGGTCGAGTGGGCCAAGCGGGTCCCGGCGACCCCCGGGTCCAAGATCGAGATCCGGCGGGTGCCCGGGGAGGACGAGGTCCCGCAGGACGGCACCGTCCAGCGCTGATGGGTACCGCTGACGTCGAGGCCGTGTGGCGGATCGAGTCGGCGCGGATCGTCGCCGCGCTGACCCGGTTCACCGGCGATTTCGGGCTGGCCGAGGACGCGGCCCAGGAAGCTGTGGCCGAGGCGCTGGTGTCGTGGCCGCTCGCCGTTCCGGCCAATCCGGCAGGCTGGCTGATGGCCACGGCCCGGCGGCGGGCGATCGACGCGATCCGCCGCCGGACCGCCCTGCAGGACCGATACGCCCTGCTGGCGACCGACCCGGCGGTCGACGAGGAAATCGACCCCGACAGGATCGACGACGACGTCCTGGCGCTGATGTTCGTCAGCTGCCACCCGGTGCTCTCCCTCGAGGCCCGGGTGGCGCTGACCCTGCGCGTGGTCGGCGGCCTGTCCAGCGAGGAGATCGCCCGCGCGTTCCTCGTACCCGTGCCGACCGTGCAGGCCCGTATCACCCGGGCCAAGAAGACGATCGCGGCGGCCGGGGTGCCGTTCGAGCTGCCGTCGGCCGGCGAGCGCCGGGAGCGGGTGGGCGGTGTGCTCGGCGTCCTCTACGTGATCTTCACCGAGGGGTCGACGGCCACGTCGGGCGACCGGCTCCTGCGCCCCGACGTCGCGTACGAGGCGATCCGGCTGGCCCGCACGCTGGCCGCGCTGCAGCCGGACGAGCCGGAGGCGCACGGCCTGCTCGCGCTGTGCGAGCTGACGGCCGCGCGCTTCCCGGCCAGGACCGGCCCGGACGGTTCGCCGGTCCTGCTCGAGGACCAGGACCGGCGGCGGTGGGACTTCTCGGCGATCCGCCGGGGGATGACCTCCCTGGCCAGGGCATCGACTCGCGGCCTCGGCCCCTACGGCCTGCAGGCCGCGATCGCCGCCGCCCACGCGTCGGCGCCCTCGGTCGAGGCGACCGACTGGGACCGGATCGTGGTGCTCTACGAGGCGCTCGGCCGGGTCGCGCCCTCGCCGGTGGTCGAGCTCAACCGGGCCGTCGCCGTGGCCATGGCCTCAGGCCCGGCGCAAGCCCTGGCCATCGTGGACGAGCTGATCGCCTCGGACCGGCTCCCCGGTTCGCATCTGGTGCCGACCGTACGCGGTGAGCTGCTGGCCCGCCTCGGTCGGCGACCGGAGGCGCGCGCCGAGCTGGAACTGGCGGCCCGGCTGTGCGCCAACCAGCGCGAACGCTCAGTGCTGCTGCGCAAGGCGGCCGCGCTGGCCTGACCTCTCCAGCTCGGCCGGCCAGAACTCAAGCGCGGCCTGCCGCACCGCGAACCCGGCAACGGCCGACAGCGGATCATCGTGTTCACAGCCGAGGCCCGGCCGCCGCGCGTCGGCCCATACCCGGGCAATCCTCTTGGAGTCCGAAAGCGATCTCCGGGAGACCACCCAGACCATCACCACCACCGACCAGGAGTCCGACCGCTCGCGCCTGTCCTGAACCAAGGGTCCCCACGCAGTCGTCTCACGAGAGAAGCCGTCCTTGAGGAGTACGCGACACCGATGCCGAAAGCGCAGCCGGGCAGGTGAGAAAAACGACGATCGGCACCCCCTTCTCGGCAGAGTTCGCGCCGGGCCGCGGCCTGCTCCTGCCCCGGCCCCTTCCCGCGCTGCTGCTCGGCAGCACGTTCTCCGAGGCCCGTGAGACCTTGACCCGAGCCGCCCAGGCCGTCCACGCGCCCGACCCCTCGCACATGCTCGGCAACGGCTTCGGCATCACGCTCGGAAGCGCCCGCCTGTCCGTCACCTGCGTCGACTATCTGGACGACGGAATCGATCGCGTCGGGGAGATCAGCGTGACAACCGGTATCTCCGCCAGACTGAACGGCTTCGACCTCCTCAACGACCCCGCCGAAGACGTTCTGTGGCTCCTGGCCGAATTGGACATCCCGGTCAGCCGTCTCGGCGCCGTCCAGTGGCTGCTCCCTCGCGAGCTGATCACACTGCTCCTCCTACAGCCCGAAGGCCCGTTCTCCCACGCCAGCCTCTGGACCCCCGCCTACTTCACCCAACGAGACCGCTGGCGATTCTGAAACCCGCCCCCTCGCAAGCACCCTCAGTACTTTCGACCCTGACGACTCCACCCAGACACCCGGACCAGACTCTGAACCGCACCGAGTTCTGGTGTCCCGCCCTTGAAAGCGGACATCCAGGTCGTCAGCGAAGCCAAGCGATCTCAGCAGGTGAGGTTCCCTTGGGACCAAGCCGGACGCGGCGAAGGCTTCCCGCTCTGATCCCGATTTGATCTCCTTCGTCCGGAAGGGCGGGTGGGGCGTGCGATACTCCGGTCGCTTATGGAGAGGAGTGGCCGGATGCGCGGGACGGTCAACGTCAAATGGTTGGTGATCGGTCTGGTCGCCGCCGTCGGCGTCGGGTTGATGCTCACTCTTCAGGTGCGCGACTGGATCGTGATGGGCACCGAGGCGGGCGGCTCGTGCGGGTCGTCGTCGCGGGGGATCAGCAGCGGGCCGTGCCCACAGAACTGGGCCACTATCTTCATCCTGTCGCTGTTCTCGCTCATGGCCCTCGTCCCGCTGTCGATCTACGGGCTGCTCAAGGCCGGGCGGGTCGGCTGCCTGGCAGGTGTGCTGGTCGCGGCCATCGGGATCTACCCGGGCGCCGTCCTGTTCGACGCCATGCACGGACGCTCCGTGGAGGTGACCTGGGCGTCGCCGTCCGACACCGTCTCCGACGCCGAGACCGAGGGCGTCTGGACGTCCGGCGGGCTCGTCGTCAGGGCCAGGTTCGACGGGCTGACCGCCTTCGACGCAGGGTCGGGCGGACAGCGCTGGCAGTCCCTTCTGCCCGGCCGCGACGTCCTGTGCGGCATGAGCAGAACCGCCGTCGACGGAATCGGGATGCTCGCCGAGCAGACGACCAGCACCCGGTGCTCCCGCGTCTCGGCCGTCGACCTGGCCACCGGCAGGAGCCTGTGGAACGCGACGATCCCGCCCGAAGAGGCGTCGATCGGCACCGACGCCGACAAGCTGGCCATCGCGGGCGACACCGCGATGATCCGCACCCAGCGCACGCTCCAGGCGCTCGGCGCCCGCGACGGGAAGCCCCGCTGGAAACGCGTCCCGCGGAGCCCGCTGTGCCGTTACTCCTGGGTCGCCGGCGGGACGAACCTGGCGATCGCCGCGGAGCGCTGCAACGACCAGGACGGGATCTCCACAGAGGTGCTCCGCGCGCTCGACCCGGCGACCGGACGCGAGCGGTGGTCCCTGCGGATCCCGGCCGTCGGCAACGCCAACGTCACCCCGATCTCGGCGGACCCGCTCGTTCTGCACGTCCGGGAGACCGACCAGCGCGGCACGACCTCGCTGCTCGCCGTGAACGCCGAAGGCAAGATCACCGCGACGATCCCGGCCGCGGCCGTCGACGGCTCCGCCGTGCTGCCCGGCAGGTCGATCCCGGTCTTCCGGATCGCCGTCACCGGTGACGCCGTCATCGCCCCGACCCGCACCGAGAAGGCCGGACACCAGGTCACGGCCTACGCCCTGGCCGACGGCCGCCGCCTGTGGGCGACGAAGGAGAGCCGCGACTCCGTCTCGGCCCTCGCCGTGGACGGCCAGGACATCATCATGGCGACCGCACGGTTCGACACGATGAAGCTCCGGATCCTCGACCCGGCCACCGGAGCGGAGCGCAGGTCGGCGACCGCCCCGCTGCGCCGCATCGACTCACGGCTGCAGCTGGTCCCGGCCCCCACGGCCCTGGTCGTCGTCTCGGGCACGGGCATGACCCCCTACCACCCGCTCCAAGGCCTGCCGAGGTTCTAGCCGTTCCGCACCATCCGATGCCAGGACATGGCCTCGAACGCTCCCTTCTTCGACGCGCCGCATGCTCGGCCGATGTCCGACGTGCGGCAGAAGCGGACACCGCCTTGCCGCTGGTCGCTCAGTAGTACGTCAGCGCTGGTGGCAGGGGCCGAGCCGACCCGGGCGAACGCATCCCGTTGACAACATCACTCGCGTCTCAATACGCTTAACGTGTTCGTTAAATGAGGGGGGCTCAAGGTGGGCGGCTCTGATCAACTCAGCGCGGTGTTCTCGGCGCTCGCCGACCCGACTCGACGGGCGATCCTCGCCGAGCTGGCCGAACGCGACGCCACGGTCACCGAACTCACCGCTCCTCTTTCCATCTCGATGCCGGCGGTGTCCCGGCACCTGAAGGTGCTCGAGCGCGCCGCGCTCATCTCGCGGTCGCGGTCGGGCAAGTGGCGCGCGAGCCACCTCGAGCCCGCCCCGCTGCGCGAGGCGGCCGACTGGCTCGAGCACTACCGGCGGTTCTGGGACTCGTCCCTCACCCGCCTCGATGCCCACCTCGCCGCGGTGCAGGCCGCCGGACAGGCAACGGACCGGATGGCCGACGACCCCAGGGAGCCCGAATGAACACCGAAACTCCGCAGCTCGTCATCTCGCGCGTGTTCGACGCGCCGCGGGAGCTCGTCTACCGAGCCTTCACCGATCCCGATCACCTGGCGGAGTGGTGGGGCCCGATCGGAAACTCGCTGCCGCGCGATGAGATCGAGTTCGACGTGCGCCCCGGCGGCTATCAACGGTGGACGGAGGTCAATGCAGCCGAACCCGGCCTTCGCGTGCATGTCCACGTCGACCTCACAGACGTCGTCGTCGGCGAACTGATCGAAGGCGTCATGCGCGTCAGTGGCCGGCTGCAGGAGGGCATCGAGGCGTTCGATACGAGACTCCGGGTCGAGTTCCACGACGAGGCCGACGGACGGACGCGACTCGAGATCCGCCAGTGGCTCCCCGAACACCTGGCGCACCCCAGCGAGGAGGGTTGGCGCCAAGCGTTCACCAAGCTGGACGCCACGCTGATGAATGTCCAGGCTTTTGCAGCTGATCATCGAAAGGTAGAGACATGGCAAAGCTGATTTACGTGACGAACGTTTCGCTTGACGGCTACATCGAGGACGAACGCGGCGCGTTCGACTGGTGCCCAATCGACGACGAGGTATTCGCGTTCACCACCGACCTCCTGCGGTCCGTGGGCACGTTCCTCTACGGGCGGCGCCTGTACGAATCGATGGCCCACTGGGAGACCAACCCCGCTCTGGCCGCGCAGTCCGACCTCACGGCCGACTTCGCGAGCACCTGGCAGGCGGCGAACAAAGTCGTCTACTCCACGACCCTCGCCGCGGTGTCAACTGCCGACACCCGAATCGAGCGCCATTTCGACCCCGCCGCGGTACGCCAACTGAAGGCCACGGCCGGCAGCGACCTCACCATAGGAGGTGCCGACCTCGCGACGCAGGCTTTCAAGGCCGGGCTGGTCGACGAATGCCGACTGTTCATCTTGCCCGTTGTCGTCGGCGGGGGTAAGCCGGGGCTGCCGACCGGCATGCGCGCCGACCTTGAGCTCCTCGATGAGCGCCGATTCCGAAACGGCGTCGTACACCTCCGCTACCGCCCTCTCGGACAGTGAACGACAGCCCTGTCCGATCGTCGGCGCTTGCATGACAGGCGGAGCGCTGACGACTGATTCGGCCGGTTGAGCTCGCCCGTCACGAACTCGGGTCGCGTTAAGTCGCAGCGTGCGGAGGCGTCGACCGCCGCGTCGGGACACGGCGGCGCGGTAGTGAACCTCAGTCAAGGGAATGCCCCCGAGAACTGTCCGCCTTCGTCGATCCGTCGGCATGCCGCCCGCCCGGTCGTCGACCACTCCCGGCGCATCCGCTCATCGACATGAGCGGATGCGCGAGGTCCGATATCTGAACACTTTTGGTCAGGGGTCCGATGTCGCCGGAAGAAATTCCGCTCGGCCGGCTACTCGGTCGGTTCTTCTGGTTCGCGGGTGAGTGACTCGGTAGTGGGCCTTCGTCCCCGACAGGTGATGGTGGTCCGGTCGTGGCCTCAGGCGGACGGTGGGCCGTAGGTGCGGAAGGCGCTGGTGTCCAGGGGAGGCGGGAGCTCGATCGGCTCGCCGAAGGGGAAGACGCGGTGCTCGGTGTAGGTCGGGCCCATGGTCTCGTCGGCCTTCACCGCGCAGTGCCGCGGGGACGCCGCGCGCGGCTGTCGGGAGTCACGCGAGTTCGGCGCGGATCTGGGGAAGCACCTTGGTGCCGAGGAGTTCGATGCCGTGCAGGACGTCGCGTTGGGGCATGCCTCCGACGTCCATCTGCAGGATCTGGCGGGTGTGGCCGAGTAGGCCGTGCAGGTGGAGGATGCGGTCGGCGATCTCGTCGGGGCTGCCGGCGAAGACCATGCCGCCGGGGGCGAGGGCGGCGGAGCGGTCGGCTCGGCGCGGTGCCGGGCGTCCGAGTTCGACCATGCCTTCGGCCATCATGCGGTGCTCGTGCTCCAGGTAGGTGGATCGGGCCTGGGCGCTGGTGTCGGCGACGAAGCCGTGTACGGCGACCGCGATGTCGGCTCGGTCGGTGGGGTGGCCGACCTGGGTCCAGGCTTCGCGGTAGGCGTGCCCGTACTGGGCCCAGTGTTCGGGGGTGCCGCCGAGGATGCCCAGGAACATCGGCAGACCGAGTTCGACGGCGCGGTAGACCGAGGCGGGGCTGCCGCCGGTGCCCAGCCAGATCTTCAGCGGCTCTTCGGGGCGGGGGAAGACGGTGGCGTTCCGCAGGGGCCGTTTGCGGTGCGGGCCGTTCCACGTGACGTTCTCGCCGGCGTTGACGGCCATCAGCAGCTCGAGCTTGGAGGCGTACAGCATGTCGTAGTCGTTCTCGTCGTGGTCGAACAGCGAGAACGTGATCGTGGACGAGCCGCGTCCGGCGACCGCTTCGATACGTCCGGGGGCGATGGCGGCGGCGGTGGAGAGCTGCTGGAACACGTGGATGGGGTCGTCGGTCGACAGGACGGTGACCGCGGTGCTGAGCTTGATCCGGCTGGTGGAGGCCGCGGCGGCGTTGATGACGGAGGTGGGCGAGGACAGCGGCATCGCCCGCATGTGGTGTTCGCCCACGCCGAAGTGGTCCAGCCCGACCTCGTCGGCGAGCTTGACGGCCTCCAGCATGTCGCGGATGGCCTGGGCGGTGTGGCCGCGGCTTCCGTCGGCCAGGCGCGGGGTGTTGCCGAAGGAGTAGACGCCGAGTTCGAAGGTCATGACGGGTTCCTGGCTTTTAGTTGCTGATGGCGGGCATGGAGCGGCTGTGGCGGGTGTCGGCGAGCTGGCCGACCATGAAGGCGGCGATGTCGGCGCGGCTCATGGTGGAGCCGACCTTGTCGTGGCCGAGGTATCCGGCGCGGATGCGTCCGGTGGCGGGCTTGTCGGTGGGGTTGGTGATGCGGGCGATCGTGTAGTCCAGGCCGGAGCCGGTGATCGCCTCGGTCATGCCGCGCAGCTCGGTGAGGGCGTTGGGGAAGGCCAGGCCCGCCATGACCGGCAGGACGGAGTGCTTCCAGTGCCTGCCGTCACGCGGGTCGGGCAGAGAGGGCGTGGCCAGAGCGATGATCCGGGAGATCCCGGCGTTCTCCATCGCCTCGACGATGGTGCGGGTTCCGGCGGCGAGCGGACCGGCCGGGGTGGAGCGCTTGAGGGAGGGGCCGAGGGCGCTGATGACGGCGTCGCTTCGGGCGACGGCACGGGCGACGGCGTCGGTGTCGGACAGCTCGCCACCGATGACGGTGAGGTGAGGGTCGGTGCGCTGCGGCTTGCCGGGACTACGGGCGAACGCGACGACGTGGTGGCCCTGGGCCGGCAGCTGGTCGACGACCAGTCGGCCGATCTTCCCGGTGGCTCCGAAGACGGTGACGCGCATCAGGACTCCTTGACGGTGAGGCGGTTCGGGTGGAGTCCGGGCCAGGGCCGGCACCATGGCGCACCGGCCCCGGCCCGGGGGTTCACAGGGCGTGCGGGCCGAAGCGTCCCCAGGCGACGAAGGCGGCGGCCAGGAGCAGGACGGCGTTGAAGACGATGGCGCCCGATTCCTTGCGGCGGACGTGGATGATGATGGCGCCGACCATGACGATCACCAGACCGGTCGCCGCCAGGGGAGTGAGGATCGGGGCGATGCCGGTCGCCGCGGGCAGGATCAGGCCGAGCGCCGCGGCGAGTTCGACCGCGCCGATGAACCGCACGACCGGCGTGGAGAAGTCCTCCACCCACGGCAGCTGGGCGGCGAGCTTCTCGCGGGGCTGGGTGGACTTCATCACTCCGGCCATGCCGAACATCGCGGCCAGGACGGCCTGCACGATCCACAGGGTCACGTTCATCAGGGGTCTCCTACAGAGGGGGATGGAGGAAGGCGCCGGGGCGCGGGATCCCTGGCGTCGGGGGCGTCAGGCGTTGAAGTGGAAAGCACTTTCCGTTTCCACCGCAGGGTAACACCAGAAACGGAAGAGTTCTTCCACTTACGGCTTGTGGTGGGCCCCATGAAGGGGGCCGATGACGGTGAGGCGGTTCGGGGGCCCGGCCGGGGGCCGGCGGCGTGGTGCACCGGCCCCGGCCCGGGGGCCTACAGGGCGTGCGGGCCGAACCGTCCCCAGGCGACGAAGGCGGCGGCCAGGAGCAGGACGGCGTTGAAGACGACGGCGCCCGGTTCCTTGCGGCGGGTGTGGGTGATGATGGCGCCGATCATGACGATCACCAGACCGGTCGCCGCCAGGGGAGTGAGGATCGGGGCGATGCCGGTCGCCGCGGGCAGGATCAGGCCGAACGCCGCGGCGAGTTCGGTTACGGCGATGAACCGGACGACGGACATGGAGAAGTCCTCCACCCACGGCAGTTGGAGGGCGAGCGTCCTGTGGGACGGAATGGACTTCCACACTCCGGCGATGCCGAATATCGCGGCCAGGACGGCCTGCGCGATCCACAGGGTCGTGTTCATCAGGGGGCTCCTACAGAGGGGGGATGGGGGAAGGTTCCGGAGCACGGCCGGCGTCAAGAACGTCAGGCGTTGAAGACGACCTCGGGTTCGTCGTGCGGCCGCCGACGGGCAGGGGCGATCCGCTCAGGGGCGGCCGAAGGGATGCCTTCGGGGCCGTCGTCGCCGATCCACATGTTGATGGCCGCGCGGGCGGCCTGCGCCTTTCCGGCCTCAAGGCGTGGAGCCGGCACGTCGCGGACTCGCGGAGCCGACGGGGCGGCGCCCGCGGCGACAGCACGCATGAGAGTCTCCGGACGTCCAGTGGAAAGGGTTTCCCGTTTCCATCGCCGACTGTAACACCGGCACCACAACCGGAAGGCTTTTTCCACTTGCGGCCTATGATGGGATTCATGAGCAGCGCCGATCACGACACCCCGGGCCAAGGCCCCTGCCCGTCAGGTGGGGCGCCCCTGCGCGTGGACGCCGAACGCAACCGCGAACGGATCATCGCCGCCGCCCGCACGACCTTCGCGGCCGAAGGGATCGACGTGCCCATGTCAGCGGTCGCCCGTGCCGCGGGAGTCGGCATCGCCACCCTCTTCCGGCGCTTCCCCACCCGCGAGGACCTCCTGGACGCCGTCTTCGCCGACACCATGCACACCTACGCCGACGCCGCCGAGAAGGCCCTGGCCGACCGCGACCCCTGGAACGGCTTCACCGGCTACATCCGCACCGTGTGCTCCATGCAGGCCACCAACCGCGGCTTCGCCGACATCCTGACGATGACCTTCCCGGCGGCGACCCACCTGGAAGAACTACGAGCCCGCGCCTACCACGACTTCCTCGAACTCATCGACCGCGCCAAGGCCACCGGCCGCCTGCGCCCCGACTTCACCGACCAGGACATGGTCATCCTGCTCATGGCCAACGCCGGCGTCATCGCCGCCACCGCCCACGCCGCCCCCGAGAGCTCCCCCCGCCTCGTCGCCTACATGATCCAGGCCTTCACCGCCCCCCAGCCCGAGACCCTCCCGCCCCCGCCCGACCCCGACGCCCTCGCCCACGCCATGCTCGGCCTGAGCTGCGACCGGAGCCCCTGAATCGTTTGCCCGGCGCAGCGCCGCCGCAGCCGTCGAAGCGGCCGTGTTCGGCAGGAGCCCCTCCAGGCCTTGAGAGTCGGGAGGTCATTGTCGACCTGGACTTCAAAGGCCGGATGGCGCGAAGAGCGGATATGTCTACCTGTAGTCCTCTGGGCGGACGTCGGCGTGTGCCGCCAGAAGGCCGACGGCGAATTTCGGTGGATCTGGCCCAACCGGGAGGGCCGTCGAAGCGTCCATACCCATGTGTCGAAAGCTGATCTGGCCCGGGGACGGGCTTTGGCGTTGCGCATCATGGACGGGCTGGACCGGGAGCTGTCCCTGGCCGAGGAACTGGTGGGTGCGCCCTTGGAGGCGGCCAGGCGGCTGCGGGACGGGTGGCGGGCAGGAGAACCCGGGGACCTGCACTGGGACAACCAGTCCGTGGAGGTGTTCACGGCCGAGATCTCCATGGCGCGCTTCGAGTACCACAGCGCCTCTTTCCGACCGTGTCTCTTCGATCCCTACCACGAGAGCGCGGACGCGAGGGCGTTGTGGCGGCCGGAGGCAGGAGCGCCGCGACCGGTGGCCTGCTGCGCCGCCGACGCGGCTCTCCTTCGGGACGGAAAGCCTCCGTCAGTGCGCCTCGTGCCCGACCTGAAGGGAATGGTGCCGCTCTGGGAGGGCGCCTCGGTCCATGCCCGGTGGCTGCTGGGCCACCACGCGGCCACCGGGACCGGTCACGTCTGGGACGCCTTCCGCGGCACCCCCCTCGGCCACGACCTCAACCGGATCCGGACCGCCTGACGGCCGGAACGTCCAGACCCGGCCGGAGGAGGCGAATCGGGCGGACGGCGAGCCGTAGGCGCGGAAGGCACTGGTTGTTCAGGGCGAGGTTCAGGGGAGGCGGAAGGTCGATCGGCTCGCCGAGGGAAAGACACGATGCTCGGTGTAGCTCGTGGTGACGTGATGCGGACCGTCCGGGAGGGATCATTCGGCGGGGACCGAGCGGGACGTCCAGACCCGGCCGGACGGGGTGCGCCTGGTGGCCTGGGCGCCGACGATGAGCAGGCACTTCATGTCGATGGACGCGGGATCGAGATCGGCAAGTGTGGTGACGGTGAGGGACTCCTCCGCGCGGCCGATGTCACGGCCGACGATGATGATGGTGTCGGGGGAGCGGTGGTCCAGGAGGACGCGTCGGGCCTCGGCGACCTGGGTGGTGCGGGAGCGGGAGGCCGGGTTGTAGATGCCCAGGACGAGGTCGGCCTCGGCGATGGCGCGGAGGCGTTTCTCGATGACATCCCACGGCTTGAGGCGGTCGGAGAGGCTCATCACGGCGAAGTCGCCGCCGAGGGGGGCCCCGGCGCGGGCGGCTACCGCTTGGACGGCGGTCATGCCGGGGACCACGCGGATGGGGACGTGTCGCAGGTCGGGGTGTTCGGCGGCCTCGAAGACGGCGGCGGCCATGCCGAAGACGCCGGCGTCGCCGCCGGAG
>NZ_BAAATZ010000007.1:140870-187807 GCF_039533685.1 Actinocorallia aurantiaca | reverse complement strand
CCACGGCGACGCGTTCGCCGGAAGCCGCCAGGCGCAGGGCGAACGAAGCCCGGTCGACCTCCACGGTGTTGCCGCTGGCGTGGCGTCGCAGGCCGGGGCGCTGGGGGACGCGGTTGACGTAGGGGGCGTAGCCGACGACGTGGTCGACGGCGGCCAGAGCGTCGGCGGCCTCGGGTGTCAGCCACTCGTCCGGGCCGGGGCCCAGGCCGATGACGAGAAGTTCGGTGGCTTCGGCCTCCCCGGCGGGGAGCGGGGCGGGCTCGGGTGAGCCGGTGAGGCGGGCGGCGGGGGCGCTGGTCGTCCGGACGCCGTTCACGCTGTCGCCGGTGACGACGATGAGCGAGAAGTACGGGACGGTGTCGGGGTCGACGTCGCGGACGGGGCGCCAGCGCTGCTCGGGCATGGAGGCGCGTTCGACGTACAGGGCGTCGTCCAGTCGGCCCGCCTCGGCGAGGGCCTGGCGTACTCCGGCGAAGGTCCGGCCGAGCTTCATGATGATCGCGCCCTGGGTGTCGGCGAGCCGCCGAGCGAGTTCGGGGACGGGCAGCGTCCCGGGCAGGACCGTCAGCACGTCGGTGTGCCGGACCAGGGGACTGGCGACCGCTGCCGCTGCGGCCGACAGCGAGGTGACTCCCGGCACGATCTCGGTGGGGAAGTCGGGGGAGAGGCGGTCGTGCATGTACATGTACGAGCCGTAGAACAGCGGGTCCCCCTCGGAGAGCAGCACGACCGAGCGTCCCGCCTTCAGGTGGGCGGCGAGCCGTTCGGCGCAACGCTCGTAGAACTCGGCCATCGCGCCCGCGTAACCGCCCGGGTGCTCGGTCGAACCCGTCGTCACCGGGTAGACGAGCTGCTCTTCGACGGCCGTGGCCGGTATGAGGGAGGCCGCGATGCGCCGGGCGTTGGAACTCCCGTCGGTCTTCGCGTGGTAGGCGACGACGTCGGCCTCCGCGATCAGCCGCGCGGTCTTCAACGTGATGAGTTCGGGATCTCCGGGGCCGACGCCGACTCCGTACAGCTTTCCGGTCATTCGGCTTCCTTCGCGAGCGCGTTGAGGGCGGAGGCGGCCATGGCCGAGCCGCCGCGCCGCCCCCGGACGGCGAGGAACGGCAGGTCCAGCTCGGCCGCGCATTCGATCAGCGCGTCCTTGGACTCGGCGGCCCCGATGAAGCCGACCGGAACACCGATGACGGCGGCGGGTCGGGGGGCTCCGTCGAAAAGCATCTCCAGCAGGTGGAACAGGGCCGTCGGGGCGTTCCCGATCGCGACGACCGATCCCTCCAGCCGGTCGGCCCACAGCGACACCGCGGCCGCCGAACGGGTCGTGCCCCACTGCCGGGCGAGGTCCGGGACACGCGGGTCACGCAGGAGGCAGAGCACCTCGTTGTCCTTCGGCAGCCGTGCGCGGGTCACCCCGGAGGCGACCATGTTGGCGTCGGTGAGGATCGGCGCCCCGGCCTCCAGCGCGGCGCGGGCCGCCGACACCAGCCGATCGTGGACGACGAGGTCTCCGGCGAGGTCCACCTGCCCGGTGGCGTGCACCATGCGGACGGCCACCTTCTCGGCGTCGGCCGGCAGGTGCGAGAAGTCGCTCTCGGCACGGATGGTCGCGAACGAGTCCACGTAGATCGCGGCCCCGTCATCGGCATAGGCGAACCGCCTGGTCGGGCGAGTCGGGTTCAACGAAACTCCTAGCGGGAAATTCCGGCCTCGGCCGGGAGAAGGCGCGACGAAGCCGCGAAGGTCGAAGAGACGGGCCGGCGGAGTCCCGCGCGGACCGGTCGGAGAGCCTCCGCGGTCGACCGCGGGAATCCGGTTTATCGGTACGAAAAGGAGGTCAAAGTAGCTCCGAAGCGGATATGTCGGGAATGATGATGCTGCGCCAGGGCGTCACGATGATCCGCGAGCCCAGCGACGCCAGTCGGACGGCCTCCCGAGCGGAGAGCAGACCACCGGGCACGGCGAAATGCCCGGCCTGACGCCCGTCGTCCTGGCCGATTCCGCCGAACGGCGGCACGGGCGCGACGTGGGTGCGCGGGAGGCGAGTGAACGGCGTTTCCGGGAGACGGCCTTCCGCTTTTGGTGTTCGCGGATAGGGCTCGGTGCTCCGGTCGAATAGCGGCACGGGAATGACGTCGTGGGTGCGCGGAGGGTGAGCGAGCGGCGTTTCTGGGAGACCGTCCGCCGTTTCCGGTGATCGAGCGTCGAGGCCGCTCTCGCCGAGAAACGGCGTGGGCGCGACAAAATCGGGACGCGGTTCGGAAAAGGGCGGGGCATCGAGTAGTTCGCGACCTGTCTGGGGGAGTTCGTCGACATGCCAGGCGGCGGCGTCGCCGTTTCCCCGGATTCGCAGGAACTTCCGGGCGAAGGCGAGGAGGGCCTCGGGTGCTTCGGAGAGTGGGATGGCGGGGCCCCGGTGGGCGGTGCCGATCCGGACCTGCGCGTGGGAGGCGTCCAGGGCGAACAAGCCCAGGTCGAAGCGGTCGGCGGACACGTCGCCGCGGCCGTCGTCCAGGCAGAACAGGAACTTTCCGGGCAACCCGGCGAGTTCGGGATCGGCGCACAGGAGCCGGTCTAGTTCGGCGGCGACCGGGCGCAGGTTCGCGCGTCCGGAGGCCAGCCCGGTCAGCGGGGATACCAGGATGTTGCGCACCCGTTCGTGGGTCGGGCTGGGCAGCAGGCCGGCCTCTCGCACGGCCTCGACGAGCTCGGCGGAGAGGCGTCCGCCGGTGTGGGCGATGCCGCGGATCTGCAGGTTGGCGCGGCTGGTGAGGTGCAGGTTCCCGTCACCGAAGGCCTCGGCGACCGACGCGAGACGGCGCAGCGCGCCGGCGTCGAGTTCGCCGCCGACGAGGCGCAGCCTGATGAGGGCGCCGTCATCGGCGATCCAGGGTCGCAGCACGCCGGGGCATCGGTCGGCACGGTCACGGGTCACGGGCGACATGGTGCCACAGCGCTACGGATGCTCCCGAACGGCGAATAGCGGGCATCCGTGGTGTTGACGGACGCTGGTACATTGCTCGTGCCTTGGTGCTCGGGAAGCCGGTGTGAATCCGGCGCGGCCCTCGCCACTGTGAACGCCGAGTCGCACGACCCTCGCCGACGAGTCCGCTCGTCGGAGGCCACTGGACGCCAGTCCGGGAAGGCCGGATGTGCGGCGCTGACGCGTGAGCCAGGAGACCGGCTGAGGCGCGTCATGTTTTCCACGAGGGTCTGGAAGTAGAAATGCGCAGTCGATCGCCCGTGCCCTGCCACGATCCGCATGGTCCTGTTCTCAGGCGGTGCGTCGTGCAGCGGCACCCGTGCTGACCGGGGAGCCGAACGGCGGCCGGACCGCCGCGGTGCTGGTCGGGATGTCACCGGGGGAAGCCGCCCGCAGGGGCGAGCTGCTCCGGCTGGCGCAAGACCTGCCGGGAGCCTCGGTCGCCTTCCTGCAACTGGCCGACCCCTCGCTGAGCAGGGAACTCACCCGCCTCGCCGACCTCGGCGCCACCCGGATCGCCCTCATCGGCGTCTCGTTCGGCAGGATCGCCCCGGCCCGGTCGTGGCTTCGCCGCATCGCCGCGCACTGGCTGCGCGAACGCGGAGACGGAGCCCCCGCCCTGCTGCCCGGCCTGGACCTGCTGGAGTCCGCCGATCCCGAACGGGCCGCCCGGATCCTGGCCGACGCGCTGGACTTCGGCTCACCCGTCACCGGCACGGAGGCCGGCCTGGAGAGCCCCGCCTGGGAGCACGTCCCGCGCCACCGCCACCAGGTGCTCCTCTGCCGGGGCCCGCGCTGCACCGCCAAGGGCTCGGACGCCACGGCCGAAGCGCTCGTCCTGGGCCTGATGGCCTGCGGCCTCACCGACGACGACGTCCTGGTCACCCACACCGGCTGCCAGTTCCCGTGCAACCACGCACCGGTCGTGAGCGTGCAGCCAGACGACGTCTGGTACGGCGGAGTCGACGCCGAGACGGCACGCGAGATCGTCGCGGGCCACCTCCGGGACGGCCACCCCCTTACCCGCCACCGGCTCGAACGTTCCCCGCTTCCGCCTCGCGACCGAGGAGAGTCATGACGCGCATCGCCCTGCTGTCCACATCCGACACCGACCTGCTGTCGGCCCGCGCGTCCGGAGCCGACTACGCGCTCGGCAACCCCTCCCGGCTCGACACCGCAGACCTTCCCGGCGTCCTCGACGGCGCGGAGCTGGTCGTCGTCCGCATCCTCGGCACGGCGCGTTCCTGGCAGGACGGCCTCGACGCGATCGCCGCGCGGGACGTGCCGTTCGTCGTCCTCGGCGGCGAGCAGACCCCGGACGCCGCGCTGATGGGCCTGTCGACGGTGCCGGTCGGAACCGCCGCAGAAGCCCACCGCTACCTGGCGCAGGGCGGCCCGGCGAACCTGGCCCAGCTCCACGCCTTCCTCACCGACACGGTGCTGCTCACCGGCATCGGATTCGAGCCCCCCGCCGTCATCCCGGACTGGGGGTACGCGGACAGGACGCTCCCGCCGGGGGACCTGCCCCGCATCGGCATCCTGTACTACCGCGCCCACGAGACCAGCGGGAACAACGCGTTCGTCCACTCCCTGGCGGACGCGATCGACGAGACCGGCGAGGCAGTCGGCGTCCCGCTCTACGTCTCCTCGCTGCGCACCGCCCCCGGCGACCTCTACGACGCGCTCGCCGCCTTCGACGCGCTGATCGTCACGGTCCTGGCGGCGGGCGGCACCGCTCCGGGCACCGCGAGCGCCGGAGGGGACGACGAGGCCTGGGACGTCGAGCGGATGCGGGCTCTGGACGTCCCCATCCTGCAGGCGCTGTGCCTGACCTGGTCGCGCGAGGCGTGGGAGGGCTCCGACGACGGCGTCTCCCCACTGGACTCCGCCACCCAGATCGCGATTCCCGAGTTCGACGGGCGCATCATCACGGTGCCGTTCTCGTTCAAGGAGCTCGACGAGGACGGCCTTCCCCGCTACGTGGCGCACCCGGAGCGGTGCGTCCGGGTCGCGCGCATCGCCGTCGCCCACGCGCGGCTGCGCTGGATCCCCGCGGCGGAGCGCCGGGTGGCGCTCATGCTGTCGGCCTACCCGACCAAGCACAGCCGCATCGGCAACGCCGTCGGCCTGGACACCCCCGTCTCGGCGATCCGCCTGCTGCGCGCGATGCGGGAACGGGGCTACGACCTGGGCGGACCGGGAGAGATTCCCGGCCTGGACCCGCTCCCGCCCGTCGAGGGGGAGGACCCCGACACGGCCGCCGGAAACGCACTCATCCACGCGCTCATCGAGGCGGGCGGCCAGGACGAGGAGTGGCTGACCGACGCCCAGCTGGCCGAAGGCGCGGTCCGCATCCCCGCCGACGACTACCGGAAGTGGACCGCGGACCTGCCCGCCGAACTCACCGGCGCGATGGCCGAGACCTGGGGCGAGGCCCCCGGCAGGCTGTTCGTCAACGACGACGACGAGATCGTCCTGGCGACGATCCGGGCCGGCAACGTCGTCATCATGATCCAGCCCCCGCGCGGCTTCGGCGAGAACCCGGTGGCCATCTACCACGACCCCGACATGCCGCCCTCGCACCACTACCTGGCCGCCTACCGCTGGGTGGAGCACGGCTTCGGCGCCCACGCCGTCGTCCACCTGGGCAAGCACGGCTCGATGGAGTGGCTCCCCGGCAAGAACGCGGGCCTGTCCGCGGCGTGCGCGACCGACGCGGCCATCGGGAACCTCCCGCTGGTCTACCCGTTCCTCATCAACGACCCCGGCGAGGGCGCCCAGGCCAAGCGGCGCGCGCACGCCACGATCGTCGACCACCTGATCCCGCCGATGGCGCGGGCCGAGTCCTACGGCGACGTCGCGAAACTCGAGCAGCTCCTGGACGAGCACGCCAACATCGCGTCCATGGACCCGGCCAAGCTGCCCGCGGTCCGCGCGCAGATCTGGACCCTCCTGCAGAGCGCCGAGATGCACCGCGACCTCGGCCTGGAGGACCGCCCCGGCGACGAGGACTTCGACGACTTCCTGCTGCACGTCGACGGCTGGCTGTGCGAGATCAAGGACGTGCAGATCCGCGACGGCCTGCACGTGCTGGGCCAGGCGCCCGCCGGCCAGGTGCGGGTCGACCTGGTGCTGGCCGTCCTGCGCGCCACCCAGATCTGGGGCGGCGACACCAAGGCGCTGCCCGGCCTGCGCGCCGCGCTGGGGCTGAAGCCGGACGCGTCCGCCGCCGACGTCGACGCCGTCGAGGCGACGGCGCGTTCGCTGGTGTCCGACCTGGAGGAGGCGGGCTGGGAGACCTCGGCGGTCGCCGGGATCGTCCGGGCGCGGCTCGGCCGGAATGACGAGACGGTCACGAAGGTGCTGGAGTTCGCCGCCGAGCAGGTCGTGCCACGCCTCGCCGCCACCACCGACGAACTCGACGCCGTCCTGCACGCGCTCGACGGGGGCTTCATCCCCGCCGGGCCGTCCGGTTCTCCGCTGCGCGGGCTGGTGAACGTCCTGCCGACCGGCCGCAACTTCTACACCGTCGACCCCAAGGCGGTGCCGTCCAGGCTGGCGTACGAGACGGGCAGCTCCATCGCGGACTCCCTCCTCGCCCGGCACCTGGCCGACACCGGGGAGTACCCGCGTTCGGTGGGCCTGTCGGTGTGGGGCACCTCCGCGATGCGCACGTCCGGCGACGACATCGCCGAAGTGCTGGCCCTGATCGGCGTCCGGCCCGAATGGGACGAGGCCTCCCGCCGCGTGAACGGCCTGACCGTCGTCCCGCTCGAGGAGCTGGGACGCCCGCGCGTCGACGTCACCGTCCGCATCTCGGGCTTCTTCCGGGACGCCTTCCCGCACGTCATCGCGATGCTCGACGACGCCATCAGGCTGGTCGCCGAACTGGACGAACCGGACGAGCAGAACTTCGTCCGCGCCCACGCCAGGGCCGACCTGGCCCGCCACGGCGACGGGAGAAGGGCCACCACCCGCATCTTCGGCTCCAAACCCGGCTCCTACGGCGCGGGCATCCTCCAGGTGATCGAGGCGGGGACCTGGCGCGACGACAAAGACCTCGCCAAGGTCTACACCGCCTGGGGCGGCTTCGCCTACGGCCGCGGCCTCGACGGCGTCCCCGCCGAAGAGGACCTGCGCGCCAACTACCGCCGCATCACCGTCGCGGCCAAGAACACCGACACCCGCGAACACGACATCGCCGACTCCGACGACTACTTCCAGTACCACGGAGGCATGATCGCGACCGTCCGGGCGCTGACCGGCAGGGCTCCGGCCGCCTACATCGGCGACTCCACGACCCCCGACGCTGTCCGGACCCGCTCCCTGGCCGAGGAGACCGCCCGCGTGTTCCGCGCCCGCGTGGTCAACCCCCGCTGGATCTCCGCGATGCGCCGCCACGGGTACAAGGGCGCGTTCGAACTCGCCGCCACCGTCGACTACCTCTTCGGCTACGACGCCACCGCCGGCGTCGTCCACGACTGGATGTACGAGGCCCTCGCCACCAGCTACGTCCTGGACGAGGAGGTCCAGCGGTTCATGCGGCGCGCCAACCCGTGGGCTCTGCGCGGCGTGATCGAACGCCTTGACGAGGCCGCCGAACGCGGCCTGTGGGAGTCCCCCGACCCGGAGCTGCTGGAGGAGTTGCGCCGCGTCCACCTCGAGGTCGAAGGCGACCTGGAGGACGACGGCCGGTGAGACGCGTCCGCATCATCGGCATCGGCCCCGGCCATCCCGACCAGGTGACGGCCGAAGCCGTCCGGGCCATGAACGAGGTCGATTATTTCCTCGTCCCCGACAAGTCCGCCGACCACGCCGGAACGGACGGCCTCCTGCGCGCCCGCGAGGAGATCTGCCGCCGCCACCTGCCCGGCGAATACCGCATCGTGACCGTTCGAGATCCCGAACGCGACCGCGACGACCCCGCCGACTACCGGCGCGCCGTCGAGGACTGGCACGAGGCCCGCGCCGCCGCCTATGAGCAGGCGATGCTCGCCGATCCAGGTGACGTGGGTTTCCTGGTCTGGGGTGATCCGTCCCTGTACGACTCGACCGTCCGCATCGTCGAACGTGTCCTGGCCAGGGGAAATCTCACCTTCTCCTATGACGTCATCCCGGGCGTGAGCAGCCTCCAGCTCCTCGCCGCCCGCCACCGCCTCGTCCTCAACGACATCGGCACCTCCCTGACGGTCACCACAGGACGCCGCCTCCCCGCCGAGGCCGCGGCGGGCAACGACAACATCCTCGTCATGCTCGACGGAGCCCTCCGCTGCCGCGCACTGCCCGACCCGTCCGCCTGGCACATCTGGTGGGGCGCCAACCTGGGCTCCCCCGACGAGGCCCTGGCGGCGGGCCGTCTGGACCAGGCCCTCGACGGCATCCTCCGAGCCCGCGCCGAGGCCAAAGCCGCCTCAGGCTGGGTCATGGACACCTATCTCCTCCGCCGCGTCTCCTCCGCTCGCCCCTGAGGCCCGGGGTCTTCGCCCAGCGGTCCCGTCAGGACTGTTCCAGGTCAGCGGGGGAGATCCGAGAGGTAGTCGCTGATGTGGCGGAGCCACCAGGTGTAGGCGGGGCCGGTCAGGCGGTCGGGGACGAGACGGCTGAGGACCGGGAGGTACCTGTTGACGCACTCGGTGCCCGCGGCCAGGGCGATCCGCGCGGCGCGCCGGGAGCGCTCACGCTCGTACCGGCGCAGCGCCACGGGGAGATCGGTGGCCTCCCGCAACGCCGAGATCAGCGCCCAGGCGTCTTCGAGCGCCTGGTTGGCACCCTGCGCCTGGGTGGGCGGCATGGTGTGCGCGGCGTCGCCCACCAGCGTGCACGGGCCTCTGCCCCACACGCGCGGCACCCGATGCCGGTAATGAGGGAAGAACTCGACCTCGCCGTCGATCGCAGCCAGGACCTCGGGCACGGGCGACGCCCAGTGCCCGAACCTCCGCCGAAGGTCATGGACGGGAAGCTCGGGCAGCGGGTCACCCGGTGTCCACCGCCGGTCGAACCACCACTGCACCAGGTCCTTCCCGGCGGGCATCAGCCCGCACACGCCCTCCCTGCCGACGATCAGCATCCCCTCGCGGCGCTCGGCCAGGCCGAGGGGGACGCGACCCAGCCCCTGCCAGGTCGCCCAGCCGCTCGGTTCACCCGGATCCCCGCTGCGGGAGAGCTGCTCCGAAAGGGTCCGGACGACCGAGTCCTCGGTGTCTTCCACGGCGATGAACTGCGGCGTTCGGTCAGATCCGCCGGGATTCTGCCCCCACAGCGCGCGACGTACCGCTGAGCGGTGGCCGTCCGCTCCGACGAGCACGTCCCCGGTCTCGCTGCTTCCGTCGGCGAAGTCCAACCGCACTCCGCCCTCGTCATACGCAAGGCCCGTGCAAGCCCTCCCGAAGGAGACGGCCCCGTCGGGCAGGCCGTCGGTGAGCAGGCGGATCAGCCGCCGCCGGGGCAGGCACACGTGTTGCCGCCCATACCGGCGGACCGCAGACGCCGCGTCCATCCGCAGCAGCCGCCGCCCGTCGAACGCGTACTGCACGAGCGCGTCGACCGGCGCGCCCTCCCCGTCCAGCGAGACTCCCAACTCCGCGAGGATCCCGGCCCCGTTGCTCCACAGCGTCAGTACCCCGCCCGACGTCCGAGGCCCGTCCGCCTTCTCGAAGACCCGCACGTGATGCCCATCAGCGGCCAGCCCCCGCGCCAACGCGAGCCCCCCCACCCCCGCCCCGGCCACCAGCACCCTCATCGCGTCCCCACAGACGGCCCCTTCCCACTTTCGCGTCCCCTTCCCAGAGGACTTCAGCCGACGGGCCGGAGCGGCTCCGGAACCGCCGGCGGAAGGCCGACCCCTGTCCGGTAGCAGAGGGGTCATTTTCCACCGAGCCCGGCACGACGTTCATGCTGCAGCCCTAGGCTTCTGCCCTCAGTGTTCTTGTCGCGGATTCACCGCAGTGGTGGCGCATCAATTCTTTGATTCTTCACCTGTCGGTGTGCGGGGCCGTCGTGGGTAGTTCCACGGTGATGCGGATTCCGCCGGCGGGGCGCGGGGCTAGGGTGAGCGTTCCGTCGTGTGCCTGGGTGATGGTCTTGACGATCGCCAGGCCGAGGCCGACGCCCGCGTGGTCGGTGTGTATGCGTTCGGTGCCGCGCTGGAACGGTTCGGTGAGCGTCGAGACCAGTTGCGGGGTGAGCTTCTCGCCGGTGTTCTCGACGGTGAGCGCCACGGTCTTGGGGCGGACGCTGGTGTTCACCCACACGGTGCCGTGTTCGGGCAGGTTGTGGACGATCGCGTTCTGCACGAGGTTCATGGTCAGCTGCAGCAGGAGCGCCTGCGATCCGATGGCGGGGGCGATGTCACCTGAGGTCTCGATGGTGACGCCGCGCTTTTCCGCCAGGGGGAGGAGCGTCTCGGCGGCTTCTTCGGCCAGGAGGGACAGGTCGACGTGCTCCCGGGTGAAGGACCGCCGTTCGGCGCGGCTGAGCAGGAGCAGCGCTTCAGTGAGGTCGATCGCCCGGGTGTTGACGGCGTGGAGGCGTTCGATGACTTCGCCGGTGTCGCGGTTCGGATCGGTGCGGGCCACGTCGAGAAGCGCCTTCGAGATCGCCAGCGGGGTGCGCAGCTCGTGAGAGGCGTTGGCCGCGAATCTCCGCTGTTCGGCGACGTGCGCCTCGAGCCGCTCGAGCATGCCGTCGAAGACGTCGGCGAGTTCGCGGAACTCGTCGTCGCGGCCCGGTAGCCGGATCCGGTGGGAGAGCGACCCGTTCGTGGCCATGCGTGTGGCGTCCGTGATCCGGGTCAGCGGAGCGAGCATCCGGCCGGCGAGGACCCACCCTCCGACGAGGCCGAACACCAGCAGGAAGAACAGCACCGCGCCCGCGGCCGACGCGAAGTCGTGCAGGAGGGTCGAACGGATCAGCACCCCTCCGGGGACGCTCGCGTAGGCGGGCAGGTGGCGCAGGGTGAAGATCCACACCGCCGCGAGCAGCAGGGCGCCCGCGAGCATGAGGAACCCGGCGTAGCTGAGGGTGAGTTTGAGGCGGACGCTCGGTCCGGGCGCTCTATCCACGGCCTTCTCCGTGCCCGGCCTCCGGCCGAGCGTCGATGCGGTAGCCGGAGCCGGGCACGGTGGCGATGATCCAAGGCTCGCCGAGACGCTTGCGCAGTGCCGAGACGGTGATGCGTACGGCGTTGGTGAACGGGTCGGCGTTCTCATCCCATGCCCGCTCCAGGAGCTCTTCGGCGCTGACTACACCGCCTTCGGCGGCGACGAGGACTTCGAGCACGGCGAACTGCTTCCTGGTCAGTGCGACGTAGCGGCCGTCCCGGTAGACCTCTCTGCGGAACGGGTCCAGCCGCAGACCGGCGATCTCTCGTACGGGCGGCCTGCTGTGGGCACGTCTGCGGTCGAGCGCTCTGAGCCTGAGGACGAGCTCCCGGAGCTCGAAAGGCTTGGTGAGGTAGTCGTCGGCGCCGAGCCCGAACCCGGAGGCCTTGTCGTCGATCCGGTCGGCGGCGGTGAGCATGAGGATCGGCATGCCGCTGCCGGAGGCGACGACGTGTTCGGCGATCTCGTCCCCGGACGGCCCGGGGATGTCGCGGTCGAGGACGGCGATGTCGTAGGCGTTGACGCTCAGCAGTTCCAGAGCGGTACCGCCGTCGCCCGCGATGTCGGACGCGATCGCCTCCAGGCGCAGGCCGGCGCGGATGGCCTCCGCGAGAAAGGGTTCGTCCTCGACGATCAACACACGCATACGATCGATGCTACGGGCCGGCGCATATCGTCGGCGTATCGAAAATTCCATACGTGCCGGCAACGTCACGCTGTCTTGACTGGCCGTATGTCTCGAATACCGGCCCCGGCGCGAAAAGCGTCCCGCAGGATTCATTGGATTCTCGGCGTCGGCCTGATACTCGTCATTGCGATGATCGGTGCGGCACTCGCCTTTCAGCCGCAGAATTCCTCGCCCTCCTCGACCGCGTCGTGGTCCTTCCCCACCGCATCGCCCTCGAACGCTCCTCGCAATGCGCAACGCGGTTCGCCCGGCGAGAAAGGCCCTCGCAGTGAACGCCGTGGTCCGCTCGGCGAGGCCGACGGTGTCGTCCCCGACGGCGTCACGGTTTTCGACGACGCGATCGCGGCCGTGGTCAACCTCGATCCCGGTCTCCTCAAGGCGCTCCGCCGGGCCGCGACGGACGCCGCGAACGAAGAAATCGAATTCTATGTCAATAGCGGCTGGCGTTCCCCGGCGTACCAGAATCAGATTCTTCGCGAAGCGATCTCCGAATACGGATCTGAGAAAGAGGCGGCGCGGTGGGTGGCGACCGCGGCGACCTCTCTTCACGTGAAAGGAGAGGCGGTCGACATCGGGCGCTCCGATGCCACGGCATGGCTGTCGAAAAACGGTTCCGAGTACGGGCTGTGCCAGATCTACAGGAACGAGGCCTGGCACTACGAATTGCGCCCAGAAGCGATCGACCACGGCTGCCCGCGCATGTACGCCGATCCCACCCAGGACCTTAGGATGCGGAAGTGACCGACAGTATGCGAGGACGGGCTCCGGTGGACGAGGCCGAGCCCGGGCAGGGCGGTGTCGGCCGTCGTCGCGCGGGCGTCCGCCGGGCGCTCCTGATCGCCTCCCGGCCGGAGCCCTGGAGGCGCGGCCCGGTGCTCGCGGCGTCGGCACTGCTGCTGGGTCTGCTCATGCTGCTGCACGCGAAGATCCCGAACCGGCCCGGGAACCTCGGCAGCCTGGTGGAGACCTTCCTGCCGTGGTTCGGCCTGGGCGTTCCGGTGCTGCTGGCCGGGGCGCTGTGGCGCCGCTCCGCCTCCGCGGTGGCCGCGCTGCTGCTGCCGGTCGTGGCGTGGGCGTACCTCTTCGGCGGGCAGCTCGCCGACAAATCCCACCCGGGCGCCGACCTCACCGTGGTCGGCCACAACGTCGGCGCCGCCAACCCCGACCCCGCCGGCACCGCCCGCGCCCTGGCCGCCTCCGGGGCGGACGTGCTGGCGCTGGAGGAGCTGATCCCGCAGACCATGGGCACGTATCAGAAGGAACTGGCGAAAACCTACCCGTACCACACGGTGCTGGGCACGGTCGGGCTGTGGAGCAGGCTGCCGCTGTCGGACACCCGGCCGATCGACGTCATGAACCACGGGCCGCTGGCGGAGACCATACCGGCCGACGAGAAGACGGCTCCGAACCGGGCGCTGCGCACCACGGTGGCCACGGACCACGGGCCGCTGGCGGTGTACGCGGTCCACCTGGGGTCCGTACGGGTGAATCCCAGGGCGGGCTTCTGGACGGCCTCGCGGAACATCGGCGTGCAGGCGCTCGGCAAGGCCGTCGCCGCCGAGGAGAACAAGCGGGTGGTGCTGCTCGGCGACCTGAACGGCACCACGGACGACCGCGCGCTCGCCGGCCTCACCTCACAGATGCGCTCGGCCCAGGACGAGGCCGGGAGCGGCTTCGGCTTCACCTGGCCGGCGTCCTTCCCGGTGGTACGGGCCGACCAGATCCTGGTCCGCGGCGTGAAGCCGGAACGCTCATGGGTGCTGCCGGCCACCGGCAGCGACCATCTGCCGGTGGCGGCCGGAATCAGCTGGTGAACAGACCTCCGCCCGCCTCACCGCAGGCGCCGCGTCCAGCCGGAGCAGCCGCCGTCCGTCGAACGCGTACTGCACGAGCGCGTCGACCGGCGCGCCCTCCCCGTCCGGCGAGACGCCCAGTTCCGCGATGATCCCGGCCCCGTTGCTCCACAGACGGCCCCTTCCCTCTTCCCAGAGGACTTCAGCGGACGTGGCGGAGCGGCTCTCGGAACCGGACGAGGTCGGCCAGTTCTGCGGAGCAGTCGGCGGGTTCCCACAGGTCGATGCGGCCGCCGGGCCAGACGCCGACGATCCGGCCGTCCGCGATGACGGTGGGGCGGAGGACGCCGCCGCCCGGATGGACGTCGCGGTGCCGGGAGGCGGGGACGGGGCGGGTGGTCCAGCCGAGGAGGTACTCGTCGTAGGCGGGGAGGAGACGGACGAAAGAAGCTGCCGGGGCCGGGGTAGGGGCGGGCCCGGGGAGGTCGCGCCAGGCGCGGCGGGCCGTGCGCAGGGGGAGGCCGGACCAGAGGGCGAGGTCCTCGGGGGTGCAGGGGTGGTGGGCTCGGCGGTAGCGCAGGGCCAGCTCGCGCAGGGCTTTGCCCTCGTCCTCGGGTTCGGTGGGGAGCGGAGATCCCAGCCAGTCGACGGTGTGCACGTAGGTGGGCTTGCCGTCGCGTTCCGGGCCCAGGACGGTGAGGCCCGCGTGCGCGCCCAGCAGGGCCAGGTGGACGATCGCCTGGCCCTCCTCGGAGAGCCGGGCTCCCAGTTCCGCCTTGGTCAGGGGGCCCTGGTCGCGCAGGGCGCGGTCGATCCGGCGCAGGGCGTCCTCGTAGGAGGTCTCGCGGCCGAGTTCGCGGAGGCGGCGCAGGGAGGCGGTCGCGGAACCACGGACGAGAGGCGGGAACCAGGGGGCGTCCTCGGCCGCCACCAGGTGGAGGGTGCCGCGCGGTCCCCGGCAGCGGATCACCGAGCGGTCGGTGCGCGCGGCGTCGATCTCGGCGCGGGTGACGCCTTCCATCCGGGCCCGGAAGGCCAGCGGGAACGCGGCGACGTCCTGGGCCTGGACGGCCAGGAGGGCGCGGACGACCTCTGTGACGCCGCCCAGGGGCGGTCGGTGCAGGAGTTGGGAGGCCGCTCTGACGGCGGGCGCGGGCTCGTTCAACCGGCCGGGGCGTCGCCGTGGGGGACGGTGATCCAGACGGCGGAGGCCACGGCCAGGAGGGTGCCGTCCTCGGTGTGGAGGGCGGAGTGGCTGAAGATCTTGCGGCCTTCCGGGAGGGCGGAGGAGGCCGTGATGACGTGGCGCTTCCCGGGGACGGGAAGGGTGTGGACCTGGGCGGACATGCGGCCGAGGACACGGGGTCGTGCCGACAGGTCCTCGGTCCAGCCGCTCGGGCAGTCCAGGGCGGCCCAGACGAGGGCGGGGTCCAGGGTGCCGTCCGCGTTCGCCGAAGAGGGGTCGGGGGTCCAGAGGCACGCGACCTCGCGGGGGCGGCCCGGGAGAGGGCCGGGGGTCAGGGCGAGCCCATCGCGGGCGGGGCGGTCCAGGCCGCAGACGAAGCACGTCGGAAACGGGTGGTAGGCGTGGCCTTGGTAGCGCGAATGGCACGCTTCGGCGGCCTCCGCGGAGACCGGGGGGACGGCGTGGATCTGGTCGACGCCCGGGGCGACGGTGGCGATCACGTCGTCGCCGTGCAGGATCCGGGCCTCTTTCTCGCCCGGTTCCACGGTCAGGGGAGTGTCCAGAGGCGGGGGGAGGCGGAGCGTGACGATGGACCTGGGCAGCCTCGGGTCACCCGCCGCGGCGGCGAAGAGACCGCAGGCGTAACCGCCGTTGGCGCTGCCCGCCGGGCCGTTGTACCGGCCGGGTATCACCAGTTCGTCCGCCATGGCGCCTCCTCTCCTGGCCTCGGGGAAAGCCTAGCCCGGTGAGGACCGTGAAGGTCGGGCGAGGGCGGCCCTGCGGATCGTTCAGCGTGCGCGGTCATGGTCGGCGGGCGGCCGAGAGCTGCGGCTCCGTTCATCCTCCAGGGGCGGCGGTGCAGGGGGCGCCTTCGCACACGTCCACGATCTGGCCCGTTTTCAGGAAGGCGGCCGCCTGGAATCGGGCGCTGGGTGACTTCCGGGGGTCGGAGTGGGGGTCGCGGCCTTCGGTGGGCGGGGTGTTGGTGAGGGGGCCGTAAGGGGAGCCGCTGTCCCAGATGATCAGGGCCGAGCCGGTGTGCGGGTAGTTCTCGATGGCCGGGATGTCCCAGTACGGGATGGTGTCGGGGTTGCGGCCGGGGGCTACGGCGGGCCGGTGGATCCGGGCGCCGATGGTGCGGGCCTGGACCTCGGCGGTGAGCGGGGAGACCTGGTGGTCGCCGAATGCCACGTGCAGCAGGACCCGGTGGGAGGGGGTGCCGGGCAGGGGGTCGTCGGTGAGGTGCTGGGCGTATCCGTTGGCCTCGGCCCGGTCCCAGAGCATCTGGGCCAGCGCGAGGTTGAGCTGCTGGTCGAGTTTGTCGGGGTAGGCGAGGTTCATGACGACGGCGTACTGGGTGAAGTCGACGCTGCGGTTGAGCAGCGTGCTGTAGTTCATGCCGGGTACGCCCAGTACGGCGTGCCGGATGTCGGTGGAGACGGCGGTGAGCGCGCCGCCCATGATGCCGCCCTGGCTGTTGCCGTAGTAGGCCAGGTCGTGCGAGACGTCGATGACGGGCTCGCCGTCGGCGTTCTGGAAGGCCTTGTGCTTCGGCAGCCCGGTGGTCATGGCGCGGCCCAGCCAGAGCATGTTGAGGATGCCCTGCTGCATCCGGTCGGCCATGGAGGGGAAGTTGCCGAAGTCGGCCAGGGAGACGACGGCGTTCGCGACGTCGTCCTTCGACAGGCCCGCCCATTTGGTGGCGCAGAAGACGAAGCCGTGCTCGGAGGCGAACGCCTTGATCGCGCCGGAGCCGACCTCTTCCTCGCTGCCCAGGAGTCCGTGTCCGTAGAGGGAGGCGCGGCCCGGTTCCGTGAGCGTGCTGCGGGGGATCTCGCACTGGAACGCGGTGACCTGGACGTTGAGGGGGAGCCGGGCCGGAAGCCCGTCCGGGCCGTACCGGAATCGGGAGCCGGGCAGGCCGCCGTAGGTGTCGAGGTAGCTCGGGACGGTCATCGTGCCGCGCACTCTGCGGGCGATCGGGTCGCCTTCGGGGTTGTCGATGACCTCGGTGACGAGGAACGACGGGCTCTTGTCGCCGAGCCTTCCGAAGGCGTCGTCCCGGATGTGCAGCATCCGTTCGGACAGGTTGCGCTCGCTGGCGATGGTGAAATCCCAGGCCAGGTGGAGGCCGTCCGTGCCGATGCCGTGCCGTCCCAGGTCGGCGACGACCTTCTTGGCCGCCCGCTGGCGCGCGTACAGCGGATCACCGTCCGGAAGCGCCGGCCCGAGCAGCGTGCGGAAGACGTCGTTGGGCTCGAGCGCCTGCCCGGAGGCGTTCTTCAGGTCGCGCAAGGCCACCACGTACCGGTGGCCTTCGAGGAAGTTCCGCGCCGGCCGGATGATGAGGGCCTGCCGTTCGGGCGAGGCGGCGGCGCCGGCGTCGAGTTCGGCGAAGTACGGCCAGCGTTCTCCGGTGGCGGCGTCCAGGACGACGATCGGGGCGTCGTCGTGCAGTGAACGCGCCATGTCCGTGACGGGAGCCGCTCCCGTCGCGCCGAGATCCAGCCGGGGGACGTGGGCCAGCAGCATCGAGCCGGGGGAGAAGCCGTCGTTCCGGTTCCACTCGGCCGGGTCGATGTGCCTTCCCAGCCGGTTGCGGGGAGTCGAAGCGGGCGAGAGGTTCACGCGCAGGCCGGTCGCGGTGCTCGCGTCCGGCACGGTGTACCAGTCGCTGGGGAACGGCAGCAGGCAGGCGGCGGGGTCCACGGGGTCGCAGGTCGCGGGGTCCGTCGCCGGTCCGGCGGAGGCCGCCGGAGGGAACAGGACGCTTGCGGCGATGAGGACGAGCATGGCCAGGATCCGTCCGAGCACCTGTCACCTCCGTGACCCGGGACACTTTCTGCGCTGCTCGCACCATCCCTTTCCGGAGTGACGCGGTCAACCCTCAGAACACGGACATACTGCCGAACCGGCGGGTAAAGGGAGGGAGGAGAAAGGGTGGTGGAGTAATTGGGTGGTTACTGGGGCAACATCGCGCTGGTCCTGGTGTTGATCCTGTTGAACGCGCTGTTCGCGGGCAGCGAGATCGCGCTGATCTCGCTGCGGGAGGGGCAGCTGCGGAAACTGGAGGACGAGGGCGGCGCGTCCCGGCGGCTGGCCAGGCTCGCCCGGGACCCCAACCGGTTCATGGCGACCATCCAGATAGGCATCACCCTCGCCGGCTTCCTCGCCTCCGCGACGGCGGCCGTCTCCCTGGCGGAGCCGCTGGTGGGGCCGCTGGGCTTCCTGGGCGGCGCGGCGCGGGCCGCGGCGGTGGCGGCGGTGACGGTCGTGCTCACCTTCTTCACGCTGGTGCTGGGCGAGCTGGCGCCCAAGCGGCTGGCGATGCAGTACCCGCGGCGCTGGGGGCTGCTGGTGGCCGCGCCGCTGGAGTGGATGGCGCGGCTGTCCCGGCCCGCGGTGTGGGCGCTGGGCAAGGCCACCGACGGGGTGGTCAGGCTGTGCGGCGGCGACCCGTCGGTCGGCGAGGAGCCGGTCAGCCCCGAGGAGCTGAAGGAGCTGGTGTCCGGGCACGAGGAGCTGAGCGACGAGCAGCGCACGGTGATCTCCAGCGCGCTGGACCTGCACTCGCGGATCCTGCGCGAGGTGCTCGTGCCGCGCCGCCTGGTCTTCTCGCTGCCGCACGACCTCCCGGTCGGGCGGGCCCGGGTCGACCTGGCCAGGTCCGGGCACTCCAGGGCCCCGGTGGCGACGGCCGGGCACGTGGACGAGGTCCTCGGCATGGCGCACCTGCGGGACCTCGTCGGCGAGGACGAGGACGTGCCGGTCGGCTCCAGCGTCCGTCCGGCGATGGTGTTCCCCGACATCATGCGGGTCACGGAGGCGCTGCGGGAGTTCAAGGCCGCGCACCAGGAGATCGCGCTGGTGATGGACGAGAACGGCTCGCTCGCCGGCATCGTCACGCTGGACGACCTGATGGAAGAAGTCGTCGGACAGTTCTCGGAAGGGGTGGATCAGGACATTCTTTCCGTCAAGGGAGAAAGGGAGGGCGCGCTGCTGCTGCCCGGCACCTTCCCCGTCCACGACCTGCCCGATCTGAACGTGGACCTCGGTGAAACGCCGCACAGCGGGTACACCACCGTCGCGGGGCTGGTGCTCTCCAGGCTGGGGCGCCTCCCCGAACGGCCGGGGGATCGCGTCGAGGTCGCGGGATGGGATTTCGAGGTCGTCGAGATCGAGCGGCATGCCATCACAGCGGTGCGGCTCTGCCCGGCGCGTTCGGAGGAGCCGCCGCGAGAGCACGACGGAAGACGAGATGAAGAAGATCCGGAGGTTCCTTCTTAAGTACCTGGGCCTGGCGGCCCTCGGGTTCGTCCTGGTCTGCGTCGTCTTCCTCGCGGGCTCCAAGCTCTGGATGATGCGCGACGACTCCCTGGCCCGCATGACCACGAGCGGTCCGTTCACCGCGACCGCGGAGTCCCTCGGAAAGCACGCGCTGCCGTCCTGGTTCGCCGACGCCAAATTCGGGATCATGCTGCACTGGGGGCCGTACTCCGTGCCGGCGTTCGCGCCCAAGGGCAGGACCATCACCGAATCGCTGGCCGAGGACTACGACCGGGCCATGACGAGGAATCCCTACGCGGAGGACTACGCCAACGCGATGAAGGACCCGTCGTCGCCCACCGCGGTCCACCACCGGGAGCATTACGGGACGGCCCCCTACTCCGACTTCGCGCGGAAGTTCGACGCCGGTCTGAAGAAATGGGATCCGAAGGGCTGGGCCGCCGCGTTCGAGGAGGCGGGGGCGTCCTATGTCGTCGTCACCGCCAAGTACGCCGACGGCTATTCGATGTGGCCGACCTCGGTGCGCAACCCGCATGCTCCTGATTTCCATGCGAAACGCGATCTGCTGGGCGAACTGGCGAAGGCGGTCCGGGCCCGGGGGATGAAGTTCGGGGTCTACTACTCCGGCGGCGTCGACTGGACGTTCCGCCGCGAGGTGATGCAGACGTTCGGGGACTACGCCTACCAGCCGTACGGGGAGGACTACCGCGCTTACGCCGTAGCCCAGGTGAGGGAGCTGATAGAGCGCTACCGGCCCGACATCCTGTGGAACGACGTCTTCTGGCCCACGGGGGAGAAGAGGCTGTTCTCGCTGCTGGCCGACTACTACAACACCGTCCCGGAAGGCGTCGTCAACGACCGGTGGGAGACGGTCTCGTTCGGTCGGCAACTGCTGGGCTGGAAACCGGTGCGCAAGGGTTTCGACGTCCTGCTGAAGACCGTCCTCTCCGACCCGGAGTCGGCGGACCGGCTCAGCACGTCCAAGGACGTCGTGCACAGCGATTTCCGCACTCCCGAATACAAGTCCCACGACACCGTCCAGAAGAAGTTCTGGCAGCAGGACCGGGGGATCGGCGGTTCCTTCGGGCTGAACCGCACTGAGACGAACGCCGATTACGCCTCCACCGAGGAACTCCTGAACGAGCTGGTCAACGCCGCCGCGAACAATGGCGCCCTGCTTCTGAACCTCGGTCCCGACGGAGGGGAGGGGGCCATCGTTCCCGAGCAATCGAGCCGTTTGAAGGCGATGGGCGCCTGGATGAAGGCGAACCGCGAGGCGCTCGACGGCGCCCGGCCCTGGAACCGTTCGTCCACGACCACCACGGACGGCATGAAAGTCGTCTTCACCCGAAAGGCGGACGTCCTCTACCTGACGGTCCTGGGCCGTCCCAGGGGCCGGATCGTGCTGGAGGACGTCGCTCTCACGGGCACCGCCACCCATCTGGGCTCCGGCGGGCGGGCCGAGCTGTCCGCGTCGGACGGAGGCACCGGCATCACCTCCGGCGCGCTCGACGGTTCCCACGCCCCGGTTTTCAAGATCTTTCCTTCCGGTCCCTGATGGACCGATGTGAGAAAAGGGATGTTTGGGTCATTTCGGGTTTGTAGCGCTTACCTGGTGGTAGCTGAAAGTAGTGGCCATTTTCAGACTGCCGGGCGTATACCGGCCGCAAGGAGACACGCACCTGCTGTGCGAGGCGCTGAAAGAAGCCGGGGTGCGCGGAGCCAGGGTTCTGGACGTGTGCACCGGCACCGGACGGGTCGCGCTGTCGGCCGCCCTCCACGGAGCCGCGAGGGTGACGGCCGTCGACGTCTCATGGAGGGCCGTGATGTCCGCGCGCGCCAACGCGCTGATGCGCGGCGTGAACATCCGGGTCCGCCAGGGAGACCTCTTCACCCCCGTGAAGGGGGAGAGGTTCGACGTCATCACCATCAACCCGCCCTACGTGCCGAACCTGAACGGGGAACCCGGACGGCACGGCCGGGAACGCGCCTGGGACGCCGGGCCGCGCGGGCGGGCCACCCTGGACCGCGTCTGCGAACAGGCCCCGAGGCAGCTGGGCCCCGGAGGGCTCCTGCTGATGGTGCATTCGGCGCTGTGCGGAGTGGAGACGACCCTGGACGCGCTCCGGACGTCCGGGATGAAGGCCTCCGTGCTGCTGCGGCACGATGAGCCCTTCGGCCCCGTCATGCGGAGCAGGGCGGACGAACTGGCGTCCCACGGGCTCATCCGGCACGGTCAGGACCGGGAGGAACTGGTGGTGATCCGTGCCGAAAGAGCGTGAACCGCGCCGTGTCGTGCTCGATCCCGACGGGCCCGTCCTGGTGGAGGGGCCCGTCGAGATCGTCATGGAGGACGGCTCCACCGTCGTCTTCGACCGGTTCATGGTGGCGCTGTGCACCTGCCGCCGCAGCCGCGACTACCCGCTCTGCGACACCAGCCACCGCAGGAAGACGCGCGGTTCAGCGCCGGGGAAGCTCCGCGAGGAGTGAGCCCCGGCCGGCCCGCCAGCACTCCAGCAGGTGGGAGCCGAGCCTCTCCTCCAGCAGTTCGGTCGCCTGGACGCCGAAGACGACGTCCGCGGCGAGTCCGGGCTCGCGGTCCAGCAGGTCCCCCACGACGTCGCGGCGCAGCACCTGCTCGTGCACGGCGTCGGCCTCGATGTGCTCGGTGAAGAAGACGGTGGAGTACCGGCCCGCGCCGAAGCGCTCCAGCGCCTGCGCCATGCGGCGGGCGCTCGGCGCGGTGGTGATCTCGGCGGCGGCGAAGTGCCCGATGAGGGAGCCGCGCAGCGCCCGGTGCAGGCCGAACATCGACATCATGTTGACGGGCGCGAGCGCGACGGCCGGGGCGATCTCCAGGTAGTAGAGGTAGCCGGTCTCCAGGCCGGCCTCCCCCATCAGGTCGGCGAAGAGCCGGGAGTGCATGCGGTCGGCGTGCCCGCCGCCGAACTCGTCGAACTCGACCGCGACGAGCGACGCCTTGGCCTGGCCCTGCAGGCGGGGGATGACCCAGGCGTGCGGGTCGGCCTCCTTCAGGTGGTAGATCGAGCGGTGGACGAGGTACTCGCGCAGCTGCCACCACTCGCCGTCGTCCTTGAGGTGGTGGGAGACGCCGGGCGCGTCGAGGTCCTCCACCAGGAGCTCCCCGAGGGCGGTCCCGACGTCGTCGCCGCCCGGCACCCCGGCCTTCAGGGCACGGAGGAACGCCTCCTCCAGGTCGCGGCGGAGCCTCAGGAGGTCCGGTTCCCACTCCCAGGCGGAGTCGACGCCGGCGAAACCCCGGTAGTGCAGTTCGTAGCAGACGTGCAGCGCGAGCTGGACGTCCTCCCCGAACGGTTCCGCGCCGTCCAGCCCGTCGGCGGGGCCGGACGGGAGGGCCTCGGGACGCGGCGGGCCCTGCAGGGCGTGGACGACCAGAGCGGACAGGGGGCCGCGCGGGCGGGGAAGACGGGCCTCGGAGAAACCGGTCGTCTCGATATGAGCGGTCGTGATGGTCATGATGCCCCATTCGTCGAGAGGAGCGGGATGGAGGTCGTCTGCTCGGCGAGCATGTCCACGACGGCGCGCAGGCCCCCGGACGCGGCCTCGCGCTGCCGGGACGCTCCGGTGCCGTCCGCACCCAGGCGGTCGAGCAGGGCCTGGACTTCGGCGAGGTCGCCGTTCTGCTCCAGGAACGGACGGGCGGTGGCGAACAGTTCCTTGACGAGGTCGGCCGCGGCGACGGGATGCTCCTTCCGCAGGTCGACGCCCTGGCCGTCCAGGCCGTACCGGGCGGCCGACCACACGGCGGCAGCGCACAGCTGCTCGTTGAGACGCGGCGCCTCCCGTCCGGCGTCCAGCTCCGACAGCGCGTGCTCCACCAGTGCGCGGGTGAGCGCGGCCTGCAGGACGGCGTCGTCGACGCGCCCCCCGACGTCCGCGACCCGCACTTCCACCGTGGGGTACGAGGGGGAGGGGCGGGCCAGCCAGAACGTCATGCGCTCGTCCGCCAGCGCGCCGCACTCCACCAGCCTTTCGACCCGGCGGTCGTACTCGGCGGCGGAGCCGAAGTACGGCGTGATGCCCGACCCGGGGAACCGGGTCTGCTCCACCATCCGCCAGCTCGCGTAACCGGTGTCGCGTCCCTGGTGGTAGGGGGAGTTCGCCGACAGCGCCAGCAGCGTGGGCAGCCACGGGGAGAGGTGGTTGACGACCGCGACGGCCGTCTCCCGGTCCGGCACGCCCACGTGGACGTGGCAGCCGCAGCACTGGTAGCCGCGGACGACGGCGGCGTACACGTCGGTGATGCGGGTGAAGCGCGCGCCCTCGGTGGGCGGCGGGTCGGGGGAGGGCAGGACGGCGGTGCCGGAGGCCACCAGCCGCAGCCCTTCGGCCCGCGCGGCGGCGGCCAGGGAGAGCCGTCCTTCGGTGAGCTGGCGCCGCACCTCGTTCAGCTCGGCGCACACGCCGGTGGCGGCCTCGACCTGGGTGGCCAGCAGCTCCGAATGGAGTGCGCCGGACGTGGGCCTGGCACGGTCCAGCACACGCGAGGCCCGAGCGGCGGTGCCGCCGGACACGGAGTCCACCAGCAGGAACTCCTCTTCCACTCCGACCGTCTTCATGGCTTCCTCATTCCGGAGGCGCCGGAACGGGGCGGGCGGCCAGCGCCTCGGCCACGGCGAAGAGGTTGGAGGCCATGGCGCGGCCGGTCTTGGCCGACCACTCGTGGCCCTTCGGATCGTCCAGGTAGTTCGGTCCGGGGCCCGGGCCCAGGTGCCAGTAGGTCCAGGCCTGGCCCGGGATCGTGTAGCCGATGTCGGCGAGACCGCCGCTGATCTCACTGATGACGTGGTGCGCGCCGTCCTCGTTGCCGGTGACGACGACGCCCGCCACCCGGTTGTACGCGACGGGCCGGCCCTGGTCGTCGGTCTCCGAGAGCATCGCGTCCATCCGCTCCAGTACGCGCTGGGCCAGGGAGGAGGGCTTGCCGACCCAGGTGGGCGAGGCGACGACGAGGATCTGGGAGTTCACCAGCAGGTCGTGGACGCGCGGCCAGTCGTCGCCCTCACCCAGGTCGGTCTTCACGCCGGGAGGCACGTTCAGATCGGCGATCCGCACGAATTCGACGGAAACGCCGCGGTCGCCGAGTTCCTTCGCGACGACCTCGGCCAGGGCCTGGGTGTTGGAGGGTTCGGGGGAGCGTTTCAGCGTGCAGTTCAGGACGACGGCACGCGGTGGGGATTCGTGATCGGCCATGTTCGTGCCTTGCCCCGGGTTCTGGTGGTGAAACGCGAACCGTGTGATTACAGATGCTCTTTCGGGTGGTTTCGTATGTTTTCTTGGCCTGAGCTTTCCCGGGTGTCTGATTGCCTGGAAAAGCACGGCGATCCGGACGGAGGAGTCCGAAGTCGTCCCCGAGCCCGCGGCCTGAACCGGGAGAACCGATGCCCTGGAAGCGCCTTCACGGCACCGAGCTGGACCCGAGGACGGCGGGCGGCCACCTGCCGCCCGCCCGCAGCGCCCTGACCCTCCGCCTGGCCCTGGCCGCCTTCGGCCTCCTGGCGGGGCTCGTCGGCGTGGCCGTCGTGCTGATGGCGGACGTCCCCTGGGGCTTCGCCGTCCTCTTCGGCCTCATCGCCCTCACCGCGCTCGTGGACCTGGTCGTGGTGGCCGGGCGGAAGCACCGCGGCGAACCCGGCTGACCGGTCCGGGGCGCCCGGGGATCACCCGGGCGCCGGATGCCCCGCGTAGTGCGTCACCCTGGCGTCCGGCCCCGGAAAGAACAGCGAGATGTGCCCGTTGTCGGACCAGCGCACGTAGTAGGGCGGATCACCCGCCGGATTCGGCACCTCGACGACCACGCCGTCCCGGAAGACCCCGTGCTCGTCATGCCGCAGGATGTCGATTCGATCTCCAACAGCGGCTTTCACCGGATCTCTCCTCCCAGACTCCACTGCCCGTCGGAGGGTTCTCCTCCAGGGTACGACGTCCGCGCCCCGGACCTCGGGCTCCGCCCCAGGTCAGCGGCCCGCAGTCGGCCGATTACCGGTTGTCGGCGGATCGGTGCTACAGTGATGTCAGTTGCAGTTGTGGTACCCATGAATCTTTGTGTGCGCCTGACGGGATGTAACCCTCGGGCGCATTTTTGTTCTAACCGGTCATCTCCGGATGGGGCTCATCACGGCGACGCGGAATCCGCAAAGTGCGGACTCCGGTTTTGCCCCCCATTTATCAAGGGAGATCGACATGGCTACAGGCACCGTGAAGTGGTTCAACTCCGAAAAGGGCTTCGGCTTCATCGAGCAGGACGGCGGCGGCGCCGACGTCTTCGCCCACTACTCGAACATCGCCAGCCAGGGCTACCGTGAGCTGCAGGAGGGCCAGAAGGTCTCCTTCGACGTCACCCAGGGCCAGAAGGGCCCGCAGGCCGAGAACATCGTTCCCGCCTGACGCAGCACACGCAAGACACGGCCGGGGTCCGCACCTTCCGAGGTGCGGGCCCCGGCTCGTTCTGTTCCCGGCGGGCGCGCCGGGGGGTCTTCCACTGAACGGGACGGCGCGGCGCCCGGGAGCACGGGGCGGCTAGAAAAACCCGATGGACGACCGACACCAGATCATCGAGCAGCTCAACCGGTTCGCGGCGGGGCTGGACGGCAAGGACTGGGAACTGCTCCGAGGGATCCTCGCCGAGGACGCGTACGCCTACAGCCAGAAGGGCCGGGACGCGATCATCGGTACGGTCCGGGGGCACATCGGCGGGTGCGGGGCCACACAGCACCTGCTGGGGAACCACCGGATCGAGGTCGACGGCGACGGCGCGCGGTCCCTCACCTACGCGCGGGTCTACCACGAAGGGGCAGGCGACCACGTGGGGAGCTTCTTCGAGTGCCTCGGCGAATACGAAGACCACTGGACGCGGACCGGGGACGGATGGCGGCTGTCCTACCGGAAGTTCGACATGCGCATCCGGATGGGCGACTTCGCCGTGCTGCAGCCCGGCTGAACCTCCTCGGCGCGGCATCCCGGCTCGGGGCGGGCACGATCTTTGCATCCTCTTTTCAGCCCGGCAGGTGACTTTGGGCGTTATCTGGGCTGTTGTCAGGGCATGGGGCTATGAGTGGTGCCCGGGACGGGGCGCCACCGTCATGTGTCGTCGGGGGAAAGGGAAAAGACCATGCCATCTCGCTCGCGGAAGCCGACCTGGAAGTTGAGCACCCCGGAGGGGCTGGCCCGCGCCCACGGGATCTTCAACATCGTCGGCGGCGCGTGGCCGCTGGCGCACCGGCGGAGCTTCGAGGGGTTCTTCGGCCCCAAGGAGGAGGAGTGGCTGCAGCAGACCACCGGCGCCCTGCTGGTCGCCGCGGGCTGCGGGCAGGTGCTCGCCGCGGGAGAGCCCGGCGGCCCCGCCCACGCCCGCAGGGCGGGCCTCGGCACGGCCGCGACCCTGCTGGCTATCGACCTGATGTACGTGCCCAGGGGCCGGATCCGCTGGACCTACCTGTTGGACGGCGTTCTGGAGGCCGCCTGGATCGTCGCCTGGCTCCGCATGGGACGCAGGATCCGGCTGGACGAGGCGGTCGAACGGCGGGCGATGGAAGCACCGGCCGGCGTCGAGGAGGCGGAGTCCCCCGGAAAGGTCACCGCCGAACACGTCGAGCGGCTGCTGGACACCCATGAGCCCGGCGCGGCCCTGGTGGCGGTCGGCGGCAGGATCGAGGTCGTCCCCTCCGCCGAGTCCTCCGGCGGCCTGGTGGTGGCCGAACGCGAGGAGGTCCTGCGCATCCTTCCCGCGGGCGACCGTTCCCCCGCGGCCCTCCAGCGGATGGCCCGCACCCTGGACACGGCCTTCTCCGAACTGGGCGGCTGACCCGGTCGGCGGACGCCTGCGGGCATCCGTGCCGGCACGGATGCCCGCAGGCGTCCGCTCCACCCCCTCCCCGACCTCCCGCACGACCCGCGCGTGCGAAACCGGCCCCGCCTGCCGCAGAAGATCCCCTTCGCTCACGCCTGGAGCCCCCGATCGGGACGTCCGCGACGCGGTGCGGCACTCCTTCACCCGGACCAGCGCCCCGGCCTGTGACAGAGGCTGAACTCGGAGCGTGCCATAGGTCAGATACCTACTGGTATGTATCTGTTTTCGGGTAGAGAATTTTCCTCTTGTAATGATTTTCTGCATTTCTCGGGAACTGTCTTACTTTGGCTGGTAGAAATGCAGCCCAGTCCATCGAGTCGTGAATCGAGGAAGAGCTGTCCACTGCCGAGCGGTTCTCCGACCGCGCCGGGCACCGGTTGCTTTACGGCGCGCTCGCCAGATGCGGGGAGACCCGGATGACCGGGACATTGCATGTTCAGGGGAGGCCCGGAGGGGTCTTCCACTACCGGAGGGGGCGCGTGGTCGCGGTACGGACGCCGGGAGCTCCGGGGCCGGAGACCCTGCTGACGCGCACCGGGCGGATCGTGCCGCCGGAAGGGGGCGGAAGGGGTGGGGAGGAGAACGGGGTCAGGAAGGTCGGGATCGCCGAACTCGAGGTCGTCCGGATGGTCTCCGCCTATGACGCCGCCTTCGCGATCATCGCGGGGAGCGTGGAGGACTGCATGCTGCGCGCCGGGGACGAACCGCAGGCGCAGGAGCAGGCGCCGGGGTGGGGGGAGGATCCCGGAAGCCTGGTGCGGGAGGCGCTGCGGCGGGCGGACGCGCTGATCGCGCTGCCGCACGCCGTCCTGCCGCACGACGACCTGGTGGCCGTGGCGGCCGGGGTCGACCGGGAGGCCGAGGGGGGAACGCCGATCAGGCGGGAGATCCTGCTCCTGGCGGACGGGCGGAGGACGTGCCGTGACATCGCCTACGCCACGGCCCACGGGGTCTACGCCGTGGCGGTGGAGGTCTCCCGGATGCTGGGGGACGGCCTGCTGGAACGGGCCGTGCCCGGGGAGCCGAGGCTCGGAGGGGCGGGGGAGGGGCCGATCCTGCCCCGGCGGCCCGTCGTGGAGGGCGCGGTTCTCGATCCTCCGCAGGCGCTTCCCCGGAGGACGCCGGGGGGCGGCGGCGTGATCCCCTCACGGACGGAGAAGCGCGCCAAGAACTGGGCGGACTTCGCCCGCTTCCGTGATTTGGCTAAATGACATCGAACCTCCGAAGACAAACCAAAGGTGCACTTTCAGGAGGAATGGCTATGAACAATGAGCTGACCGCGGAGATGCTGGGCCTGCGCAAACGGGTGGTCGGGGTCACCGGCTCCCTGGTCGCGACGATCGACGGGCTGCTCGTCGCCTCGGACACCGAGGAGAGCGTCGCGGCCGACCACCTGGCCGCCGTCGCCGCGGCCGGTCTGAGCATCGCCCGCCGCACGGTGGAGGTCACCGACCGCGGGGCCTTCCTCCAGACCATGATCCAGGGCCGCAAGGGCTGCACCGCCGTCTACGCCGTCGGCGACATGGCGCTGATGGTGGTCCTGGGCGACGAGGGCCTCGACATCGGAAGCCTGCACGGGCAGTCGCGCCCCGCGCTCGAACGCATCGGCTCGATCCTCACCGAAGGAGAATGATGGGAATGCCGCAGAAGCGGACGACGGGCAATTTCTCGGACCAGATCCAGAGCCTGGTCAAGGAGATCAGGACCGAGACGCCCGACTGCGTCGCGGCCGGAGTCGTCGACATGGCCACCGGGATGCTGCTGGCCTACGAGACGGTCGACAGCCACCCGACCGAGGTGCTGGACCTGCTGGCCGGCGCCACCCTCGACCTCTTCCAGGGCCGCACCGTCCTGATGATCGAGGACGTCTTCAAGGAGCGCCGCGGCGTCGCGTCCGACCAGCACTACTTCCAGGAGGTGCTCGTCAACAGCAAGCACGTGACGCACCTCTTCCTCCGGATGATGAGCCAGCAGGACGTGGTCGTCGTCGTGGTGTGCGGCAAGTCCGTCAACGTCGGGATGCTCTTCGCGCAGGCCCGCCGAGTGATCGCCCAGTACGCGGCGTGACGTGAGCGCGTTCCGGCAGTGCCGGAACGCGCTCACGTCTTTCCGAACTGCACGAATCCCGACCCGTAGGCGACGTATGACGGCCTGCGTGCATCCGTGACGCGCGTAGCCAGGACCTTCTACAACGCGCCTTGGGCGCGTGTGTCCAGGAGCCCGCGCAGGGAGGCCAGGGCGCTCGCGCGCACCCGCTCCGGGGAGTCGAGCGCGCCGCTGACGGCCACTCCGTCCCGCAGCAGCAGGAGCTGGTGGGCCGTGGGCCCGGGGGAGGGGTGGCCGGTCTCGACCAGGAGCCCGTGCATGAAGCCGGTGAACCAGGTGCGGTAGTCGGCGACGATCGCGCGGACGGGGTGGGCGGGGTCGGCGAACTCGGCGGCGGCGTTGAGGAACGGGCAGCCGCGGAAGCCGGGCGCCGAGCCGATCTCGGCGAGCTTGGAGAAGACCGTCTCCAGCTTGGCGCGGCCCTCGCCGGGCATGGCGGGCAGCGCCACGCGCTGCAGGTCGTACTGCTCGGTGAGATAGGCGCAGACCAGGACGTCCTTGGCCTTGAAGTGGTGGTAGAAGGTGGCCTTCGCCACTCCCGCCTCCGCGATGATCCTGTCGATGCCCACGGTGTGCACGCCTTCCGCGTAGAAGAGGCGTGTCGCGGTGTCGAGGATCCTCCGCCGGGCGTCTTTCATGCCTTGACTTTACCAGACAGACCTGTCTACTTTGAGGCGAGCCCAATACAGACAGGTCTGTCTAGGAGATGAGCATGAACCCCCTTTACACCGCGATCGCCACCGCCTCCGGCCGCGACGGCCGCGCCGTCAGCAACGACGGGAGACTGGACGTCACCGTGGCGATGCCGAAGGAGCTCGGCGGCGACGGCCTCGGCACCAACCCCGAGCAGCTCTTCGCGGCCGGCTACGCCGCCTGCTTCGCCAGCGCCATGAAACTGGTCGCCGGCGGCATGGACCTCGACGTCTCCGACGCCTCCGTCACCGCCGAGGTCGGCCTCAAGGCCAACGGCTCCGGCGGTTTCGCCCTCGACGTCGTGCTCCGCGCCGAACTCCCCGACACCCTCTCCGCCGAGGACGGCGAACGCCTCCTCGAGGCCACCCACCAGGTCTGCCCCTACTCCAACGCCACCCGGGGCAACATCCCCGTCTCCCTCGTCCGCGAGTAGCCGCCCCGAGTCCGGACGGGAGGGCAAGCCGGTTCCAAGCCGTTGCCAAGCGGGCGGACCGAAGCTCGTCCAGGGGAGGTCCGGTCGGCCGACTACGGAGGATCGGCCGACCGGACCAGACCGGAACGGGCAACGTCTACTCGTAAGGGGTCGTCATGGAAGGGCACGGACAGGACGGGACGGGGCACGCCGTCGTCATCGGCGGGAGCATCGGCGGACTGCTGACGGCGCGTGTGCTCAGCGAGAGCTTCGCCCGGGTGACGGTGGTCGACCGGGATGTGCTGACCGACGAGGCGGCGCCCCGGAAGGGAGTGCCGCAGGGGCATCACACGCACGGGCTGCTGGCCAAGGGGGGCGAGATCCTCAACGAGCTGTTCCCGGGGCTGACGGCGGAACTCGTCGCTCTCGGAGCCGTCGAGTGCGACTCGCAGAACGACTGCGTCTGGCACAACGACGCGCGGAGGCTGCACCCGGCGCCCTCGGAACTGCGGGGACTGGCGGTGAGCCGGCCAATGCTGGAGCACTACGTGCGGTCGCGGGTGGCGGCGCTCCCGAACGTCGAGATCCGCTCGCGGCGCGAGGCCGTGGGGCTGCTGCCGGGCACCCGAGGAGTCGGCGGGGTGAGGTTGCTGCCCGTGGGCGGCGAGCACGAGGAACTGGCGGCCGAACTCGTCGTGAACGCGGCCGGCCGCGGCAACCGCGGCACCGCCTGGCTGCGGGAACTGGGATATGAGGCGCCGGAAGAGGAGCGGGTCGACTCCGGGCTGGTCTACGTGACACGGCAGTACGAGGGACGTCCCGGGGACTCCGAGGCCACCGCGATCCTCGTCGCGCACAGCACCGCCTCGCCCCGAGGCGGATTCGCGATCAGGGCCGAGGGGAACCGCTGGCTGATCACCGTGCTGGGCATGGGAGACGACGTCCCCTCCACCGACCCGGACGAGTACGAGCGGTTCGCCGAAGGGCTGCCGCTCCCGGACCTCCACCGGCTGATGCGGAGACTGGAGCCGATCGGGGCGCCCAGGCTGATGCGCATCCCGACCAGCATCCGGCGGCGTTACGAGCGGCTGCGGGACTTCCCCGAGGGCTACGTGGTGCTCGGCGACGCCCTGTGCCAGTTCAACCCGTCCTACGGCCAGGGCATGACGGTCGCCGCGTGCGAGGCGGTCGCTCTGCGCGAGGCGCTGCGCGAGGGCGTCGAAGGCGTGGCCCGCAGGTTCTTCCCGCTGGCCGCCAAGGTCATCGACGTGCCCTGGGACATGGCGGTGGGCGCGGACCTGCGCTTCCCGCACATCGAAGGACGCCGCACGCCACGGGTGCGGCTGCTCAACGCCTACATCGCCCGCCTGCACATCGCGGCCGAGGCCGATCCGGTGGTCGGCAACGCCTTCCTTCGGGTCACGAACCTGGTCGCCCCGCCGCAGAGCCTCTTCGCGCCCCGGATCCTGGCCCGGGTAATGCGCCGCCGCCCCGCCGCGGCACCCGTCGCCCGTGAGCCCCAGGTCCTCGTCGGCACGGCGGCCCCCAGCGAATGAGCCGGCCATGACCCCGGACGAGGAAGTCGTGACGGCCGCTCTCAAGGCGTCCGACACCGTGTACACGGTGCCGGCGCTGCGGGAGGCGGCGGCGCTGCTCGGTGGCCTGTACGCCGCCGGGGACGGCCACGGCGTCCACCCCGATGACCGGGCCGGGCAGGGCGCGGACCTGCCCGGCACCGCACTACGCACCATCACGGCGCGCTACCGCCGCGCGTACGCCCACTGCTCCCCGTGCCAGATACAGGACCTGTACCGGCGGATGGAAACGGAACTGGCCGAAGCCGGAATCCCGTCCGAAGGCCGGTACCGGGGACGGCTGCTGCTGCCCCGCTTCGCCGAGACCCCGCCCTGGGGCTGGTCGGGCGAAGCGGCACTGACGATCGCCTTCTCCAACGGCGACGGCTGGACCTTCCAGCTGGCGCAGGAGCGCACACCCGTCATCGACGTCGTGGCCCCGTCGGAGGCCGCCGTCGCGGAACTGGCCGCCGAACTCCTCACGGGCCGCCGACGAGATCCGGTGTTCCTCCGGCCCTGACGCTCGACTCGGCGAGCAGGGCGTTGGCCTCCTGACGGGACAGCCGGCGTCCCTCCGCCAGCAGGCGCTCGTACTTCTCCGGAGGCAGCGACTCCCGTACGGCGGCGGCCTCCCGCGGCCCGTCGAAGGGGTCCATCACCTCGGGCGAGAAGCCGACCCGCCTGCCGACGGCGTCGACCGCGCCCATCAGCAGGGCGGCCCGCCCGCCCTGCCCGGCCACGGCGAGCGCGTGCGCGGAGGTGTGCAGCAGCACCAGCCACGACGTGACGTCCACGTGGCGTTCCAGCATGTCGAGCAGTTCTCCGGTGAGCGCCAGCGCGCGGCGGCCGTCGCCGTGGTCCAGGGCGGTCTTCATGGACGACCAGACCGCCGAGCCCATCGCCCAGTCGTGACCGCAGGCCCGTCCGACGGCGACGGCCCGCGCCAGCACGTCCGCGCTGGACGGGTCGCCCAGAACCCGGCCGATCATGCCCTGGACCATCAGGGCTTCGGTCGTCAGCCACTGCTCTCCGCTGCGCCCGGCCACCTCGACCGCGTGGCTCAGCAGAGCCGGAACGTCGAGGTGCGCTCCGGCCAGCACTCCCATGTAGGGCTTGTAGAGGGCGGCCAGGGCCTCGGTGACCGGGTCCCCCGCCTGACGGGCCTCCTCCTCGGCCACGAGCGAGGTCTCGTAGGCCTCCTGGAACCGGCCTTCCAGATAGAGCAGGCCGCCGAAACCCGCACGGGCGCGCGCCCGGACGCCGGGGTCGGCGTCGGGGGCGAGGGCGAAAGCGTCCGCGAGCCACGACAGGCCCTCGGCGATATGCCCCTTGCGGTACCAGAACCAGTAGAGGGCACCGGCGAGGCGCAGCATGTACTCGCCGTCGCCTTCGGCCGCCGCCGAGGTGAACGCGGTACGGATCTCGGCCTGCTCCTCGCCGAGCATCGCCAGCAGGTCGGCCGCCTCCGGGCCGCGCAGCCGCCGTTCGGCGGCCTCCGCCCTGGCCAGAACCCACGCCCGGTGCCGCCTCCCGGCCGGGGCCAGGTCCTCGGGGTCCAGTCCCCGCAGCGCGTATTGGCGGAGGGTCTCCAGCATCCGGTAGCGGCGCGGGGCGGTGCCGGGCTCGACGGCCAGCAGCGACTTGCGGACCAGCGCGGCCAGGGGAGGCAGCACCGGGGAGACGCCCGCGACCGCCCCCGCCGCCTCCAGGTCGAACGGGCCGGCGAACACGCCGAGCCGGTGGAACAGCCGCCGCTCGGCGGGCTCCAGCAGCCGGTGGCTCCAGGCGACGGTGTTCTCCAGGGTGCGGTGGCGGTCCGGACCGGACGGGCCGCCGACGAGCACGTCGAACCCGTCGTGCAACGCGTCGGAGATCTGGGCGACCGACAGCATCCGGCACTGGGCCGCGGCCAGCTCGAGGGCAAGGGGGATCCCGTCCAGCTTCGCGCACAGCGCGACGACCCCTGCCCGCTCCGCGTCGTCCGGGGCCCAGCCGGGCAGCGCCGCCGAGGCGCGCCGCAGGAACAGTTCGGCCGCGTCGCCAGCCGGGTCCAGGGGCTGGACCTCGTGAACGGCCTCACCGGACAGGCCCAGCGGCTCCCGGGAGGTGGCCAGCACCCGAAGGCCGCCGCAGCGGGACAGCAGCACCGCCACCGTCTCGGCCACCGGGGCGACCAGATGCTCGCAGTTGTCGAGCAGCAGCAGCGTCTCCCGGTCGGCGAGCACTGCCGCGAGCTGCTCGGCGGTCGCCGTGCCGGGGATGCCGAGCGCCGCGGCGACGACGGAGGGCAGCAGTCCCGGTTCTTGCATGCCCGCGAGCTCCACCAGCCACGGGCCGTCGGCGTCCCGGCGCAGCCTCGCGGTCTCCAGGGACAGGCGGGTCTTGCCGACGCCGCCCGGCCCGGTGAGGGTGACGAGCCGGTGCTCGGCCAGGAGCCGTCCGGTGAGTTCGAGGTCCGGTTCACGGCCGACGAAGGCCGACAGCGAGAACGGCAGGTTCCCGGAATGCCCCGAAGCCGCGGCCGGAGGCGCCGATGGGGGAGAAGAACGCGGGCGCGGCGCCTCCACCGGGTCCAGACGGGTGTCCTGCGCGAACATCGCCGACTCCAGCGAGCGCAGCGCCGGTCCGGGCTCGATGCCCAGCTCGTCGGCGAGGCTGCGGCGCACGGCCCGGAGCGTCGCCAGCGCGTCGGCCTGCCGCCCCGCCCGGTACTGCGCCAGCGCCAGCAGCTCCCAGCCGCGCTCCCGCAGCGGGTGCTCGCCGACCAGCACTTCCAGCGGCCCGACGGACTCGGCGGGCCGGCCCAGCTCGATCATGGCGGCGAGCCTGTCCTCCCGCACGCCCGCCCGAAGGTCCTCCAGCCGGGCCGCCTCCGGCACGGCGAACCCGGCCTCGGCGAACTCCGCGTAGGCGGGCCCCCGCCACAGCTCCAGGGCCCGGCCCAGCAGGTCCTCGGCCTTCTCGTGCTCACCGGCCTCCATGGCCCGGCGCCCCCGCGCGGCCAGATCCGTGAAGCACTCGGCGTCCACATCGGCGGGCGCGGCCCGCAACGCGTAGCCGGGCCCCTCGCGCACCAGCAGCCGTCCGGGCGCCCGCACCTCGCGCCCCGGCTCGAGGGCCTTGCGCAGCTCGGAGACGTAGGCCTGCAACGTCGTCGGCGACGGAGGGGCCAGCCCCTCCCACACCGCCGACACGATCTGCTCGGCGGACACGACCCTGCCGCGTGCGATCAGCAGGACGGCGAGCACCGCCCGCTGCCGAGGCCCGCCCAGCCGCGCCGGCCGGCCGTCCACCTCGGCGCTGACAGGCCCGAGAACCCCGAAGCGCACCACCACCGGCCACACCCCTGTTCTCCCGGTAGGAGCAGGATAGGAGCGGTTTTCCTCACCGAACAAGAGAGACCGTCGTATCGCGAGGGCCTCGCCTGTCCACGATCGGCCACGACCGGAAGCCCGCGCCCCGCCGCACGGCACGCGGCGGTCCGCTGGAGACGGACCGCCCGGTCTCCTCCGCGTGACGAGGGACTCCGGCCGGTTCAGTCGCGCAGGGGAGTGGCGCTCCATTCGGAGACCGGCCCGTCGATCAGCGTCATCCGCTGGAACAGGCCGACCAGGCCGCCGGACGGCTTCAGGATCTCCGACGCCCAGTCGGGGCCGGGCGTCACCACGTCGATGGACACGGTGGGGTCGACGGGCACCTGCGCCTCGGTGTACAGGCACACGTCGGAACGCTTGACCCCGTAGACGCAGAGCACTTCCGAACCGACCATCTTCCGTTGCCGCTCGGCGGTCTTCCGTTGCTGCTCGGTGATCGATTCCCAATCCGGTGAGGCCGTTTCCCCCCGGCTGTCGAGCACGGCCTGGAGCCGGGTCTCGGTGCCCGCGAAGTGGTAGGCGGGATGTCCGTCGAGGGTCGTATTCGGCTTGGGCGCGCCGCTGAGACCCGCCGGGGTGATCGCGACGCGGAGGCCGTGCCGGAAGGAGACGATGACCTTCCTGCGGGTCAGCTCGCGCGTGTCGGTGATCTCCATGCTCAGCGTCCAGAGCTCAGGGGGAAGGCCGGTGATCTGGAACGGCAGGGTCAACTGCCGTTCGGTGAGGTCCAGGCCGTCGACGACCCTGCGCAGCAACCCGGTGACCTCCTCGGAGGTCTTTCCCCCGAGTTGGCGCATTCCGATTTGCGCCCACAGATTCTCGGCGTACTGGAAGCGCATGAGGAAGAGGGTGAACGGCTCGCTTTCCTTCTTTTCCGAGCCTACGGTGGTGTCTTTCAGCTTCCCCCATTGCGCGGTTCTGCCGTGAACGGGATCTGCATCCCAGATTTCGACGTCCACCTTAGGGCCCCACTCCCAGGGGAGGTCCTGCGCGGGTTCGCGGAGGACCATCATGTCGATGGATGCTTCTTTCGCATCAGAAGAACGGGCGATCATGCTGTACGAGCCGTTCCCGTAGTTCTCCAGGGCCCCGACGAAGCCGGGGGGAAGCCACCCGAAAGACACCGGCACGGTCCACCGGTTCGACTGCGCGTCGTCCTGGCCCCCCTGCGCCGGGGCCACCGTCTCCGCCTTCTGGGGCATGGCCAGTCCCACCGCGGCGGCCGTCACCGCCGCCGCGGCGAGCGGGGCGACGATTCTCGTGAGGCGGCGGTTGCGGACGGCGCGCCGTCCCTGGACCCGGGCGCGGGCGATGTCGGCGCCGGGGGCCGCGCCCTCGTCGTCGGCGAGGAGCCGCAGCGCCGTCCGCAGGCCGCCTTCCAGCTCTTCGTTCAGGTTCGGGTCGGTCATGTCGGGTTCCCTTCGAGGCGGGGTTCCAGGAGGCGGCGCAGGGAGGCGAGGGCGCGCGAGGTCTGGCTCTTGACGGTGCCCGCCGTGCAGCCGAGCGCGGCGGCGGTGTCGTCCACGGACAGGTCGCAGTAGAAGCGCAGCACCACGGCGGCGCGCTGGCGCGGCGGCAGGGAGGCGAGGGCGGCGCGCAGGTCCTCGGCCTGGTCGAGGTCGGCGCAGGGTCGCGCCGTCTCGGGGACCTCCCGGGTGACCGCGACCCGCCGCCACCAGGAGGTGCGCTGCTCGCCGAGGAACACGTGGACGAGGACCGTCCGGGTGTACCCGTCGAGGTTCTCCACCTGGGAGACCCGCGGCCAGCGCACGTACAGGCGGGTGATCGCGGTCTGGACCAGGTCGTCGGCGCGGGCGCGGTCCTGGCACAGCAGGAAGGCGACCCGCGTCAGCCAGGCCAGGCGTGACGAGACGTAGGCGGTGTATTCGTCGTCGGAACTCACACCGGCCCTTTCCGTTGGGGGTGATGCCCTCCTAATGTCGCCGGTCGCCGTCGAGGTTGCATGGGAAAGGAAAAGGGCCGGTCGTCGCGGTTCGCGGCGACCGGCCCGGAGCCGGTTCTCAGGTCGTCCGGTGCGTCAGGACTGCCCGCTGGGGAACTGCGGGGCGCGCTTCCCGAGGAAGGCGGCGACGCCCTCCCGGCCGTCGGGGGCGGCCGCGCAGCTGCGGATCGACAGGGTCTCCTTGCGCAGGGCGCCCTCGGCGAGCGGCGTCGCCTGCTCGCGCAGCAGCCGCTTGGTCGCCACCTGCGCGGTGCGCGAACCCGCCAGCAGCGTGGAGACCACCCTCTCGACGGCGGCGGGCAGCTCCTCGTCGGGGTGGACCTCGGCGACGAGCCCGGCGGCCTGCGCCTGCTCGGCCGAGAGCCGGGGGTTGAGCAGCGCCATGTGCAGGACCCGGTGCAGGCCGAGCGAGGCGGTCAGCAGGGAGGTGCCGCCGTCGGGGGAGAAGCCGATGCCGGTGTAGGCGAGGGTGAACCTGGCCGACCGCGCGGCCAGCACGACGTCGGCCGCGGCGGCGAGCGCGACCCCGGCTCCGGCGGCCACACCCGTGACGACGGAGACGACGACGGCGTCCATCCGGTACAGCTCGCTGACGGCGTGGTGCAGGGTCTCGGCGAGGTCGTCCAGGAAGTCCTCGACGTTCTCGGCGGAGCCGAAGCCGCGGATGTCCCCGCCGACGGAGAACGCCTTCCCCTCGGCGGCCAGCACGACGAGCCGGACGTCGTCGGCCTTGGCCCGGCGTACCGCCGCCAGAAGGTCGGCCGCCAGCCGCGGGCTGATGGCGTTGCCGTCCTCGGGCGAGGCGAGGGTGATCCGGGCGGTGCCGTTCTCCGCCTCGTAGCGGACCTTCGTGGTGCTCATCTGGGCTTCCTCATCGGGAGTCGGGGCGGCCGTTCGGCTCGGGCACGGGCCTTCGAACGATATCGAGCCCCGTTCGGCGGAATTCGGGCGGATGCTCCTCAGGCTCCTCCGGTGTCACTCGCGGGAGGGGCGTGCCCGGACGTGCATGCGTTCGCCCTGGGTGCCGAAGATGCTGAGGAACTCGACGGGTTCGCTGTCGGCGCCGGCCCAGCTGTGCGGGGTGCGGGTGTCGAACTCGGCGGCCTCGCCGGGGCCGAGGACGAGGTCGTGCTCGCCGAGGTGGAGGCGCAGCCGGCCGGAGAGGACGTAGAGCCACTCGTAGCCCTCGTGGACGCGCTGTTCGGGTGGGGCGACGGGGCCGTCGGGCCGACCGGGCATGATCTGCTTGTAGGCCTGCAGACCGCCCAGGTGGCGGGTCAGCGGGATGTAGGTCATGCCGTAGCGGGTGAAGGGCCGGGGCCGGATGCGAGGGTCCCCGGTGGGAGGGGCGCCGACGAGGTCGTCCAGGGGGACGTCGTAGGTCCGGGCCAGGGGGAGCAGGAGCTCCAGGGTCGGCCTGCGCCTGCCGGACTCCAGCCGGGAGAGGGTGCTGAGGGAGATCCCCGTGCTCTCCGCGACCTGGGCCAGGGTGAGGCCGCGCCGTTTGCGGGTATCGCGCAACCGGGGGCCCACCGCGTCGAGGACTCCCGAGAGATCGTCTTCTGCCATGCCTCTATTTGCCGGTATGGCAAGAAAGTTTGTCAAATGAAAGGGACTGGGCGCACCATCCCCTTGAGGGAAGGAAGCCAGATGAGCGAAGAGATCCAGAACGCCTCCGGCAGCGGAGAGCGGCGGTACGACGTCGTGGTCGTCGGCGGGGGCGCCGCGGGCCTGAGCGGGGCGCTGACCCTGGGCAGGGCCCGTCGCTCCGTCCTCGTGGTCGACGCCGGACGGCCGCGCAACGCCCCGGCGGAACACGTCCACACCTACCTGACCCGGGAGGGGACGTCGCCTTCGGAGCTGCTGGAGACCGGCCGCGCGGAGGTGGCGGACTACGGCGGCGAGATCATGACGGGCGAGGCCGTGGCGGCCGAACGCCTGGAGGACGGGGGGTTCCGCGTCGTCCTCGCGGACGGCTCCGCGGTCCTGGCCCGCAGGCTGCTGGTGACCACCGGCCTCGCCGACGGGCTGCCTCCGGTGCCGGGCGTGCGGGAGCGCTGGGGCCGTGAGGTCCTGCACTGCCCGTACTGCCACGGCTGGGAGGTGCGCGACCAGGCCGTCGGCGTCCTCGCCACCGGGCCGATGGCCGTTCACCAGGCCCTGCTGTGGCGGCAGTGGACGGAGAAGGTGACCCTGTTCTCGCACACCGCCCCCGAGTTCGGGGACGAGGAGTACGAACGGCTCGCCGCCCGGGTGATCAGGCTGGCGACCGGCGAGGTGACGGGGCTGGAGATCCGGGAGGACCGGCTCGCCGGCGTCCGTCTGGAAGGCGGCCGCTTCGTCCCCTGCCAGGCCGTGGTCGTCGCCCCCTATCTCGACGCCCGCTCCGGCCTCCTGGACTCCCTCGGCCTGGAGTCCGTGGAGCAGGAGATGTCCGGCCACGCGTTCGGAAGGCACATCCCGTCCGACGCCGCGGGCGCGACGTCCGTCCGGGGCGTCTGGGTGGCGGGGAACGTCACCGATCTGACCGCCCAGGTCATCGCCGCGGCGGCGGGCGGCGTCCGCGCGGGCGCCGCCGTCAACGCCGACCTCATCGCCGAGGAGACCGACCACGCCGTCGCCGCCCGCGAAGAGCTCTTCTCCGCCCAGCTGGAGGAGGAGGTCTGCGAAGGGGTCCTGGGCGATCGCCGCCACGGCCTCTGACCGGGGACGCCGATCAGGCGGCGCCCGGCTCGACGAGGGGCGCACGGGCGATCAGTTCCACGGTGGCGGTGATCGCCAGGGACTGGGCGGCGAGCAGCCCGAGGAGGACGACGAGCTGCACCGCGGCGGCCTGCTCGGGCGGCGCCCCGCCCAGCAGCATGCCGATGAAGGCGCCGGGCAGGGTGACGAGCCCGACGGTCCGCGTCTGGTCGAGGGCCGGGAGCAGGGCCTCGAAGGCGGCGGGGCGGCAGATCTCCAGGACGGCCTGCCGGTCGGTGAAGCCGATGGACAGCGCCGCCTCCACCTCGCCGCGCCTGGTGCGCAGCTCGTCCAGGCAGNGGCGGCCCGACAGGACCGTCGCGGTCATGGTGCCGCCGATGAGGATGCCCGCCACCGGGATCAGCGCGAGCCCGCGAAGGGGGAGCAGTCCGCTGGCGAGCAGCAGTGCGAGCACCGGGAGGGTGCCGCCCAGCAGGGGGAGCACCGCCCATTTCGGCCGCCCCAGCCGGAACTCGGCGGTCCAGGCGGCGACGGCGTACATGACGGCAATGAACAGCCCGGTGGCCCACAGCCGCTCCACCGCCAGCGCGATGACGGCCGAGACGGCCGCGAGCTGTACCGCCGCCCGCGCGCCGGCCGTGAGGATCGCGCGTCCGTGCCCCAGCCGCGCCGCCCCCGAGACCCCCGCGGCGAGCAGGAGGAGGAGCACGGTGACCGTGATGAGCACGGGACCGAAGGGGAACAGGATGTCCACCCTTTGATCATGGCACCGTCCCGGAACCGCGAGAACTGCGTGAACTGCGAAGACACGGTGAAGTGGGAGGCGGGACGAGGTGTCGGGTCGGCGGGGGGCGTCCGCCGCGAGCGGGGTGGCCCGGGCTCGCACAGGGGGCGGTATCCCCAGTTCAGAACCGATGAGAAGAGTGAATCGGAATATTTACATGTAAGCGCGTCGAGTCCTGATTCGGTGCTTTTGCTTGGCGTAGCATTCGGGCTTGGCGGTCGAGAGGGGGTGCGCGGTGGCAGGGGTGCCTCGAGTGCCGGGCGAGATGTTCCGGTTCGCCACCACGGAGAAAGCCGAGCTGCACACCGCGGTGCTGTGGGCCTTCGGCGAGGCCGGCGAGCGGCTGGTGGCCGCGTTGACCGTCGAGCAGGTGCTGGAACGGCTGCGGGCGGCCGGGTGGTATCTCGCGTTGGAGGTCGGCGAGCTGAGCGGCGTGCTCGACAGCCTTGTGCAGTGGGGGCTGCTGGACGTGGTCTTCAACCACTCCGGCGACTTCGCGACCGCGGAGGAGTACGAGCGCAAGAACCTCCAGTACTCGCTGACCCGGCGAGGAGAGGCTGCGTTCGCGGGAGCGCAGCACGCGCTGTCGGTGCTGAACTCCACCGGCGCGTTGCAGACGGCGGTCCTGGACGCGATCGCCGACCGTCTGAACGAGCTCGGAACACTGCTGGACGACGCCGACAGGAGCAAGGACCGGCGTATCTTCTCCGCGTTGCAGGAACTCGAAGGGCACCTGGAGGCGTTGCGGGCCGGCGCCACGGGCTTCAACAGCGAACTGCAACGGCTGATGCGCGTCGAAGGAACCGATCTGGCGACCTTCCACGAAGTGAAACGCGAGACCGTCGGCTACCTCCAGGAATTCGTCACCGACCTGGAGTCACGCGCGAACACGATCACACGAGCATTGGCGGCCGTGAACGCGCACGGCGTCGACACCCTGCACGGACGCGCTCTCTCCGGAGCCGGGCTTCCCCCCGCGCACGGCACCGACCCGTCGGCCGCCTGGCTCAGCGCGCGCGCCGTCCACTGGGAAGGACTGCGCGACTGGTTCGACCCCGAAGACGGCGGCATGCCGCAGGTGACGCGGCTGCACGACGTGGCCCGCCGCGCGATCGTGTCGCTGCTCCAGGTGCTCGACCGCATCACCGACTCGCGGCGGCGGTCCTCGAGCGTGGCGGGGGACTTCCGGACGCTGGCCCGCCGCTTCGCCGCCGCGCCTTCGGAATCGGAGGCCCACCGGCTGTGGGCGGTGGCGTTCGGGCTCGGCTCGTCCCAGCACGCCCACCTCGGCCACGAGGACGCCGAGCTCATCCCCACCGGGATCCCCTGGGAGCAGGCGGCGCCCGTCCGGGTGTCGGCCCTGCTGCGCGAAAAGGGCAAGACCGAACGCATGGGACGGCCCGGACGCGTCCGCGACGTCACTGCGGTACGGGCGGAGCGTCGGGTCCGCGCCGAACGGGAACGCGCCGAACTCGAAGCGGCGTGGACGGAGCTCGCCACCCGCGGGCCCGTCCGCCTGTCGTCCTTCGGAACCCTCGACCACGGCGCCTTCGGCCGCCTCCTGGAGCTCCTGGGGCGCGCCCTCGCGGAGCGGGCGGACGCCGAGGGGGCGCGCCGCGCCGTCACCTCCGACGGGAGGGCCGAGGTCGTCCTCCGCCCTCCGGCGGACGGCGCGACGGCCGAGCTGCGAACGTCGCGGGGACGGCTCCGGGGCCCGGACTACCTCATCGACGTGCGGGTCTCCGGAAGAGCGGCGGCCGACGCGTGAGCCGGCCCGGCAACCAGCTCGCCCGCACCGAGCGCGAGGAGATCGCCCGCGGGATCAGGCTGCTGCTGCGCGACCCGCTGATCTCCGTCCACCTCGACCCGGCCGGATTCGACCTGGTCCGCAAACGCCGGCAGCCGCTCACCGCGTGGTTCGACTACTACTGCGGCTGGCGGCTCGTCGTGGAGCCCCGCCACGGCTACGCGCGCCTCATCAAGGTCCGGGGCGACGCCGGCCCGTCACGTCCCGCCAGACGGCGCCGCGGCGGCCGGGCCCCGTTCGACCGCCGCCGCTACACGCTGTTCTGCCTGGCCTGCGCGGAGCTGCTCGCCACCCCCGTCACGACCATCGGGATGCTCGCGCGGAGCGTCGTCCAGGCCGCCGCGGCCGAGACGGGTGTCCCGGAGTTCGACCCCGTGCGCGCCGACGAGCGGTCCGCTTTCGTGGACGCCCTGAAGCTGCTGGAGCACTACGGCGTGATCGCCGCCACCGACGGCATGACGGACGCCTACCTCAAGGACGTCGACGCCAAGGTCCTCTACCGGGTGGACACCACCCGGATCATGCGCCTGCTGGCCACGCCCGTCCCCCCGTCCCGGACCGGGGACGACGACGGCTGGCCCGACCCGGCGGAGCTGGCCGTGGAGAGCCGCTACGGCTCCCCGCCGGGCGCGGAGCCCTTCGACCCCTCGGTGAACACGGCGAACGCCGAGCCCACGGCGAACCAGCGCGCCCTCCGGGCCCGCCACTCCCTCCTCCGCCGGCTGCTGGACGACCCCGTCGTCTACCGCAAGGAGCTCACCGGCGACCAGACGGCCTTCCTGGCCTCGCACACCGGCCGCAGGACCGTGCGGGAGGCGGCCGAACGGGCCGGGTTCGTCCTGGAGGAGCGCGCCGAGGGCCTTCTGCTGGTCGACGCCGAGGGCCTGGCCACCGAGACGAGGTTCCCCGACGACGGCAGCCCCGCCCAGGTCGCCGCCCTCCTGCTCCTGGACCTCCTGGCCGCGCAGGGCCCCCTGTCGACGATCAGGCTCAAGCAGGAGCTCGACGCCATCCTGGAGCGCTTCCCCGGCTGGGCCAAGGCCTACCAGTCCGAGGGAGGCCCCGCCCGCCTGCTCGACGACGCCCTCGACGTCCTGGCCCTCTTCGGCCTGGTCCACCGCACCGAGGGCATGACCCTCCCCCTGCCCGCCGCCGCCCGCTACCGCGTCGCTTTGGAAACCCCTTGACTCAACCCCGCTGGACGCCGACGCGCGCCGGAATCCTCAACCTCTGGCGCTACTACGACGAGATCTTCGAGTTCCACAAGGGGCGGCTGCTGCTGCGCGGCCCCAACGGCAGCGGCAAGTCCAAGGTGCTGGAACTGCTGCTCCCCTTCGTCCTGGACGGGAGCCTCAAGGCGAGCCGCCTGTCGACGTTCGGGGGCACCGAACGCACCATGCACTGGAACCTCATGGGCGACGGCGCGACCGGGACGACCCGTGCGGGCTACGCGTGGGTGGAGTTCCGGCACACGGACGGGAGCCTGTTCACCTGTGGGGCCCGGCTCCAGGCCACCACCCACACCACGACCGTCACGCCGTCCTACTTCACCACCGACCTGCGCGTCGGGGACGGGCTTTCGCTGACCACCGAGACCGGCCAGCCGCTCACCCGCGCCCAGCTGGAGACCGCGCTCGGCGGGCACGGCACCGTCCACGACTCGGCCGACGAGTACCGGACGCTGGTCCGCCGGACCCTCTACCGGGGGCTCAGCGAGGCGCGCTACGACTCCCTCCTGGCCGCGCTGCGCCAGCTCCGGACCCCGAAGCTGTCCGAGCGGCTCGACCCGGGACTCCTGTCGGACCTGCTGTCCAGCGCGCTGCCGCCGCTCGGCGAGGGGGAGATCCACGAGATCGCCGAGGGCTTCGAGCGGCTCGACCGCCAGCGCACCGAACTGCGCGCCCTGGACGAGCACGTCGAGGAGGCGGCGAGGCTCGCCGCCGCGCAGAAGACCTACGCCCGGAGGGTGCTGTGCGCCGCCGCGCACACCGTGCTGGACGCGGTCGAGGCCACGGAGGGCGCCGAGGGCGAGCTGAAGGCCAAGCGCGAGGCGCTGCGGGCCGCCGAGGAGGAGCAGGAGGAGGTCGCCGGCGCGCACGCCGAGACCGACGACCTCGTCAAACGGCTCGAGGCCAGGGTCGACGGGCTCAAGGAAAGCGATGCCTACCGGGCGGGCAGCGACCTGTCCCGGCTCCAGGTCGAAGCCGGCGAGGCCGCCCGGCTGGCCGGAGAGCGGCGGAGAAGGGCCGATGACGCGGCCCGCGACGCGGCGAGGAGGGAGGAGGCCGCGGAACGGGCCCGCCAGGAGCTGTCCGAGGCCGAAGGACTCCTCGCCCGCGCGGAGGACGACGCCTCACGCATCGCCCAGCACTCCGGTCTGGAGACCGTCTACGAGGAGCTCCGGGGGACGCCCGGGCTCGCGCGGGCCCGTACGCTCCTGCGCGCCGCGATCAGCACGCGGGCCGCCCAGATCCGGGAAGTGATCGCTCAGGCCGAGGCGCACGCGCATGCCGTGCGGCTGCGCACCGAGGCCGAGCACGACCGCGACGAGGCGCTGGAACGCCTCGCCTCCGCCAAGGAGACGGCCGCCCGGGCCAGGACGGCGCGCGACGAGCTGGGAAGCGACCTGGCCGCCGCCTACACGGCCTGGGCGGAGAAGTGCGTCCTGCTGGAGCTCGACGGCTCCGCCCTCGCCGCCGCGGCCGAGGACACGGCCGCCGTGGAAGCGATGATCGGCACCGCCCGCGACAGGACGCTCGACCGCCTGGCGGCCTCCAGGCTCGACGCGCTCATCGCGGATCTGAGGACGAGGCCCGCGGAGCACGGGACCGTCCCCTTCTCCCTGGCGGGCGAGCGCGAGGCCCTCGCCGCCGAGCTCGACGCCAGGCCCGCCGCGAGGCCGTTCGAGGACGCGTTCCGCGAGCTCGACCGGGCTGAGCACCTCGTGGCCGACCGGGAGGACGCCGCCGGCGTCCGGCAGGAGAACGTCAAGACCCGGGAGAAGGAGGTGGCGGCGGCGTCCCGCAGGCTCGGTTACACGGGGGCCAAGCTCGGCCTGCCCACCTCCCGGTTCGAACTCGACCTGCTGGACGCGGCCCGCAACAAGGCCGACGAGGCGCTGAACGCCTGGCTCGACGCCAGGGAGCGCGCCCGCGCCGCCGCGGAACGCGGGGAGGTCGTCGAGGAGACCGCCGGGGCCTACCTGGACCTGGCCGCGCGGGCCGAAGCCGAGGCCGAGGAGGCCGAGGCCGCGGCGGAGGCGCTGAAGGAACGCCACGCGGCCGTCGACTCCGCTCTGAACTCCTCCCACCGCGAGATCCTCCAGAACATCCAGACGGCGCTGGAGGAGCGCCGCGCGGGCCGCGCCCGGTTGAAGGACCTGGCGGAACGGAGGACCGGGCTCAAGGTCGCCATCGGGGTGCTGGCCAACGAGACCGCCGCGCTGGAGGTCCGCCGCGCCGAGACGGCCGGGGCCCGCGACCGGGCCGCCGCCCGCTTCCACCGCCTGACCCGCGGCCACCTGCTCACCGACGCCCGCCTCGACGTGGCCGCGCCCGGCGGCGAGCTCGGGGCGGTGACGGCGGCGGCGCGGGCCGTCGCCGAACGGCTGCCGAAGACGCCGCACGGGCCCAAGCAGGTCCGCGAGGCCGAGACCGCCCTGCAGGAGGCCTACCACCACGCGAGGGACGTGCTGCAGACCCGCGCCGACCTGGAGCTGACCCCCGACGAGGACGTGCGGATCCTCACCGCCGTCGTCGGCGGCATCCGGCTCGGCATCGCCGCCTTCGAGCAGGCGCTGCGCGCCGAACGCGACGAGCGCAGCTCCGACATCACCGACTCCGAGCACGAGCTGTTCGACCGGACCCTGGCGGGGGACACCCGACGGCATCTGGCCGAACGGATCCGCCAGGCCACCGAGCTGGTGGCGGGGATGAACGAACGGCTGCGCAGGGTGCGCACCGCCTCCCGGGTGGCGGTCGAGCTGGTCTGGCAGGTCGACCCCCGCAAGCCCGCCGAGACCAGGGAGGCGCGCGGGCTGCTGCTGCGCGACCCCAAGGAGGTGGACGAGGCCGACCGGGCCGCGCTGTACCGCTTCTTCCGCGGCCTGCTCGACGAGGCGAGGGCCGACGACACCGCCGCGTCCTGGGAGGAGCAGCTGCTCAGGGTGCTGGACTACACCGCCTGGCACCAGTTCGTCGTCCGGCTCGACCGGGGCGACGGCAGGGGCCGGCACGAGCTCACCCGCAAGCTGCACGGCGCGCTGTCGGGCGGGGAGAAGGCCATCGCCCTGCACCTGCCGCTGTTCGCGGCGGTGGCGGCCCACTACGAGGCCGACCCGGGCTGCCCGCGGTTCATCCTGCTCGACGAGGTCTTCGTCGGCGTCGACCGGGCCAACCGCGGCCAGGTCTTCCAGCTGCTGGTGGACCTCGGCCTGGACCTGGTGCTCACCTCCGACCACGAGTGGTGCGAGTACCGGGAGCTCGACGGCATCGCCGTCCACGTCCTGCAGACGGGCGACGGAGACGACGCCGTCACCACCACCCGGTTCGTCTGGGACGGCGAGCGGACGGAGTGAACCGCGCCGCCTGAGGCA
>NZ_BAAATZ010000007.1:120275-140851 GCF_039533685.1 Actinocorallia aurantiaca | reverse complement strand
GAGCTCCGTCCGGCGGCCGACGGGCCTCATCAGCCCGAGCTCAGCGCCTTCTCCAGCTCCGACTTCGTCATGTTGGAGCGCCCCGGGATGTCCCGGCGCTTGGCCTCTTCATAGAGCTGCTCCTTGGTCCGGCCGCGAGGGCCGGGCTTGCCGGAGCGCAGGCCGCCCCGGCGCTGGGGCGACATGTCCTCTCGGGAGGTCCTGCTCGACCGGCGGGCCTCCCCGGACTGGGCGCGGTTCTTGTTCACGGTCCGCGCCGCGACCTCCTTGGCGCGCTTCTCCCCGGTGCCCTGCTCCTTCTGGGACTGCTTGATGTGCTCGTACTGCCGTTCCCGTTTGTCACTCCATGCCTGAGGCATCTCTCCTCCTCCTTGTTCGGATGGTGAAGGCCCCCACCGGTCAGGCCGGCACGTTCTCGCTGTCGCGGCCGAAGTGCCGGTGCGCGGCGACGGCCTCGGTGAAGGCGCTGGTGAACTCGGTCGCCGCGGCGTCCCCTGTCACCACGCCCTCGGCGGGGACCGGGACGCCGGCGCGTTCCAGCAGGGCCTGGGCCGCCCTCCCGGAGCCTCCGACGGCCTTGCCGTGCTTGTAGGACTCGGTGACGAAGTGCACGGCGTCCCCGTCCTTGCCGAGCTCCTCGACGCTCCCGTCCCCGCCCGGCACGTAGACGGCGTCGTAGAGCACCGACCCGACGGTCTTGATCGACCGGTCGACCTCCAGCGTCTCGCCGTTCGCGTCGTGCACGGAGCCGTCGATGGAGGCGAGGACCTCGCAGATCGCGCCCTGCCCGGTGAGGGCCTCGCTCACCGTCGTCACGTCGGCGGCGTCCACGCCGTCGGCGACCAGGATCGCGATCTTCCGGGTGGCGACGCCGCGCACCGGGTCGACGGCCTGGCTGAGCGCGGGCGAGGAGCGCTTGTGGGTCTCTCCGGCCGGTTCGGGCGAGGCGACGCCGACGCCCTCGGCGACCGCGACGGCCAGGTGGTGGTCGACGTGGGCGAGGTTGCGGACCACGCCCTCCCTGATGTGCTTCCGGCGGACCTTGCCCAGCTCGAACCGGAACGCGCCGATGATGTGCTTCTTCTCCCAGACCGACATGCTGTTCCAGAACAGGGTCGCCTGGCTGTAGTGGTCGTTGAAGCTCTCCGCGCGCTTGCGGATCATCTTCCCGTCGACCTGCTGCGGGTAGAAGGTGTAGGCGGAGGCGTCGCCCGCCAGCACGGGGCAGCCGCCGCCGACGGAGTTGGGGTGGTAGGAGGCCTCCCCCTTGTGGATCGCCGTCTGGTGGTAGCCGTCCCGGTGGTGGTTGGCGACCTCGGCGACCGGCCGGTTGACCGGGAGCTGCGGGAAGTTCGGGCCGCCCAGGCGGATGAGCTGGGTGTCCAGGTAGGAGAACAGCCGGGCCTGCAGCAGCGGGTCGTTGGTGACGTCGATGCCCGGCACCACGTTGCCCAGGTGGAAGGCGACCTGCTCGGTCTCGGCGAAGAAGTTGTCGGGATTGCGGTCGAGGACGAGACGGCCGACCGGCCGGACCGGCACCTCCTCCTCCGGGATGATCTTGGTGGCGTCCAGCAGGTCGAAGTCGAACCTGTGCTCGTCCTCCTCGGGCACCAGCTGCACGCCGAGCTCCCACTCGGGGAAGGCGCCGTTCTCGATCGCCTCCCACAGGTCCCCCCGGTTGAAGTCCGGGTCCTTCCCCGCGATCTTCTGGGTCTCGTCCCACACCAGGGAGTGGATCCCGAGCTTGGGCGTCCAGTGGAACTTCACGAACGTGCTGCGCCCCTCGGCGTTCACGAACCGGAAGGTGTGGACGCCGAACCCCTGCATCATCCGGTAGCTGCGCGGTATCGCGCGGTCGGACATCAGCCACATCATCATGTGCATGGTCTCGGGCTGGAGCTGCACGAAGTCCCAGAGCGTGTCGTGGGCGGAGGACGCCTGGGGGATCTCGTTGTGCGGCTCGGGCTTCACCGCGTGCACGAAGTCGGGGAACTTGATGCCGTCCTGGATGAAGAAGACGGGGATGTTGTTGCCGACGAGGTCGAAGTTGCCCTCCTCGGTGTAGAACTTCGTGGCGAAGCCCCGGACGTCGCGCACGGTGTCCGCCGAACCGCGTGAGCCCGCCACCGTGGAGAACCGGACGAACACCGGTGTCCGCCGGCCCGGCGTGGTCAGGAATCGCGCCTGGGTGTACTCGGAGAAGGAGTCGTCATAGGGCTCGAAATAGCCGTAGGCGCCCGCGCCCCGGGCGTGGACCACCCGCTCGGGGATGCGTTCGTGGTCGAAATGGGTGATCTTTTCTCGAAGGTGGAAATCCTGGAGCAGGCTCGGCCCGCGTTCACCGGGGCGCAGGGAGTTGTCGGTGTCGTCGACGCGTATGCCCTGGTCGGTGGTGAGGGTTCCCTCGTCGGCGTTCACCCTGAAGTCGGAGAGTTGCCGGTCCTTGGCCGTACCGTCGTTGGTCATGCCTGGTTCCGCCTTATGTATTGCTCAGAGTCCGATGTTTGCGACCTGCCCTGGTGGCACCGCCTGAATCCGGCACTTGTCGTTTGTTTACGGTCCTTGGGCCTCAGCCCTGGCGGGAGCGGTAGAGGAACGGCCCGACGAACCAGATCCACACCGCCAGCAGGGCGAGGACGGCCGAGGTGATCACCGCGACGGGCCAGTGGAAGATGTAGTCGACGACCAGCAGGGTCGCGGAGGTGATGGACACCGCCAGGGCGAGCGTCCCGACCATGGCGTACCGGTTCGACCGGTGCACCAGGGGCTCCTTCAGACCCTGCCGGAACAGGATGCGGTGCTGGGCCGCGGGCGCGATGAAGAAGATCGAGGCGACCGCCGCGGACACCAGCGCCACGTAGTACAGGTCGCGCTGGAAATGGGTCACCTCCTCGAAGCCGGGGGAGAACGGCACGGTGAGCAGGAAGGCGAAGAGCACCTGCACTCCGGTGACGGCGACCCGCAGGCCCTGCAGCAGTTCCACGAAGTTGCGGTCGGCCCTGGCGGCGGGCGACTCGCCGGGCACGGCGCTGGGGGAGCTTTCCACGCTCTGGGGGTCTTGCATGTTCAAGTGTTCTCACTCATCCTTCTCTGCCGGCACAAACCATCTCTGCGTGGGGCACTTTTACCCATGAGTGTCTGGAAAAACGCTGATGCTCGGCGGAAGGCGTGGTGAGATCCGCCTCAGCGGGAGAGATGGCGGCCGGCGCCCCCGAACTCCTCCGGGTAGGGGAGCGTCAGGCGGCGGGGTTCAGCGCGCTGCCCAGGTATTCGCGCCACTCCCGGACCAGGGGGTGGGCGCGGTGCGCGGAGAGCTCGGCGGTGAAGGCCCCGAGGAGGGCGCGGGCCCGGCGCGAGGTGAGGCCGTTGGCCATGGGGACGGCGCGGCGCGCCACCGCCACCGCCTCGTCGAGCTCGCCGAGCCCGACCAGCGCCTGGGCCTTGTGCACCACGTTGAACTGGGCGGATCGGGGGTAGGCGGCGCCGAACCCGGCCAGCGCCTCCCGGGCGCAGTCGGCGGCGCGGCGGGCCTCTCCGATCATGCGCCAGGCGCAGCCCGCCTCGGCGGCGATCTCGGCGGGGCCCAGATTGCTGATCCAGGAGGGCTCCTCGTCACCGTGAGTGGCCAGCGCGAAGGTGGTCTCCACCTCGCCGAGCAGCTGCCGCACCCGGCGGGCGGTGTGCCCGTCGGGGGTCTCGGACAGCTCGGCGCGCAGCGCGGTGGCGAGGAGTTCGCGCAGGGTGAGCGCGGCCCGCACCCGCGGTGGCGCCGCGGNAGCGCGGCCCGCACCCGCGGTGGCGCGGCGGCGACCCGCCCGGCCCGGCGGGCGGCCCTGGCCAGCCGGACGGCCCAGACGGGGTGGCCGAGGTCGATGGCCTGCTGGGACATGACGGTCAGCACCCAGGCCGCGGTCATCGGGTCGTCCGCGGCCTTGGCCAGGCGCAGCGCCTGCCCGTAGTGCCGCTGGGCCAGGCCGTCCAGACGCAGGTCGTAGGCCTCCCACCCGGCCAGCCCGGTCATGGTCGCGGCGGCGGACAGCAGAGCGGCGCCGACTCCGTCGGAGTAGGTGCCGGAGAGCAGCGGGGCGACCGAGGTGTGCAGGTAGTCCACCACCGCGGGGCGGACCATGCCCCCGCCGTGGCGGCGGTCCATGGAGGCGAACGCCCGAGTGGCCTCCTGGATGCGCAGGACGTCCGGCCCGCCGACCCGGCGGCGGCGTCCGGCGTGCTCGCGCGATTCGGGACCGGCGTCCAGGTCCCAGCCGAGCAGCCACTCGGGCCAGGCCTCGGGGGAGACGGGGAGGGAGTGCAGCCTCCCGCGCCGCCTGACGTCCGCGTCGCGGGCCCACAGCTCCACCGCGCCGCGCACGGTGTGTCCGAGGTGTCCATCGCTCCCGCCGCGGTCGCGGTCCGGGGACGGGTCCTGCCCGGAAGAGCCGCCGAACCAGCGGGAGACCTCCTGGGCCGTGGTGCCGAAGACCTCGGCGAGCCGGACCCGGTGGGCGGGCCGCACGTCCTGGATCCCGCGCTCCCAGCGGGACCAGGTGGAGACCGACACCTGCACGGCCTCGGCGGCCTGCTCCTGACCCCAGCCCAACCGCTCCCGGGCGGCCTTCAGCGCGCTCCGGTGGTTCTGGTCCTGTTCGACCTTCATGCCTGCCTTGGGTCTCGGCTCCTCCTTATTTCCGGCAATTCTGGTGGTTTTTTACGGCCCGGTCCTGTCTTTTGGTAATAAACGCCCAGTAAACGCCTAGCCAAGGGAACGCCCGGCGGAACGCTCTTCCCTTCACGCCGGGCAGCCGGTCTCCTAAGGCGCTGTGATCGCGCGCCATGGAGGTGGACCCGGGTGAACTGGTGGAGAAGGCTGCGGGAACCGGCTTCCCCGGCGGCTCCGGCCGCCGCGCCGCCCGCGCCCGTCCCGCCGTCCTGGCCGCCGCAGGTCGCCGCGGCGGTGACCCTGCGCCTGCTCAGCCTCACCGAACTGCAGCGGGAGGCCCTCGACGCGCTCCAGCGGGCCGAGGACGACCCGCGGACCCTCGAACTGCTCTACCGGCTCGACCACGGAAACGCCCAGGTGCGGCGCCTGTCGCGGGGGCTGCGGATCCTCGCGGGGGAGCCCGCCGGGTACGGCGGGGGACACGCCGCGACGATGCCGGACGTCGTCAACATGGCCACCGCCATGGTCGGCCAGTACCAGCGGGTCCGCATCGCCGACCTCGTCGACCGGGTCGCCCCGCCCCACTTCGCCGAGGACCTCGGCCTCCTGCTCGCCGAACTGCTCGACAACGGGACCCGCCACGGCGGCCGTGCGACCGTCGGAGCCCGCGCGCTCGAGAGCGGAACCGTCGTGATCCACGTGCGGGACGGCGGCCCCGGCTGCTCCCCGGACTGGATGGCCCGCGTCAACGCCTGGCTCGCCGGAACGGTCCAGCCGGTGGTCGAGCAGAACGGGCGGCACAGCGGCCTGACGATCGTCCACCACCTGGCCCGCAGGCACGGGCTGCAGGTCAACCTCTCGGCACCCCCTCCAGGAGAGGACGGGACCGGCACGCTCGTGACGGTGTACGTCCCCGCCCACCTCCTGCCCGAGGCGCGGCCGGAGACGCGGCCGGAGGACCTGGCGCCGCGTCCCGGGCAGGCCGCCGCGGAGACGGCCGACCTTCCCCGGCGGGTCCCCGGCAGCGCCTACACCGGCGACACGGACCAGGACGGGACGGCGTCCCCCGTCCCGCCCTCCGCGGGCTCGCCGGCCGATCTGGCCGATCTGGCCGCGGCCTTCTCCCTCCCCGAGCACTTCCCCGTCCCCGAGCACCAGGAGCGACCGTGAACGCACCGCCCCGTCTGCCCGGCCAGGTCGGCGGCGACCTGCGCTACCTGCTCAACGACTTCGCCCGCACCCCCGGCGTCCGGCACGCGGTGCTGCTGTCCATGGACGGGCTGGCGATGCTGTGGTCCGACGGGCTCGGCCGCGACACCGCCGAACGGCTGGCCGCGCTGACCTGCTCGGCCCTGGGCACCGGCCGGGCGCTGGCCAAGGAGGTCGGCGAGTCCGACCAGCGCGGCGGGCAGCTCATCTGCCAGTTCCCCTCCGGCGGGCACTTCGTCGTCGGCGCGATCGGGATGACGGCGGGCATCGGCGTCTCGGTCGAGCCGGGCGCGAACCTGCCGGCGGTCGTCAACGACCTGCAGCGGCTCATCGGCGGGGTCGGAGCCCGGCTGGCGCCCCAGCCGCTGCACGCTCCGGGCGGTGGTCAGGCGTGAGTCCGCCGCCCCGCCACCCGTGGGCGCGGGACTTCGTACTCGTCGGAGGGCGCACCGGAACCCGGTGGCGGATGCTGGTGCACACCCTGGTCAGCGGGGACGGCGACCACCCGCCCGACGCGGCCGGACCGCAGCCCGAGGCCCTCGCCCTGTACCGGGAGGTCCTCGCCGAACCCCGGTCGGTGGCGGAGCTGTCGGCGGTCTGCGGGCTTCCCCTGGGCGTCACCCGGGTGCTGCTGGGCGACCTGGCGGGCCGAGGCCTGGTCACCCTGCACGCCGACATCGACCCCTTCAGCCCGCACATCCTGGAAAGGCTGCTCGATGGCCTCCGCGCACTCTGACCGCCCGCCGGACTCGGCGAAGATCGTCGTCGCGGGCGGATTCGGGGTCGGCAAGACGACCTTCGTCGGCTCGGTCAGCGAGATCGAGCCCGTCGACACCGACGTCTGGATGACCTCCGAGTCGCGCGGCGTCGACCGGGACCGGCCCGGCAAGATCCGCACCACCGTCGCGATGGACTTCGGCCGGATCTCCCTGCCGACCGGGCTGGTGCTGTACCTGTTCGGCACGCCAGGACAACCGCGGTTCTGGCACATGTGGGACGACATCGCACGGGGCGCCAGCGCCGCGGTCGTCCTGGTCGACACCCGCGACCTGGAGTCCTCGTTCGCCGCCGTCGACTACTTCGAGCGCGACAGGCGGCTGCCGTTCATCGTCCTGGTCAACCTCTTCGACGGGGTGGCCACCCACCCGTTGGACAAGGTGCGGGACGCGCTGCAGATCTCCCCCCGCGTGCCGCTGATGGCCGCCGACGTCCGGGACCGGCGGCAGACCCTCAGCGCCCTGGTCGCCTCCGTGCAGCACACGATCCGCACGACGAGCCCCGCCGCGGCGAACGCGGCGGTCTTTTGAACCCTCTGGGAGCACGGATGCGCAGAATCCTCATCATCGGCGCCGGTCAGGCCGGACTCCAGCTGGCCCTCACGCTGCTCGGGCACGGCGGCTACGACGTCACCGTCATGACCGCGCAGACCCCCGAGGAGATCCGGGACGGGCGGATCACCTCGACCCAGTGCATGTTCTTCCCCGCGCTGGAGATCGAGCGGGAGGCCGGGCTGAACCACTGGGAGGAGCCGGCGCCCTGGATAGAGGGGCAGCGGGTGACACTGGCCGGGCCGGGCGGTCAGAAGCTGCTGGAGACCTACGGGATCTGGGACGCCCCCGCCCAGTCGGTGGACCAGCGGGTCAAGATGTCGGGCTGGCTGGAGCGGGTGGAGAAGGCCGGCGGGCGGGTCGTCCTGCACCCCGTCGTCACCTCCGACCTGGAGGCGCTGTCCCGCATGTACGACCTGACGCTCGTCGCCGCGGGCAAGGGCGCGCTGGTCGAGCTGTTCGACCGCGACGCCTCCCGCTCGCCCTACGACGCCCCGCAGCGGAACCTCGCCGCGATCTACGTGCGCGGCGTCAGGCCCTACCCGGAGCACCCGACGCCGCACGTGCGGATCAACGCCGTGCCCGGCGTGGGGGAGACGTACCTGATGCCCGCGCTCACCACGAGCGGGGTCTGCGACGCGGTGCTGGTCGAGGCCGTGCCCGGCGGGCCGTTCGACGTGTTCGGCGACCGGCGGATCAGCCCGGACGAGCACCTGCGGCGGCTCCGGGCCCTCTACGCCGAGTGGATGCCGTGGGAGCACGAGCTGTACGCGGAGGCCGAGCCGACCGACGAGTTCTCCACCCTGTACGGGGGGTACGCGCCGGTCGTGCGGCATCCGGTGGGGACGGTGGGGGACCGGCACGTCCTGGGCATGGGCGACGTCGTCGTCCTCAACGACCCCGGTTGCGGGCAGGGGGCCAACAACGCGGCGCACTGCGCGTCGATCTACCACAGGGCGATCGTGGAGCACGGCGACCGGCCGTTCACGCCCGAATGGATGCACCGGACGTTCGAGCGGTACTGGGAGTACTCCCGGTGGGCGACCGCCCTGACCAACACGATGATCGGCCCGCTGCCCGAGCACGTGCAGCAGGTCCTGGGCGTGGCGTCCACGGACGACGAGACGGCGCGGCGGTTCGCCCGGGGCTACGCGGTGCCGCCGTCCCTGGCCGACTGGTTCTTCGACGCCGAGAAGGCCGGCGCCTACCTGGCGACCCGGACACCGCAGCCCGCGGAGTGATCTTCCCCATGCCCGGAGGCCCCGGGGCCGTGCGGGGCCTCCGGGCGGCCCCGGGCCGATAAAATGGGCTGATTCGCTGGTCACGGCGCTGTCGGCGCCCCTGCAGGAAGCGGTCCACGTCCATGTCCTCGGTCCTCGCGGTTACCAAGACCCACGGGTCGCGCAACGAGATCTTCGTGATCGACGGCGCGCCCGACGCCCTGCTGCCCGCCGGGGACGTGGCCCGCGCCGTCGAGCGGTTGTGCGACCGCGAGCTCGGGCTGGGCGGCGACGGCGCCTACTTCGTGGAGGACCTGGGGGACGGGACGGCCAAGGCCTGGTTCTTCAACCCCGACGGCTCGCCCTCGCTGCTGTGCGGGAACGGGATGCGGGCCGTGGGGCGGCTCCTGCTGGACCGCCACTCGGCCGAGAGCGTCCTGGTGCACACCGGGCCCTACTCCTTCGCCGTCCGGCGGGCCGAGCCGAGCTCGCACGGGGTCGCGCGGACGGCGGTGGAGCTGCCGCCGGTCGACTTCACGCCCGCCGACCCGATCGTGGCGGGGGTGGAGTACCCGTTCACCGACGGCGCGCTGCCGGCCTACCACCCGTCCCGGACGGTGACGGTCGTCGCCGTGCCGAACTCCCACCTGATCACCGTCGTCGACGCCTACGACGAGAACGAGCTGATCGCCACCGGGAGGCGCGTCGCCGCCGACGCCGAGACGTTCCCGATCGGGGCGAACACCAGCTTCGTCCTCCCGCTGGCGGAGGACGAGGCGTTCGTGCACACCTTCGAGCGGGGCGCGGGCCTCACCCCGTCCTGCGGGTCGGGGATCGCGGCCTCGCGGGCGACGCTGTCGCGGCTGGGGCTGGCCGAGCCGGACCGCCCGGTGCTGGTGCGCAACCCCGGCGGGCCCGCGCGCAGCTGGCTGCAGGAGCGGGAGGGGCGCTGGCAGCCGCTGCTGGAGGGCAACGCCACGGTCGTCTACCGCACCGAGCTGGAGCCGTCCGCGCTGCTCGGCGAGGGCGCGGTGAAGTGGGAGGAGGACGCCGACCCGGCCGAGGCCTCGGCGTTCGCCGCCCTCTACGAGGAGAACGCCGGGATCCTCCGTGCCCGGGGTGTGCGTCCCTCGATGTTGTGATCCCCGGAGGTCGTTGAGCCGTCCCGGACGCGGCGCCGTATCGCGTCCGGGACGGCCTGCCTGCATTCTCTATCATTCATGTTGGAAATGTGTACTACGCTTGGAGGATGTTCGACATTGCGGAGCCGAGGCGGGACGAACCGGTGGTGGCGATCGTCGGAGGAGGGGCGAGCGGCACTCTGACCGCCGTCCACGCCCTCCGGCGGGGCGGGAGGCCGCCCCGGTTCGTGATGATCGACAAAGACGGGCGGCACGGGCTGGGCCAGGCCTACGCCACGACCGACCCGCGCCACCTGCTGAACGCGTGCGCGTCACGCATGAGCGCGGTGGCCGACGACCCCGACCACCTCATGAGATGGGCGCGATCGCGCGGGCTGGACGCCACCGACACCGACTACCTTCCGCGCCGCCTCTACGGCGAGTACCTGCGCTCGGTGCTCGAAGAGGCCCGCGCGCCGTGGCCCGACGGCCAGGTGACCGAACTGACCGGCACCGTCGTCTCGCTCCGCCCCGGAGAGCGGCCCGTCCTGGGACTGGCCGACGGGCGGACGGTCGAGGCGGACGCCGTCGTGCTCGCCACCGGGAACCGGCCCCCCGCCGCGTGGCCGCACGTCCGGGCGGGGGACCGCTACGTCCCCGACCCGTGGGCACCCGGCGCGCTGGACGGGCGGGGAGACGGAAGCCCCGTCCTCATCGTCGGCACCGGCCTGACGATGGTCGACCTCGCCGTGACCCTGACCGGCGCGCACCCCGACACCGTCGTCCACGCCGTCTCCCGGCACGGCCTGCTTCCCGCGCACCACCGATGTCCCCAGCCGCCTCCCGTGCGGATCCCGATTCCCGAAGGGCCCCTGACCCTGGCCGCCCTGATGCGCGCCATCCGCGCGGCGGTGAACGCCAGCGGAGGGGAGTGGCACGCGATCGTCGACGGGCTGCGCCCCCGCGTCCCGTCCCTGTGGGACCGGCTTCCCGCCGGAGACCGCCGGCGCTTCCTCTCCCTGGCCGCCCGCTACTGGGAGGTCCACCGCCACCGGATCCCGCCCGAGACGGCTGCCCGCGTCGAGGAGCTCCGCGCCTCAGGCCGTCTGCGCGTGCTCCGGGGAAGCCTGGCGTCCGCCACGGCTCACGGCCACGGCGTCCTGGCCCGCCTCGACACGCCCGAAGGGCCGCACGAACTGCGCGTCGGGCACATCGTCAACAGCACCGGCCCCTCCCACGACCTGCGGACGGACCCCCTCCTGAACAGCCTGTTCACTTCGGGCGCCGCGCGCCCCGATCCGCTGGGACTGGGCCTGGACGCGGCCCCGGACGGCGCGGTCCTGGACGCCGCGGGCCGCCCCCACGAGCGCCTCTTCACCCTCGGCCCCCCGCTCCGGGGGCTGCGCTACGAGACCACCGCCGTGCCGGAGATCCGGGAACAGGCGGCGGCCCTGGCCTCCCGGCTGTCCGAGCTGACCGCCGAGAGCGGGCGCGACCGGCTGGCTCAGCCCTTGTAGCGGTAACCGGAACCCGGGTCGCAGCCGAGATCCTCACTCGTCTCCCGCGCGGGCATGAAGGCCTGGGCGCCGCCCGTCCCTCCGGCCCGCCGCTCCGCCGAGGCCTGCGAGGAGATCGTGATCTCCGCCCCGGCCGCCGGCGGCAGCACGGCCTCGGGTCGCATGCCCAGGGCCGCCCCGGTCAGTGCCACCGCGGCCGTCACCGCGAGGGCGGCCGCTCCCGCCGCCGCCCACCGTTTCCGGGATCCGGCCCGATCCCCGGTCCTTCGTCCGTCGTCTTCCGGGCTCTGCGCCACGGTCTCCACTGCGGTCATCCCGCCCTCGATCCTCTTGGTTCGTGACCTTATCCCCACAAAACGATCTGTTTCAGCAGATCACATGAGATCCGTTATCAGAGAGTGGCGGATGCGGTAGGTGAGGAGGCCGGCCTCCCGGCCGCCGCTCCCATGATCCGGATTGCGGGCGGGCTCGGGATCGTTGGAATCGTGAAGTAGCAGATATTTCCGGAAGATCCGGATTTTGGGGTTGGCATCGGCTTTGCCGACGGTGATGATCGGGGCCCGGATCCGGTTCCGAATGGAGTGACCGCATGACCGCCTCTTACCTGCGAGAGAACTTCGCGCCCGTTCCCGACGAGATCGACGCGGGGGAGCTGGCCGTCGAGGGGGCCCTTCCGGCGGAGCTGAACGGGCGGTACTTCCGCAACGGGCCCAACCCGCTGCCCGGCCAGGACCCGGGGCACTGGTTCACGGGCCACGGGATGCTGCACGGGATACGTCTCCGCGAGGGGCGCGCCGAGTGGTACCGCAACCGCTGGGTCCGCACCGGGCAGCTCGAAGGCAAGCCGTTCATCGGCCGTTCGGGAATCGACCTTTCGGCCGTCTCGGCGAACACGAACGTCATCCGCCACGCGGGCAGGATCCTCGCGCTGGTCGAGAGCGGCCTCCCCTACGAGGTGGACCGGGAACTGGAAACGGTCGGGCCGTGCGACTTCGGGGGCAGGCTCACCACGGCGATGACGGCGCATCCGAAAGAGGACCCGCGCACCGGGGAACTCCACTTCTTCGGGTACGGATTCGCCCCGCCCTACCTCACCTACCACCGGGCCACGGCGTCCGGTGAACTGGTGGAGAGCAGGGAGGTCCCGGTTCCGGGCCCCACGATGATGCACGACTTCGCCATCACCGAGAACCACGTCGTCTGGCTCGACCTGCCGGTGGTGTTCGACCTGGAGATGATCCGCGAAGGCCTCCCGTACCGCTGGGACGACGAGTACGGGGCCCGCATCGGCGTCATGCCCCGCAACGGGGACGGAGGCGTCCGCTGGTTCGACATCGACCCCTGCTACGTCTTCCACGTGGCCAACGCCCGCGAGGACGCCTTCGGCCGCGTCGTCGTCGACGCCGTCCAGTACCCGCGCGACGTCTTCGTGGACCTCTGGAAGGGCATCAGCGGCGCTTCCGACCCGGCGGCCCAGGCCGGCGGTTCCGGCCTGCACCGCTGGACGCTGGACCCCGCCGCCGGAACCGCGAAGGAGGAGCTCCTGGACGACCGCCCCGTCGAGTTCCCCACCATCGACGACCGCCGCACCGGCCTGCCCAACACCCACCTCTACGCGGTGAACCGACAGGAGATCGTCAAGTACGACACCGGTACGGGTTCGTCCCTCGTCCACCGGACCGCGGGCGCCGCCGGCGAGGCCGTCTTCGTTCCCCGGAACCCCGACGCCGCGGGTGCGGAGGACGACGGCTGGATCCTCTCCCTCATCGGCTCCGAGGCCGAACTGCGCATCCTCGACGCGGCCGACCTCTCCCACGTCGCGTCCGTCCGCCTCCCGCGCCGGGTCCCCGAAGGCTTCCACGGCGCCTGGATCGGCGACTGAAGGCGCCGGCCGGGGCCGTTCAGAGGGAACGTGCCAGGCGGAAGCCGAGGTCGTCTATGCGGAAGGTGGGGTGGCTCTTGCGGCGGGTGCCGGCGCGGCAGCTCCAGGACGGGTCGTGGGCGCCGCCGCCGCGGAAGACGCGGTAGGGACCGTAGACGTCGGGGTCGTAGACGTCCCAGCACCACTCCCAGACGTTGCCGAGCATGTCGTGCAGGCCCCAGGGGTTGGGGGCCCTGGTGGCGACCTCGTGGACCGTGCCACGGGAGTTGGTGCGGTACCAGGCGATGTCGTCGAGGGGGCCGTAGTGGGGGCCGGAGGTGCCGGCGCGGCAGGCGTGCTCCCACTCGGCCTCGGAGGGGAGCCGGTAGCCGTTCGCGCGCCGGTCGCAGGCGACGTCCTGGGCGTTGGGGTCGTCGGTGAGGGTGTAGCAGGGGGCCAGGCCCGAGGCCCGGGAGAGGAGATTGCAGAAGCGGACGGCGTCCAGCCAGGAGACCTCGGTGACGGGGAGCCCTCGGGAGGCCGGATCCTCGGGGGAGCCGGCGTGGACGGCGCGGTAGAGCTCGCGGGTGACGGGGACGGGAGCCAGGAGGAAGGAGGCGACCTCGACCGTCCAGACGGCCTTGGTGCTCTCGTCCCGCAGGGCGGCCTCGCCGGCGGGGATCTCGATCAGGGACTCGGCGACGTGCTGGAACAGGTCGGAGGCTCGTGTCATCGGCGGCTGGGGTCTCGTTCGGTCTCTTCGGATCAGCAGCATGTGTCGGGGGCCGTTCGTGACGGGGCGGGTCGGGCACCGGTGCGGACGGGGTCGGGGGCTGTCGGTGTCGGCGGTGAGCGGGCGATGCGGGGCGAGGGGTGGTTCGTGCCGACAGGTGCCTACGTGTTCGACGAGAGGCGAAGGGAAAGCGTTCGCGCGAACGGCGTGTGGGAACTCTTCCGACGGACGGCGTTCACCGTGACGAGGTTACGGGTCGAGGGCGGGAGAACGTCGCGTGTTCCGCCCCTGGCGTGTCGAGCGGGGAGCCCCGGGCCGCGAGCGGGACTGAACCGGATGCATCGACCCCCCGAGGTCTCGTCGGCCCGACTAAGGTTTTGAATCTCCGGTACAGAGTGTCAAATCTTGTGAATCGAGTCAACATGTAACTCTCTGGAGTGCGATGGTCTGAATATGTGAGATTCCCTAAACTACCCTAAGTGATGGCTATAATGGGGAATTATGGGGAGTCTTAAGACGGGTGAGCCGCGATGAACGAGCAGATGTACTCCGTCGACCAGGTGGCGGACCTGCTGGGCCTCCATGTGAAGACGGTGCGCAACTACGTGCGTGAGGGCCGCCTGAAGGCGGTCCGCATCGGCAAGCAGTACCGGATCTCCCCGGAGGACCTGGAGTCCTTCACCGGACGGCCGCTGAAGGAGCCGCCGCCCCGCCGCCCCGCCGAACTGACCGGGATCGTGGAGGTCGGCGGGATCGGCCGGCCGGTCTTCGACCGGATCGGCACCTACCTCACGTCCGCGGTGTCGGGTGAGAGGGAAGGCGGCGCCGTGCGGATCGAACTCGCCTACGACGAGGCGCGCGCTTCGCTGAAGGTCGTCGTCTTCGGCGACCTGGCCCGTGGCGCCGACCTGCTGGCCCTCCTCAACACCCTCGTGGAAGCGGAGAAGTGACCGCCGGGAGCGGAGAGCCGCGTCTCAGGGGCGCGGCCGGTGCCGTCCGGCTGCGCGGGTGCGAGCCTCCTCCAGAAGGTCCCGGACCTGTGCGGCGGTGGCGTCGCCCGGGTTGAGGACGGCGACCCAGCCCTGGGCCGCGTATCCCGGATGGGGGAGGATCCGGTCGGCCGCCGTGTAGTCGACGTTCGGGTGATGCTCCGCGTGCGCGGCGGGCGGATAACCGAGCAACTGCTGGAATCGGTCGCGGCCGACGGCGAGGTTCAACCGGAAGACGCCGGGGCGGTTCAGCGCCGAGGCGGTGTCGAACCCCTCGTAGTCCTTGACGACGAGCGTGGCGAAGGGCATTCGGCGGTCGGAGGGGGACTCGCCGTTCGGGTCGTAGAAGAAGAACGAGTCTCCCCAAGCGGCCTCGGGAGCCCCGTTGTCCGCGCCGGCGGTGACGACCGCGACCCCCGGCAGCCCGGACACGAACTGGATGATGTCGCTTTCGTTCATGTGAGAGTGGCCTTTCGAAGCAGGGATTTCCCACCTTCGACTATGTCATTGCACCGCCCTGTGAGACTTTTCTCGTTCTTGTGAGGCCGTTTCGTGAAAAGCCTCAAACCCGGTCGCCGCGGGCTTCGTCAGCGCGCTCGGCCCCCTCACCCCGACGCGGACCTGACGACCAGGCTGTCCCTGGCGACGATGCACGCGGTGCTCGGCGTGGTCGTCATCGTCTCGCTGGAACTGGTCCGTCGCCGAAGGGTCTGAAGGGCGAGTGGCCCGTCCCCGTCCGGCGAGAACCGGACGGGGACGGTCGATCAGGAGAGGCCGGTGGGGACGATCATTTCGGGCGTGGCCTCTTCGCGCGTTTCGGCCTCCTTGCGGTGCCGCTGGGGGAGGACGGTGTACTTGGGGTCGTCGGCGGAGGCGCGGCCCGCCTCCAGGACGGCGAAGCGGGTGAGGGCGGAGCCGAGCAGGAGGGCGCCGCCGCAGAGGAACCCGGCCCTGCGGGTGCGGACGGCCGGGGCGGTGAGCGCGCCGAGGAGCGTGAGGGCTTCGGAGGCCCGGGTGAGCAGGCCCGCGCGGCCACGGGCGTAGGGCTCGGCGAGGAACCCCAGGTTGCGGCGCATGCGGCGGGCGGCGGCCAGCTCCAGCAGCCCGCCCGCGAAGGCCGTGGCGCGGACGGAGCCGTGGCGCGCCGGGGAGAGCACGGTCAGGGCCATGCCGGTGGCGGCGCACATGGACGAGCCCGCGAAGACGAAAGGGAGCTCCCGGTAGGCCTCATGCCAGGCCGGGACGGCGGTGTCGGCGAGGAGGACGGCCGTGTAGGTCGCCACGGCGGGTCCGGTGAGGGCGGCCAGCGAGGTGGACGTCGCGCCCAGCCGGGGGAACAGCCGGGTGACGTGGGACAGGGCGGCGAAGCCCGCGGAGGGCCCGTAGACGGCCAGGATCCACGAACCCATGCTCATCGGGGAGGTCGGTTTGAAGACCCGCAGCATGTTGGGGAACCGGGACGGTACGCCGAGGTCGTGGATGAGGAGCGCGGCGGACATGCTGACGGCCCCCAGCGCGCCGAGCTTGCCGACCGTGGACAGGTGGCGTCGCCCCGCCGCGTCGGCGCCCGCCGCCAGCACCGAGGAGGCCCCGGCCAGGCCGCCGAGGAAGAAGTATCCGGCGATGTCGGACGCCGCCCAGGGATCGCGCTTGATGATGGGACGCCCGTAGTAGGAGGCGAACTCGGCGTCGGGGACGACGGTCCTCTCCCCGCCCCTGCGGCCGGAGCGCAGCGCGGCGGGACTGGCCTCCCGGCCGGGGCGCTGGCCGCGCACGCCCTCCTTGGCGACGACTGACTCGCTCATCGGTGTCTCCCGAACATCGAGATGGCGGTGATCCCGCCGAACAGGGTGAGTGCGGCGATGCCCGCATGGCGCCACATCGCGGGCAGGTCCCGGGTGGTGACGACGGGGTCGGGCGGCAGGCCGTAGGTCTCGGGGGTGTCCAGGAGCAGGAAGAACGCGCCGTCCCCGCCCACCCCGTCCTCGGGGTCGTGGCCGTACAGGCGGGCGTCGGAGACCCCGGAGACGTGCAGTTGCGCCAGCCGGGTCTGCGCGCGAGTACGGAGCTCCTCCAGCGGCCCGAACTGGATGGACTCGGTCGGGCAGGCCTTGGCGCAGGCCGGTTCGAGCCCGTCGCCGATCCGGTCGTAGCACATCGTGCACTTCCAGGCCCGCCCGTCCTCCTCCCGCTTCTCGATGACGCCGTACGGGCAGGCGGGCACGCAGTACCCGCACCCGTTGCAGATGTCCTCCTGCACCACGACCGTGCCGAACTCGGTGCGGAACAGGGAGCCCGTGGGGCAGACGTCCAGGCAGGCGGCGTGCGTGCAGTGCTTGCACACGTCCGAGGACATCAGCCACCGCATGCCGTCGGCTCCGTCGGCCCCGCCGGTCACGGGCTGCTCGATGAAGGCGACATGCCGCCACGAGTCGGCTCCCAGGTTCTGCGTGTTGTCGTACGACCAGCCGGTGAAGTCCAGGCCGTCCTCGGGGATGGCGTTCCATTCCTTGCAGGCCACCTCGCACGCCTTGCACCCGATGCAGACGGACGTGTCGGTGAAGAACCCCATCCGGGGCGGCGGGTCGGCGTGGCCGGCGTCGGCGGCCACGTCCGTTTCAGGTCCGCTGAGCAGTCCCATGCCTCACACTTCCGTTCCGGTGGACGCGGTGATGCCGGCCCGTTCCCGGTACTCGCGCACCAGGGACGTCAGGGCCGCTCCCCGGGGGCGGCGGCCGGGCCGGATGTCGGCGCTGAACGCCTTGACCTCCTGGATGTGCACGTTCGGGTCCAGCGAGACGGAGGCGAGCTCGTTGGCGGCGTCCCCGGTGCTGTAGCCGTTCGGCCCCCAGTGGTAGGGCAGCCCGATCTGGTGCACGACCTGCCCGTTCAGCCGCAGCGGGCGCACCCGCTCGGTCACCAGGACCCGGACCTCGATGGCGTTGCGGGCCGTGACGACCGTGGCCCACCCGCCGTGCTCCAGCCTCCGTTCGGCGGCGAGTTCGGGAGAGACCTCGCAGAACGCCTCGGGCTGCAGCTCGGACAGGTAGGGCGACCACCGGCTCATCCCCCCGGCGGTGAAGTGCTCGGTGAGCCGGTAGGTGGTGACCGTGTACGGGAAGACCTCGGAGCCCGGTTCCGACCCGCTGGGGTGGTACCGGTTGAGGGGGTGGGAGTGGATCTGCCGGACGGGGTTGCGCCGCTGCCCGTAGAGCGGGTTGTCGAAGGGCGACTCCTGCGGCTCGTAGTGCGTCGGCAGCGGCCCGTCGACGAGCCCGGAGGGCGCGAACAGCCACCCCTTCCCGTCGGCCTGGAGGATGAACGGGTCGGTCCCGCTCAGCCCCATGGGCCCGGTCGCGTCGGCGTCGGGCCGGTAGGAGGGCGGCATGTCGGACTTGAAGTCCGGGACGTCGTGCCCCGTCCACCGCCCGGCCTCCGCGTCCCACCAGACGAGGGCCTTGCGGCTGCTCCACGGCGTCCCGTCGGGCGCGGCGGACGCCCGGTTGTAGAGGATGCGCCGGTTCTCCGGCCACGCCCACGCCCATTCGGGCGCGATCCAGCTCTGCTCGCTCCCGGGCTTCTTGCGGGCCGCCTGGTTGACGCCGTCCTTGTAGACCCCGCAGTAGATCCAGCAGCCGCAGCTGGTCGTGCCGTCGTCGCGCAGTTCGCTGGACGTCGCCAGGTGGGTTCCGCCGGGGCCGAAGCCGTTGACCTCCGCCAGGACGGCCTCGGCGCTGGGCTCGTCCAGCGGCCCCTCCACCGGGTAGTCCCAGGTCAGGTCGAGGACCGGACGGTCGCGTCCGGCCGTGGAGCCCGCCAGCTTCTCCCGGATGATCCGCCCGAGGTGGTACATGAACCACAGGTCGCTCCGCGCGTCCCCGGAGGGCTCGACGGCCCGGTGGTGCCACTGCAGCCACCGGTTGGTGTTGGTGAAGCTGCCCGACTTCTCGGTGTGCGCGGCGGCGGGGAAGAAGAACACCTCGGTCTCCACCTCGCGGGTCCGCATCTCGCCGGTCTCGATCTCCGGGCCGTCCTTCCACCAGGTGGCGCTCTCGATCAGCGAGAAGTCCCGGACGACGAGCCAGTCGAGCTCCGCCATCCCGAGCCGCTGCATCCTGGAGTTGGCCGAGCCGACCGCGGGGTTCTCGCCGAGCAGGAAGTAGCCCTTGCACACGCCTTCGAGCTGCGCGAGGACCGTCTCGTAGGTGCTGTGGTCGCCGGTCAGCCGCGGGAGGTGGCCGAAGCAGAAGTCGTTCTCCGGGCGGGCCGCATCACCCCACCAGGCCTTGAGCAGGCTGACGACGTAGGCCCGCATGTTCCCCCAGTAGCCCTTGCTCGAGGCGTCCGCCGCGATGAAGGCGTCCAGATTCTGGTGGGCGTGTGCGTGCGGCATCGGGATGTAGCCCGGCAGCAGGTCGAAGAGCGTGGGGATGTCGCTGGAGCCCTGGATGCTGGCGTGCCCGCGCAGCGCCTGGATCCCGCCCCCGGGACGGCCGACGTTGCCCAGCAGCAGCTGCAGGATCGACGCCGTCCTGATGTACTGCGAGCCGACGGTGTGCTGGGTCCAGCCGACGGCGTAGGCGAACGCGCTCGTCCGGTCGGGGCCGGAGTTGCGCACCAGCGCGTCGCAGACCTTGGCGAACATCTCCGGCGGAACTCCGCACACCCGCTGGACCATCTCGGGCGTGTAGCGGGCGTAGTGCCGTTTGAGGACCTGGAAGACGCACCGGGGGTGTTGCAGCGTCGGATCGACCGGCGGGACGCCCTCGCCGATCGAGGGGCCGCCCGCGCCGTGGCTCTCCCCGCGCCCGGACTCGCGGATCTTCCTCGTCCGCTCCTCGTACTCCTCGTCCCGATCGCCGGAGGCCGCCACGGTGCCCGGGCCGCCCATGCCCTCGTACTGCCAGGTGTCGAAGGAGTAGGCGCAATGTTCCCGGTCCAGCCCGGAGAACACCCCGTCCAGGTCCTCGGCGTCCCTGAAGTCCTCGTTGAGGATGGTCGCCGCGTTGGTGTAGTTGACGACGTAGTCGTGGAAGTAGGCGTCGTTCCGCAGGACGTGGTTGATGATCCCGCCGAGGAAGGCGATGTCGGAGCCGGCGCGCAGCGGCACGTGCAGGTCGGCGAGCGCGCTGGTGCGGGTGAACCGCGGGTCGACGTGGATGATCGTGGCCCCGCGCGCCTTGGCCTCCATCACCCACTGGAATCCGACGGGGTGGGCCTCGGCGAAGTTGGAGCCCTGCACGACGATGCAGTCCGAGTGCTGCAGGTCCTGCAGGAACATCGTCGCGCCGCCCCGGCCGAAGGACGTCCCCAGCCCCGCGACGGTCGAGCTGTGGCAGAGCCGCGCCTGGTTCTCCACCTGGACGACGCCCAGGGCGGTGAACAGCTTCTTGATGAGGTAGTTCTCCTCGTTGTCGAGCGTCGCGCCGCCGAGGCTGGCGATCCCCAGCGTCCGGCGCACGCTTACCTCGTCGTCTTCGTCCTTCAAGGTGGCCTGCCAGGTCGCCTCCCGGGTGGCGATGACCCGGTCGGCGACCATGTCCATCGCCGTCGCCAGGTCCAGCTCCTCCCAGTGGCCCGAGCGGGGGCGCCGGTACAGCACGCGGTGCTCGCGTGCCGGGCCCGTGGTGAGCTGCAGGCTCGCCGACCCCTTCGGGCACAGCCGGCCCCGGCTGACCGGGGAGTCCGGATCTCCCTCGATCTGGACGACCCTCTCGTCCTTGACGTAGACGTTCTGCGCGCAGCCGACCGCGCAGTAGGGGCACACCGACTTCACGACCCGGTCGGCCGCCGCGGTGCGGGGGGCCAGCCGTTCGGTCTCCGCCGAGCGCGCCGCGGCGCCCCGGCCGAGCCGGTCGGTTCCGGTGAGCTGCCGGTAGACCGGCCATCTCCGTAGGTCCATGACACATCCCCGCGGCCAGAGTGGTCGGAAGCAAGGGGA
>NZ_BAAATZ010000007.1:18373-120252 GCF_039533685.1 Actinocorallia aurantiaca | reverse complement strand
CGGCGGGTCAGCGTCCTCGTCCGCCCATGGGGTCCTTGGGCTTCTGCCGGCCCTGCGGCTGCTCCTCCTGCTCCTGCTCCTGCTGGAACCGGCTCCGGTTCTGGTTCTGGCCCTGGTTCTGGTTCTGGCCGCGCTGCTTCTGGCCCTGGTTCTGGCCCTGGTTCTGGTTCTGGCCGCCTCTGGCCTGAGCGGTGCCCTTGAGCGCGCCGGGCCGGGGCGCGGCGTGCGGGCGTGCCCGTCCGGCGGACGCGGACTGCTTGCTCTGCATGAGCTGCTCGCCGATCCGCTGGGCGCGCTGCGGGTCCATGACCTTGCGCAGCGCGGGCATGACCTGCTGCTCCTCGAAGTCCATGTGGGACTTCATGTCCTGGGCCGCGTTGCGCAGCATCTCCTCGAACCTGGCCTCCTGCGGGTCGATGTTCCGCAGTTCGCCCATCATCTGCTGCGCGGCCTGCTCCTGCCGGACGCCCTGCTCGGCCAGCTGCTCACCGTTGGCCATGAGCTCGCGGACGGCCGGCCAGAAGCACTCCTGCTCGGCGGTCTCGTGCCGGGAGTGCTCCATGATGAGCCGGTCGACCATCTGCCGGCGCCGGGCGAGCGCGGCCTGGTTCGCCCCGTTGGCGCTGTTCGGCGAGCTCTCCAGTTCGCGGAGCATGCGCCGGATCTCGCGGTGGCCGTTCTCCAGAGCGGTGAACACGTCTTCCATGTTTCCCCCGTTGGTATCGTGCGTCACCGTCGGTGACGACAGCAGAGGGCCTCCCCTGATCACATCCGGCAAATCCCTGTTATGCGCAGTTCGGGGCGTTTCTGGCGATGCCTTTTCCGGGCTTTCCTGTGTCTTGCCGGAAGTGTGCTCAGTCCATGAGAGTGCCGATGGAGTCCTTGAAGGCGGCGCGGATCCTGTCGGCGTCACCGTCGGTGAGTACTGCCGGAGGCGTGAACCGCACGACCCGGTCGGCCGAGAGGGTGGAGGCGGTGATGACGCCCCGGGCCAGCAGGGCGGAGACCAGCGCGCCCGCGCGGGCGGGGGTGTCGAGCTCCACGCCGAGCAGCAGCCCGCGGCCCCGGACGTCGCGTACGGCGGGGTGCCCGGACGCCGCGCGCAGCCCGTCCAGCAGGAGGCCGCCGAGGTGCTCGGCCCGCTCCAGCAGCAGCTCGTTCTCGACGGCGTCAAGGGTGGCGGTCACCGCGGCCATCGCCAGGGGGGAGCCCGCGAAGGTGGAGGTGTGCAGGCGCGCGTTGCGGTCCAGGGGGCGGAACGCCTCGGCGGTGCCCAGCACCGCGCTGACCGCCACGCAGCCGCCGCCCAGGCTCTTGCCCGCCAGCAGGAGGTCGGGGGAGACGCCCTCCCGGTCGCAGGCCCACCAGGTCCCGCCGAGCCTGCCGGTGCCGGTCTGGATCTCGTCGACGACCAGGAACGCGCCGGCCCGGCGGCACTCCCGCGCGACGTCGGCCAGGTAGCCCTCCGGCGGGACCACGACGCCGCCCTCGCCCTGCACCGGCTCCACGATCACGCAGGCCCTGGCCGGGTTCGCCGCCAGCTCCTCGGCCAGCGCGCCGGCGTCGCCGTAGGGCACGGTCGTCACGTCCGGAAGGAGGGGGCGGAACGGCTGCTGGAAGACGGGCCGGTCGGTGACGCTCAGCGCGCCCAGGGTCTTGCCGTGGAAGCCGCCGCGCATCGAGACGATCCGGCGGCGGCCCGCCGCGCGGGCCAGCTTCAGCGCGGTCTCCACCGCCTCGGCCCCGGTCGTGGCGAAGTAGACGTGGTCCAGCCCGTGCGGGGCGATCCCGGTCAGCCGGGCGGCGGCCTCGGCGAGCTCCCCCGACAGCAGCGTCCGGGTGGCCAGGGGGTGCCGGTCGAGCTGGGCGTGCAGCGCGGCCACCACGGCCGGGTGCCGGTGGCCCAGGAAGAAGGTCCCGTAGCCGCCGCAGTCCAGGTACTCGCGGCCCTCCTCGTCCCAGACGCGCGCCCCCTCGGAGCGGACCTCCACCGGCAGCCCGGCGTGCTCGGCCAGCCGGGCCGCGCTCGCGCTGAGATGCCGCCCGTACAGCTTCACGATGTCGTCACGGGTCTTCAAGGCTCTCCTCCAGGATCAGGTCCACGGCGCGTTCGCCGACCACCACGGCGGCGGCCTGGGTGTGGGCGCGGGGGATGGCGGGGCACACGCTGACGTCGGCGACCCGCAGCCCCCGGACGCCGTGGACGCGCAGCCGCTCGTCCACGACGGGTCCGATCCGGCAGGTGCCGACGGGGTGGTACAGGGTCTCGGCGCCGAGCCGCACCGCGGACTCCGAGGCGCTTCGCGCGGCGGGGGTCAGCGGCTCGCCCGCCCAGGCGGCCAGGTCGGGGTCGTCCAGCAGCCGGTGCGCCCGCCGCACCCCGGACAGCAGGACGCGCAGGTCGGCGGGGTCGGCGAGGTAGCCCGGGTCGATGCGGGGCTCCCCGCCCTCGAGGGTGATCCGGCCGGCGCTGCCCGGCCGCAGCAGGACGACGGCCAGGGTGCAGCCGGTGCCGGGCGCGGCCCGCCCGTGGTCCAGGAACGGGACCGGCATCCACAGGAACTCCAGGTCCGGGGCCTCCGCCCCGGCCGAGGAGCGCAGGAACGCCAGCGCCTCGGCGTTGTTAGAGCTCGGCCGGATCCGTTCGGCGCGCTCGCCCGGCCCGAACACCAGCGGCACCATGAGGTGGTCGAGCAGGCCGCGTCCGACCTCCGGCAGCGGCACGGCGACGTCCTCCAGGCCGTCCGGGTCGCCGATCCCCGACCGCATCAGCAGCACCGGGCTGCCGACCGCGCCCGCCGCGACCACGACCTCCCTGCGCGCCTCCGCGTACCGGAGACCGCCGTCGGCCGTCAGGTACTCCACACCCGAGGCCCGCCCTTCCCGCAGGACGACGCGCCGCACGTCCGCCCCGGTCAGCAGGGTCAGGCCCGGGCGTCCCAGAGCCGGCCGGAGGTAGGCGTCGGCGCTGGACCAGCGGCGCCCCCGGTGCTGGGTCACCCGGACGGGACCGCACCCCTCGCCCTCGGCGAGCGGGAGCATTCCGTCCCGCGCGCAGGCCCGGAGGAAGTCCGCCGTGCTCGGGTGCGGCGAGCGCAGCGCCTCCAGCCGGACCGCCCCCTTTTCCGCCCGTTCGAAGCAGGGCAGCAGCTCCTTGTGTGACCAACCGGGTACGTCCCAGTCGTCGTAGTCCGCGGGATGCCCGCGCGTCCAGATCTGGGCGTTGACCGCCGACGAGCCGCCGAGGGTCCGCCCGCGCGGCCAGTACAGCGCCCGCCCGCCGAGCCCGTCCTGCGACTCGGTCGTGTACGCCCAGTCGTACTCGGTCCCGAACAGCCGGGGGAACGCCGCGGGCACGCGCACCTCCGGCCGCCGGTCGGGCGGGCCGCACTCCAGCAGCGCCACCGACGCCCCGGCCGCGCTCAGCCGGGCCGCCAGCACGCAGCCCGCCGTGCCCGCGCCGACGATCACGTAGTCGTGCATCCGGGTCCTCCGTTCCAGTCCAGGGCAGCCACCGCCCCCGCGAAGCCCGCGGGCACCGGGAGCGGCACCGCGGGCGAGCCGGGCCCCCCGGTCGGCGGCGGGTCGAGCAGCCCGGAGCCGTGGGCCTTGATCAGCGCCTCGGTCCTGGTCCAGGCCTGGAACCAGTACGCCTCGCGGGCCGCCCCGTCCAGCGCGTCCAGGGCGGCGCGGTCGGCGGGGGAGAAGAACCGCTCGGCGACGGCGTCCCCCTTGTCCAGCGGGCGGACGCGCTCGACGTCGACGCCGATCCTGGCCCGGTGGGCGACCGCCACGCAGACCAGGCCCGAGGAGTAGGAGAGGCTGAAGTCCCAGTCGGCGCCCGGCAGGTACGGGCGTCCGGTGAGGGTCCTGGCGAACCGGACGCGTTCGGCGGGAAGGCCGAGCCGGTCGCCCAGGACCCAGCGCAGGATGGCCCGGCCGTGGGCGGCCTCGGCCCTGACCTGCGGCAGGGCCAGCCGCGCGAGGTAGCGCAGGTCGTCGGGGGCCAGCATCTCCCAGCCGTCCTCGGGCACCTCGCGCGCCTCGGCCGTCCACACCTCGACCGCCGCGCCCCCGACGGTGAGCCCGGCCGCCTGCGTCAGCGTCCTAAGTCCCGCCGACATGCTCGCGCAGCGCCTCGGGGGACAGGTCGAAGTGGCCGGTCAGGGCGCTGATCCAGCGTTCGATCCCGAAGGCCACGCAGCCGGAGAAGGCCGGGGAGCCGTCGGGCAGCCGCAGGTCGCAGCGCTCCCCGAAGAAGTTGCGGTGGAAGTTCACCGAGGCGATCGCCAGGGAACCTCCGAAGACGAACTCCTCCTTGGTGGGGAACAGCTGCGACATCAGCGCCCGCGCCCCGCCGGAGTCGAAGAACGGGTCACTGGCCGCCTCCACCTCGACCGGCAGCCCGATCCGCGTGAAGTACTCCAGCAGCCGGGTCTTGAACTCCGCCAGATGGGCCAGGACGGACTCCCGGTCGCCGACGCAGACGATCTCCCGCATGGAGAAGCCCAGCAGCCGCCGCAGCCCGTCGTAGTGGTCCTCCCGCCGGAAGCAGGTGGCCACCGTGGTGACCTTCAGCGGCTCGGCGACCTCCGTGCCCGCCCGGTCGAAGTAGACGTTGTAGCAGGCGGCCGACGGCAGCGCGTACGAGGCGTCCAGCAGGTCTCCGGCAGGGATCGCCGGCTCCCTGCCCTGTTTTTCGAGCGCCTCGGGACGCAGTCCGCTGCCGGTGATCGCCAGATGCGGGAAGTTCTGGAAGTAGTCGATCCGGTGCAGGTCCTCCACCCGCATCAGCGGCGGGTACAGCCGCGCCTGTGCGCCGCAGTCCGCGGCCCAGGAGGTGAACAGTTCTTCCAACGCGGTGCGCAGCGCGACCGCTTCCGGGCCGAGGGTGGCCAGCCCGTCGCGGGTCCGGGCGGCGGGGTCAGCCGAGATCGGGGACGGCATCGAAGAACCTCTTCGCGATCGAGCGGACGGTGCGGAAGTCCTCGGGGGTCACGTCCTCCAGCGAGATCTCGGTGCCGGTGTGCTCCTCGACGACGTACAGGAAGTTCATGAAGCCCAGAGAGTCGAGGATCCGGTTCTCGATGAGGTCCAGATCCAGGTCGATCTCGGTCAGGTCGGGCCTTTTGGACAGCAGGTAGTCGACGACGAAGTCGACGCCGCTCTGGCTCACGGGACCTCCTTGCGGGGAGAGAGGGGCGATGGCGTGCTCGGCAGGGCGCGGACCGCGCGGCGGGAGGTCAAGAGTCCTCGAGGCTCTCGTCCGGGAGGATTCCCTCGTTGACGAGGAACCTCATGGTCCGCTTGAGGATGTTCCGGTTGTGCTCGGCGTGCGCGGGGTCGGCCAGGACGCGGTTGCGCACCTTGTAGGGCTCGGGGATGCCGGCGTCCCGGAAGACCGCCGGGTTGACCAGCGACTCCAGGGAACGGCGCAGGTAGGACTTCAGGTAGCGTTCGACCTCGCCCAGCTCCTCCGGGGTGAGCCGGGAGCGCAGGTCCTTGTGCAGCAGCGCGACGATCTGCCGGCCGAAGGCCACGTGGCGGGACTCGTCCTGGTGGTGGATGGCGTTGACCTGCCGGATGGTCGTGTCGAGCCGCTCGTCCACGCCCATCTGCCGGTTGAAGTGGTCGACGATCTCCTCGAACAGCAGGAGCCGGGCGAAGACCAGGAAGTGCGAGGCCGGACCCTGGATCCCCTGGTCGAACTTGAACGTGAGATCGGGGTAGATCTTCCCGCCGTACTTGTTGCAGAAGGTGGCGAAGAACCACATGTGCTCGTTCTCTTCGCCGATGATGTGGTGGAAGTACTCCGAGGTGAGGGCGAACTCCTTGGTGTGGATGCGCGCGATGACCTCGGTGACCAGCTCCCGGATGCCGTGCACGTTCAGGCTGTAGAAGTTGATGCTCTCCCACTTGCTGAGCCGGTGCAGCTGCTCCTCGGTCAGTTCGCCCAGGACCTCGGTGCCGTGCACCGACATCAGCTCGGGGGACATCCAGTAGCGCTCCTCCGGCAGCGAGTCCGGCCACTGGAAGAGCTGGTAGGGGTTGTAGTAGTCGGCCTCGGACTTGGCGACGAGCCGGTCGAGGATGTCCTTCAGCCTTTGCTCGGAGTCGAGGAGCAGGGCCATGTCACGCTCCCTCTCTGGGTGCGGTGCGGACGGTGGTCCGGGTGGCGGGGGCGTGCTCCGCGCCGCCGCAGCGGTGCCGGAACAGCGGCTGGTCGGCCTCGTGCGAGGAGGGCAGCAGCCGGTTGAAGAAGGAGCCCGAGCACGCCCGCCGGAAGTCCGGGTGCGGCGCGTCGGCGTGGCCGGAGAGCAGGCCGAACACGGGGTCGACCGCCTTGACCCGGCCGTCGGAGTCGACGACCTCCAGCCAGGAGTGCGCCAGGTCGAGCATGCCCAGGATCCAGCCGCGACGGGTGCGCGCCTCGAACCCGGCGTCCCGGCACCTGGCGGCCAGGTCCAGGCTGACCGAGATGCACGGGGCGACGCCGTGCGGCAGGACCAGCTCGGGCCGGGCCTGGAGCTCGACGGGGAGCTTGACCCAGCGGCTCCGGTCGTACTCGCCGACGATGTCGCGCAGCACGGGCGAGCGCAGTTCCCGGCGCTCGCCCCGGGTGGCGACCCGGGCGGTCATCGTGAACCCGTCCGGTCCGGAGCCCCGCAGGGCGTCCTGGCCGTCCTGCGGGGGTTCGAGCTCCAGCAGCCGGCCGCCGAACGCCTCCGGCAGGGGCAGGGCCGCCCGCCAGGACGGCTCTTCGGCGTCCCCCTTCCCGGCGGGGCAGCCGTCGGGGAGGGGGCAGGACAGCGCGACCGACAGGTCCCAGTGCCGTTCGTCGAACCAGGTGGAGGGGTCGCGGCCCATCCAGCGCAGCGCGAACCGGATCCCGGTCTCCGGCGCCGAGGCGCCGGAGCCGGAGTGCAGCGCCAGGTTGAACAGGTCGTAGCGGTCGAACCACTCCGCGCCGGACGGCCCCGAGCAGGGCAGGCCGGCCGCGACGAGCTCCTCCAGCAGGCCGTCGCCGCAGCGCAGGATGTCGAGCGCGCCCCGCCGGTCGACGACCTCCTCGCGGTAACCCTCGGGGACGGGGAACAGCTCCTCCAGCGCGGCGAGCCAGCGCTCCCGCAGCAGGGCCGGGTCGGTCCCGGCGGACAGGACGCTCATGCCCGCGCCGAGACCATGTGCTCGACGAGCTCGGCCACGTCCCGGACGGTGACCAGGTCGATCGCCTGCTCCTCCTCGATCGGCTCCAGCTCGAACTCCGCCTCCAGGACCAGGGCCAGCTCGACCACGGCCATCGAGTCGTAGCCGAGGTCCTCCATGATCCGCTCGTCCGGGCCGGCCTCCCGGGCGCCCAGCGGGCACATCTCGCCGATGATCCGGCGGACGTTCGTCAGGATCTCCTCGTTGTTCAACGGGTGTCCTCTCCCTTGCTCAAGGCGCCGGCGGCCCGGACCGGGTGCGGCGTGTTCCAGTGTTCGGCGTAGGCGTCCAGGGCCCGCTCCAGCGCGCGGTCCCAGACGGCCCCGGCCTCGGGGACGGCCTCGGGCAGCCCGATGTGGGAGAGCTGGCGCATCGCGCGGTCCCGTGCGATGTCGAAGCCGCCGCGCAGCTGGGCCGCGCGGATGCCCAGCGCGGTCCGCACCGCGGGCACGGCCTGCTTGCGCAGCGGGCCGACCAGGACCCGGGCGGCCAGATCCAGGCCGTGCAGGTAGGACTCGAGCACCGGCCCGCCGTACCCGGCGCCCACCCCGTCGCGGGCGGCGAGCATCCCGAACGCCACATGCCGGGACTCGTCGCGGGTGACGTTCGTCAGCCCCTCCACCAGGGCGGGAAGCGGCAGCCGCCGGGCCAGCTGCCGGGTGGTGCGCAGCGCGGTCGCGGCCAGCACCCCCTCGGTGATCAGGTGGTAGTAGACGACCGCCCGGTACCAGGAGGCCCGGTCGTCCTCCGCCCAGACCGCGCGGGTGACGCGGCGCAGCTCGGGCGCGAAGTGGTTGGTGTAGTCGGCGGAGTCGGCCAGGCCCTCGCCGCTGATCCCGGCGGCCTGCCGCAGGTAGGTCTGGAAGAAGCGGACGTGCCGCCCCTCGTCGGCGAGCTGCGTGGACAGGTAGATCCGGTCGTCGTCGGTCGGCGCCCGGTCCACCAGGGAGCTGAGCGTCTCCACGACGGTCACCTCGCCGACCTCCAGCTCGGTGAGGGCGTTGAGGAGCTCGGTCCGGTAGAACGGCCGCAGCCGCGTCCACGCCGCGGTGTCGTCGGCCAGGTCGAGCGCCGCGACGCTCCACTGCTGCCGCTCCCACCGGTAGTACAGGTCCTGCGAGGTCGGCATCAGGTCGGGTCTGACGTCCTGGGTCTCGGTGATGTCCGAGACGACGCCGGGCAGGTCGCCCGCGATGGTCATCGTGCCCCTCCGAATTCGAACGCCCTGGTCAGGCCGTTCAGCAGATCGAGAGCCCCGTCGACGCGCGTCTCCGGGGCGGGTTCCGCACCGCGGACGAAGCGGTACCAGTCGGTGAAGACGCCGGTGAACGTCACGTCGCATGCGGCGTCCGGGCCGGGCCCGGCGGTGGCGACCAGACCGTCGGGCCCGGCGGACAGCAGCCACTCGCCGGGATCCGCGTCGGTGATCCTCAGCCGGACCCGCACGGGCGCGGTCAGCCTCTCCGGCACGAAGAACTGCTGGAGGCCGCCGTCGAGCTGCCAGCGCAGGAACGTCGAGGGGTCGCCGCCGGTCAGGTCGAGCCGCTCCATGGCGGCGCGCTGCTCCTCGTTGCCGCCCGTCCAGCGGGTCCGCGGCACCCGGACGCACACGACGCGCGCCTCGAACAGCAGCGTGTCGCCGTCCTCCGGGTAGGCCTCCAGCCGGACCACCACCCGCCGCTTGCCGGAGTCGACGACGAACGCCCGCATCCGCATCGGGCGCCCGATCGGCACCGGGGCGCGGTAGTCGAGCTCCGTGCGCCGCGTCATCGTCGGCTCGCCCGCGAACTCGGACGCGACCAGAGCCGTCATCTCGTCCACGAGCGAGGCCAGATGCCCGCCGTGCGCGATGCCCGGACCGCCCTGGGCGTGCTCGGGAGGCGTGTGGACGCACACGGCCGCCTCGCCGTCCCACTCCACGTGCAGGTGCAGCCCGCCTTCGTTGGCGCCGCCGCAGCCCATGCACTGCGGATAGTGGTCCAGCCTGCGGCCCGGCGCGGTCTGAGGCTCCTCCGGGGGTTCGGCCCCCGGCCAGGGCGCCGGCCGGTCGGTGTGGTCGCTCCAGTCGGTGAAGCACAGCCGCGCCGCGGACCCGCCGCGAAGCAGGGTGTTCCAGATGACGCGGCGGCGGGGCTTGCCGCTGGAGGTGCGCTCCACGCAGCCGCGCCTGCCGTGGAAGACGGCCATGGCGACCGAGCCGGAGGTCGCCGAGCGCAGCACCGGGACGACTCGGTCGAGCCAGTCCGTGCCGGCGTCCTCGACGATCGCCACCACCACGTCCTGGTCCCCGACGGCGCCGGCGACCACCGCGCAGCGGTCGGCCCGCTGCCCGGTCGCGGCGGCGACCTGCTGTTCCAGGTCCTCCGCGTGGATCTTGCGGCCCCGGACCTTCAGGCTGTCGCCGATCCGGCCGACGACGTAGAGCTGGCCGTCCAGGAGGAACCCCGAGTCGCCCGTGCGCAGCCCGTCCGGGGTGAACCCGGTCGCGCCCTCCGCGGCGGGGGCGTCCGTGCGGTAGCCCTGGGCGACCGACTCCCCGGAGACGACGATCTCGCCGAACCGGCCCTCGGGCAGCGGGACCCCGGCGTCGTCGACGATCCGCACCCCGACCCCGGCCAAGGGAGCGCCGCAGCCGGTGAGCCAGCCCGGCCCGCTCACCTGGTCGGCGCCGAGCACGGCCCGTTCGGCGACCTCCACCGGCTCGCCGACCCGCAGCCCCGTCCCGGCCGTCCGGATGACCGTGCTGCCGTCGCCCGGCCGCACCCCGGTGACCGCGAGCGTGGCCTCGGCCATTCCGTAGGCGGCGACGAGGCGCTCGGGCGGGAACCCGAACGGGCGGGTCAGCGCGGTGAAGGCGGCCACGCCCGCCGGGTCGATGCGCTCGGCGCCGAGGATCGCCATCCGCAGCCCGCTGAAGTCCATGCCCTCCAGCTGCTCGGGCTTGAGGCGGCGGGCCGCGTAGGAGTAGCCGAAGCTGGGCGCGGTCGTCATCGTCGCGCCGAGCTCGCCCAGGCAGGCCACCCAGCGCAGCGGGTCCCGGACGAACTGGTCGGGCGTCATCAGCCTGAGGTCGACCTGCTGCACCATCGGGCACAGCAGCGAGCCGACCAGGCCCATGTCGTGGTGCAACGGCAGCCAGGAGGTGAACACGTCCCCCCTGCGCAGGCCGCCCCACTCGATGATCGCGCCGAGGTTGTGCTCGAGGTTGTCAGGCGAGACCCGCACGCCCTTGGGCCGGCCGCTGGAGCCGGAAGTGAACTGCAGCAGCGCGGTTTCGGGCAGGGGCGCGCGTACGGCGTCCGCGGCCTCCGGCAGGGCCGGCCAGTCCAGCAGGACGCTGCGCTCCGCCCGGCCGGACGCGGCGGCGGCCTCCGCCGCGGTGTCGGCCAGGCCCTTGTCGGTGAGGATCAGCGACGGGCGCGCGACGTCCAGGATCCCGGCGACGTGGTCGACGTACACGTCCCGGCCTCGGAAGGTCAGGGGGGCCGCGACGGGCGAGGGGGTCGCCCCGGCCAGCAGCGCGGCGACGAAGGAGACGATGAAGTCCCGCGAGTCCGAAAGCATCAGCGACACCGGCTCGCCCGGCACCGCCCCCTCCTCGCGGAGCAGGGCGGCCACCCGGCGGACGTCTCCCGCCAGTTCCGCGTAGGAACGGAACGTCCAGGAGCCGCGTTCGCCCGCGAAGTGGATCCCCTGATCCGGAACCGGATCGTCGAGCCAGTCCAGGAGGCGCATCCTCACGCCGCTTTCGTGTACTCGAAGTACAGGACGGCCCCGGACGTCTCGGTCGCGACCTTCGTCAGCCCCGCGTCGGCGAACCAGCCGAGCACCTCGTCCACCGGGGTGACGACGTCGAGGATGTTCATCTTCACCCACAGGTCGATGAACCGGTCGGGCAGGAAGCCGGCCTTGCGCACCACGACGCTGCCCCGGACGGTGCCGCCGGGCTTGACGACGCGGGCCATCTCCTTGACCGCGGTGGCCGGGTCGGGCACGCAGTGCAGCCCGCTGTAGGAGACGACGACGTCGAACGAGCCGTCCTGGAAGGGGAGCGCGCCCGCGTCGGCCTGCCGGGCCTCCACGTAGTCCAGCCCGCGCCGGGCCGCCTCCGCGCGCACCCGTTCGAGCATCACCGGGGAGATGTCCGCGGCGACGTAGCGCAGTCCGGCCCCCGGCCGGAGGCCGAGCAGCACCACGCCTCCGCCGGAGGGAACGTCCAGCACGGACGTGCCCGCGGGCAGGTCGCGGACCTGCTCCATGTGCCGGTACATCTTGCGGTTGTCGGTGCCGAAGACGATGATCCCGTAGGCCATCGCGACGGGGCGGCTCTTGACGCCCCGGTCCCAGGACGAGGCCAGCCGTCCGTTGGAGATCCAGTTCTGGCTGACCGTCGAGGGCGCGGGGGATTCGGATGTTCCAGCCATGGCGATTCCTTTCAGGCGGACGTTCAGGGGGAGAGGTGGCGGCCGAGCCGCCTGACGGTCTCGGCGGCGAGCAGCCCGTGGCCGCGCATCGAGGAGTGCAGGAGGTCGGAGCTGTACATCGTCTTCTCCGCGCAGGCGGGGTGGCCCCACATGTCGACGACCAGCGCGCCGTGCTCGGCGGAGACCCGGCGGACCCGGGCGTTCAGGTCCTGCATGCCCTCGCTGAGCGCCTCCAGCTCGGGGTAGGCCGAGATGATGTTCATCAGGCAGTACGTGACGACGGTCGCGCCGGAGGCCCGCAGCCGGCCGATGAGGGTGTCCAGCTCGCCCTCGACGGCGTCCAGGTCGACCGGCGGGCGCAGCAGGTCGTTGCCGCCGCAGACCACGGCCGCCAGGTCGGGGCCGAACTTCAGCGCCTCGTCCAGCTGCTGCTCGCGGACCTCGGCGGCCAGCAGGTCGCGCAGGCCCAGGTTGAGGTAGGCCAGGTCGGGCTGCCGGCGGGCCAGGGCCTCCCTGGTGCGGTCGGCCCACGGCAGGGTGCGGTAGCCGGGGGTCTCCTCGCCCAGGCCCTCGGCGAGGCTGTCGCCCAGCACCGCGAACCGCTTCCACGGCGCGCCGGCCAGCAGCCGGTCGGCCTCGTCGTCGGACAGGCAGAAGGCGTCGGTCTTCTCGGCGGAGAGGTCTTGGATCACGGTCTTCCCTTCGGGGGCGGTCAGGCGGGCTGGGAGGACGGCTCGTGCCCGGCGGACACGGCGGGTGCGGCGTTTTCGGCGGTTTCGGCGGGTCCGGTGGGACGGCGGCGCAGCCCGAGCCGGGGCTCGAAGACGAGGTAGACGCCGCCGACCGCGGTCTGCTCGGAGGTCGGCATCGAGGCCAGGGCCTCGTTCTCGCCGGCGAACAGGTGCCCGGACTGGGTGAGCCGCTGGGCCACCGCGTCGAGCGCGCTGTCGCGGGTGTCGGCGATGTCCTCCACGCCGGTCACCACGTAGAGGAAGGACTCGTACAGGTTGAGCATGTGCCGCTCGCGCCTGGTGAGCTTCTGCGCCTCGAAGAACTGCGACTCGCGGCTGAAGCTCTTGTAGAAGAACGACACCAGGATCAGCAGCCGCTCGTAGGCCTGGCGGTAGGCCTGCTGGTAGAAGGCGAGCACCTCGGCCTCGGGGAGCTCCTCGCGCAGCAGGCTGGAGACCCCGGCCCCGGCGAGCAGCCCGCTGAAGGTCGCCAGGTGCACGCCGGTCGACAGCAGGGGGTCGAGGAAGCAGGCCGCGTCGCCGGCGAGCAGGTAGCCGGGTCCGGCGAAGGAGTCGGCGGCGTAGGAGTAGTCCTGCTCGGTCTTGACGCCGGTGACCTGCTCGGCGTCCGCCAGCATGTCCTTGATCCGGGCGCAGCCCTCGATCGCCTCGGCGTAGGCGGCCTCCACGCCGCCGGCCTCGCGGCGCTGCTCGGCGAACCGGGCGGCGTTCTTGACCAGCCCGACGCTGTGCGTGCCGTCGTGCAGGGGGATCGCCCAGAACCAGCCGTCCGGCACCGAGCACACCGCGATGGCGCCTTCGGGCCCCTTGTCGAGCGGCTTGACCCCGCGCCAGTACGACCAGACGCCGAGGTTGCGGAACGCCTCGTTGTACTTGCGGTTCTTCAGGTACTTCGTGGCCATGACGCCGTTGCGGCCGGAGCAGTCGATGAGGAAGTCGAAGCCGATGGTCCCGCTCTCGGCGCTGTCCTTGCCGCGGTCCCAGCCGGCCGACACGGGGCGCTCGCCGTCGAACTCGATCGAGGTCACCCGGACGCCCTCGTGCACCTCCACGCCGGAGTCCTTGGCGTGGTCGAGCAGCAGCTCGTCGAACTCCGACCGGATCACCTGGTAGCTGTAGGTGTCGCTGCCCTCGAGGTGGTCGAAGTTCAGTTCCCAGTTCTCCGGGCCCCATTCGAAATAGGCGCCGCCTTTGCGGACGAAGCCGTGCTCCTCCACTTTCTTTCGGACGCCGAGCAGGTCCAGTACGGGAAGCGCGGACGGAAGGATCGACTCGCCGATGTGGTAGCGGGGGAAGACCGCCGCCTCCAGCAGCGTGACCTCGAAGCCCTGCTTGGCCAGGAGGGTCGCCGCGGTCGAACCGGCGGGCCCGCCGCCGATCACCAGGATCCGGGTGTGCGTGCGCATGGCTCTCCTTCGTGCTCGTGGTGCTCTGTGGCGGGTCGGGCGCGAGGACCGGTCAGGCGGGGCGGCGGCCCCACACCGACATCAGGGTCTGGGTGCACATGTCGTACTCGAGGTCGTCGAACCGCTGGTGCAGGGCCGCGGCGTCGTCCTCGCTCATCTGGCCGCCGGCGATGAGGTGGGGCAGCAGCCGGTCGAAGGTCTGGCGGAACATCGGCTCGAGCGGGAAGGTCGCCCCGCGCAGCGTGAGCACCAGGCCCTCGGCGTCCACGTCGACCAGCCCGGCGCGGCGCATGACGCCGGGCAGCCTGCGGCCGAAGGCGGTGTCGAAGCCGAAGGAGCGGGCCAGGTCGGAGACCGCCTCGATGGCCTTCTCCGCGGACGGGTTGGGCTCGGCGGGGCCGTAGGAGCCCCAGTCGAAGTCCTCGACGAGCAGGCCGCCGCCGGGCCGCAGCGCGTCGGCCAGCTTGGCCAGCACCGCCTCGCGCTGCGGCAGGTGGCCCAGCAGCAGCCGGGCGTGCGCGGCGTCGAAACCGCCGCCGGGCAGGTCCTGGGTCACGACGTCCTGCTGGACGACCCTGACGTTGGGGTAGTGCTCGGCCAGCGGCAGGACGAACCGGGGGTCGATGTCGACGGCCAGGACCTCTCCGCTGAGGCCGACGGTCTCGGCGGCCCAGCGGACGAGGCTGCCGCCGCCCGCGCCGGCGATCAGCACCCGGCTGCCGCGGCCGACGCCGAGCGCGGTGAGGTGCCTCTTGCTGCCCGGGTCGTAGGCCGCCTCGATGGCGGCCAGCCGCCGCCGCTCCCCTTCGTCGGCGTTGGAGAGCATGTATTCGGGTGCTGAATCGGTCTGCAATTCTTTCTCCCTGAATGACGGAGAATCCGGCGAGGTGCTCCGACCCTGGCACGCGGCATAATTTCGGGTCAATGATTTTTCGTTGAATTGTGCACGAGTACCATCCGGGCCTCGGGAATGTGCGCGCGCACAACGGCGGGGAGGCTGCGTGGGCGAGGGGGTGCCAAAAGCGGACAGGCATGACGCCTTGACGATTCCCCCATCGTGTGAAACTCCAGCTCATGGGGATTTATGCAGGCCGAGGGCGGGCCGGGCCGGGCTGTGAGGGGTTCCGCCGGAGGTTTTTCCCCGGGCGTCCGGCGGGCCGGTGCCTATAGGATCTGCGGATATTACCGGCGGGTCGGGCATGCCGCCGGGGGCTGTTTATCCCGTTCCAAGGAACCGGAGACCGGTGTTCATCTGACAGACCTATTGTCTTCAAGTGATTTTTTGTTGAAGGGTGTGCCAATTGGTCGACGAATCATCAGGGGCGCCGGCGTCCAGGGCCCGCGCGAGGGCCGCGGCCGTGCTGCTGGAGCGGGTCGAGAAGCTCGGCGAGCAGGTGGTGGCCGAACTGTGCGCCGCCGAGCCGGTGTACCTCGACGGCGGCATCCCGCCGCAGGACCCGCCGAGGTTCATCATCCGGTCCCTGCGCAACGGCCTCGCGGCCCTCGGGGGAGAGCGGGACGAGCTGCTGGCCTGGCCGGGGACCGTCGGGCGGCACCGCGCGTTCCAGGGCGTGCCGATCGTGTCCGTGCAGCGCGCCTACCACCTGGGCGGGCAGAGCATCGCCAACGCGGTGAGCCGGTGGGCGGCCCAGGACGGCCAGCGCCCGGAGGTGGCGGCCGCGCTGGTCGACCGGGTCTGGGACATCGCCTACGAGCACGCCGACGTCGCCGTCAACGCGCTGCGGACGGTCCAGGAGGAGGTGCGCGACCAGCGTTCGGCGGGCCACCTGCTGGACGCCCTGCTGAACGGCGAGACCGACGCGGGGTTCGTGGCCACGGTCGAGCAGGCCTACGCGCTGCAGCCCGGCGGGCGGTACGCGGTGATGGCGCACCGGCCCGCCGCGGGCGGGCCGCCGATGCGCCCGGCCGAGCTGTCGTCCTGGGTGGGCGACATCCGGGTGGTCTGGCGCATGCACGGCGAGACCGCGCTGGGGCTGGCCGTGCTGGGGGACCTGCCCGTCGAGGCGCTGCTCGCGGCGTTCCGCAGCCGGCCCGGGAGGCTCACCGCGATCAGCATCGTCGTCGACGACCTGGCCGAGCTGGGCCGGGCGCGCCAGCTGGCCGACCTGGCCTGCCGCACCCTGGCCGACGGGCGCGGCGTGGTCTCGCTGGAGGACAGGCTCTCCGCGGGGATGCTCGGGCTGAACCCCGATCTGGCCGAGCGGCTGCGCAACCGGGTGCTGGCGTCGGTGCTCGCGCTCGACGCCGCGAGCCGGGACGTCCTGCTCGACACCCTGAGCGCGTGGCTGGCCGCCGACGGCAGCGCCTCCCGGGCCGCGGCCGTGCTGGACTGCCACCGCAACACGGTGCTGCACCGGCTGCGCCGGCTGGAGCGGCTCACCGGCCGGTCGGTCACCTCGCCCCGGGACCTGGTGGAGCTGTCCCTGGCGCTGGAGGCGATCGAGGTGACGACGGGGCGCCGGCTCGTCCCGCGTCCTCGCTGAGGGTCGCATCGGTTCCAGTCATGATCGGGAAAGTTGATGTTCCCGGAAGTGTAAGAACGTACGGTCGTTCTATCAAGTGGTCAGAAGCAGGAATTTCGTCGTTGACCAAATAGAACGACCGTACGTATAGTTTCGGCCGTGACACCTCAGGAACCCTCCCGGAGGGCCATGGAGCCCGAGACGCTGACCGTGAACGGGCTGTTCGTCGGCATGCCCGCACCGCTGGGCGACGGCCCGCGGCGGGTGCTGAGCGCGATCCGCAAGGAGCCGGTCGCGGCGGACGTGCTCGAGCTCGGCGAGACCGGTCTGGAAGGCGACCGGCAGGCGGACCTGAGCGTGCACGGCGGCCCCGACAAGGCCGTCTACATGTATCCGGCGGCGCACTACGCCTACTGGACGTCCCAGGGCTACGACCTGGAGCCCGGCGGGGTCGGCGAGAACGCCTCGGTGACGGGGCAGGACGAGTGGACGGTCCGGATCGGGGACATCTGGGCCTGGGGGGAGGCGCGCGTACAGGTGTCGCAGCCGCGCAGCCCCTGCCACAAGTTCGCGCTGCGCGCCGGGCGCAAGGAGGCCGTCGCGCAGATGATCTCCAGCGGCCTGTGCGGCTGGTATCTGCGGGTGCTGCGCCCCGGAAGGGTGCCGTCGGGCGGCGTCCTGCGGCTGCTGGCCCGCGACGGCGCGGCCCCCACCGTCCGGGAGCTGTTCACCACCAGCTTCGCCCGGGACTACGACCCCGGCCTCCTGCTGCATATGGTCTCCGGGCCGGCCCTCGCCGACCAGTGGCGGGCCGGGGTGCTGACGAGACTCCAGAGAACGGGGACGGACTGACATGACACGGGACCGGAGAGTGGTGCGCGGGGACCAGACCCGCCAGCGGATCCTCGACCACGCGATGGCCATCGCCTCCCTCGACGGGCTGGAGGGCCTGTCCATCGGGCGGCTCGCCACCGACCTCGGGGTGAGCAAGAGCGGGCTGTTCGCGCACTTCGGCTCCAAGGAGGAGCTCCAGGTCGCGGTGATCGCGGCGGCCCGTGACGTCTTCTCGCGGGAGGTCGTCGAGCCCGCCTTCCGGGCGGCGCCCGGACTGCCGCGGCTGGTCCGGCTGTGCGAGGGCTGGCTGGAGTACTCCGAACGCCGGGTGTTCCCCGGCGGCTGCTTCTTCTACGCGGCCGGCGCGGAGTTCGACGCCCGGCCCGGCCGGATCCGCGACCTGCTGGCCGAGGCCCGGCGCGACTGGCTGGGCCTGTGCCGCCAGACCGCGCGGGACGCCCTGCAACTCGGGCAGCTCGTCGAGGACGTCGACCTGGACCAGTTCGTGTTCGAGCTCGACGCGCTGGCCACCGCCGCCAACTCGGCGGCGCTGCTGCTCGACGACGCCTCGGCCTACCAGCGCTCGCGCACCGGGATCCTCTCCCGGCTGCGCGCCTCGGCCACCGGGCCGGGGGACCTTCCCTGACCCTCCCCTCCCCCCAGAGAGGCACAGCCAGATGACATCGGAGACCGTCCCCAAGACCGAGGCGCCCCCGAAGCAGATCAACCCGGGGCTGGTGCTGGCGCTGTGTTCCGGCGCGACCTTCATGGCCTTCCTCGACCTCGCGGTCGTCAACATCGCCTTCCCCGACATCCTGGCGGACTACCCCGACACCCCCATGTCGACCCTGACGTGGGTGGCCAGCGCCTACGCCATCATGTTCGCGGCCCTGCTCACCCCCGCGGGCAAGCTGGCCGACGCGCTGGGCCGGCGCCGGGTGTTCATGATCGCGCTGGCCGGGTTCACCCTGGCCTCGCTGGTGTGCGCCCTGGCCCCGAACCCCGCCGTGCTCGTCGGCGGGCGGGTCTTCCAGGGCGCCTTCGCGGCCGGGATGATCCCGAGCGCGCTCGCCCTCATCATCGCCAACACCCCGTTCGAGCGGCTCTTCAAGGCGGTCGCGGCCTGGACCGCGATCTCCGGGTTCTCCGCGGTGGTCGGCCCCGCCCTCGGCGGCGTGCTGGTCGAGCAGTTCGACTGGCGGGCGGTCTTCCTCATCAACCTCCCGGTCGGGCTGCTCCTGCTGGTCGGGGGCCTGCGGGCGCTGCCCCGGCACGAGGCCCCCGGCGGCGCGTTCCCCGACGTCCTGGGCACCGTCCTGCTCACCGTCGGCCTGGGCGCCGCGGTCGCCGGGCTGACCGAGGGCGACCGCTGGGGCTGGCTCGACCCGCTCACCCTCGTCCTGCTCCTGGGCGGGGTGGCCCTGACGCTGGCGGCCCTGGCCCGCTCGCGCCGCCACCCGTCCCCGGCCGTGGAGACCGGGCTGTGGAGCAGCCGCCGCTTCGCCATGTGCAACGTCGCCTACTTCGTCTTCGGCGCCCCGATGTTCGCCTGGCTGCTCTCCGGCGCGCTGTTCACCACCGGCATCTGGGGGTGGAGCATCATGGAGAGCGCCGGCGCGCTGTCCATCGGCGCCTTCGCCTCCATGGTGACCTCGGTGATCGCCGGGCGGGTGAACGACCAGGGCAAGCACCGCTGGGTCATCGCCCTGGGCACCGCGATGTTCGCCGCCTGCTGCGCGATGATGTCCACCGACCTGTTCGGCGCCGAACCGGACTTCTGGGCGGCCTGGGTCCCGGCCTCGCTGCTGGGCGGCGGCGGCCTGGGCCTGGCCATCACGGGCCTGGGCGTGGTCGCCGCGACGAGCCTGCCGCCCATCCAGTTCGCCGCGGGCCTGGGCATGAACATGACCGCCCGCCAGCTCGGCGGCGCGCTGGGCATCGCCGCCCTGGCCGCGGTGATGTCCGCCGACCGGCTCCCGTTGGACAACTTCCACACGCTCTACCTGGGCTGCGCGATCGCCTCGGCCGTCGCGACGCTCATCGTCCTGGCCTTCCCCGCTCCGGCCGAGGACTGAGGAACGAGGGGGGCCGCACGGCCGGAGAAGCGAGGGCCCCCGCCCCCACCGCGAGGCGCGGGGGCGGGGGCCCTGCCCGCGTTCCCGTCCGAGTGCGTCCGGCACCCTCCGAGCGACCGTCGAGCCGCCCTTGCCGGGAACGTGTACTACCGCGCAGGGGTCTTCATCATTCTGGTTTTTGAACTCTGTTCTATTTTGTTGGCTCTTGTGACATCGTTCGGCGAACAACGTCATGCGTCCGTCTGAGGAGGAGCGACCGCATGGTGAGGATCGTGGAACACGGGACCTGGCGACTCACGGAGGAGGACGAGTCACGGCACGCTCCGGGGGAGGGGATGCTGTGGAACGAGTCCTACTACTTCGACTTCGCCACCGAGGACGGTTCGCTCGGCGGGTACGTCCGGCTCGGCCTCTACCCGAACTGGGGACGGGCCTGGTACTGGGCCTGCGTGGCCAGGCCGGGGCACCCGCTCGTCATCGTCGCGGACGACGACGCCCCGCTGCCCGCCCCCGGTGAGACGGCGGTGCGGACGGACTCCTACCGGGCCTCGCAGGAGATCCCGGAACCGTTCGGCCCCGCCCGCGTGAGCCTGGACGCCGTCGCGCACGTGCTCGCGTCCGCGACGGACGCCTACGGAGACCTCGGCGGGACCGAGACGACGAGGCTCGTCCTGGACCTCGAATGGGACACCGTCGGCGGCGCGTACCCGTACAAGGACCTGCCGCGCTACGAGATCCCCTGCACGGTCTCGGGAACGGTCCGGGTGGGCGACGAGACTTTCGACGTCACCGCCTCGGGGGAGCGGGACCACTCGTGGGGAGAGCGGGACTGGTGGTCGGTCTCCTGGCTGTGGAGTTCGGGGCGGCTCGACGACGGCACCTGGTTCCACGGGATGCAGGCCAACGTCGGCTTCCCCATGGAATGGCCGTCGTTCACCGCCGCGCGTGAGGAGGGTCCGGTCCACCTCGACGGCTTCCGCGCCGAGACGGTCTTCGGTCCGGACGACCTGCCGGAGTACTCGCGGCTCGGGCTGAAGGGCGCGCCGATGACCGCGACGCCGACGGCGTTCGCGCCCGTCGCGGTGACCTCCCCCGACGGCGTCCTCGCGTACTTCCCGCGAGCCCTGTGCCGTTTCGAGGCCGAGGACGGCCGCACCGGACACGGCTGGACCGAATGGCACCAGCCGCCGGGGTGGCGCGACCACGACTGGGCGCCTTCCCCGAACTCCGCCGACGACCAGGAGGACCGGTCATGACCGCCCCCGCCCTTCCCGGAGCCCACGGCCTGACCGCCGCCTGGCTGACCGAGGCCCTCGCGCCCCGCCTCGCCGGAGTGAAGGTGACCGGCGTCGACGCCGTTCCCGTCGGCACCGGCCAGGTCTCCGACACCTTCCGCCTGAACCTCGCCTACGAGCGGCCCGTGGACCTGCCCGCCACCCTGGTCGCCAAGGTCCCCGCCCTCGACCCGGCGAGCCGCGCCGCGGCCAGGGCGATCCGCACCTACGAGATCGAGGCGGGTTTCTACACCCACCTGGCGCAGGGGCTGGCCGCCGCGATCCCCGTCTGCCACTTCAGCGCATACGAGCCCGGACAGGACGACTACACCGTCATCCTGGAGGACCTCGCCCCGGCCCGCCCGGGCGACCAGCTCGCCGGCGTCACCGCCGAGGAGGCCGCGGCGGCCGTGGACGAGCTCGCGATCCTGCACGCGGCCGGCTGGGACTCCCCGGACCTGGCCGCCCTCCCGTGGCTGAACCGCCACGACGCGGCCTCCTCCGAGTTCACTGCGGCGATGGTCACCGGCCTGTACGACGGCTTCCGCGACCGCTACGCCGAGCGCCTGACCCCCGAGATCCTCGCGCTCATCGAGGATTTCCTCCCGCGCATGGCCGCCTACCTGGCTCCCCGTCCCGGTCCGGCGAGCCTCACTCACGGCGACTTCCGCGCCGACAACCTCCTGTTCGGCCGCTCCCGCCCCTACATCGTGGACTGGCAGACCTGCACCTACGGGTCCCCGCTGTCCGACCTGTCCTATTTCCTGGGCTCCAGTCTCCCCACGGAGACCCGCCGCGCCTGCGAGCACGCCCTCGTCCGCCGCTACCACGCCTCCCTGGCCGCGAGTGGCATCCCCCTGACCTGGGACGACTGCTGGACCTCCTACCGCGAACACGCCTTCCACGGCATCACCATGTCCATCGGCGCCTCCATGCTCGTGGAGCGCACCGACCGCGGCGACGACATGTTCTGCACCATGACCGCCCGCCACGCCGACCACGCCCTGGACCTGGACTCCCTGTCCCTCCTCCGCTGAGCCGGGGAGGGGTGAAGATTCAACGAAAACGGGATGGATCTATGGTTTTCCTACTTAATTAGTGTGTATTCTGGCGATGTTCGGCAAGGAGCGCCAGCGCCAAGCCCCGGCTCGCTGGCCGGCAACCCTCACTGCTGCAGGGTGCCCCGGGTGACGCCAGGCGGCGTGCCTCGAGCACGTCGCAAGCAACAGTGAGGACGGACCATGCGGTATGCCCCCCCGATCACACCGGCCACCGTCAAGAGCCTGGTGCGGACCGGGCACCCCGAAGAGGCGGCACTCGCCCTGGCGGAGTTGGAGTCGGGACCCGACCCGAGAGGAACGGTCCGATCCCTGCGGGACTGGGCGTCCTGCTGGTACCCCGGTCTCCTCGGTCCGTCCCGGGACGCGTGCGCCTCGCCGCCCCCGATCTGCGAGGGCCTGGACGCGCTGCGCGAGCTCATGTCCACCGGCGCCGGGGACGAAGCGGTGGCCCGGGCCGAACGGGTGCTCGGCGACTGCCCGATGGGCTCCGGCGCGCTGGAGCCGCTGCTGGCCTCCCTCGCCACGCTCGTCTATGCCGACCGCGCGGACAGGGCCGCCCGCTGGTGCGAGCCGCTGCTGGAGCAGACCACCGCGCACTGCGACCCGGTCTGGCTCGGCGCCTTCGCCGCGATCCGCGCCGAGAGCGCCTTCCGGCAGGGCGACCTCCCGGCCGCGGTGGAGGCGGTGAGAACGGCGCTGACGCATATCTCGTGGCAGAGCTGGGGAGTGGCGATCGGCATTCCCTTCGCCATCATGATCTCGGCCAAGGCGGTGATGGGAAAGAATGAGGACGCGCTTCGCTACCTTGCCGTCCCGGTTCCTCCGACGATGTTCGAGACGCCTGCTGGACTGCATTATCTGGCGGCTCGCGGATATTTTCGCCTCGCTGCCGGAGATGCGGAGAGCGCTTTCGCCGAATTCCTGGAGTGCGGCGAGCGGATGCGGCGCTGGGAGGTCGACCTGCCCGGCCTGGCGGCCTGGCGGATCGGGGCGGGCCGGGCCGCGCTCGAACTCGGCCGCCGCCGCGAGGCCCTGGCGCTGGCCGAGGAGCAGCTGGACCGGCTGGACCGGTTGGGCGCCGGGCGCACCCGCACCCGGGGGCTGGCCCTGCGGCTCCAGGCTGAAGCCGGCACCCCGCGCCGGCGGGGGGCTCTGCTGGAGGAGGCGGCGGCGGTACTGGAGGAGGCCGGGGACCGGCTGGAGCTGGCCGGCACGCTGAGCGCGCTGGGCAAGGCCAGGGACGCCGGAGGCGATCGTGCGCGCGCCCTCGCCGCGGGGGCCAGGGCGCGCGCGATCGCCGCGTCCTGCGGACTGCCCTCCGACCCCGGGCAGGGAGAGGAGGTCCCGGCGGGCGCCCACGGCGTGTCCCGGGCCTCGGTGGTGCTCAGCGAGGCCGAGCTCAAGGTCGCCACCCTCGCCGCGCAGGGGCTGTCCAACCGGCAGATCTCCTCCCGGCTGTACGTCACGGTCAGCACCGTCGAACAGCACCTCACCCGTATCTACCGCAAGCTCGGTGTTTCTCGCCGATTGGATCTGGCGGAATTCCTGTGACCTCCTCTGCTAGGGGTTTCTAGGGGTTGTTAAGGGTGGTGAAAACCCTTGCCCGAGGCGCAGACTCGACTTGATGAATGGTCTGGTCGGCCAAGGAGCAGATATGGGTGGCGTTATTCCCGTCGCGGTCGTCGGATTGGCGTGCAGGATTCCGGGGGCGCCTGATCCGGAATCCTTCTGGCGAATTCTTGAAAAGGGTGAGAGTGCCGTCTCCGATAATGGGGCGCGGGGATCCGGCGCCTTTCTGGAACGGCCGGACCTGTTCGACGCCGCGTTCTTCGGGATCTCGCCGAGGGAGGCCGCCGCGCTCGACCCGCAGCAGCGGCTGGTGCTCGAACTGGCCTGGGAGGCCCTGGAACGGGCGGGCATCGTTCCCGCCGCGCTCGCCGGACGCCCCGCCGGGGTGTTCGTCGGGGCGATCGCCTCCGACTACGCCGGGCTGGTGCGCCGGGCCGGCGCGGTCACCAGGCACTCGCTTCCCGGCCTGAACCGGGGCCTGATCGCCAACCGCGTCTCCTACGCACTCGGCCTTCGCGGGCCCAGCCTGACGGTCGACTCCGCGCAGTCCTCCGCGCTGGTCGCGGTCCAGCTGGCCTGCGAGAGCCTGCGCCGCGGGGAGAGTGAACTGGCCTTCGCGGGCGGCGTCAACCTCATCCTCGGCGAGGAGTCCCGGCTGGTGGCCGACCGGTTCGGCGGGCTCTCGCCCGACGGGCGCTGCTTCACCTTCGACGCGCGGGCCAACGGCTACGTCCGGGGCGAGGGCGGCGGGCTGGTGCTGCTCAAGCGGCTCGACGACGCGCTCGCGGACGGGGACCGGATCCACGCGGTGATCCTCGGCGGCGCGGTCAACAACGACGGCACCACCGAAGGGCTGACCGTACCGAGCGCCCGGGCCCAGGAGGAAGCCGTCCGCCAGGCGGTGGAGGCGTCCGGCCTGGCCCCCGCCGACCTCCAGTACGTCGAGCTGCACGGAACCGGCACCCCGGTCGGCGACCCGATCGAGGCCGCCGCGCTCGGCGCGGCACTCGGCGCCGGACGGACGCCCGAGACGGCGCTGCGCGTCGGCTCGGTCAAGACCAACGTGGGCCACCTCGAAGGCGCGGCCGGCATCGCGGGCCTGCTCAAGGTGGTCCTCAGCCTGAGCCACCGCGCCCTTCCCGCCAGCCTGAACTTCACCGAGCCGTCCCCGCGCATCCCCCTGGACGAACTCGGCCTGGCCGTCCAGCACGAGACCGGAGCCTGGCCTCGGCCTGACGCGCCCCTGATAGCGGGCGTCAGTTCCTTCGGCGTGGGCGGCACCAACTGCCACCTCGTCGTCGCCGAACCGCCGAACTTCGAACCCCGCCGTACCGCCCTGGCCGAGCTCCGGGAGGGACAAGGCTCGGCACCGCACACCGGGGTCGCGGAATCCGAGGATGGAGCCGAGGCCGGTGGGGACGCCCCGGTCGTGTCCTGGCTGGTGACCGGGCGTGATCCCGCGGGGCTGCGCGCGCAGGCGGTGCGGCTGGCCGACGCGGTCGAGGCCCGTCCGGAACTGGAGGCCGCCGATGTCGGGCGGACTCTGGCGGGGCACCGGACGCACTTCGCGCATCGGGCGGTCGTCGTCGGGGAACGGGAGGAACTGCTGGCGGGGCTGCGGACGCTGGCCGCCGGGGGCCAGGCCGCCGGGCTCGTGCGCGGCACGGCACGGGAGCGGGGGAAGACCCTGTTCGTCTTCCCGGGCCAGGGTTCGCAGTGGCCGGGGATGGCGCTGGGGCTGCGGGAGGAGTCCCCGGTGTTCCGGCGCGAACTCGACAGGGCCGCCGCCGCGCTCGAACCGTACGTGGACTGGTCGCTGACCGAGGCGCTGGCCGACCCGGAGGCGCTGGCCCGGGTGGACGTCGTCCAGCCCTCGCTGTTCGCGGTGATGGTCGCGCTGGCCGCCCTGTGGCGTGCACACGGCGTGGAACCGGACGCGGTGATCGGCCACTCCCAGGGGGAGGTCGCCGCCGCCCACGTCGCGGGGGCGCTTTCGCTGGAGGACGCCGCCGCGCTGAGCGCGCTGCGCGCCAGGGCCATCGCCTCGATCTCGGGCACCGGCGGGATGGCGGCCGTCGCGCTGCCCGCGGCCGAGATCGAGGCCCGGCTGGACGGGCGGCTGAGCATCGCCGTGGTGAACGGGCCCGCCGCGACCGTCGTCGCGGGCGAACGCGAGGCCCTCGCGGAGCTGCTGGCCCGCTACCGGGAAGAAGGCGTGCGGGTCAGTGAGATCCCGGTCGACTACGCCTCGCACTCCCGGCAGGTGGAACCGCTGCGGGAGCGGCTGCTGACGGTCTTCTCCGGGCTGCGCCCCGCCCGTTCGGAGATCGCCTTCTACTCGACGGTGACCGGCGGGGCCTTCGACACCACCGGCCTGACCGGTTCCTACTGGTACCGGAACCTGCGGGAGCCGGTCTGGTTCGAGCGGGCCGTCCGGCAGGCCGCCGCCGACGGGTACGGCCTGTTCGCCGAGGTCAGCCCGCACCCGATCCTCACCGGCGCGCTCGGCGAGATCCTGGCCGCCACCGATGACGCTGCCGCCGGTGACGCAGCCGTCGCCGTCGGCACCCTCGCCCGGGAGCAGGGCGGCCTGCGGCAGTTCCTGACGTCCCTCGGCCGGGTCCAGACGCTCGGCGGACCGGTGGGCCGGCCCGCCGGAGGACCGCCCGTGGAACTTCCCACGTACCCGTTCCAGCGCCGCTCCTTCTGGCCGGATGGCGTGCCGCTGCCCGGACGGGACGAGCCGTCCGCCTCGTTCCCGGTGCCCGGACCCGAGGAGGCGCCGGAGCCGCAGGAGGAGCCGGAACAGGCGGAGGCCCTGTCCGGGAAGGAGGCGCTGGAGCTCGTCCTGGGCGCGGCCGCCGTGGTCCTCGGCCACGGGTCGGCCGCCGACCTCGACCCCGAGAGCGCCTTCCGCGACCTGGGCCTGGACTCGGCGGGCGCGGTGGAGTTCCGCGACCGGCTCGCCGCCGCCACCGGCAGGACCCTACCCGCCACCCTCACCTACGACCGGCCCACCCCACGGGAGGTCGCCTCCTACCTGGCCGGAGACCGGGAGGCCGTTGGGGCGGCAGCGGGCCCGTCCGCCGAACCGATCGCGATCGTCGCGGCGAGCGGCCGGTGGCCGGGCGGCGCGAACTCGCCGGAGGAGCTGTGGCGGCTGCTGCGCGAAGGACGCGACGCCATCGGGGGCTTCCCCGTGAACCGCGGCTGGGACCTGGACGCCCTGCACGCCCCGCGCGAGCGGGCACGCCCCGGCACCAGCGACGTGGACCAGGGCGGATTCCTCCATGACGCGGACGAGTTCGACGCGGCCTTCTTCGGGGTGGGCCCCCGGGAGGCCGCCGCCATGGACCCCCAGCAGCGCCTGCTCCTGGAGGCCGGCTGGGAGCTGCTGGAACGGGCCCGCCTGGACCCGTCCTCGCTGCGCGGCAGCCGCACCGGGGTCTTCGTCGGCGTCATGCCGCAGGAGTACGGCACCCGCCTGCACGAGACCCCTCCGGGCTACGAGGGCCACGCCCTGACCGGCAGCCTGATCAGCGTCGCCTCCGGCCGCCTCGCCTACAGCCTCGGCCTGACCGGCCCCGCCCTGACCGTCGACACCGCCTGCTCCTCGTCGCTGGTGTCGCTGCACCTGGCGGCCCGCGCCCTGCGCGACGGCGAGTGCGACCTGGCGCTGGCGGGCGGCGCGACGGTCATGTCCGCCCCCGGCATGTTCACCGAGTTCAGCCGCCAGGGCGGCCTGGCCCCCGACGGCCGCTGCAAGCCGTTCGCCGCCGCCGCGGACGGCACCGCCTGGTCCGAGGGCGTCGGCCTGGTCCTGCTGGAGCGCCTCTCCGACGCCCGCCGCAACGGCCGCACGATCCTGGCGGTGCTGCGCGGCAGCGCCGTCAACCAGGACGGCGCGTCCAACGGCCTGACCGCCCCCAACGGCCCGTCCCAGGAGCGCGTCATCCGCGACGCCCTGGCCGACGCGGGCCTGAGCCCCGCCGACGTCGACGCGGTGGAGGCCCACGGCACCGGCACGGTCCTGGGCGACCCCATCGAGGCGCAGGCCCTGCTGTCGGCCTACGGCCGCGACCGCCGGGCCCCCCTCCTCCTGGGCTCGGTCAAGTCGGTCCTCGGCCACACCCAGGCCGCGGCGGGCATCACCGGCGTCATCGCCCTCACCGAGGCCCTGCGCGCCGGCGAACTCCCCGCCACCCTCCACGTGGACGAGCCCACCCCCCACGTCGACTGGTCGAGCGGCGCTCTCCGCCTGCTCACCGAACCGACCCCCTGGCACCCCGGAGAAACCCCCCGCCGCGCCGCCGTCTCCTCCTTCGGCATCAGCGGCACCAACGCCCACGTCATTCTCGAAGAACCCCCGACCCCGACTCCCGCGCCCCTTGCGGCCCCTCTCCTCGCCTGGACCCCGCCCACAGGGCTTCCCGAAGGCCCCGCGACGGACGGGGTCCGGGAGCGAGAGGCCCTCTCGGCCGAGACGCCGTCCTCGAACGACGGCGGAGCCCTTCGGGAAGGGGCTCCTTCGGTGCAGGCCGATGCCGCATCGGGTTCCGATGACGCGGCGGGTGAGGCCCGGGAGATCCTTCCGGTCTGGGTGCTTTCGGCTAAGGACGACGCGGCGCTGCGGGAGCAGGCCCGCCGGGTCGGGGGGCTGCTGGAGGCCGGAGCCGACGCCGGGGCCGTGGGACGGGCGCTGGCCGGGACGCGGACGGTGTTCGGGCGGCGGGCGGTCGTCGTGGGGGATCCGGGCGGGTTCGGGGTGCTCGCCGCGGGCGGGGAGGCGCCCGGGGTCTTCGTCGGGGAGGCGGCGAAGCGGGGCGGGACGGCGTTCCTGTTCAGCGGGCAGGGCAGCCAGCGGGCGGGGATGGGGCGGGAGCTGTACGCGGCGTCGCCGGTGTTCGCCGCCGCGCTGGACGAGGTCTTCGCGCACTTCGATCCGCTGCTGGGGCGTCCGCTGCGGGAAGTGGTGTTCCACGGGCCGGAGGAGGTCCTGGAGCGGACCGAGTTCACCCAGCCCGCGCTGTTCGCGATCGAGTTGGCGCTGTTCCGGCTCGTCGAGGCGGCGGGGGTGCGCCCGGCGGTGCTGCTCGGGCACTCGGTCGGGGAGCTGGCCGCCGCGCACACGGCGGGGGTGCTGTCCCTCGCGGACGCGGCGAAGCTGGTCGCGGCGCGCGGCAGGCTGCTGCAGGCGCTCCCCGAGGGCGGGGCGATGGCGGCGCTCCAGGCGACCGAGGAGGAGGTCGGGCCGTTCCTGGACGGGCGGATCGACCTCGCGGCGGTCAACGGGCCGTCCTCGGTCGTGGTGTCCGGCGACGCCGACGCGGTCAAGGAACTCGCGGAGAGGTGGCGGGAGGGCGGACGGCGCAGCCGGGTCCTGCGGGTCAGCCACGCCTTCCACTCCGCGCACATGGAGCCCGCGCTCGCCGAGTTCGGAGAGGTCGCCGCCGGGCTGGACTTCCACGAGCCGCGCATCCCCGTCGTGTCCAACGTGACGGGGCGGCTCGCGGAGGAGCTGACCGACCCGGCCTACTGGGTCCGGCACATCCGGGGGGCCGTCCGGTTCCACGACGGGGTGAAGGCCGCCGAGGAGCTCGGCGTGTCGGCGCTGCTGGAACTGGGGCCCGACGGGACGCTCACCGCCCTCGCCCACGAGTTCGCCGGCGGCAAGGTGATCGTCCCGGCGCTTCGCAAGGACCGGTCGGAACCCGAGGCGTTCGCCGGGGCGCTGGCCGCGCTGCACGTCGCCGGAGAGCGGGTGGACTGGGCGGCGCTGCACGGCGACGGCCCCGTCGCGGACCTGCCGACCTACCCGTTCCAGCGCGGCCGCCACTGGCTGTCGCCCGCGCCCGCCCGGGACGCGGCGTCGGTCGGGCTCACCCCGTCCGGGCACCGGCTGCTCGGCGGCGAGCTGGAGCGCGCGGACGGCGAGGGCGGCGTGCTGACCGGCGTCCTGTCCTTGAACGCACACCCGTGGCTGGCCGACCACGCCGTGCTCGGGGAGGTCCTTCTGCCCGGCACCGCGCTGGCGGACCTGGCGCTCCAGCCCGGAGGGAGGCTGGCCGAGCTGACCCTGGAGCAGCCCCTCGTCCTGACGGCGGAGACGAACGTGACGCTCCAGGTCGTGTCCGGCAAGGAGGAGAACGGAACCCGGCCCGTCACGGTGTACTCCCGCGTCCAGGACGGGCCGTGGACCAGGCACGCCTCCGGTTCCCTGGCCGAACCCCACGACGCCCCGGAGCCGCTCACAACCTGGCCGCCGGAGGGAGCCGCCCCGGTCGACGTGACGGGTCTCTACGAGCGGCTCGCGGATCGCGGATACGAGTACGGGCCGTCCTTCCAGGGCCTGCGAGCGGTCTGGAAGGACGGGAACAAGACGTTCGCCGAGGTCTCTCTGGACGGCGAGGCGGACGGGTTCGCCGTCCACCCGGCCCTGCTGGACGCGGCACTGCACGCGGTCGTCGGCGTGGTGTTCACCGACGACCGGACCCGGATTCCGTTCGCCTGGTCGGACGTGACCGTCCACGCGACGGGCGCGACCTCCCTGCGCGTCACGATCACGCCCGAAGGGGAGGGCGCCGTCTCGCTCGAGGCCCACGACACCAAGGGCCGGTCCGTCCTCACCATCGGCAAGATCGCCTTCCGCCAGGCAGCGACGGGACGCCGGCGCGACGCCGACCGCCCCCACCGACTGGACTGGACGCCCGTCGAGCCATCCGGCACGGCCGTCGACGACGGCTGGACGGTCCTGTGGGACGGGGCGCTCCACACGGGCTTCACGGCCCTGCCGGAACGCCGTCCGGCCCCGCCCCTGCCCGAAGGCGTCCACACCGCGACCGTGCAGGCCCTCGGCCTGCTGCAGACCTGGCTGGAAGAGGGCGAAGGCAAGCTCGCCGTTCTCACCAGGGGCGCGGTCTCCGTCCGGCACGGCGAGGACGTCCCGGACCTGGCGGAGTCCGGCCTGTGGGGTCTGGTCCGCACCGCGCAGGCGGAGCACCCCGGCCGGATCGTCCTGCTGGACCTCGACGACCCCGCCGGCACCGGGACGATCGCGGCGGCCCTGGCCTCCGGGGAGGAGCAGCTCGCCGCCAGGCAGGGCGAGCTGCTGGCTCCCCGGCTCGTCCGCCATCCCGGCGACGCGCTCGTCCCGCCGGACGGCCCGTGGCGGCTGGACGTCACCGAGCGCGGCAGCCTCGACGCCCTGGCCGCGCTGCCCGCCCCCGAGGCGGACCGGCCCCTGGCCGAGGGCGAGGTCCGGGTCGCGCTGCGCGCCGCCGGGCTGAACTTCCGGGACGTGCTCATCGGCCTGGGCGTCTACCCGGGAGAGGCCCGCATCGGGGCGGAGGGCGCGGGCGTCGTGCTGGAGACCGGCCCCGGCGTGCGCGGCCTGGCCCCCGGAGACAGGGTCTTCGGCCTGATCCAGGGGCAGCTCGGCCCGGTCGCGGTCACCGACCGCAGGCTGCTGGCCTCCGTCCCGCCCGGCTGGTCGTTCACCGAGGCCGCGGCCGCCCCGGTCGCCTTCCTCACCGCCTACTACGGTCTGGTCGATCTGGGCGGCCTGGGCGCGGGGCAGCGGGTGCTGATCCACGCCGCGACCGGCGGCGTCGGCTCCGCCGCCGTGCAGCTCGCCCGCCACCTGGGCGCGGAGGTGTTCGCGACCGCGAGCCCCGCCAAGCAGCCGCTGCTGCTCGCCGCGGGGCTGGACGCCGACCACGTCGGATCCTCCCGCGACCTGGAGTTCGCCGACCGGTTCGCCCGGACGGGCCCGTTCGACGTGGTCCTCAACGCGCTCGCCCACGAGTTCACCGACGCCTCGCTGCGGCTGCTCGGCCCGGACGGCCGGTTCGTGGAGATGGGCAAGACCGACCTGCGCGACCCCGCCGACGTCCCGGTGCGCTACCTGCCGTTCGACCTGTTCGAGGTGGACCCGGGCAGGATCGGGGAGCTCCTGGCCGAGCTGTCCGTCCTGTTCGGGCAGGGCGACCTCGTCCCGCCGCCGGTCGAGTCCTGGGACGTCCGATATGCCCCGCAGGCGCTGCGGCGGCTCTCCCAGGCCAGGCACACCGGCAAGCTCGTCGTCACCCTGCCCCGCGTGCCCGATCCCGACGGCACCGTTCTGATCACCGGCGGGACCGGCACCCTCGGCGGGCTGCTGGCCCGGCACCTGGTCACCGAGCACGGACGCCGGAACCTGCTGCTGGCCTCCCGGCGAGGCCCCGGCGCCCCCGGCACCGCCGAACTGCTCGCCGACCTGGCGGAGCTGGGCGCGAACGCCAGGGCGGTCGCCGCCGACACCGCCTCCGCCGACGAGTTGACCCGGCTGCTGGAGGACCACCGCGTGACCTCGGTGTTCCACGCGGCGGGCACGCTCGACGACGCGCTGCTCGCCGGCCTGGCCCCCGGGCAGGTCCACGAGGTGCTTCGGACCAAGGCCGACGCCGCCTGGCGGCTGCACCGGCTGACCGAACGGCACGACCTCGCCGAGTTCGTGCTGTTCTCCTCGGCGGTCGGCGTCCTCGGCAACCCCGGTCAGGCCGGGTACGCGGCGGCCAACACCTTCCTGGACGCGCTCGCCGCGCACCGGGCGCACCGCGGGCTGCCCGCGCTCTCCCTGGCCTGGGGCCGCTGGGCTCAGGCCAGTGCGATGACCGGGGACCTCACCGAGGCGCAGCTCACCCGGATGGCCCGGCGCGGGCTGACCGGGATGTCCGCGGACTGGGCGCTGGCCCGCCTCGACGCCGCGCTCGACGGCCCCGACCCGACACTCGTCCCGGCCCGCCTCGACCTGGGCGGCCTCGATGACACCGCCTCCCCGGTGCTGCGCGGCCTGGCAGCGCCCCGCCGCCAGGCGGTCACGGCACGCGCCGCGGGCGGCGGGCTCCCGGACGGCTTCTCCGAGCTCCCCGAGAACGAGAGGCGGCGCAGGTTGCTGCGCCTGGTGCGGGCCACGGCCGCGGCGGTCCTGGGCCACCCGGACGAGGAGGCGGTACGCGCCGACCACGGCTTCCAGGAGTCGGGCTTCGACTCGCTCGCCTCGGTCGAGCTGCGCAACCGGCTCGGCGCGGCGGTCGGCCTGACTTTGCCCGGCACCCTCACCTTCGACCACCCGACCCCGCAGGCGGTCACCGAGCACCTGCTCGGCCTGCTGGCACCCGCGCCGGAACCGGAGGGCCCGGCCCTCCTGTCCGAACTCGACCGGCTGGAAGACCTCCTGGAGCGGGCCGCCGAAGCCGAACGGGAACCGGCCGCGCTGCGGCTGGGCGCCCTGCTGGCCCGGTTCGGCGACCCCTCGGGGGCGCTGGAGGAGGCCACCGGCGACGAGCTGTACCGCCTCATCGACGACGAGCTCCGGCTGTCCTGACAGACACACCCTGACGAAGCGAACGCAGTGAACGAAGAGGGAGAGACGAGCCCGATGGCGGAGGAAGCCAAACTACGCGACTACCTGCGGAGGGTGACCGCGCAGCTCCAGCAGACCCGGCGCAGGCTGGAGGCCGCGGAGGAGGCGGCGGCCGAGCCCGTCGCGATCGTCGGCGTCGGCTGCCGCTACCCCGGCGGCGTCCGGTCGTCCGAGGACCTGTGGCGGCTGGTGCTCTCCGAGCGCGACGTCATCGGCGGGTTCCCCACCGACCGCGGCTGGGACCTGGACGGCCTCTACCACCCCGACCCCGACCACAGCGGCACCACCTACGTGCGCAAGGGCGGCTTCCTCTACGACGCCGGACGGTTCGACGCCGACTTCTTCGGGATCTCCCCGAAGGAGGCCCTGGCCGCCGACCCCCAGCAGCGGCTGCTGCTGGAGACCGCGTGGGAGGCCGCCGAGCACGCCGGGATCGACCCGCACTCGCTGCGCGGCACCCGCACCGGGGTTTTCACCGGCGTCATCGCCCAGGAGTACGGGCCGAGCCTGCACCACCCGCCGGCCCACGACACCGACGGCTACGTGCTGACCGGCAGCACCACCAGCGTGGCGTCCGGCCGGATCGCCTTCACCCTGGGCCTGACGGGCCCGGCGGTGACCGTCGACACGGCCTGCTCGTCGTCGCTGGTCGCGGTGCACCTGGCGGTGCGGGCGCTGCGCTCGGGGGAGTGCTCGACCGCGTTCGCCGGAGGCGCGACCGTCCTGTCGTCGCCGGGCATGTTCATCGAGTTCTCCCGGCAGCGGGGCCTGGCCCCCGACGGCCGGTGCAAGGCGTTCTCCGCCGGGGCCGACGGCACCGTCTGGGGCGAGGGCGCCGGGCTGCTGCTGCTGGAGCGGCTGTCGGACGCCCGGCGGCTCGGCCACCGGGTGCTGGCGCTGATCCGGGGCAGCGCGGTCAACCAGGACGGGCGCAGCAGCCGGCTCACCGCGCCCAGCGGGCCCTCCCAGCAGGAGGTGATCCGGCAGGCGCTGTCCTCGGCCGGGCTCGCCCCGTCCGACGTCGACGCGGTCGAGGCGCACGGCACCGGCACCGCGCTCGGCGACCCGATCGAGGCGCAGGCGCTCCTGGCGGTCTACGGGCAGGACAGGGAGGAGCCGCTGCGGCTGGGCTCCCTCAAGTCCAACATCGGGCACACCCAGGCGGCGGCCGGGGTCGGCGGCATCATCAAGCTGGTCGAGGCGCTGCGGCACGGCAGGCTGCCCAAGACCCTGTTCGCGGACGAGCCGTCCCCGCACGTCGACTGGTCGGCCGGGAAGGTCGAGCTGCTCACCCGGCCGCGTAACTGGCCGGAGACCGGACGGCCCCGGCGCGCGGCCGTCTCCTCCTTCGGGGTGAGCGGCACCAACGCCCACGTCATCCTGGAGCAGGCGCCCGCCGAAGAGGAGGCGTCCGGGGAGCGGCAGCCGGGGCTGCCCTTCTGGCCGGTCTCCGCCCGCACGCCCGAGGCGCTCACCGAGCAGGCGGCGGCACTGGCCGGCGCGGTCGCCGGCGCCCACCATGCCGACGTGGCGTTCACCCTGGCCACGGGCCGGGCCTCGCTCGACGAGCGTGCCGTCGTGACCGGACGGTGCGCCGAGGAACTGGCCGAGGGCCTGCGGGCGCTGGCGCGCGGCGAGGAGTCCCCGCTGGTGCTGCGCGGCCGGGCCGGGAACGGGCTGGCGTTCCTGTTCACCGGGCAGGGCAGCCAGCGGGCCGGGATGGGACGGGAGCTGTACGAGAGGTTCCCGGTGTTCGCGGAGGCCTTCGACGCCGCGGCGGACGCCCTCGACCGGCACCTGGCCGGGGCCGTGGAGCGGCCTGTGAAGGACGTCGTGTTCGAGGGCGGCCCCGAACTCGACCAGACCGTCTACGCCCAGACGGGGCTGTTCGCGCTGGAGACGGCGCTGTTCCGCCTGTTCGAATCGTGGGGCGTGCGGCCGGACTACGTCGCCGGGCATTCGATCGGAGAGCTGTCGGCCGCGTACGTCGCCGGGGTGTGGAGCTTGGAGGACGCGGCGAAGCTCGTCGCCGCGCGGGCCCGGCTCATGCAGGAGCTTCCAGGCGGCGGAGCGATGATCGCCGTCGAGGCGGACGAGGACGAGGTCAGGGCGGTGCTGCCGCCCGGCGTCGAGATCGCCGCCGTCAACGGGCCGGCCTCCGTGGTCATCTCCGGGGACGCCGAGGCTGCCAAGCGGACCGCCGAAACGCTGGCCTCCGCAGGTCGCCGGACCAAGGAGCTGCGCGTCTCGCACGCCTTCCACTCCGCCCACATGGACGGGATGCTCGACCGGTTCGGGGAGGTCGCGGCCGGGCTGAGAGCCGCCGAACCCGCCATCCCGGTGGTCTCCAACCTCACCGGACGGCTCGCGACCGGCCTCACCGACCCCGGCTACTGGGTCAGGCACGTCCGGGAGGCCGTCCGATTCCACGACGGACTACGTGAACTGGCCGCCTCCGGGGTGACGACCTTCCTGGAACTCGGCCCGGACGGGGTGCTGAGCGCGCTCGCCGCCGCCGCGCTGGAGGATGGGATCGTCGCCGAGCCGGTGCTGCGGCGGGAACTGCCCGAGACCGACACCGTCACCGCCGGACTCGCCCGACTCCACCTGCACGGCGCGCGCCTGGACTGGGCGGCGCTGCTGCCAGGGGCCCGCACCGTCGAGCTGCCGACCTACCGCTTCCAGCGGCGGCACTTCTGGCTGGACTCCACCCTCCCGGCATCTGCGTCGGCGTCCGAGTCCGCGTCGGCGGAACAAGGGCCGCCGAGCTACCGGGCGGCCTGGCGTCCGGTGACTCCGACGCCCGCCGCCGAACCTGGATCCTGGTTGCTGGTCACCCGTGGCGGCCCCTGGAGTGCTGCTGCCTTCCAGGCGCTCCAGGCCACGGGAGCCTCCGTCGTCAGGATCGACGCCCCTCCCGGCCTCGGACGCGAGGAGCTCGCCGCCGCGCTTCCGCCCGCCGCCTACACCGGTGTCCTCTCCTTCCTGGCGCTGGGCGAAGACGCCGACCATGCCGCGAGCGTCACCCTCTTCCAGGCGTTGGAGGACGCCGGGATCGACGCCCCGCTGTGGTCGCTGACCCGCGGCGCGGTCGCGGTGGATCCGGCCGAGGACGTGCCGCACCCCGAGCAGGCCCTGCTGTGGGGGTTCGGCGCGATCGCCTCGGCCGAGAGCCCCGAACGCTGGGGCGGCCTGATCGACGTCCCGGAGGAACCCGACTGGGCCGCGGTGGCGGCCCTGCTCACCGGACCCGGCGGAGAGGAGGAGCTCGCGGTGCGCGCCTCTGGTTCCTTCGCCCGGCGGCTCGTGCGGTCCCGGCCCTCCGCCGGAGGGAAGGGCACGGCCCCTCGAGGCACCGTCCTGGTGACCGGAGGGACCGGGGCGCTCGGCGGGCACGCCGCGCGCTGGCTGGCCCGCAACGGAGCCGAACGGCTGATCCTGGCGAGCCGCCGGGGCGCCGACGCCCCCGGAGCCGCCGAACTGGCCGGGGAACTGCGCGAACTCGGCGCGGAGACCGTCTTCGCCGCCCTCGACGTCGCCGACCGGGAACAGCTGAAGGCGCTGCTGGCCGAGCATCCCGTCGACGCCGTCGTGCACACCGCCGCCGCGCTCGACGACGCGCTGATCGGCGCGCTCACACCCGAGCGCGTCGCCCGGGCTCTGGCCGCCAAGGCCACCGCGGCCCGGCACCTGCACGAACTGACTCTGGACCGGGAACTGGAGGCGTTCGTTCTGTTCTCCTCGCTGGCGGCCGTCGCCGGGGTCGCGGGCCAGGCCAACTACGCGCCCGGCAACGCCTACCTCGACGCCCTCGCCCAGCACCGCAGAGCACGCGGGCTGCCCGCCGTCTCGTTCGGCTGGGGCCACTGGGCGGGCGCTGGCCTGGCCACAGAACAGGCCGCCGGGGAACTCGCCGGGCAGGGAGTCCGCCCGCTGCCACCGGAAGAGGCCGTCGAACTGCTGGGGGTCTCCTCCGGCGCGCACCTGGTCGTCGCGGACGTCGACTGGGACCTGCTCGTCCCGGACCGTCCGATCGCCGCCGAACTGCGCACCCGCGCACCCGCGACCGGACCGGTCGCCGGCGAGCTGGCCGCGCGCCTCGAAGGCAGGCCGGAGACCGACCGGCGGCGCATCCTGCTGGACGCGGTCCGGCAGGCGATCGCCGAGGTGCAGGGCCGCTCGGGCGCGGCGGAGGTCGATCCCGCCGCGCCGCTGCGGGACCAGGGCCTGGACTCCCTGGGCGCGGTCCGGCTGCGCGGAAGGCTCGGCGCCGCGACCGGGCTGCGCCTCCCGGCCTCCCTCGCCTTCGACCATCCCACCCCGGCGGCCCTCGCCGACCACCTCCTCGGCCTGCTCACCCCCGAGGAGGAGGACCCCGCCGTCGCCCTGCTGGCCGGCATCGACGCGTTGGAACCGCTGCTGGAACGCATCGACGAGGCGGCCAGGACCGCCGCCGCGTCCCGGCTCCGCGACCTGGCGACCCGCCTCGGCGGCGGCGGAGAGACCGCCGGCCGGCTCGCCGAGGCCACCGACGACGAGCTCGTCGAGTTCATCGGATCGACCCTGGGGATCGAGTGACATGAGCGACCAGATCAGGCACCTTCTCAAGCGCGTCAGCGCCGAGCTGTACGAGACCCGGGAACGCCTCAAGGGCATCGAGGACGACCGGCACGAACCCCTCGCGATCGTCGGAGCGTCCCTCCGCCTCCCCGGCGGCGTCACCTCGCCCGAGGACCTGTGGGACCTGGTGGCCTCCGGAGGCGACGCCATCGGGGACTTCCCGTCCGACCGGGGATGGGACCTGGAGTCGCTCTACGACCCCGACCCCGAGCACCAGGGCACGACCTACACCCGCAAGGGCGGCTTCCTGGAGGACATCGCGGGGTTCGACGCGGAGTTCTTCGGGATCTCCCCGCGCGAGGCCCTGGCGACCGACCCGCAGCAGCGGCTGCTGCTGGAGGTCGCCTGGGAGGCGTTCGAGCGGGCCGGGATCGACCCGCACTCCCTGCACGGCAGCCGGACCGGGGTGTTCGCCGGCGTCAACGGCCAGGACTACGCCGCGCGCCTGCCCGGCGTACCCGCCTCCGTCGAAGGACACCTGAGCCTCGGGAACGCGGCCAGCGTGCTGTCCGGGCGCATCTCCTACCAGTTCGGCTTCGAAGGCCCGGCGGTGACCGTCGACACCGCCTGCTCCTCCTCGCTGGTGGCCCTGCATCTGGCGGCCCGCTCGCTGCGCTCGGGCGAGTCCGACCTGGCCCTAGTCGGCGCGGCCACCCTCATGACGTCCCCGGTGAACTTCGTGGAGTTCTCCCGTCAGCGCGGCCTGTCTCCCGACGGCCGCTGCAAGGCGTTCGGCGCGGGCGCGGATGGCACCGGCTGGGCCGAGGGCGTCGGAGTCCTGCTCGTGGAGCGCCTCTCGGACGCCCAGCGCAACGGCCACCGCATCCTCGGCGTCGTCCGTGGCACGGCGATCAACCAGGACGGCGCGTCCAACGGTCTGACCGCCCCCAATGGTCCCGCCCAGCGCGCCGTCATCCAGGCCGCCCTCGCCGACGCCCGCCTGAACCCCGCCGACGTCGACCTCGTCGAGGCCCACGGCACCGGCACCGCCCTGGGCGACCCCATCGAGGCCGAAGCCCTGCTCGCCACCTACGGCCGCGACCGCCTCCACCCTCTGTGGCTCGGCTCGGTCAAATCCAACATCGGCCACACCCAGGCCGTCGCGGGCCTCGCCGGAGTCGTCAAGACCGTGCAGGCCCTCGCTCACCGCGAACTTCCCAGAACCCTGCACGCGGACGAGCCGTCCCCGCACGTGGACTGGTCGGCCGGCCCGGTGAAACTCCTCACCGAGCACCGCCCCTGGCCCGCCCGATCCGCCCCCCGCCGCGCGGCGGTCTCCGCCTTCGGCGTCAGCGGCACCAACGCCCACGTCATCCTGGAAGAGGCCCCGGAGCAGATCGTCTCCTCGGCCTCCGGCCCCGAGACCGGGACATCCGGTACCTCGCCCGAGACCGCCCCGGCACGGTGGGGCGGCCTCGACGCGCGTCCTTCCGGGCGGGCCGCCTCTTCGGAGGCCGACCGGCTGTCGCCGCAGGCGGTCTCAGCGCGGCCGGACGGTTCCGACGCGCGCCTGTCGCCATGGGTGGTGTCGGCGAGGACGGGGGAGGCGCTCGCGGCGCGGGCCGGTCAGCTGGCGGAGGTGTCCGGCGACGCCGCGGACATCGGATGGTCGCTGCTCGCGACGCGGGCGGCGCTGCCGGAACGGGCGGTGGTGGTCGCCGCCGGCGAGGACGGGCGGCGGGAGGCGCTCGAGGCGCTGGAGCGGGGAGAGGACGCGCCGGGGCTGGTGCGCGGACGGGCGGGGGCCGGGGGGACGGCCTTCCTGTTCACCGGGCAGGGCAGCCAGCGGGCCGGGATGGGCCGCGAACTGTACGAGCAGTTCCCCGTGTTCGCGGAGGCCTTCGACGCCGCGGCGGACGCCCTTGACCGGTACCTGGCCGGGGCCGTGGAGCGGCCGGTGAAGGATGTCGTGTTCGAGGGCGGCCCCGAACTCGACCAGACCGTCTACGCCCAGACGGGGCTGTTCGCGCTGGAGACGGCGCTGTTCCGCCTGTTCGAATCGTGGGGCGTGCGGCCGGACCACCTCGCCGGGCATTCGATCGGGGAACTGTCCGCCGCGTACGTCGCGGGAGTGTGGAGCCTGGAGGACGCGGCGAGGCTCGTGGCCGCCAGGGGGCGGCTGATGCAGGCGCTGCCGCCCGGCGGGGCGATGGCCGCCGTCCAGGCGCCGGAGGCGGAGGTGCTGCCGCTGCTGGAGGGGCGGGAGCACGAGATCGGGCTCGCGGCGGTCAACGGGCCCGCGTCCGTCGTCGTCTCGGGGACCGAGGCGTCCGTGCTGGAGATCGCCGCCGGGATCGAGGAGAGCGGACGGCGGGTCAAACGGCTGCGGGTCTCGCACGCCTTCCACTCGCCGCTGCTGGAGCCGATGCTTGAGGAGTTCGGCGTGATCGCGCGGAGCCTCTCCTACAACCGCCCGGACATCCCGGTGATCTCCACGGTGACCGGCCGGGAGGCGACGGAGCTCACCGACCCGGACTACTGGGTCCGGCAGGTGCGCGGCACGGTGCGCTTCCACGACGCCGTCCTGCGCCTGGCGGAGGCCGGGACCGCGACGTTCGTCGAACTCGGGCCCGACGGCACGCTGTCGGCGCTGGCGGAGGAGGCCCTCGACGGCCCGTCGGCGGTCCCCGCGCTGCGCAGGGACCGGGCCGAGGACGAGTCCGCCCTGCTCGCGCTCGGCCAGGTTTACGCCAACGGAGGGGAGGCCGACTGGACCCCGCTGTTCCCCGGCGCTCGGACCGTGGACCTGCCCGTCTACCCCTTCCAGCACCGCAGGTTCTGGCTGGAGGCCGAACCCTCCGCCGACGCGGGCGCGTTCGGCCTGGAGGAGACCGGGCACCGGCTGCTGCCCGTCATCACGGACCTGCCCGGTGAGGGCGGCGCGGTCCTCACCGGGCGGATCTCCCGCACCACCCACCCGTGGCTGGCCGACCACGCGGTGCGCGGCACCGTCCTGGTCCCGGGAACCGCCTTCGTGGACCTCGCGCTCCGCGCGGGCGAGCGCACCGGCACCCCCGAAGTGGACGAACTGGTCATCGAGGCGCCGCTGGTGCTGTCCTCCCCGTCCGCCCGGGCCGACCTGCGGGTCGTCGTGGGCGAGACCGACGCCTCGGGCGGGCGGCCGGTCTCGGTCCACGCGCGCACCGGCCACGCCTGGACCCGCCACGCCCACGGCAGGCTCACCGAGTCCCGGCCCGCCGCTCCGGACACCTCCTCGTTGGAGGCATGGCCGCCCCCTGGCGCGACCGCCCTGGACGCGGCGGACTTCTATCCCGCGCTGGCGGCCACCGGCCTGGACTACGGCCCGGCCTTCCAAGGCGTCACCGCCCTGTGGCGCGACGGCGACGTCCTGTACGCCGAGGTCTCCCTCACCGAGGCCGAACGCTCCGACGCCACCGGTTTCGGCCTGCACCCCGCTCTGCTCGACGCCGCCCTCCACCCGGCGGCCGCCGCGGCCGACGTCCCGGAGGGCCACAACCTGCTGCCTTACGCCTGGCACGGCGTCCGCCTCCACGCCACCGGCGCGACGGACCTTCGCGTCCGCCTCATCCCTTCGGCGGACGGAGACCTGGAGGTCATGGCTGCCGACGGCACCGGCGCCCCCGTCCTGACCGTCGCGTCCCTGCGCTCCCGCCCGGTCGAGGCCCGGAGCCTGGGAGCCGCCGCAGACGACCCCCTCTACGCCCTGTCCTGGCAGCCGGTCGACCTCACGCAGGCTCCGCCGACCCCCGTCCTGATCCACCACGCCCGCACAGGCGAGGGCGACCCCCTCACCGAGACGCGGATCCTGACCTCCAGCGTGCTGACCGCCCTCCAGAACCACCCCGAGGACGCCCCGCCTCTGGCGGTCCTCACCGGCGACCCGCGCACCGACCCGGCGGCCGCCGCCGTCTGGGGCCTGGTCCGCACCGCCCAGACCGAACACCCCGGCCGCTTCCTCCTCGCCGCCGCTCCCACCGTCACCGACCCCCTCCTGACCGCCTTCGCCGCCGGCGAACCCCAGCTCATCGAGACCCCCACCGGTCTTCTGGCCCCCCGCATCACCCGCGTCGTCACCGATCCCCTCCTGAACGCCTCTGCCACCGGCCTTCCGGCCACGCACACCGCCCCGAGCAACTCCTCTTGCGAGACTCCTGTGGGTAATCGCCAGTCGGATTCGGACGTGCTGGACAGCACTCTCGCGAGGGTGGGCGCTGCGGAAGGCGGCTGGGATCCGGAAGGGACCGTGCTGGTCACCGGGGGGACCGGCGGGCTGGGACGGCTGGTGGCGCGGCACCTGGTGCGGGAGCACGGGGTGCGGCGGCTGGTGCTGGCCGGAAGGCGGGGGCCCGACGCGCCCGGGGCGAGGGAGCTCGCGGAGGAGCTGCGGGAGCTCGGCGCCGAGGTCGAGGTCGCGGCGGTGGACGTCGCGGACCGGGAACAGGTCGCCGGACTGCTCGCGGCGGTTCCGGCGGAGCGGCCGTTGAAGGCCGTGGTGCACCTGGCGGGGGTCGTCGACGACGGGGCGCTGTCCGGGCTCACCGGGGAGCGGGTCGCACGGGTGCTGCGCGCCAAGGCCGAAGCGGCCTGGGTGCTGCACGAACTCACCCGGGAACTGCCGCTCGAGCGGTTCGTGCTGTTCTCCTCGGTCGCCGGGGTGCTCGGCAGCGGAGGGCAGGGCGCGTACGCCGCCGCCAACGGCTTCCTGGACGGGCTCGCCGGGCTCAGGAGGGCGCGGGGACTGCCGGGACAGTCGCTGGCCTGGGGGCTGTGGGCGGGGGAGAGCGGGATCACCGCGCACCTCACCGGGACGGACCTGGCCAGGTCGGCGCGGCGCGGCGTGCGTGCGCTCGAACCCGAACAAGGTCTGCGGCTGTTCGACGCGGCGGTCGGGGACGGGTCGGCCGTCCTCGTCCCGGCGGCGCTGAACCTGGACGCCGAAGAGGGCGGGCCCCTGTTGCGGGGGCTCGTCAGGCCCAGGCTCCGGACGGCTCAGGCCGCGCGGCCGAGCACCGCCGGGGCGCTCTCGGGAGAGGCGCTGCTGGACCTGGTGCGGGCCGAGGCCGCGGCCGTGCTCGGGACGCCGGGGGGATCCGTCCCGGCCGGGCGGGCCTTCAACGAGCTGGGGCTGGACTCACTCACCTCGGTCGAGCTGCGCAACCGGCTGTCGGCCGCGCTCGGGCGGAAGCTGCCCGCGACGCTGACATTCGACCACCCGACCCCCGAGGCGCTCGCCGCCTTCCTCGACGAAGGCCGCGGGAAGCATCCGGAGGCGTCCACGCGGGCGGCCGTCACGTCCGACGAGCCGATCGCGATCGTCGGAATGGCGTGCCGCCTGCCCGGCGGGGTCGCCACACCGGAGGATCTATGGCGGCTCGTCTCCGAGGGCCGTGATGCCGTCTCGGAGTTCCCGCAGGACCGCGGCTGGGACCTGGAAGGGTTGTACGACCCCGACCCAGAGGCCGTAGGGAAGACCTACACCCGGCACGGCGGGTTCCTCCACGAGGCCGCCGAGTTCGACGCCGAGTTCTTCGGGATCTCCCCGCGCGAGGCACTGGCCACCGACCCGCAGCAGCGGCTGCTGCTGGAGACCGCCTGGGAGGCGTTCGAACGCGCCGGAATCGAACCCGCGAAGCTGCGCGGCTCCCGGACCGGGGTGTTCGCGGGCGTCATGTACCACGACTACGTGCCCCGGATCGGCGAGGCTCCGGCCGCCCTGGAGGGCTACCTGGCCAACGGTTCGGCGGGCAGCGTCGCCTCCGGACGCATCGCCTACACCTTCGGTTTCGAGGGCCCGGCGGTCACCGTCGACACGGCCTGCTCCTCTTCTCTGGTCGCCCTGCACCTGGCGGCGCAGTCGCTGCGCACCGGGGAGTCGGACCTGGCGCTGGCCGGAGGGGTCGCGGTGATGGCGTCCCCGTCGGTGTTCGTGGAGTTCTCCCGCCAGCGCGGCCTGTCCGCCGACGGGCGCTGCAAGGCGTACGCGGGCGCCGCCGACGGGACGGGCTGGGCCGAGGGCGTCGCCCTCCTCCTGGTGGAACGGCTCTCCGACGCGCGCCGCAACGGGCATCCCGTCCTGGCCGTCGTCCGGGGCACCGCCGTCAACCAGGACGGCGCGTCCAACGGACTGACCGCGCCCAACGGCCCCGCCCAGCAGCGCGTCATCAGGCAGGCCCTGGCGAACGCGGGCCTGGCCCCGGACGAGGTCGACGCCGTCGAAGGCCACGGCACCGGCACCACGCTCGGCGACCCGATCGAGGCCCAGGCCCTCCTGTCCGTCTACGGGCGGGAGCGCCGGGAACCGCTGTGGCTCGGCTCCCTCAAGTCCAACGTCGGCCACACCCAGGCCGCCGCCGGAGCCGCCGGGATCATCAAGATGGTCCAGGCGATCGGCCACGGCGTCCTGCCCGCGACCCTCCACGTGGACGAGCCCACCCCGCACGTCGACTGGTCGTCCGGCGCGGTCGAACTGCTCACCGAGCCCCGCGAGTGGCCCGAGACGGGCCGCCCCCGCCGGGCCGGCGTGTCGGCCTTCGGCGTCAGCGGCACCAACGCCCACGTCATCCTCGAACAGCCCCCGGCCGAATTCGCGCTCCGAGCGGCGGCTCCCGCTGAGCCCTCGGAGTCTTCATCCGTGCGTGCGGGAACCGTCGTTGACGGGACGCCCCCGGCTGAATTCGCGCTCGGGGCGGAGGCCCTCCCCGAGCCGCAGGGGTCTTCGCCCGCGCGAGAGGGAACATCCGTTGACGGGCCATGCCCGGCGGACGGACCCGGTGCGAAGGTTCCGTGGGTGCTGTCAGGACGGACCCCGGCGGCGCTCGGGGCGCAGGCGGCCAGGCTGGCCGGGTACGAGCGGCGGGACCGGCTCGTCGACACGGCTTATTCACTCGTACGGACACGGACGGCCTTCGACGAGCGGGCCGTCGTGCTCGGATCGGACAGGGAGACGCTCCTCGCCGGGCTGGAGGCGCTCTCCCGGGGCGAATCGGCCCCCCAGGTGGTGCGAGGCAAGGCCGACACCACGGGCAGGACCGTGTTCGTCTTCCCGGGGCAGGGGTCGCAGTGGTTCGGCATGGGCGTCGAACTGCTCGATGACGCTCCGGTGTTCGCGCGCCGGATCGCCGAGTGCGAGCGGGCGCTGGCGCCGCACGTCGACTGGTCGCTGACCGATGTGCTGCGGGAGGGGCGCGACCTGGACCGAGTCGACGTCGTCCAGCCGGTGCTGTGGGCCGTCATGGTGTCGCTGGCCGAGCTCTGGCGTTCCCACGGGCTGGAGCCGGCGGCGGTCGTCGGGCACAGCCAGGGCGAGATCGCGGCGGCCTGCGTGGCGGGCGCGCTGTCGCTGGAGGACGCCGCCGCCGTCGTGGCGCTGCGCAGCCGGGCGCTGCGGGCGCTGGCCGGGCGGGGCGCGATGGCCTCGCTGGCGGTGACCGCCGAAGAGGCGGCGCGGCGGATCGGAGAGCGGGACGAACTGGTCTCGATCGCCGCCGTCAACGGGCCGTCCTCGGTCGTGGTGTCCGGCGACCCGAACGCGGTGGAGGCGCTGGTCGCCGAGGCCGTCGCGGATGAGGTGCGGGCCCGCCTCATCCAGGTGGACTATGCCTCGCACTCCCCGCACGTCGCCGGGATCGAGCAGGACGTCCTGGCCGCACTGGGAGGAATCGTCCCCCGACAGGGCGAGATCCCGCTGCTGTCGACGGTCACCGCGGAGTGGCTCGACACCCGGGAGATGGACGCCGCCTACTGGTACCGCAACCTGCGCTCGACCGTCCGGTTCTCCGAGGCGGTCCAGGCGCTCGCCGAGACGGGCCACGACGTGTTCGTCGAGATCAGCCCGCATCCCGTCGCCGTCTCCGGCATACAGGAGACCCTCGACGACGCGGCCGCCGCCGGAGGGGGCTTCGCCGTCACCGGCACGCTCCGCCGCGACGAAGGCGGCCTGGACCGCTTCCTGCGTTCGGCCGCCGAGCTGCACGTGCGGGGTGTCCCCGTCGACTGGGAGCCCGCGCTGCGCGGCGGACGGGAAGTCCCGCTGCCGACCTACGCCTTCCAACGGCACCGGTACTGGCTCGACCAGGCTCCGGCGAGCGGCGGAGGACGGGCCGAACTGCCCGCCGAACCCCAGCGGGAGGAGGCGGCGTTCGGCGCCGCGCGGCTGGCCTCCCTCACCGGCGCGGAGCTGGAGGAGGCGCTGGTCCGGCTGGTGCGGGTGGAGTCCGCGGCGGTCCTGGGCCACGCCGGACCCGCCTCGGTCGACCTCGACCGGGCCTACCGGGAGGTCGGCCTGGACTCGCTGACCGCGGTCGAGCTGCGCAACCGGCTGGGCGAGGGAACCGGCCTGAAACTCCCGGCCACGCTGGTGTTCGACCATCCGACGCCGCGCGCGGTCGTCGCCTACCTCCAGGCGGAGCTGGACGGCGGCGCAGCCGACCGCTTCCCGTCGCTGACGGCCTCCGTCGACTACCTGGAGGCGGCGTTCGGCTCGCTCGACGCGGGCGACCCGCAGCACGCCGAGGCGCTGGCCCGGCTGCGCCGCCTGCTCGGCGCGGCACCCGCCGCGGGCGACGGCCTGGACCTGGACTCGGCCACCGACGAGGAGCTCTTCGAGCTCATGGACAACCTGTAAGGGAACGGGCAGATGGCCAACGACGACAAGCTTCGCGAATACCTCAAACGTGCACTTGGTGACGTCCAGCGCCTCAAACGGCAGCTGAACGAGCCCATCGCCATCATCGGGGCGGCCTGCCGCCTGCCCGGCGGCGTGGCCTCCCCCGAGGACCTGTGGGATCTGGTCGCCCGGGGCGGCGACGCGGTCACCGGTTTCCCCGGCGACCGGGGCTGGGACGCCGAGGGCCTCTACGACCCCGACCCGGACCGCCCCGGCACCTCCTACACCCGGCACGGCGGCTTCCTCGACGACGTCGCCGGATTCGACGCCGAGTTCTTCGGGATCTCCCCGCGCGAGGCCCAGGCGATCGACCCGCAGCAGCGCCTCCTGCTGGAGGTGTCCTGGGAGGCCCTCGAACGCGCAGGGCTGGACCCGGCGAAGCTGCGCGGCAGCCGCACCGCGGTCTTCGCCGGCCTGGCGGGCGAAGACTATGCCCCCGACAACGTTCCAGAGGAGCTCGAAGGCTACGTCGGCATAGGCACGCTGCGCAGCGTCGCCTCCGGCCGCATCGCCTACACCTTCGGTTTCGAGGGCCCGGCGGTCACCGTCGACACGGCCTGCTCCTCCTCCCTGGTCGCCCTGCACCTGGCCGCCCAGTCCCTGCGCTCGCAGGAGAGCGACCTCGCCCTCGTCGGCGGAGTCTCGATCATGGCCAGCCCGTTCGGCTTCGTGGAGTTCTCCCGTCAGCGCGGTCTGTCTCCCGACGGCCGCTGCAAGGCGTTCGGCGCGGGCGCGGACGGCACCGGCTGGGCCGAGGGCGTCGGAGTCCTGCTCGTGGAGCGCCTCTCGGACGCCCAGCGCAACGGCCACCGCATCCTCGGCATCGTCCGTGGCACGGCGATCAACCAGGACGGCGCGTCCAACGGCCTGAGCGCCCCCAGCGGCCCCGCCCAGCAGCGCGTCATCCGCGACGCCCTGGCCAACGCGGGCCTGAGTCCCGCCGACGTCGACGCCGTCGAGGCCCACGGCACCGGCACCTCCCTGGGCGACCCCATCGAGGCCCAGGCCCTCCTCGCCGTCTACGGCCGCAACCGCGAGACCCCCCTGTGGCTCGGCTCCCTGAAGTCGAACATCGGCCACACCCAGGCCGCCGCCGGAGTCTCCGGCATCATCAAGATGCTCCAGGCCCTCCACCACGGCGAACTCCCCAGAACCCTCCACGCCGACACGCCCACCCCCCTGGTCGACTGGTCCTCGGGCCGCGTCGAACTCCTCACCGAGCACCGCCCCTGGCCCGCCCCCGCCGACCGCCCCCGCCGCTTCGCGATCTCCGCCTTCGGCGTCAGCGGCACCAACGCCCACGCCATCATCGAACAACCCGACACCTCCTCGACTCCGGCGCCGCGCATCCCGAGCCCCCGCCCGTCCGAGCGTTCCGTTGGATCCTCGGCGGACTCCGGGGTGTCCCCTGCGGACGTCGTCAGCGGACCGGCAGCCCCTGAGGCGGGTCTGAGTCCCGCCGGGGAAAACCCGTCCGCCGAAGCGCCGGTTCCCTGGGTGCTGTCGGCGCGGAGCGCGCGGGCGCTGGAGGAGCAGGCGCGGAGGCTCGAGCCCGAAGGGGATCTCGCGGACGTGGGGTTCTCGCTGGCCGTCACCAGGGCCCGGCATCCGGAGCGGGCCGTGGTGGTCGCGGAAGGGCCGGAGGAGTTCCGGGAGGCGCTGAGGGCGCTGGCCGACGGAGTGTCCTCGACGCGGGTCGTGCGTGGGTCGGCGGAGCGGAAGGGCGCGCTGGCGTTCCTGTTCACCGGGCAGGGCAGCCAGCGGGCCGGAATGGGCCGAGGGCTGTACGAGCGGTTCCCGGTGTTCGCGGAGGCGTTCGACGAGACGGTCTTCGAACTCGACCGGCACCTCTCGGGGCACGCGGAGCGGTCGGTGCGCGACGTGGTCTTCGACGGCGGCGAACTGCTGGACCAGACGCTTTACGCACAGACCGGGTTGTTCGCACTGGAAACCGCACTGTTCCGCTTGTTCGGCTCGTGGGGGCTCACTCCGGACTTCGTCGCGGGGCATTCGATCGGTGAGGTGGCCGCCGCGCACGCTGCGGGGGTCTGGTCGCTTCCGGACGCCGCCGCGCTGGTGGCGGCGCGGGCGCGGCTGATGCAGGCGCTGCCCGGCGGGGGAGCGATGATCGCGATCGGGGCCTCCGAAGAGGAGGTGCTGCCCCGCCTCGGAGCCAGACTGTCGATCGCGGCGGTCAACGGGGCGGCCTCCGTGGTGGTGTCCGGGGACGAGGACGCGGCCGAGAGGCTCGCGGCGGAGTTCTCCGGGCAGGGCCGCCGGGTCAAGCGGCTGCGGGTCTCGCACGCCTTCCACTCGCCGCACATGGACGGGATGCTGGAGGACTTCCGCGAGGTCGCGCACGGGCTGGCGTACGCGGACCCGAAGATCCCGGTCGTGTCGAACCTGACCGGAGGACTCGCGGAAGGACTGACCGACCCCGACTACTGGGTCCGGCACGTCCGCGAGGCCGTCCGCTTCCACGACGTCGTGCGGTACCTCGACACGCGGGACGTCACGGCCTACCTGGAGCTCGGCCCGGACGGGGTGCTGTCCGCCCTGGCGAAGGAGGCGGCGGGCGGCGCGCTGTTCGCGCCGGCCCTGCAGACCGGACGGGACGAGGGCGCCACCGCGCTGCTGGCCCTCGGCACCGCCCACGTCCAGGGCGCGGAAGTCGACTGGTCCGGTTTCTTCCCCGGTGCCTCGGCGGTCGACCTGCCGACCTACCCGTTCCAGCACCGCCGCTACTGGATAGAGGCCACCGCCACGGGCGACGCGGGCGGGCTGGGGCTGCGCGAGCCCGGTCACCCGCTGCTCGGCGCGGCCGTCCAGCTCGCCGACACTCCGGGCGTGGTGCTCACCGGGCGGATCTCCCTGCGCACCCATCCGTGGCTGGCCGACCACGTGGTGCGCGACACCGTCCTCGTGCCCGGCACCGCCCTGGTCGAACTGGCCGTCCGCGCCGGGGACGAGATCGGGCTCGGCGTCCTGGAAGAGCTGGTCATCGAGACTCCGCTGCTCGTACCCGCTCGCGGCGGCGTCCACCTCCAGGTCACCGCGGGCGAGCCGGACGGGCGGGGCGCGCGCCCCGTCGCGGTGTACTCCCGCCCGGAGGAGTCCGACGGCCCGTGGACGCGTCACGCCTCGGGAACGCTCATCGACGGGGAAGCGAACCCCTCGCAGCTGGGGGAGTGGCCGCCGTCCGGCGCGCAGCCCCTCGACCTCGCCCACCTGTACCCCGAACTGGAGGAGGCCGGGCTCCACTACGGCCCGTCCTTCCAGGGAGTGCAGGCCGCCTGGCGGCGCGGCGACGAACTGTTCGCCGAGGTGACGCTGCCCGAAGGCGACGGCGCGGGCTTCGGCCTCCACCCGGCCCTGCTGGACGCCGCCCTGCACGTCGCCGCCCACGACGCGCTCGCCGGAACCCCGGAAGGACGCAACCGGCTGCCGTTCGCCTACGAAGGAGTGCGGCTGCACGCGTCCGGGGCGTCCTCACTGCGGGTGCGCGCCACCCTGCTCGGCGACGACGAGCTGGCTCTGGAGGCCACGGACGCGTCCGGAGCGCCGGTCGTGTCCGTCGCCTCGCTGCGCGCCCGGCTGGTCTCCTCCGCCCAACTGCGGGCGGGCCGCGCGAGCGACCTGCTGGCCGTCCGGTGGAGAGAGGCCCCGGCACCGGCCGAGGACACCCGCGCCTCGCAGGTCGTCGAGGCGGCCGAACCCGCGCATGTCCTGGCCGAACTCCAGCGGCTGCTCCCCGGAGACCAGCCGATCCTCGTCGTCACCCGCAACGCGGTCGCCGCCGCTGACGGCGACCGCCCGAAGCTGTCGGCCGCACCCGTCTGGGGCCTGGTCCGCTCCGCGCAGGCCGAACACCCGGGCCGGATCGTCCTGGTCGACCTCGAAGAAGGCGCGGCTCCGCCGCCCTTCCCGTTCGGCTACGGCGAACCGCAACTGGCGATCCGGGACGGGAAGGTCCTGATCCCCAGGCTCGTCCGCACCGACCTGGAACCCGGCACCGGCCCCGGCTGGGATCCGGACGGGACAGTACTGATCACGGGAGGCACCGGCGTGCTCGGTGCGGCGCTCGCCCGCCACCTGGTGCACGCCCACGGCGCGCGCAGCCTCGTGCTGCTCAGCCGGCGCGGCTCCGACGCCCCCGGCGCCGCCGAACTCGAGGCCGAGCTCACCGGAGCCGGAGCACGGGTGGAGATCCTCGCGGGCGACGCGGCAGACCGGGACAGGCTCGCCGAAGTCCTGGCCGCCGTCCCCGGCACGAACCCACTCACCGCGGTCGTGCACACCGCGGGCGTCGTCGATGACGGGCTCCTGGAATCCCTCACCCCGGAACGGCTCGAAGCCGTCCTGGCCCCCAAGGCTCGGGGCGCGTGGAACCTCCACGAGCTCACCGAGGGCCGCGCCTTGGAGGGCTTCGTCCTGTACTCCTCGATCGCCGGGGTGCTGGGCGGGCCGGGGCAGTCCGCGTACGCGGCGGCCAACGGTTTCCTCGACGCGCTCGCCGCGCACCGCAGGTCCCGGGGGCTGCCGGGCCTGTCCCTCGCCTGGGGCATGTGGGCCGAGCCGAGCGGCGTCACCGCCCACCTGAGCGACGTCGACCGCAGCCGGGCCGCTCGCAGCGGCCTCCGCCCGCTGCCCACCCCGGACGGGCTGGCCCTGTTCGACGCGGCCGTCGGTGCGGGCGGCCTGGACACCGCGCTGCTGGCGCCCGTCCCCCTGGACCCGGTGGCGCTGCGGGCACAGGGGGACGCGCTGCCCTCGACGCTGCGCGCCCTGGTCCCTCCGGTCCGCAGGACGGCGGGCGGCGCGGCGGCCGACGCCGGGTCCCTCGCCCGGCGGCTTGCGTCGGTGCCCGAAGAGGGACGGCGGGAGGCGGTGCTGGAGTTCCTGCGCGGTGAGGTCGCCGCCGTCCTGGGCCTGCCCGGCGACGGCGTCCCGCCCGGCCGCCCCTTCCAGGAACTCGGCCTGGACTCCCTGGCCTCGGTGGAGCTGCGCAACCGGCTCACCACCACGACCGGCCTGCGCCTGTCCGCCACCGTCACCTTCGACCACCCCGACGCCGAAGCGCTTACCGGCCACGTGCTGGAACGCCTCGCCGAAGCCGGCGAGGCCGGTGAGGCCGGTGAGGCCGAATCCGAACAGGGCACCCCGGCCGGACGGGGGGACGGCCCCCTGTCCACCCTCTACCGGAGGCTGTGCGCCCAGGACGAGTTCGCCGCCGCGGCCGAACTGATCGCCGTCGCCTCCCATCTGCGCGGCTCCTTCACCGCGCGGGAGGCCCCCGACCACGTCAAGGCCCCGATCAAGCTGGGCGAGGGCTCCGGGAAGCTCGCCGTCATCCTGTTCCCCGCGGTGAGCGCGATCTCCGGACCGCACGAGTACGCCAGGTTCGGGCACGCGCTGAACGGCGAACGGGACGTCCACGTCCTGCCCTCGCCCGGCTACACCGAGAGCGACCTGCTGCCCGACGACGAGGCCGCCTACATCGGGATGCACGCCGACACCGTCCTCGGCCTCGTCGGCGACCGACCCTACGTCGTCGTCGGCCGGTCCATGGGCGGCTGCATAGCCCACTCGGTCGCGGCCGAACTGGAACGGCGCGGCCACGGTCCCTCCGGCCTCGCCCTCATCGACACCTATCTCATCGAAAGCCCCCTGCTGCCCGGCCTGCGTGACTGGTGGCTGAAGGCCATGCTCACCGGCATGCTCGACCGGATCGAGCGCTACGACATGGTCTGGAGCGACGCCAGCCTCACCACCATGGGCGGGTACGGCAGGGTCCTGGCGCAGTGGAAACCCGACCCGGTCGACATGCCGACGCTGCTCGTCCGCGCCGCCAAGCCGCTGCGCCACACCATCGTGGACTCCGAACACGACTGGCGGGCCTCCTGGCCGCTGCCGCACGAGACCGTCGACGTGCCCGGAGACCACTTCACCGTGCTGGAGGAGCACACCGAGACCACGGTCGAGGCGGTGCGCCAGTGGATCGACGTACTGGAGAAGGGAAACACATGACACAGGTAGTGGCCGTGACAGGAGCGGCCTCCGGCATCGGCAGGGCGACCGCGGAGCTCTTCGCCGAACGGGGCTTCAGGGTCGTGGCCGTCGACCTCGACCCGGGCGGCCTGGCCGAGCTCGAGAAACTCGACGGGGTCGTGACGCTCGTCGGCGACGTGGCCACGGCCGAGACCAACGAGGCGTTCGTCCGGCTGGCCGCCGAGCGGTTCGGACGGCTCGACGCGGTCGTGCTGAACGCCGGGTTCGGCGGAGCCGGGCCGCTGGAGTCCCCCGGGGCGATCGAGCGGTTCGACCGGATCCTCGCGGTGAACCTGCGCGGGGTCGCCCTGGGCGTCCGGGCCGCCGCGCCAGCCCTCCGGGCCGCGGGGGGCGGCGCGATCGTCGCCACCGCCTCGGTCTCGGGGCTGGGGGGCGACCCGGACACCTGGGCCTACAACGCGGCCAAGGCCGGGGTGGTCAACCTGGTCCGGGCCCTGGCCGTGGACTACGCGATCGAGAACATCCGGATCAACGCGATCGCGCCCGGCGGCACCGCCACCGCGCTCACCGCCGGCGTGCTGGCCCACCCGGAGCTGGGCGCGGCGGTCACCCGCCGGATCCCCCAGCAGCGCTGGGCCGAGCCCCGGGAGCAGGCCGAGGTGATCTGGTTCCTGGCCTCCCCGGCGGCGTCCTACGTCACCGGGACGACCCTGCCCGTGGACGGAGGCCTCACCGCGAACCTCGGCATCCTCCTGCCGCCCGCCTTTCCCGGCGACGGCCCGCACTAGCCCGTTCACCCCGTCCGTTCGTCTCACAGAGGAGTCAGCGATGAGCAGCACCATCACGACCGAACAGCGCAACAGCGAGCTGGCCCGGCGCTTCTACGCCGAGCTGGTCACCGGCCCCCATCCGGAGCTGCTGGAGGAGTTCGTGGCCGAGGACGCGGTCGACGAGGCGTCCGGGGGCACCGGCGGCCGGGAGGACTTCCGCGCCCACCTGGCGTGGATCGCCGAGTCGGTCGGCGGGGTCACCGCGACCGCCGTCGACACCGTGGCCGAGGGGGACCGCGTGGTGGTCTTCTGGCGGATCGAGGGCGTCCACAAGGGCGACCTGTTCGGGGTCCCGGCGACCGGCAGGAGGTTCGCCGGGCACAGCGTCAGCACGATCACCTTCCGCGACGGCAAGGTCGTGCGCTACCGGGTGCTGCCCGACCGGCTCGGCATCATCCAGCAGCTGGGGGCCCTGGGATGAGCACGGGCCCCGACCGGTCGGAGGTCCAGCAGCTGTTCGCCCTGTTCTCCCACGTCTTCGACAACGGGAACCTGGACAACCTCGGCCTGGTCTTCACCAAGGACGCCGTCATCGACCTGCGGAGCGGGCCCGGCCGGGAGTTCGACGGGCTGGAGGCCATCGCGGAGTTCGTGACGGCCCTGGGCCGGGACTCGCCCGACCACCAGACCCTCGACACCGTCCTCCTGCCGGGCTCTCCGGAGGATTCCGGCACGGCCCGCGCCCGCAGCCGCTACCTGGCGATCCTGCCGGACGGCTCGGTGCACAACGGTGACTACTACGACGATCTGCGACTGACCGCCGACGGCTGGCGCATCGCCCGCCGCGTCTCGGTCCCGCGCTACCCGCTCGGCGCGCACGCCCCCGTCCCGGAGGGCCTGCTCGACGCCTGGCGGGTGGATAAGGGGCGCTAGGGGTCGGCGGGGGTACCCGGTGGGGTGGCCGGATCCCTAGCCTCGGATTAATCCCTAGTTCTCCTACCGGGAGGGGTCGGAACTTGCTCCGGCTCCTCCCTACCTCCCCTCCCGGAGCAGTGCGCCATGAAGCTGTCCAGAACCACCCCCGCCGCGGCCCTGGTCGCCGCCGCCCTCCTCCTCTCCGCCTGTGGCGAAGGCGAGGCGGCCGGACCCGTCGCCGACGCTCCCGTCAAGGGCGGCGAACTGACCTTCGCGGTCGACACCGAGCCGGTCTCCTTCGACGTCCACGTCAGCCAGCAGGACATCACGGGCACGATCTTGCGCAACGTCTTCGACTCGCTGGTGCACCAGGACGGCCAGGGCGGGTTCCAGCCGTGGCTCGCCGAGTCCTGGGAGGTCGCCGACGACCTGAAGACCTACACCTTCAAGCTCCGCAAGGACGTCAAGTTCACCGACGGCACGGCCTTCGACGCCGAGGCCGTCAAGGCGAACTTCGACCGGATCGCCGACCCCGCCACCAAGTCCCAGCTGGCGGCGACCCTGCTCGGTCCCTACGACGGCACCGAGGTCGTCGACCCGCACACCGTGAAGGTGAGCTTCAAGCAGTCGTTCGCGCCCTTCCTCCAGGCGGTCAGCACCCCCTACCTGGGCTTCTACTCGCCGAAGACGATCAAGGAGAACGGGGCGAAGCTCGGCTCCGGAGGGGCGGTCGACGTCGGCACCGGGCCGTTCGTCTTCAGCGCCTACACTAAGGGTCAGAACGCCACCTTCACCCGCAACCCCGACTACGCCTGGGCGCCCAAGGGCGCGACCAACGCCGGGGCCCCTTACCTGGACAAGCTGAACATCCGGTTCCTGCCCGAGGCGTCCGTCCGGGTCGGCTCCCTCACCAGCGGCCAGGTGCACGTCTCGTTCGCGCTCCCACCGGCCGACGCCAAGGCCGTCGAGGGCAACTCCAAGCTCGCCCTGGACCGCAGGGACGCCCCCGGCGCCAACTACAGCATCTACCTCAACGCAGCCAAGGCGCCGCTGAACGACGAGAAGGTCCGCAAGGCCATCCAGCGCGGCATCGACATCGACACCCACGTCAAGACGCTGTACTTCGGCGAGTACAAGCGGGCCTGGAGCCCCCTGTCCCCGGCCACCGCCCCTTACGCCAAGGCCCTCGACGGCAGCTGGCCCTACGACCAGGCCCTCTCCGGCAAGCTGCTCGACGAGGCGGGCTGGACGACCCGCGACTCCGAGGGCTACCGCACCAAGGACGGCAAGCGCCTGACTGTGGACTGGCCGCTACTGCCCGCCTCGTTCATCCGCGAGAAGCGGGACGTGCTCGGGCAGGCCTTCCAGGCCGACCTGAAGAAGCTCGGCGTCGAGGTCAAGCGCCCGCAGGGCGACATCGGCACCTACATCGCCACCGTCTACGGAGGCAAGGCCGACCTCGCCGACTACAGCTGGGCCCGCGCCGAACCGGACGTCCTGTGGCTGCTGTTCAACGGCGCGAGCAAGCCCGCTGAGGGCGGCCAGAACGCCACGTTCATCGACGACCCCGAGCTGACCGAGTGGACCGACAAGGGCCGATCGACGCTCGACAAGGCCACCCGCGACGACGTCTACACCAAGATCCAGCAGCGGGCCGTCGAACTCGGACTGGTCATCCCGGTATACACCTCGGCCTTCACCAACGGCCGCAGCAGGACCGTCGGCGGCCTGGAGTACGAGGCCAACGGCTGGCCGGTGTTCCAGGGCGCCTGGGTGACGAAAAAGTGAGCCCGGTGGTCCGGATCCTCGCAGGGCTGGGAACCCGCCTGCTCGGCGCGGCGGCGGTGATGTTCGGCGCGGCCACCCTCGCCTTCGCCGCCCTCGCGCTGATCCCCGGCGACCCGGTGACCATCATGCTGGGTCCGTTCACCACGGCCTCGCAGGAGATCCGCGACCAGATCGTCCTCGACCACGGGTTCGACCGGCCGCTGCACGAGCAGTACCTCTCCTACCTGGGCCGGCTGGTCCAGGGCGACATGGGGGAGTCCTACCAGCTGCAGCGGCCGGTCGCCGGCCTGATCTCCGAGCAGTTCGGCCCCACCGCGGAACTGGCCTCGGCCGCCGTCGTCCTGGCCGTCGTGATCGCGGTGGCGTCCGCCGTCGCGACGGCCGGGCGCGGCCGGGCCTCCCGGAGGGCCGCCCACGCCTGGGAACTCGTCGCGGTGTCGCTGCCCTCGTACTGGCTGGGCATCGTGCTGCTCACCGTGTTCTCCTTCCGGCTCGGACTGTTCCCGCTCGTCGGGGCGAGCGGGCCGTCCGCGCTGGTGCTGCCCGCGGCGACCCTCGCGCTGCCGATCGCCGGAGTGCTCGCCCAGGTGCTGCGGGAAGGGCTGGAGACCGCGCTGGAGCAGCCGTTCGCGGTGACCGCCCGCGCCCGCGGCCTCAGCCGCACGGCCGTGCGGCTGCGCCACGCGCTGCGCCACGCCGCCGCCCCGCTGGCCAACCTCACCGGCTGGCTCGCCGGATCCCTGCTCGGTGGCGCCGTCCTCGTCGAAGTGGTGTTCGGCCGGGCGGGGCTCGGCGCGCTGACCCTGCAGGCGGCCCTCAACAAGGACATGCCCGTCCTCATCGGCGTCGTCCTCCTGTCGGCGCTGGTCTTCGTGGTCATCGCCGCGGCGGTCGACCTGCTCCACCTGCTCGTCGACCCGAGGTTGCGTCCCGCATGACCACTCCGACCCTGCCCGAGGCCCGCTGGAAGGCGTGGCGGCCGGCCCGGCCCGCGCTGCTGGCGGCCTGGACCGTGATCGCGCTCATCGTGCTGGCCGCGGCCTTCCCCGGCCTCTTCACCGGCCGCGACCCGCTCGAACTCGAACCCGCCGTGGCGATGCGGGGCCCGAGCCCCGAGCACTGGTTCGGCACCGACCAGCTGGGCCGCGACCTGTTCACCCGCGTCGTGTACGGAACCCGGCCCTCGCTGCTCGTCGGGCTCGGCGCCCTGACCCTCGCGCTGGCCGCCGGAGCCCTGTACGGGCTGGCCGCGGCGCTGCTCGGCCGGTTCGCGGACGTGGCGCTGATGCGGCTGCTGGACGTGCTGCTGGCGCTGCCCCAGCTGCTGGTGGCCCTGCTGGCGCTGACCGTGCTGGGTTCCGGCCAGGTCAACCTCATGATCGCGATCGCGCTGTCGCTGCTGCCCGCCTACGCCCGGCTCGTGCGGGCCGAGGCGCTGGTCGTCCGCCGGTCCGGCTACCTGGAGAGCGCGGTCCTGCTCGGGCAGCACCCCCTCGTCCAGGCGTTCCGCCACGTCCTGCCCAACGCCCTCGGACCGCTGCTGGTGCTGGGGACCGTCGGTTTCGGCATGGCCGTCATCGCCGCCTCCGGGCTGAGCTTCCTGGGCTTCGGCGCCGAACCGCCGTCGCCGGAGTGGGGCGTCATGCTCTCGGAAGGCCGCGACTACCTGCAGACCGCCTGGTGGCTCGGCGTGTTCCCCGGCGCTGCGATCACCCTCACGGTGGTCGCGGTGAGCGTCGCGGGCCGGTCGGCCCAGGCCCGCTTCACCCGGAGGACGACCCTGTGAACGAGCCGCTGCTGAACGTGGAGGGCCTCTCGGTCCGCTTCCCCGAGACGAGGGCCGTCCGAGACGTGTCCTTCACCCTGGACCGCGGCGAGTGCCTGGCCGTCGTCGGGGAGTCCGGCTCCGGCAAGAGCGTCACCGCCCGCTCCCTCGTCGGCCTCGCCGGAGACCGCGCCGAGGTCACCGCCCGGCGGCTGGAGTTCGCCGGACTCGACCTGGCCTCCCTGGACGAGAAGGCCTGGCGCCGGGTGCGCGGCGGCCGGATCGGCCTGGTCCTCCAGGACGCCCTGGTCTCTCTAGACCCGCTGCGCACGGCCGGCGCGGAGATCGCCGAGGCGCTGCGGACCCACACCAAGGTCCCCCGGGACCAGGTGGGGGAGCGGGTACGGGAACTGCTCGTCCGGGCCGGGGTGCCCGAACCCGAGGTCCGCGCCGGGCAGTACCCGCACCAGCTGTCCGGCGGTCTGCGCCAGCGGGCGCTCATCGCCTCGGCGATCGCGGCGGGGCCCGAACTCGTCATCGCCGACGAGCCGACGACGGCCCTGGACGTCACAGTCCAGGCGCAGATCCTCGCGCTGATCGAGGAGCTCAAGAAGGACGGCACGGCGGTGTTGCTGATCAGCCACGACCTGGCCGTCGTGTCCCGCCTCGCCGACCGGATCGCCGTCATGTACGGCGGAACCGTCGTGGAGCACGGCCCCGCCCGCCAGGTCCTGGACGACCCCCGCCACCCCTACACCAGGGCGCTGATCGCGGCGGTCCCCGAACCGTCCGGACGAGGCTCTTTGCTGTCTCTCCCCGCCCACGAAGGGAAGGAACCCGACCCGGACGGCTGCCCGTACGCGGCCAGGTGCGTCCTCGCCGACGACCGCTGCCGCACGTCTCTTCCGGCGCTCGCGCCCCGGGAGGCCGGGACCCGCTGCTGGCATCCGGTGTCCGGACCGATCACACGGGAGAGGCGGCCGCAGGCCGAGGCCTCTCCCGTGCGGGACGGAGACACCCCGCTGCTGGAGGTCCGGGAGGTATCCAAGTCCTACAGGGGACGGCCCGCCGTCAGCGGGGTCTCGCTGAGTCTCCTGCCCGGCGAGAGCCTCGGGATCGTGGGGGAGTCTGGCTCGGGCAAGACCACCCTGGCCAGGATCGTCCTCGGCCTCGTCTCGCCCGACGAGGGCTCCGTCTCCTTCGCAGGCGTCCCGTGGAGCGCGCTGCCCGAACGCCGCCGCCGCCCGCTGCGCCACCGCGTCCAGGCGATCGTCCAGGACCCCCTCGGCTCCTTCGACCCGCGCCACCCGGTGTCCCGCGTCCTCGATGAGGCCCTGGCCCTCACCGGCCACGAGCGCGGCCCCCGCCGCCGCGCCCGCGCCGCCGAACTCCTGGCCCTGGTGGGCCTGAGCCCCGCCGTCCTGCCCCGCAGTCCTTCGTCCCTGTCCGGAGGCCAGCGCCAGCGCATCGCGATCGCCCGCGCCCTGGCCTCCGAACCGGAACTCCTGGTCTGTGACGAGCCGGTCTCGGCCCTCGACGTCTCCGTCCAGGCCCAGATCCTCGACCTGCTCACCGGCCTGCGCGCCCGCCTCGGCCTGGCCCTCCTCTTCATCTCCCACGACCTGGGCGTCGTCCACCACGTCAGCGACCGCGTAGCCGTCATGAAGGACGGCCGGGTAGTGGAGACCGGCGAGGTCACCGCCCTCTTCCAGTCCCCGTCCCACCCCTACACGAAGGAGCTGTTCGCCTCACTCCCGGCCCTCCACAGGGTCAGTTGAAGCAGTCCTGCTTCGGGAAGACCAGACCCATCTCGGAGAGCTTGTTCTTCTTGTCGAACAGGAACCAGTACTGGGTCTTCTTCTTGCCGCCGGGCGCCGGAACCCACCAGAAGCTGACGGTCTCGCGGACGCTCGGGTACTTCTTCTTCACCTGGGCCAGGCTCGCGCCGAGCGCGATGCCCCGCGGGGTCTTCACGCCCTTGGCCGCGAAGATCGCGACCACTCCGTACTTCTTGGAGATGTAGCCCGAGACCTGGTCCTTGGGCGTGCGGTGGGCCTTCAGATCGAACCCGGTGCACCCCCCGTCGGCCCGCCCGAGGACGATCGTGCCGGTCCGGAGAGCCTGCTTCTTCGTCTGCCCGATCTTGAGCTTCCCGTACCCCAGCGGCCCCAGCTTCGGCTTCGCCGCCGCCTCCGCCGGCACCGAAACGGCCGTCGAGAGCGCCAGCACGCCCGCCAGTACCGCCGCGAATCCACGCCTCATCGTCATCTCCCTGAATGGATCTTCTTCAACGAACTGTCGGGAGTATCTCGGATGCATGATCCTGAGCGCATTCACAACGCGCCGAGGCCACCTCCGAGCGGAACACGGTCAGCCGAGCTGGACGCCGAAGAAGAGGGCGGCGAGGGCGGTGAGGAGGCCGATGGCGCCCCAGGCGGCGAGGGCGCCCTTGGTGTTGGCGCGGGTGTGCATGAAGGCGGCGATGCCGGAGAGGACGACGAAGCCCATCTTCACGTTGAGGGTCATCCGGTAGGCGTCGTCGGGGTCGCCCAGGGCGGTCATGTTCCAGATGCCGGTGATGAAGAGGACGGCGAAGGCGGGCCAGGCGACCATGTTGAAGCGGCCGGCGGCGACCTTGGTCACGCCCTCGAAGCCACGGAGGGCGGGGACCAGGGCGCCGAGGGTGAGCTGGCCGCCCACCCAGATGGTGGCGGCGAGCACGTGGAGAAAGATGCGCACCTGGTCGACGGTGACAGCGAGCATGGAAACCTCCGGATTGGTCTGGTCGGGGCCAAGTATGCCGTTGAGTATGGGAACTGGTGATCCGGGGTGATCTCTCTGTGGTCGGCGGGGCGGGCGAGGTTGTGAGTTCGGGGTGCGAAGAGGCACCGGACGCAGCAGGATTGTGGTGTGGAAGATCTTGTGACGTTCCTCAAGGCGCGGCTGGACCGGGACGAGGCCGTGGCGCGGGCCTGCATGGGCGCCTCGTGGCGGGTGGCGCCCGGAGGGCGGGTCCGGGTGGACGCGTGGCCGGAGACGGCGGGGGACGGGCAGCCCGAGAAGCAGGGATTCGTCGCCTCGGCGGAGAACGAGGCCTACGTCGAGCACATCGTCCGGAACGATCCGAAGCAGGTGTTGCGGCGGGTCGTGGGGCAGCGGCGGGTCGTCGCGCTGTACGAGAAGGAGCAGTGGGCGCGGCAGCGGGGCGTGCCGGGCAGCGGGGTGCTCGAGGACGTGCTGAGAGGCCTGGCCTCGCAGTACTCCGACCACCCCGCCTACCGTTCGGAATGGGCGTGACGCCCGTCAGGGGATGACGGGCAGGGTGATCCAGGAGGGGCGCTCCGCGTCGTGGAAGAGGGTCTGCTCGGCCTTCTCCAGCGCGGGGTGGCGGTCGAAGCGCGGGTGGTTGGAACCGGCGACCTCCACCCGGACGCGGTGGCCGGCGAGGAAGACCTGGCTGGTGGCCACCAGGTCGACCTCGTGGACGGCCTCCGAGGCGGGGGAGCGGACGATGCCGTCGGCGACGTTCATGGCCCTGCCGTCGGGGTGGACGTCGACGAGCTTCACCGTCCAGTCGGCTCCCGGCGCGGTGGTGGCTCCGTGGAGGGTCGCGGTCAGCTCGCCGGTGACCTCCAGGTCCTGGGCGAGGGGCTCGCTGGTGAAGCACAGCACGCCGGGGTGCCGCTCCACCTCGCGCTGGTCGCGGGGGCCGACGTTGAGCGGATCGGGCAGGAGCAGCCCGCCGCCGCGGGTGGGCACGGGGTTCTCCGGATCGTGCGGGAAGTGGGACGGCGGCGCGTCGGCGGCCGGGGCGTCCCGAGAGAGCACGCCGTCGGGGTGCAGGTGGAAGGGCGTGGGGACGGCGCGGGCCGGAGGCCACGACTCCTCGTCGCGCCAGACGTTCGCGCCCATGACGAAGATCCGCACGGCGGGCCCGTCCTGGTGCCCGGTCAGGAACGCGAGCTGCGTCTGCTCCAGCCCGGACGTCTGACCGGCGGCGGAGGCGCCGAAGTAGATCTCGCCGGCGGCCGCGCCCTGGCCGAGATGGGTCCACGGGCCGACGATGAGCCGTCCGCCGACCCGCCTGTGGTTCTCCAGCGTGCCCTTGAGGAAGACGTCGAACCAGCCCGCCGTGTGCAGCACCGGGACGTCGATGTCCTCGTGCCGCAGGGTCTCGGCGAGGTCCTGCCAGTAGGCGTCGCGTTCGGTGTGCTCCACCCACTCGCGCCAGAACGGGAAGTTCTTGGCGACGCGGGCGTCGGACAACGGGTGGTCCTCCGTCAGCGAGGGCGTCTCGCCCATGAGCGGGAGCTGCTCGAGGAGCCGTCCGAGCGCGTCGCCGTCACCGGCGCGCAGGTCGTGCAGCGCGCCGAGCATGCCCTGCAGCGCGCTCCAGTGGAAGACGGAGCCGACCGCGAACGCCCCGCCGTTGTAGTTGAGCCCTTCGTAGAAGTCGTGCGGGGTCATGGTCGAGACGATCGCCTTGAGCGCGCCGGGCCTCTCGGACGCCGCCTGCAGCGCGCACCCGGCCAGGTAGGACATGCCGGAGCCGACGACCTCCCCGTTCGACCAGGGCTGCGAGGCGATCCAGTCGACGGTGTCCGCCCCGTCCCGGCCCTCGTTCACCCAGGGGGCGAACTCGCCGTCGCTGTCGCCGCGTCCCCGGCAGTGCTGGAACACCACAGCCAGCCCCGCCTCCAGGGCGGAGACGAGGGGGAAGGAGCGGAAGGTCTGCTCCCCGTACGGGCTGCGGACCAGGACGGTCCGGTGCCGCTCTCCGTCGTCGGGGCGGTGGACGTGGGCGCGCAGGACCGTCCCGTCGCGCATCGCGACCGGCTGCCGGTGGACGGACACCACGGGCATGGGCGGCAGGTTCAGCTGACTCATGGGGCTCCTCAGCTCAGGGTGTAGGCGTCGTAGACGACGGCGTCGGCCTCCCGGCGGCCGGTGGCGACCGCGACGGTCCGGCCGAGCCACGCGTAGGCGGGGTCGGAGGTCTCGAATTTCAGCGTGAGCCGGAAGTAGTACTCCGACGGGTCGACCTGCTCGCCGCGCGCGAGCCGCTCCATCACCTCGGGCGGCCCGTGGCGGAAGCCCTGGGTCTGGAGGTAGATGAGGGCCCCGTCGTACGTCCGCAGGGTGTAGCGGGTGTCGATGGAGGCGGAGCCGTCGTCGTGGACGATCTGCCAGTCCGCGCCGCCGGGCAGAACGGTCCCGCTCAGCCGGGCGCCTTCGAAGCTCCCGCCGCTGATCTCGATGACGCGCCGGTCGCCCCACTGGGTGCGTCCGAAGTGCCGGATGGGAGCGAGCGTGACGCGGAACGTCGCGAGCGGGGCGAGGGCGGGCGCGTCCCGGTGCGCAGACCAGGACGCCCGCTCGTTGAGCAGCGCGGGGGCGAACCCGGCGAGCTTCTTGTACCGCAGCGAGATCTCCTCGCGTTCGGCGCGCGGAATGACCTTCTCGATGTCGTCGAACCCCTCGGGGGCGCGCTCGTGCGCGAGGGACAGCACCACCTCGGGCCCCTGCCCCCGGTTGGCGCGGACGATCGCGGTGGTGGCGGGCCGTCGCCGCTCCTCGTAGAACTCCAGCCCCTTGCCGGTGGCCAGCGCGTGCGCCAGGACCCGGGCGTCGATGATCGCCTGGGACGCGCCGTTGGACCCGATCGGGTACATCGGGTGCGCGGCGTCGCCGAGCAGCGTGACGTTCGCGCGGGTCCAGCGGGGCAGCGGGTCCCGGTCGACCATCGGGTACTCGTAGACGGCGTCGGCCGCGGCGATCAGCGAGGGCGCGTCGAGCCAGCCGAAGTCCCAGGAGGCGAAGTCGGCGGCGACCTTCGCGGGGTCGGTCCGCCGGTTCCAGTCCCCGGTGGCGACGGCCTGCTCGGTGGGACGCTCGGCGATCCAGTTGATCAGCACGCGGCCGTCGTCGTCCGGCCCGCTGATGGGGTAGGCGACGAACTTGCGGGAACCGTCGCCGGACATGACCATGCTCCGCCCGGTGAGGAACGGTTCGGCCCGGGTGACGCCGCGCCACAGGGTCAGCCCGTTCCAGATCGGCGGACCCTCGTCGGGGTGGAGGGCAGCGCGCACGCTCGAGCGGATGCCGTCCGCGCCGATGAGCAGGTCGGCGTCGTGCTCCGGTCCGGTGACGGGGACGCCGCAGCGCACGGCGTCGGGGCCGAGTCGCTCCCGGACGGCCTCCAGCAGCGTCATCTGCAGTTCGCCGCGGTGGACGGAGTACTGCGGCCACCGGTATCCGGCGGCCGTCCCGCGCTCCTCGGAGCCGATGATCTGGCCCTTGGCGTTGGCGTAGACGAGCTCGGCGATGGGGACGCCGAGCCGTGCCACCCGGTCGGCCAGGCCGAGTTCGGTGAGCTCGCGCACCGCGTGGGGGAGCAGGTTGATCCCGACGCCGACGGGCCGGAGTTCGGCGACCGCCTCGTGCACGCTCACCTGGGAGAACCCGGCGGCGTGCAGGCTCAGTGCGGTGGTGAGTCCGCCGATCCCCGCTCCTGCGATGATGACGCGCATCAGTGGCCTCTCACTACTTTGTTATGGCCGTAACAATATGGACCCGCCCGCTGGGGGAGCGCAATGGAGGAGTACGAGGAACTGGCCCGCCGGAGCATCCCGGACCGGGACCCCGGCGCAGACGTGGAGGCGTTCTCCCTGGCCTACAACCTGCTGCACGTGGCCTACCTGCTCATCAGCGACCTGGAGTCGGCGATCCACCGGCCGCGCGGCCTGACGCTGCCCGGCTTCCGGCTGATGTTCAAACTCTGGCTGCTGGGCCCGACGATGCCCGCCCGGTTGGCCGAGCTCTCCGCGATGAGCCGCTCGGCCGTCACCAACGCCCTGCACACGCTGGAGCGCGCCGGGCTGGTGGAGCGCCGTCCGTCCCCGACGGACAGGCGGGCCGTCACGGCGGAGCTCACCGGCAGGGGTGAGGAGGTGGTGCGGGAGGTCTTCGAGATCCAGGCCGCCCGGGAGCAGGAGTGGTTCGCCGACTTGGACGAGGCCGAGCGCGCCGGGCTGACCGCGCTGCTGCGGCGCCTGACGGCGAACCGCCCTCAGAATATTAGAGAGCCTCTCTAGAGAACCTCTCTGGAAACGGCTACCTTCGTCGTCATGACGGAACAGGGAGTCGTGGTCATCACGGGCGGGAACCGGGGCATCGGCCTGGCCACCGCGGAGATACTGGTCGCCGGGGGAGCGAAGGTCGCCCTGGTGGCGCGGAGCCGGGAGCAGGGAGAGGCCGCCGCGGCCCGGCTGGGGGAGAACGCCGAACTCGTGGTCGGCGACCTCGCCGACCGCGCCGGCGTCGCCGCACTGGCCGGAGAGCTGAAAGAACGTTTCCCCGACCTGCGCACGCTGGTGCACAACGCGGGGATCTGGCCGTCCGAACGCGTCCTCAACGCGGACGGTTTCGAGCAGGCCTTCTTCACCAACCACCTGGCGCCGTTCCTGCTCAACCACCTGCTGGAGGACCGGTTCAGGGCGTGCGGCTCGACGGTCGTCCAGGTCAGCGCGGGCCTGTACGTCAAGGGCAGGGTCGACCCGGACCGCACGCCCACCGGCCGGGACTTCCACGCCATCCGCACCTACGCGGACACCAAGCTGGCCAACCTCATGATGCTCCCGCTGTTCGCCGAACGCTGGAAGGATGCGGGGGTGACCGTCAACGCACTGCACCCCGGAGTGATCCGGACGGGCCTGGGCGACCGGCGCGGCCCTGTCGGCCTGCTGCTCAAGCTCGTCAAGCGCACCTGGCAGCCGCCCGAGGCGGGCGGACGCCCCGTCGCGCGCCTGGTCACCGACGTCCCCGCGACGTCCGGCGCCTACTTCGAGGTGGACGAGGAGACCCCGCTGGCCCCCGTGGCACTGGACGACTCCCTGGCCCGGCGGCTGTGGGCCGACGCGTCGGCGGCGCTGGATGTCGCCTAGGCACCGCACCACGGCGGAGACGGTGGAGCGGCTGCTGGACACCGCGCTGGCCGTCTACGCCCGCGACGGCCGCGAGGGCTTCACGATGAGCGCGGTCATCAAGGAGAGCGGTGTCAGCAGCGGCAGCCTCTACCACCACTTCGGCAGTTTCGACGGTCTGGCCGCGACCCTCTACACCCGGTGCATGACGGCCCTGCTGGAGTCCATGGTCACCGCGATCGAACCCTGTACGGGCGCCCGCGAGGGCGTCGAGGCCGCGGCCCGCGCCTATCTGGACTTCGCGGCGGGGCACCGCGCGGAGGCGGAGTTCATCCACGCCTCCGCCTACGCGGCGTTCCTGCCCGCCCACGCCCCCTCCATCGCGGAGGCCAAGGGCCCGCTCCTGGCGCGCATGATGGCCTGGATACGCCCGCACATCGCCTCGGGTGAGGTCGTCGACCTGTCCCCGGTCCTGCTGGAGATGCTCCTCGTCGGTCCCGTGGCCGAGACGACCCGGCGCTGGCTGGCCGGCGCCCCGGGCCTGGATCTGGCCGAGGCCTCGGCGCGGCTGCCCGAGCGGATCTGGTGTTCGCTGAGCCTCAGGGGCGGGGCCGTCTGACCGGCGTCACACGGTGACCGGCCGGCCCAGTTCGTCGACCGCGGCGAGGGTGAGGTCCTTCAGGCTCCGGTCCTCGTCCTCCTCCAGCCACAGGAGGTTGGCGACCCGCACGGCGCCGCAGTAGGCGGCGGCGAGCACGTGGGGACGCAGGCCGTGGTCGCCGTCGCGTTCGGCGATCGCCTGGGCCAGGTCGCGTTCCAGCGGGTCCATCGTGGCCATCCGGCGGGCCAGCAGGGAGGGGTGGCGGCGGGAGAGCCTGCTGCGCACCACCCATTCGCGGTCGGGTTCGCCGACCGCGTCGAACAGCTCCCTGGTGCCCTCGCGCAGGGCCTGCCACCCCGTCTCCCCGGCGGGGCGGGCCCGGACCGCCGCGGTGAGACTGCGGAAGCGCTGCTCCTCGCCGTACATGACGGCGTCCGCCTTGTCGGCGAAGTAGTTGAAGAACGTGCGCCGGGAGATGTTCGCCACATCGGCGATGGCCTCGACCGTGACGTGGTCGAAGCCGTGCTCGACGACGAGGCTGAGCGCGGCCCGGTGGACGGCCTGCCGCGTCGCGGCTTTCTTGCGTTCGCGCAGCCCCAATGTGGTGGTCATGTTCGTCAGTTTATGCGGAATCCGACATTACTGCCCAATGCGCAAAGTTGCCCGGAGTGCAGGTAGCCTCGGTTTGTTATTTGGGCAAAACGGGAGGAATCGGGTGGCAAAGACCGCAACCGAGCAGGCGGATCACCGGCAGATCATGAGAGTGCTGACCGGTCTGCTCACCGTCCTGGGCGTGACGATGATGAGCAGCACCATCGTCTCGGTGGCGCTTCCGCAGATCATCGGCTCGCTCAAGGGTACGCAGTCCCAGTACACCTGGGTCGTCACCGCGATGCTGCTCACCTCGACCGCCTCCACCCCGCTGTGGGGCAGGCTCGCGGACCTGTTCGACAAGAAGACGCTGCTCCAGGCCGGCATCGGGATCTTCCTGCTGGCGTCGCTGGGCGCGGGATTCGCCCAGAGCACCGAGCAGCTCATCGCCTTCCGCGCGGTGCAGGGCCTGGGCATGGGCGCGCTCCAGGTGCTGGTCCAGGTGGTGATCGCCGCGATGATCTCGCCGAAGGAGCGCGGCCGTTACAACGGCTACCTGGGCGGCGTCATGGCGGTGGCCACGGTCGGCGGGCCCCTGCTCGGCGGGGCCATCACCGAGGTGATGGACTGGCGCTGGTGCTTCTTCCTCCCGCTGCCCTTCATGGTGCTCGCCTCCTTCACGCTGCAGAAGACCCTGCACCTGAAGCACGTCCGGCGCGACGACGTGAAGATCGACTACGCGGGCGCGACGCTGATCGCCGCCGGAGTCAGCGTTCTGCTCGTCTGGATCACCTTCGTCGGCGACGCCTTCGCGTGGGCGTCGTGGCAGACCGGGGCGATGGTCGGCGCCAGCGTCGTGCTGCTGGGCCTCGCGGTGCTGGTGGAGACCAAGGCCGCTCAGCCGGTCGTTCCGGTTCACATCGTCAGGCAGCGCATTCCCGCTCTGGCGATCATCGGCAGCGCCGCGGTGGGCATGGCGATGTTCGGCGGGTCGGTCTTCCTCGGCCAGTACTTCCAGATCGGGCGCGGCTACTCGCCGACCCAGGCCGGTCTCCTCACCATCCCGATGATGGCCGGAGTGCTGTTCTCCTCGGCCATCTCCGGACGGATCATCTCCCGCACCGGCAACGTCAGGCCGCACCTCATCACCGGCCTCGCCGTGCTCACCCTCGGCTTCTTCGCCATGTCGACCATCGACCACGAGACCTCGCTGGTGTTCGTCGGCGCGGCGATGCTGGCGATCGGCACCGGAGTCGGCATGTCGATGCAGAACCTCGTCCTGGTCGTCCAGAACGGCGTGTCCATGAAGGACATGGGCGCGGCCAGCGGCGCGGTGGCGTTCTTCCGCTCGCTGGGCGGCACCATCGGAGTCTCGGTCCTGGGCGCGATCCTGGCTTCCCGGGTCGCCACCTCGATCAAGGAGGGCTTCACCGAGGCGGGCGTGCCGGTCAGCGACTCCCAGGGCGGGAGCCTGGACGTGGCGTCGATCCCCGAGCCGCTGCAGGTCATCGTCCGCGCCGCCTACGGGGACGGCACCGGCCACATCTTCCTGGTCTCGACCGGGATCGCCCTCGTCGGCCTGGTCGCGGTGCTCTTCCTCAAGCCGCCGCGGCTGCGCGACAGCGTCGAGCTGAACGAGTCCCTCGCCGTGTCGGAGACCTCCGGCACCGCCGCGATGGACATGATCGAGACCGCCGACGTCCGGGAGGACCCCGCCGTTCCCGTCGGCCTGTCCGCCGAGGCGGTCGAGACGAGCGGCCTGAGCGACGCCGAGGTGATCGAGAGGTCGCTGCGCGAGCCCCAGCTGTTCGCGGAGATCCTCGACCGGTACTACCCGCGGATCCGCGAGTTCGCCGAGTCCTGGCTGGGCGAGGACGCCGCGGCGTCGGTCGCGACCGACACGTTCCTCACGGCGTTCGACCGGCGGGGCAGGTACGACCCCGACGGGCCCGCGGGGGTCTGGCTGTTCGCCATCGCGACGAAGAAGATCAGGAAGCACTGGCAGGAGGACCGGAAGCCCGCCGGCGGCGGGCGGCATGCCGGCGGGAAGACCGCCGGAGCCCGCGCCGCCCAGGTCGGCATGGAGGACCGGCAGGAGGCGACGCTGACCGTCAGGCTGGCGGAGATGTCGCCGGGAGCCAGGGACGTCCTGCTCCTCGCCGCCTGCGCGGACCTCGGCCCGGACCGGGTCGCGGCCGAGCTCGACCTCCCCGTCACGGCGGTGGAGTCGCGGCTGGCCCGAGCCCGGGACCGGTTCAGGGAATCACTGCTCGAACAGGAGGGGGTCGACCATGGCTGAGCCCGGGTCGAAGGAGAACGACAAGGGCCAGGCCGAGGCGCGGGCGCGGCTCCTGGAGCACGCCGGAACGGCGCGCCGCCGAGGGTTCCGTCCGGGCCGCGCGGGATGGGCGGGCGTCGGTGCGGTGTGCGTGGCGGCGGCCGTCGCGCTCACCCTGGTCATCGGGACCGGAGACGACGACGGCGGCGACGACGCCGCCCGGGTCGCGCAGCCTCAGCGGACGGCGAACGCGGCCCTGCTGGCCGCCGCGGACGCCACGGAGCGCCGGTCCGCGGAGGCCGGCCGGTACCTGCACACGACCTCCCGCGAGAGCAGGCTGATGAGCGCCGGAACCCGGGCTCCGTCCTTCCTGGTCGTCAGGAAGCGGCTGGCCGACCGGTGGCAGGCGGCCGACCCCTCCAGCGACGGGAACCGGGTGTGGATCAAACGTCTCGGCATCCGCCCGCAGACCGCCGCCGACAGGAAGGCGTGGAAGGCCGCGGGTTCGCCCGCCGCGGTCGCCGCTCTGTCCCCGGACGGAACGCCGCGGGTCGTGCTGAAGGGCGTCGGCACGTGGCAGAGGAGCGGGACCGCGGAGGGGGCGACCGGCAAGGCCGGCACCCTGGGCGGCCGGAACGTCACCGCGGACCAGCTGAACGCCCTGCCCACCGACACGTCAGGGCTCCGGACGGCGCTGATGGCGCGGTACGAGGGCGAGTCCGGGGCCGAGCAGAACCAGTGGCTGTTCGCCGTGACCCGTGACCTCCTGGACGGCTCCCTCCCCGTCCACCCGGACGTGCAGGCCGCCGCCTACCGGATGCTCGCCGAGCTGGAGGGCGTCGAGCTGCTCGGCCCCGTCCAGGACCCGGACGGGCGCCGGGGCACGGGGATCGCCCTCGACGAGACGGGCGGCGAGTTCGGCTCCGTCCGGCACACCCTGATCATCGACGGGGAGACGGGACGGCTGCTGTCGGCCGACGAGGTCCTGCTGGAGCCCGCACAGGCCTACGCGGGGATCCCGGCGGGCACCGTCCGCACCTCCACGGTGTACGAGAGCCAGGAGTGGACCGACGAGAGGCCGGCCGCACCGAGATCCTGAGCGCGGTGACCGGCGACGGGCCGGACGACATCCTTCGCGGATGGCGTCCGGCCCGTTTCTGTTTCCGGCGGTTCAGTCCTCGAAGGAGCGGCCCAGCTCGTCGAGCGCGGCCATGGTGCTCTCGGCCAGGCCGCGGTTCTGGTCCTCTTCGAGCCAGACGACGGTGGCGATCCGCAGGGTGGTGAGGTAGGCCCCGGCCAGGACGCGGGGACGCAGGCCGTGGTCGCCGTCGCGTTCGGCGATCGCCTGGGCCAGCTCCCGCTCGAGCGCGCCCAGCCCGGCCAGCTGGCGGGCGAGCAGGGAGGGGTGGCGGCGGGCGAGCCTGATGCGCAGGGACCAGTCGCGGTCGGGTTCGCCGAGCTCGCCGTAGATCTCTTCGGCCACCCGGTACAGGGCGGGCCAGGAGGACTCCCCGGCGGGGCGGGCCCGGAACTTGGCGAGGATCAGCTGGTGCCGCTGCTCCTCGCCGTACATGACGGCGTCCGCCTTGTCGGCGAAGTAGTTGAAGAACGTGCGCCGGGAGATGTTCGCCGCGTCGGCGATGGCCTCCACGGTGACGTGGTCGAAGCCGTGTTCGGCGACGAGGCGCAGGGCCGCCTTGTACACGGCCTGGCGGGTCTCGGCCTTCTTGCGCTCGCGCAGCCCCGGCGTGGTGGTCATGAGGTGGATCATACTGCCCCAGGGGAATAAATGCCCAACGTGCAAACTTGCCCTGAGTGTAGTTAAATTGGTCTGTTCCACACGCAACGGGAGGAAGACAGTGACGGACCCAGCATCACCGGGGATGAGCCACAAAGAGATCATGAAGGCCCTCAGCGGCCTTCTCATCGTCATGGCCGTGACGATGATGAGCAGCACCATCGTCTCGGTGGCGCTCCCGCAGATCATCGGCTCCCTCAAAGGCACGCAGTCGCAGTACACCTGGGTCGTCACCGCGATGCTGCTCACCTCCACCGTCAGCACGCCGCTGTGGGGCAGGCTCGCCGACCTCTTCGACAAGAAGCTCCTGCTCCAGGTCGGCATCGGCATCTTCCTGCTGGCGTCGCTGGGCGCCGGCTTCTCCCAGAACACCGAGCAGCTCATCGTCTGGCGCGCGGTGCAGGGCCTCGGCCTGGGCGCGGCCCAGGTGCTGGTCCAGGTGGTGATCGCCGCGATGATCTCGCCGAAGGAGCGCGGCAAGTACAACGGCTACCTGGGCGCGGTCATGGGACTGTCCACGGTCGCGGGCCCGTTGCTGGGCGGCGTCATCACCGAGGCGATGGACTGGCGCTGGTGCTTCTTCCTGCCCATCCCGTTCGCGGTGTTCGCGGCCTTCATGCTGCAGAAGACCCTGCACCTGAAGCACGTCCGGCGTGACGACGTGAAGATCGACTACGCGGGCGCGACGCTGATCGCGGCCGGAGTCAGCGTCCTGCTCGTCTGGATCACCTTCGTCGGTGACGCCTTCGCCTGGGCGTCGTGGCAGACCGGGGCGATGGTCGGTGCCAGCGCCGTGCTGCTGGGCCTGTCCGTCCGGGTGGAGACCAAGGCCGCTCAGCCGGTCGTGCCCGTGCACATCGTCAAGCAGCGCACTCCCGCTCTGGCGATCATCGGCAGCGCCGCGGTCGGCATGGCGATGTTCGGCGGAACGGTCTTCCTCGGCCAGTACTTCCAGATCGGCCGCGGCTACTCGCCGACCCAGGCCGGCCTGCTCACCATCCCGATGATGCTGGGCATGATGATCTCCGCGACGGTCTCCGGGCGGATCATCTCCAACACCGGCAAGGTCAGGCCGTTCATCATCGCCGGCCTGGTCTCCCTCGCCGCCGGCTTCGCGCTCATGTCGACCATCGACCACGAGACGTCGCTGGTGCTCATCAGCGGCGCGATGATGCTGGTCGGCGCCGGAGTCGGCATGTCGATGCAGAACATGGTCCTCGCCCTCCAGAACGGCGTGTCCATGAAGGACATGGGCGCGGCCAGCGGCGCGGTGGCGTTCTTCCGCTCGCTGGGCGGCACCATCGGCGTCTCGGTCCTCGGCGCGATCCTGGCCTCCGAGGTGGCGTCCTCGATCAAGGAGGGCTTCACCAAGGCCGGGGTTCCCGTCAGCGACTCCCAGGGCGGAAGCCTGGACGTGGCGTCGATCCCCGAGCCGCTGCAGGTCATCGTCCGCGCCGCCTACGCCGACGGCACCGGCCACATCTTCCTGGTCTCCACCGGGATCGCCCTCGTCGGCCTGGTCGCCGTGCTCTTCCTCAAGCCGAAGAGCCTGCGCGACACCATCGACCTGCCGGAGCCTCCCGTCGCGGAGGAGAAGAAGGAGAAGGAGCTCTCCGCCTCCTGAGCCCCTCGCGTGTCACGGGCCGGCGCCGTCTTCGGACGGTTCCGGCCCGTTCGCCGTCAGGGTGCCGACTCCATCGCCTTCGCGGCCGTCGGCGCGGTCCGCAGCCGGGATGGCAGTCCCCGGTCCAGGACGCGCATGACCCCGGTGAACGCCTGGAACCCCAGGGCGCGCCCCGACGACCAGGGCAGCCCGAACCGCTCCCGTAGCACCGGGGGCAGCGCGGCCTGGGAGGACCGGCGCATGAGGACGGCCAGGGGCGCGGCGATCGCGAGCCAGGCCGCGGACGGCAGCCGCCAGTCCGGCGGAGGCGGCAGCGGCCTGCGGTCGAGCTCGATGATCAGCCTGACGGTGTCGTTGAACTCCAGCCGCTCGGCGACCATCCGGTCGAAGTAGACGGCGAACGCCTCCGGATCCGCCGGGACATGACGGTCCGGGACACCCAGGGCCAGGGCGAGGTCGCGCCACTCGGCGAACAGCCGCCGCTCCTCGGACGGGCTGAGCGGCCTGGCGAAGAGCCGCTGCGTCTGCACGATCCCGTGGTAGAGCGTCGCGTGCACCCACAGATAGGCCTCGGGCTCGAGCGCGTGGTACCGCCGGCCCTCGGAGTCGACGCCCTTGATCCCCTTGTGCATCTCCCGCAGCCGGGCCGCCTCCAGCCTGCCGCTCTCCTCGCCGTTGAAGCCGAGGAAGGAGTGGGCGGACTTGACCGTCCGGATCAGGCGCCCCCAGCGGTCCTCGAGGAACTCGGAGTGGTCGGCGACACCCGCGCCGACCACCGGATGGGCGACCTGGAGCATCAGCACCGCCCGGCTGGTGAGGACCGCCCGCCAGTCGGCCCCGTACCGCCAGGTCATCGAGCCGCGCCCGGGAATGGCCCCGGCGGGCGCCTTCATCCGGCCTTCCTGTTCTCGGCGGCGGGGGCTTCCCCGGTCTCGACCTTGAGGACGGGAGCCGAACGCCGTGAGGCGGGACGCTGGTACTTGCCCCACCGGAACCGCCGGGCGAACGGAACCGCGAGTTCGACGGGCAGCTTGAGCAGCGGATCCGGAACCAGCCTCGTCCCCGTCCTGGTCAGCTTCATGATGAGGACGAACGTACGCTGCCGCGCGGGAGTCCAGGGCAGCCCGTACTGCTCGCGGATCGGCTCGGGCAGCAGCCCGGTCGTCACGATGCGGAAGACGAGCATCACCGGGTAGAGCAGCACGCGCAGCAACTCGGGATGCATGACGGCCTGAGCCTGCTCGCGACCGTGCTGACTGATCTCCAGCGTCTCGACCATGCGCGCCCAGTACTCGTCGAACTCTTTCGCGTCGGCGGGCAGCGCCTCCCGCGGCGCGCCGAGCAGTTCGGCGAGTTGGGCGTTCTGCCGGTAGTACTCCTCGGCCCGCTCGGGCGAGAGCGGCCTGTGCATGTACTCGTACAGCTCTTTGGAGACCTGGAAGAGCGTGGCCTGCACCCACAGCAGAAGGTCCGCGTCGTGCGCGGAGTAGTTCTCGCCATGGACGGGATCGTGGGCGCGCATCGCCGACCAGGCCACCCGGTGCCCCTCGTCCTTGGTGCCGAAGACGGCCATCGACAGGAAGTCCAGGGTGGCGAACAGCCGGGGGAACGGACTCGCCTGGAACCCGCTGTGCTCGGCCACCCCCTGCGCCACCTTCGGATGCGCGAGCTGCAGCAGCAGCGCGGGCCCCCCGCCGAGGATCGTGTACGGCTCGGAGCCGATGTCCCGGATCGCACTGCGATCGTCGAAGAGCCCGGGTTTCATGAGCCGTCCCCTTCCAGGCAAGCCTTCGCTGTGCCTGGGATGCTACTCAACAAGGGCGTCGGTAGTAAGGGGTTACTTATGTTTTGAGGTGCGCATCTCAGAGGGTGAAAGCGCACTCGAGAAGTGATCCTTTTACCGGACGGTCTTGTCGGAACCTGAACGTGATGATCGAATCCTGGAACAGAGGAGCTGAAACGTCGCACGGTGGGTATATCTCGGTCCACCGGGACAAGGGCAGGTGAAGGATGATGACCCCGGGCCGGCAACGGCGAATCCTGGCCGACATGACGGAACGCCTGACCGAAGAAGACCCCCAACTCGTCGCCCGCTTCATGATCTTCGCCCGGCTCGCCGAAGAGGACGGCCCCGTCCCGCCCGAGCCCGCCTGACCCTGACCCGTGTCGGCGGCCGGACACGGCTGTCATCGAAGCGAGGGACCGGTAGGTGGCATGAATCCGGATGGGGTGCAGATGACTGCTTCTGGTTATATCGCCGAGCTCCGGGCGCTGGTCGGGACGCGGCCGTTGATACTTCCGGGGAGCTCCGTCGTGATCGTGGACGAGTCCGGCCGACTCCTGCTGATGGAGCGGGCCGATACCGGCGGGTGGGGTCTGCCCGGAGGGTTCATGGAGCCGGGGGAGTCGTTCGAAGACGCCGCCCGCCGCGAAGTACGAGAAGAAATCGGGATCGAGGTCGCCGACCTCTCCCTGCTGGGCGTGTTCTCAGGTCCGGAGTACTACTACCGCTATCCCAACGGCGACGAGGTCTTCAACGTCACGGCCGCGTTCCTGGCCCGGGCATCGACCGACGCGGTCTTCCGGCCCGACCCCGGAGAAGTGCTGTCCCTCCGGTTCTTCGACTTCGAGCGCCTGCCACCGGATGTCCTCATCCCGGAGCAGCTGATCGTCAGTACCTATGCCGCCATGCGAGGGCAGCCCCGATGACCGACGGCGATTTCAGAAATCCTCTGCACGGGTCATCGAGTCGGGTGCGGTTGCCGAGGTCTTGGTAGGCCACGCCTCTTGACCAGCATGGCTCTGGCCTTGGTCTGGCCAGAGGTCGGCCCGGTAGGTGGTCTCCTCCTGCGAATCGACAGCGGAATCCGGAACCTGCGAGCGTTCCGCGTTCGCGGCGCCACGGTGTCTTCCTCGCCCGGACCGTGTCTCTCGCCCTGACCGGGCTGGTCCTGTGCGGCACGCTCGTCGCGGCGGCGGACAAGAGGTGGTCGGCGTCGTGCACTGGATCATGATTCACCTCGGCGCCGATCATGTTCAACGATTTGACCAGAGGGCCCTTCTCCTGGGGCTCCGCCGAGCCCTCGCCGGCCAGCGAGGCGCAAGGGCGGAGCCTGATGACGACTCGCGCAGGTTCGGGTTCGTGGCATCGGCCAGGCAATCGCACCGAGGCCTATGCCCAGAGAATGTCAGCAAGGCGATGCATCATGGCGATACGGCTACTTTTCGCTGAAGGAGATCCATGGACTCCACGCGCATGGCCCTCGCCACCATCGCCGCCTTGGCCCGCAACGCCTACGGCCCTGACGACCGCATGCAGGTCCGCTCATCCGGCGTCATCCACGACATCGCCCTCACCCGCTGGCTCGCCGGTGAACTCCTTCCCGGGCCCGCCTGCATGGTCGGCGTCAGCGGGTGGGACCCGTACGCCGCCCATCCCGTCCAAGGCGCCGTCACCTGCCTGCGGTGCCTGCGGCTCAAGACACCCGCCCCATCCGGCGTCGAGCAGCTCGAACTGTTCGAGGTCGCCTGAACCCATCCCGGATCACCCGGTCGGCAGCGGTCTTCGGACCGGGTATCCGCGCATCGCTCCCAAGGTGCTGAAGCCGCAGCTCGCCCGTGAGCACGAGTACCGGATGGAGCAGGTCCGCCCGGCGGCCTCAGAGAGTCGTGCGGAGTGGAACAGACGACAGTTCTTCGGCGAGCTGGTCGACGGCGGCGGCCAGTTCTGGCAGGACGAACGCCGACCGACGGTAGTCGGCTACGGCATCGACCAGACGCCGCGCGGCGGCAATCAACTGGGGCAGGTAATCTGCACTGCCCTCCTCCTCTTTCCATATGTCCAGCATCGCCCTCACCGGTCGCCCCACGGCGGCTACCAGATCCTCGTCCGTGGTCTCGATGGCATCGTGCCCGACGTAGGACAACTCCTCCACCGCGTCGAACAGTCCACCGTATGCGGCACTGAACTTGACTTCGATATTCACCTCCTCCAGAAAGACCGGGTCGGGCAGGACATTCGGTATACGCCGGACCTGAGCACCATGAACGCCTTCCGGGCCGGTCCTGGCGGCCGCGTCGGGGGCGTCGGCGGGAAGCTCCACCAGGCAAGACACCCCATCCGCTGTCATCTGTTCGGCTTCAAGGATCTCCAGAGGGGCTGGGATGGGCGGGACATTCGAGATGCGCCGAACACCCTCGGCTTCCACTATCTCCGAGCAGCCCTCGTCCGGGTTCGTGCGAAGGACCCAGATCTCGCGTCGTACCAGGATCTTGTGGTGGTCGTATGGCACGTGGCGATCTCCTGCCTCTCCTGCGAAGCAGGAGCAGTGCTACGACCGGTTGAGAGCAGGCTGCTCTTCGTCGAGATTTTGGCTTTGGTCTTCGTCAAAACCCGAGCCGACCATAGAAGGAACTCATCCACCGATCAAGTCGGCGACAGCGGCGACACCCTCAGAAATGGCATCAGGGGTCACATTCCCAAACCCGAGAACAAGCTGGGAGCGACCGCCCCGAACTCGATAAGGACCGATACCGTACAAGCCGACCCCTCGGTCCAAAGCCGTATCGACGACGGACTGCTCGTCTACTCCGGCGGGCAATGGAACAACGGCATGAAATCCAGCGGCAAGACCGAGAAGTTCCACTCCGGGCGCATAGCGTGCCAAGGCGCCCACGAGAGCCGCACGACGAGCCGCATACCGCTGCCGCATCTGACGAAGGTGCCGGTCGTACTGCCCGGTCTGGATGAGGCTCGCCAGAGCCAGCTGGTCGAGGACCGGAGAACCCCGGTCCGCAAGCCGCTTGTTCTGCGCGACCGCCGCGGACAGCCGGGGCGGAGCGATGATCCAGCCCAACCGCAACGCCGGCGAAAGCGACTTGCTCACCGAGCCCAGGAGCGCGACCCGATCAGGAGCAAGCCCTTGCAGTGCGCCGACGGGCTCCCGGTCGTACCGGAACTCCGCGTCGTAGTCGTCCTCGATGATCGTCGCGTCACGGGAGGCCGCCCAGGTGATCAGAGCCTGCCGCCGGTCGGGCGCAAGGACCACGCCGGTCGGTGACTGATGCGCAGGCGTGAGAACCACGGCACGCGCATCGGTGGCGGCCAGGACGCCGACGTCTATGCCGTGTTCGTCCACCGGAACGGGGACCACCTTCAGCCCGAGCATGCCCGCGATCGCGCGATGGTCCGGGTCGCCGGGATCCTCGAAAGCCACGGTCCGTACATCGTCCAAGGAGCGCAGGACCAGCTGCAGACCCTGCGCGTAGCCCGCGCTGATGATCGTGTGAGCCGGGTCGGTGGCGGCGCCCCTGACCCGTCGCAGATAGGCGGCGAGGACCTCGCGAAGTGCCGGACTGCCGTGCGGAGACGGATAGCCGAGCTCCTTATGGGAAGCCTCCTGGCAGGCCCGGCGAAGAGCTCGGCTCCACTGGTCGCGGGGGAAGCTCGCCAGGTCGGGGATGCCGGGACGGAAGTTGATGCGGATCGAGGGCGGCTCTGTCGGCCGAGCGGGAGCCGTCGGGGACGCGTGCCCGGTGGCGGCGACCCGGGTACCGGAGCCGGGTCGGGTGACCAGGTAGCCCTCGGCTTGGAGCTGCGCATAAGACTCGGTGACCAGACCGCGCGAGATGCCGAGCGCGCGGGCCAGCGCACGGGACGAGGGCAGCTGTTCGCCCGCGGTCAGTCGGCCGGTGCGGATGCCTTCGCGCAGAGCCAGTTCGAGCTGTACGCGCAGCGGTCTGCCCCGGTCCAGCGGAACGAGCAGTTCAGGACCTGAACCGGTCCACTCAACAGGCATCGAACTGGACCTCCTTTCCGAACCGGTTGGATCCTAGGCTCATGGCATGACCACTGACGAGGTGCCACGGCAGCGGATCGTCACCCGCCCGACGGCCATGCTCCTCATCACCTCCGTCGGTGCCATGTCGGCCTTCTACCTGCTGATGCCCGTCGTCCCGCTGTACGCGGCGGACACGGGTGCGGACGGCGTCGGCGCGGGTCTGGCCACCGGCGCCCTGATGCTCGGGACGGTGCTCGCCGAGTTCGCGGTCGCCCGGCTGCTGGCCGGGCTCGGCTATCGCACGGTCGTCGGGCTGGGCCTGCTGCTCCTCGGGGTGCCCGCTCTCCTGCTCGCGGCCAGTCCACCGTTCACCGTCGTCCTGGCCGTGTGCCTGTTCAGGGGCGCGGGACTGGGAATCGTGGTCGTGTGCGGCGCTGCGCTGATCGGTGACCTCGTCCCGGCTGAGCGCAGAGGCGAAGGACTGGGCCTGTACGGCCTCGCGGTCGGAGTTCCGTCGATCGCCTGCCTGCCGGCCGGGCTCTGGCTGCAGGAGCGGTTCGGCTTCGCACCCGTGTTCCTCCTCGGCGCGGGGCTGGTCCTGGTCGTGCTGGCCGCGGTCACCGGCCTGCCCGCCAGGAGCACACGGCAGGAACAGCACGGCAGCATCCTCGCGGCCCTCCGTGACACCGATCTGGCCAGGCCTGCGTTCATCTTCGCCACCATCGCGATGGCAGGCGGAATCCTGCTGACCTTCCTGCCGCTGGCGGCAGGGTCGGCCGCGACGGCCCTGCTCGTGCAGTCCTGCGCGACTCCCCTGGCCCGCTGGTGCGCGGGCTGGTTCGGGGACAGGTACGACCAGGGCGGTCTCCTCCTGCCGTCAGTCCTCTCGGCCGCCGTCGGCACCGCCCTGATGGTCTTCGTCCCGCACCAGGGGGCCCTGCTCGCCGGAATGGTCCTGTTCGGACTCGGTTTCGGCGCAGCCCAGAACGTCACGCTGTCGCTGATGTTCGCGCGGGCCTCCCGCGCGAACTTCGGCCAGGTCAGCGTCGTGTGGAACCTCGCCTACGACGCCGGGATCGGGATCGGCGCCATCGGATTCGGGCTGCTGGTCCACCCGCTCGGCTACCCGACGGCCTTCGCGCTCACGGCCGCCGTCCTGTTCGTCTCACTCATCCCCGCCATCAAAGACAGGAGAAAATCTGATGACGGTCATCATGCACTCCTCGGTTTCGCTGGACGGCTTCAGCGCAGGCCCCCGGATCAGCCTTGACCACCCGCTGGGCGAGGGCGGCGAGCGCCTCCACACCTGGATGCCGGACGAGCCCGAACTGACGGCCGCGCTGTCCGAGGAGTCCGGCGCGACGATCATCGGCCGACGCATGTACGACGTCGGGGTGGACCTGTGGAAGGACGTTCCCTTCCCCGGCCGCTGCTTTGTGCTCACCCACGAGGTCCGCGCGGATCGGGAGATGCGGAGCGGCTCGTTCACCTTCGTCGACGACGGCCCGCAAAGCGCGCTCGACCAAGCCCGGGCCGCCGCCGGAGACAAGACCGTCGTCGTGCTCGGCGGCGCCGAGGTCTGCCAGCAGTTCCTCAGGGCCGGCCTGATCGACGAGATCCGGCTCCAGCTGGTGCCGGTCCTGTTCGGTGCGGGGACCAGGCTGCTCGACAACCTGGACCCCCGCCAGATCGAACTGCAGCCGCTCGACACGATCACCTCAGAGAACAAAGACGTCACCCATCTCCGCTACCGGGTCATCCGGAGCACTTCCCAAGGCTCGCGGTGCATCCGGTAGCAACTGAGGTCGCCCCTGCTTTACGGACTCGCTGGTGAGGAGACCGCGGGCGAACTGCTCGCGGAGATGCGGCAGACCGTCGACGATCGGTTGTGCGAGCTCCGCGCCGTTCAAGATCGAATCGCTGACGGGGCGGGGACGGAACGGGCAGTGCGTGACGAGCCTTCGTTGCGTCCCGTCCCAGCTCAAAACGGCCATATCCGGTCAGGTCCTCAGAAGTGGATCTTCTTGCGGTTCCTCTGTGACAGGTATGGAATCGCATGATTCGTTGATCTTCGGATGGGGTGGGGATGACCGGGACCGCCGGGGAGGTGGGCGCGCAGGCGCGGCTGGGCCGGACGTTGAGCGCGCCGAAGATAGTTTTCATGGTGGTCGCGGCGGCGGCGCCGCTGGTGGCGATGGCGGGAACGGTCCCGCTGTCGATGGGGTCGGGCAACGGGGCGGGCGTGCCGGGCGCCTACGTCATCGCGATGCTCACCCTGCTCTGCTTCTCCGTCGGTTACGCGGCGATGGCCCGTTCGATCACGGACGGGGGCGGCTTCTACGGCTACATCGCGCGCGGGCTCGGCCGTCCGGCCGCGGCGGGCGGGGCCGTGCTCGCGTTGACCGGGTACAACGGGCTCGTTGCGGCGCTGGCCGGGGGGATCGGCTACTTCCTCACCGAGATGGGCGGCGCGCCCGGGCCGTGGTGGGCGTGGACGCTGGGTGCGCTCGTCATCATGGGCGCGCTCGGGTACCGCAACATCGACCTGTCGGCGAAGGTCCTCGGCGTGCTGATGGTGTGCGAGATCGGGGTGCTGGTCGTCTTCGACGTCGCGGTGCTGGTGAACGAGGGGTTGGACGCCTTCCAGTTCACCTCCTTCGCTCCCGACACCATCCTGTCGGGAGCGCCCGGGGTGGCGTTCATGTTCGCGTTCGGGTCTTTCGTCGGCTACGAGGCCGCCGCGCTGTACTCCGAGGAGACCAAGGACCCGGCGCGTACGGTGCCGCGCGCCACCTACGCGGCGGTCCTGGTGATCGGCCTCTTCTACGCGCTCACCAGCTGGCTGATGGTCGGGGCGATGGGCGCGGACCAGACGAGGGAGACGGCCCGTACCCAGGAGGGCGACCTGTTCTTCTTCCTCACCGAGCAGCAGCTCGGCGAGGCCGCCAGCGCGCTGTTCGGGCTGCTCATCATCACCAGCCTCTTCGCCTCCCTGGTGGCCGGGCACCAGGCGGCCGGACGGTACGTGTTCGCGCTGGCCCGCGACGGCCTCGCCCCGGCGAAGCTCAGTGCCGTCCACGTCAAGCATGGTTCGCCGTACATGTCGAGCCTCGCGCAGAGCGGTTTCACCGCCGTGGTGGTGGTGCTGTTCGCGGTCGCCGGGCTCGACCCGTACAAGACGCTCGTGACCGTGATGAGCGGTCTGTCGACGCTGGGCATCGTGCTGCTGCAGGCGCTCACGTCCGTCGCCTGCGTGGTCTACTTCCGCAGGACGGGCTCCGGCGGGCTGCTGAGCACCCTGGTCGTCCCGTTGGTCGGCTGCCTGGGCCTGCTGCTCGCGGCGGCCCTCATCCTGCTGAACTTCGAGACGCTGGCGCACACCGGCTCCACGCTGATCAACGCCCTGCCGTACGCCGTTCTGGTGTGCGCGGTGGCGGCGGCGCTGTACGCGTTGTGGCTACGCAAGTCGGATGAGTCGCGTTATGTTCGGATCGGTGCGATGACAAGGGGAACCGATGAGCTACCCGCTGGCTGAGCTGCCCGCCCGCGTCGGCACGGAACTGTTCTGCTCCGACTGGATCCCGCTGAACCTGGAGGACGAGCAGGCGTTCGCCTCCGCGACGCTCCTGCGCGAGGACTTCCTCGGCCGCCCCCCGTCCAACGGCGACCCCTACGGCGAGAACCTGCTGTCGGGCTTCCTCCTGCTGTCCCTGCTGGTGGCCGTGCACAAGCGCTACCTGGACGTGGAGGCGGACACCGCGTACGGGCTGAACTACGGGCTCGAGAAGGTGCGGTTCCTCCACCCGGTCATGGCGGGGCAGAAGGTACGGATTCGCGCCGAACTCCTGGACGTCAAGGAGCGCGGGCCCGGACGGTACCGGGTCCTCACACGCAACGTCATGGAGGTCGAAGGGTCGGAGACCCCGGCGATGGTCGCCGACTGGCTCACCCTGTTCGTGGAACCCCAGGAGTCCGCCGATGAGTGAACTGCCCGGTGACGGCATCGTCCCCCCGGCCGTCCGGGTCGCGGACTACCTCACGTACTGGAGCGGGCTGAGGCCCGACGCGCTCTTCGACGAGCTCGACGGCCGCCGCCGCACCTACCGCGAGGCCGAGGCGGACGTGAACGCCTGCGCCTCGGCCCTGGCCGACGCCGGAGTGCGTTGCGGGGACAGGGTCGCGGCGCTGAGCACCCCCCGGCCGGAGTTCCTCACCCTGTTCCTGGCGCTGTCCCGGATCGGCGCCGCCTGGGTCGGCCTCAACCCGTCCCACACCAGGGACGAGATGCTGCACATCGTCTCCGACAGCGAACCGGTGCTGCTGTTCGGCCTGGAGCACCACCGGGGCCGCGACTACACCGAGGACCTCGCCGCCCTGCACCGCGCGGTGCCGAGCATCCGGGCGGTGCACCCACTGCCCGGCGCGGACTTCCTGAGCCGAGGCGACGGAACCCTCCCCGACCCGGGAGACCCGGACGGCGCGGCGCTCGTCGTCTACACCTCCGGCACCACCGGCAGACCCAAGGGTGTGCTCATCGGCCACCGGGCCTTCGCCGAAGGGTGCCGCCTCCAGGCCTCCCTGCTCTACCACCCGGACTGCGTCAGCCTGGCCAACCTTCCGGTCAGCCACGTCGGAGGGGTCATGGACGTGGCGTCGGTGCCGCTGGCGATGGGCGGCGCGATCCGGTTCATGGAGGACTTCGACCCTGCGGCGGTCCCCGGCGTCATCGAGGCGTCGAAGGTCACGCTGTGGGGCCAGATCCCGCTGATGTTCCAGTACGTCATGATGACGCCCGAGTACGCCTCCGCCGACCTGTCGTCGCTGAAGCGCGTCGGCTGGGGCGGTGCGCCGATGCCGCGTGAGACGCTGGCCGCGCTGCGGGCCACCGGCGCCCGGCTCACCTCCGTCTACGGGCTCACCGAGAGCTGCGTGGCCGTCGCCTACAACGACGAGACCGCCGACGACGAGAGCCTCACCACCACGGTCGGCCGCCCCGACCCGAGACTGGAGCTGCGCCTGGCCGGCGAGGACGGCGAACCGGTCCAGCCGGGGACGCCCGGCGAGATCCAGGTGCGCAACCCCTGCCTCATGACCGGCTACCTCGGCCTGCCCGAAGAGACCGCCGCGGCCTTCACCGAAGACGGGTTCCTGCGCACCGGCGACCTGGCCGCGGCCCGCCCCGACGGCGCGCTCACCCTCGTCGGGCGGCTGAAGGAGATGTACAAGTCCGGCGGCTACAACGTCTATCCCCGAGAGGTCGAGTTGGCCCTGGAAAAACATTCCGCGGTGGCGTCGGCCGCCGTCGTGAGCGTGCCGGACCCGGTCTACACCGAGGTGGGCGTCGCCTTCGTGGCGGGATTCGCCACGGCGGAGGAACTGGACGCGCACTGCCGCGAGCACCTGGCCCCCTACAAGGTGCCCAAACGGATCGAAGTCCTGCCGGGACTGCCGCTCCTGCCCGCGGGCAAGGTGGACAAGACGGCACTGCGCGAAGAGGCCCTCAAGACCCGCGAAGAAGCTCCCGGATGTTCCGCAGCGTCGTCTTCATAGCCTGCGCCGTCGCGATGACGGCCTGGTTCCTCTACAAGCTGCGGTACCTGCGCTCCCGGTGGGAGAGCCCGCGGTTGTGGGCGCTGTGCGCGGCGATCTTCTTCACCGCCGCGACGCTGTGGCTGGCGGCGCCCTCGAACGTGTTGTGGGTGGACGGCGTCACGGGCGTCCCCAACCTGTCGACGCTGCTGGTCGCCGCCTGCCAGACGGTGTCGGGCGGCGTCTACCTGACCCTGGCCCTGCTGTGGCGCCACCCGTTCCGGAAGGCGTGGCCGCTGGTGCGGTGGATCGTCCTGTCCTGCCCGTTGTGCGTCATCACGCTCTCGCTGCTGTTCTCCGCGTCGTCCACCCCGGTGGAGCGCACCGAGGACTTCAACACCTACTACGCCGGGCAGCCGACGGTGGCGGCGTTCTCCCTCCTGTGGCTGGCGTGGGTGCTGGCGGGGCACGCGATGCTCGCCTACTGGTGCTTCCGCTGGACCCGGGAACCGGACTACGCGGAGTTCCCCTGGCTGCGGCGCGGCCTGCGGCTGTACGGCGCTTACGGGTTGAACGTGGCGCTGTTCCCGCTGGTCGGCATCGTCGCGATCATCGCGCACCGCACCGGGACGGCCGAGCTGGACGAGCCCTACAAGGCGACGGGCCTGATCGTCGCCCCGATGGGCGTGCTGCTGGTGACGGCGGCGCTGACCCTGCCGACCCTGGGCCCCAAAGCGGACTCGGTCGCTTCCTGGACGTTCCGGTGGCGGCTCTACCTGCGGTTGCGTCCGGCGCACCGGGCGCTGGTGAAGGTGGCGCCCGAGCTGGCCCACACGGCCCCCGGCCGGCGGTTCGACCCCTACCACCGGACCCGGCGCATGGTGCTGGAGCTGAGCGACTGGCGCTGGAGCCTGGCGCCGTTGTTCGACCCGGAGCTGGCCGAGCTGGCCGAGCGCTGGGGCCGCAGGGCCGGCTACCGGGGGGAGGCGCTGGCCGCGATGGTCGAGGCCGCCCAGCTGAAGCACGCGCTGCAGGCCTGGACCAAGGGGGAGCGGAGCACGGCGAGGGACCGGGGGGGAGGGGAGGAGGCGCGGGACGGGGCGTTCACCACCGAGCTCACCTGGTGGGTTCAGGTCGCCGACGCGTTCTCCCGCTGCCCGGTCGTGGGCGCGGCCGTCGCGGCCCGCGCCTGACCGCCTCGCACCCGCCAGCCGATGCCGGTGTAGCCGGTCAGCCCCGGCACGTCCGGGTCGGGCCGCACGTCGACGATCTCGGGGGCGTGGGCGAAACCCGTGAACAGCTCGGCGATCTGGGCGTCGGTGCGGATGGACAGCCTGCCGCCGGTGCAGGCGTAGGTGTTCTCGACCGAGGCGACCATGCCCGGGTCCGCCCGGTCGCGGGACAGGTGGCTCAGCACCAGCGCGCTGCCCGCCGTCATGACGTTGCGGAACGCGCGCACCGTCTGCGCGGGCTCGGGCAGGTACGGCAGCACGTCGCCGAGCAGGACCGCCACCGGGCGGCTGAAGTCGACCGCCTCCGTCGCGCTCAGCCGGGCGATGAGGAGCTCGGGGGAGCGCAGGTCGCCCTCGAAGACCCAGACCCCGGGCCGTCCGGTGAGCAGGGCGCGGTTGTGCACCGAGACGACGGGGTCGTGGTCGACGTAGGAGACCCGGCAGGGACCGTGCTCCCGGACGACCTCGTGCGTGCAGGGGGAGGCGGGGAGTCCGGCGCCGAGGTCGATGAACTGGTCGATGCCGTGCTCGGCGGCGAGCAGGCCCGCGGAGCGCATGAGGAAGTCGCGTCCGGCGCGGGCCAGGGACGACAGTTCGGGAGCGGCCCGCAGGAGTTCGGTCACGGCGCGGCGGTCGCACTCGAAGTTGTCCTTGCCGTTCAGCAGGTAGTCGCTGATCCGGGCGGGATTGGGGGAGTTCAGGTCGGGTCCGGCGGGACGGCCGAAGGAGAAACTCGCGAGTGCGCTCTCCGTCACCGGCGCACCTCCCAGCTCTCATACTGGCGAGGGATCATCGCAGACCTCCGTGGACGTCAGTAGAACCGCAGCCTAGTCATCCGTGACCTTGATGGGCAAGACTCCCGGGGCTCAGCGCAGGTGCGCGAGCTCCTCCGCGATGCGCCGCAGCCGGGCCGACGCCTCGGGCGGGAGCGCCCCCGGCGCGGGCCCGCGGCGCTCGGTCAGCCGCTCCAGCAGCAGGTCGGCCAGGTCCTCGGCCTCCCGCTCCTGAGGGCCGGTGTGGCTGCTGCGGGCCGCGATGATCCGCGCCATCCGGCCGGGAAGGTGGGGGAGGAACTGCCGCCGCATGTCCTCCAGCGAGGTGGGCTCGTGGCCGAGCAGGACGTGCGAGAGCTCGTGCAGCAGGATGCCCATGCGGTGGTACCAGGACCGGGAGTTGGCGCAGTAGACGACGTAGGAGCCGTCGGCCAGCCGCACGGTCGCGCCGCTGAAGGGCGCGCCGCCCAGGGAGGTGAACTTCACCGCCACCTGCGCCTGCACCAGCTCGCCGAGCAGCGAACCGATGCCGCGGCACGTGTCCTGGTAGGTGGCCGAAGGCGAGGGCGCGAGCCGTTCGGCGGCCCACGCGCACAACGTCTCCCGATCGGTCATCCGCTGACACCTCCGGGTCGGAACGTCCACTGGGTCTCGCCCGTCTCGACCGCCTCGGTGACCGCGTGCACCGCCTGGCGGCGCAGCTCCGGCGTCCACTCCGAGGCGTGCCGCGCCAGCCGGGCGGCGAACTCCACCACACCGGCGTCGCGGAGCGCGATGAACCCGGCGAGCTCGGCGTCGATCACCTCGGCCAGCCGGTCGTCGAGGAAGTAGGAGACCTGCGGCCCTTGCCCGTCGCTGAGGCCGAAGAAGTCGGCCAGCGCCAGGATGTGCCGCAGCCGGGGATTGGGCTGGGTGCCGGGGGCCGGGTTGAGCAGCTCCCGGATGTAGCTCGAGGAGATCGACCCGAACCGGCCGCCCGAGGTGATCGTGGCGGCGGCCTCCTCCGGGGTGTAGGGGCCGCGGTGCGGGGGGTGGATCGCGGCGAACAGGTGGCGGAGCTTGCCGCTGAACGACCGGCGGGGCCGCTCGGGGCCCAGGCGCTCCCGCCTGCCTCCGACGAACACCGCGGGGCAGACGCCCAGCGCCGCCGCCAGGTCCTCGACCGTCTGGAGGGTGGGGTTGTCGCGGTGTCCCTTGCGCAGGTGGGAGATGTACCCGTCGGTGATCTCACCCCCGCTCCGGGTGATGAGCCGTGCCAGCTCGGTGTTGGCGAACGGCTCACGCCCCTCCGGCCGCGTGCACAGCCGGTCGAGGATCGTCGCGAAATTCTCGGTCATCCCTGCCCTCCAGGCGCCTCACTGTAGTGGGGCGGCCGAGCCGTCGATCACCGGACGGGACGGACGGCAGATTCCGGCCACAAGAGGACGTTTCCATCAAGTGATTGACTGAATGGCGAAGCTTGTCCTACTTTCCCGGGGTGACCAGTAGCGCAAGCAAGGTCCCCGCGGTGGAGCGCATCCTGGACGCGGCGACCCGCCTCTTCGCGGAGAAGGGCTTCGCGGGAGCCTCGACCCGCCTCATCGCCGAGACCGCGGGCCTCAACATCGCGACCGTCAACTACCACGTGGGCGGCAAACGCGACCTGTACCTGGCCGTCATGGAACGTGCCGCGGACCGTGAGCGCCACGCGCTGGAGGAGGTCATGAGGGCCTCCGCCCCCACCGCCGAGGACGCGCACCGGCTGGCCGACCGCTACCTCGACTTCTGCGTGGAGCACCCGGAGATCGCCGCGCTGTGGCTGCGGCGCTGGCTGTCCGACGCCGAGGACGTCACCTCCCTGGAGGCCGAGCGGGTACGCCCCCTGGTCGCCCGCATCGTCGACCTCGCCCAGCACGTGGCCGGCCCCGAAGCCGACGTCGAATACGCCGTCTGGTCGGTGATCTGGTGCGTACACGGCTTCGTGCGCGGCGGCGTCCTCGACGACCGGGGCGCACGCCGCCGCGGCGACGACCAGCCCGCCCTCCAACGCTTCCGCCGAACCCTCCACCACCTCGTGGACGGACTGCTGGACCTGTGAAGCGTCCGAGCCACGAAAGGCGAACCATGCCCAGCCGGGCCGAGGAAGGAAGGGCCGTGAAAGCGTGCCATGACAAGTCGGGTCCTGGCGGAAAAGGCGGTGGAAGACCGGACTGCGGAGGGCGGGTCATGACGAGCCGGGCCGTGGAACGCAGTGCCGTGGGAGACCGGGTCACGGAGGGCCGGGCATGAAAGGCGAGGCCTTGGAAAGCGGTGCCGTGAAAGGCAGGGTCGCCAGGGGGCGGCTGCTGGGATACGCACTCGGCTCGGTCGGGACCGGCGTCTTCTCCACCACTCCCGGGTTGCTGCTGCTCTACTACCTGACCAATGTGATGGGCGTCCCGGCGGCGGTGGCGGGTGTCGCGCTCGTCCTGCCCAAGGCGTGGGACGTGCTGCTCAACCCCTACGTCGGGGCGCTCAGCGACCGGGAGGCCGTGGGCACCGGGCGGCGCACCCGGCTGCTGCTCCTCGGCGCGGTCACGCTGCCGGTGCTGTTCGCGCTGATGTTCGCCGCGCCCGGGCACGGCACCGTCGCCGCGGTCTGGGTACTGGTGGTGTTCCTGCTGGCGGCCAGTGCCTTCGCCGCCTTCCAGGTGCCCTACGTGGCGCTGCCCGCCGAGATCTCCGACCTGCCCGCCGAACGGTCCCGCGCCATGGCGTGGCGGATCGTCGCGCTGACCGTCGGCATCCTCCTGGCCGGAGGCGTCGCACCCGCACTGGTCGACCTGGCCGGGGGAGGACGCGGCGGATACGCGCTCATGGGCGTGGTCGTCGGCCTGCTCATGGGGGCGGCGATGCTGGCCTCCACCCTGTCCACCCGCTGGATCACCTCACGACCCGGCCCGAAACCGCTGGGCTTCGCCGCCGCGCTGCGCGCCGCGCGCGGCAACCGGCCGTTCTTCGCGCTGCTCGGCGCGTTCGCCGTCCAATCTCTGGCCGTCGCGGTGATGCTCGCGGGCGCCGCCTACGTCGCCGAATACCGGCTGGGCGACGACGGACTCACCTCGGTGCTGTTCGTCTGCCTGGTCGCGCCCAGCGCCCTGGCGGTGCCGATGTGGAACCGGCTCGCGGGCCGGTACGGCACGGTGCCGTGCTACCTGCTGGCCGTCGTGCTCTTCGTCGTCGGAGTGCTCGCACTCCACCCCGCGCTCACCGCCGGGGCGGCGGCCGTGGTCTTCGCGCTGACCGGGCTGCTCGGCGTCTGCTACGCGGCATTGCAACTGCTGCCGCTGTCCCTGCTCCCCGAGACCGTCCACGCCGACGCGGGACGTACCGGGCACGCCCAGGCAGGGGCGTTCACCGGCGCCTGGACGGCCGCCGAGACCGGCGCGATGGCCCTGGGCTCCGGCGTGTACTCGGCCGTCCTGGCGTCCACCGGCTTCCGCTCCGCCGAAGCGGGACGGGAGGTGGCCCAGACGGACGGCGCGCTGGCCGGGCTCACCGCCGGATTCACCCTCGTCCCCGCCCTCCTGCTCCTGCTCAGCGTCCCGCTGGTGCTCGCATACCGCACCCGCGCGCTGGCCCACCGAACCGAAGGAACCCTTCCCGGGGACGGTGTGTGAGCGACCTCCATGACCGCACGCCCCGAAAGGCGGCGGGCGCGACGGCGTCGCACGCCCGTGTGACCTGGCCTCCCCACAGTTAAGGATTTCTGATGCTGCCCGAGAACGGACGCCCCGCCGAGGACCTGCTGGCCGAACTGGCCCGGCTCAAGGAGGCGGACCTGCCCGTCCACGGCGGGAAGGTGACCGCCTACGTCTACGACACCGGACGGGCCGAGGTCCGCGACGCCGCGGCCCGGGCCTACATGGCGATGCTGGAGGTCAACTGCCTGGACCCCACGGCCTTCCCCAGCATCGTGGAACTGGAGAAGCAGGTCGTCGGCGCCGTCGCCGCCAAACTGGGCGGAGGACCGGACACCCCGGGCATCTTCACCAGCGGCGGCACCGAATCGATCATGCTGGCGGTGAAGTCCGCGCGAGACGCCCGCCCGGTCGCCGCGCCCCGGCTCGTCGTCCCGGTGACGGCCCACCCCGCCTTCCACAAGGCGGCCCACTACCTCGGCCTCGAACTGGTCACCGTGCCGGTGGACACCACGACGTTCCGGGTGGATCCGGCGGCGATGGAGGCCGCGATCGACGAGGACTCCGAGAACACCGTGCTGGTCGCGGTGTCCGCGCCTTCTTACCCGCAGGGCGTGATCGACCCCGTCCCCGAGGTCGCGGCCCTCGCCTCGGCGCGCGGGATCCCCTGCCACGTCGACGCCTGCGTGGGCGGATGGCTGCTGCCGTGGATGCGCGACGCGGGAGAGGAGGTCGCCCCGTTCGACCTGACGGTGCCCGGCGTCACCTCGATCTCCTGCGACCTGCACAAGTACGGCTACGCACCCAAGGGGGCCTCGGTCGTCCTGTACGCCGACGAGTCGCTGCGCCGCCACGCCTACTTCGCCTCCGCGGCCTGGCCCGGATACACGGTCATCAACTCCACGGTGCAGAGCAGCAAGGGCGCCGGCCCGCTCGGCGGGGCGTGGGCGACGCTCCAGGCACTCGGCGAGTCCGGCTACCGGGAGCTGGCCGCCAACGCCGTGGCCGCCGCACGCAAGCTCGTCGCGGGCGTCGAGGGCATCCCCGGGCTGCGTGTCCTGGGCTCCCCGGCCGCCTCCCTGGTCGCCATCGCCTCCGACGACCCGGACCTGGACGTCTTCGTCCTGTCGGACAAGGCCCGCGACCACGGATGGCTCATCCAGCCGCAGCTGTCCTTCCCCGGCATCCCCGCCAACGTGCACCTGACCCTCACCGGCGTGAGCCTCGACGGGGTGGACGCCCTGCTCGAAGTCCTCGCCGAGGCCGCCGCGGAAGCCCGCGAGGCCGGCCCCGCGACCCTCCCCGAAGGCCTGGCCGAAGCCCTCCTGGAACTGGACCTCGACACCGTCGACGACGCCGGCTTCGCGGCCCTGCTGGCCTCCGTGGGCGCCGACCCCTCCGCCGAGCCCGGCACCGGCGGCGGCATGGCCGTGGTCAACTCCGTCCTGGACGCCCTGCCCCCGCACACTCGCGAGGGGCTCCTCATCCGCTTCCTCTCCTCCCTCTACCGCGCCTTCGCCTGAAAGGAAGATCAGGGACGCATAAAGGGGTCTTCACGAGGCGGGAGGAGAGGCGGGCCGGGTCGGGCCAGCGGACGTCGTGGGCCCAGCCGAGGCGTTCCAGGGCGCGGATGAGGGCGGCGCTGGGGTCGTGGTGGCCCTTGAGGACGCCGTGGCGGGCGCAGGTGGGATCGGCGTGGTGCCAGTTGTGCCAGCCCTCCCCGAAGGTGAGGAGGGCGACCCAGCGGAGGTTGGTGGACCGGTCGCGCGTGTCGAAGGGGCGGTCGCCGAAGCAGTGGGCGAGGGAGTTCACCGACCAGGTCACGTGGTGGACCACCGCGTAGCGGACGAGGCCCGCCCAGAAGAACGCCGTCCAGAAGCCGGCCCAGGACCAGGACAGCAGGCCGCCCAGCGTCGCGGGCAGCAGGAACGAGGCCGCCGCGACGAGCGGGTAGGCGGCGTCCAGCCGCCGGATGTCGGGGTCGGCCAGCAGGTCGGGCACCCAGTGCGCGCGGCTGGAACGGCGGCGTTCGGTGTAGAACCAGCCCACCTGGGCGTGCAGCAGCCCTCGGAGCAGGCCGAGGCCGCTCTCGCCGTACGCCCAGGGCGAGTGCGGGTCGCCGGGCCGGTCGGCGTACTTGTGGTGGCGCCGGTGCTCGGCGACCCACAGCGTCACCGGCCCCTGGAGCGCCAGGCCGCCCGCGACGGCCAGGGCGACGCGGACCGGCCGGACGCACTTGAACGCCCGGTGGGTGAGCAGGCGGTGGTAGCCGACGCTGATCCCGAAGATGTTGACCGTGTACAGGACCAGGGCGAGCGACAGGTCGAGCAGCCCGACCCCCCGTCCCCAGAAGACGTACACCGCGGCGCCGAGCACGAGGAACGGCAGCACGACGAGCATCACCAGGTAGGCGTGTCGGCGGGACCAGGAGACGGGGACCGTCCCGCGCGCGTCCGGCTCGGGTCTGATCGGGCTGACGGGCTCGGCGTCCGGCAGGACCGTCCCGCGCGCGTCCGGCTCGGGCCTGGCCGGGCCGACGGGTTCAGCGCCGGGTGGAGCCGTCCCGCGCGCGTCCGGTGCGGGTGGGTCGGGCATCGGGCCTCCCGGGGATGCGGTCGTGACTCCATTCGATCCGGGAGACGTGACGGTCGGTAGTGGCGCGGTGTGCATGAAAGTCTCACCCGGAGAATCGAATTGCCTACTCTTCGCGTTCTTCGGCTTGTGGACCGCGCGATCATCTGCTTACTCTCTGGCTCCGGCCGGTCACAGACCCCCTGCGTGGAGGCCAGCATGCACACCGACGGTTATCTCGCCCGATACGACGCGCTCCGGCAGACGGATCCGGGCGCGGCGCTCATGCTCCTGGCGGGCTGGCTGCGCACCGACTGGCGTGACCTGTTCGCCGAGCTCCGCGCCCGCAGACCCGTCCTGACGACCCCCGCGTTCACCCTCGTCACCCGCCACGCGGACGTCACCGAGGTGCTGTCCCGCCCGGACTCCTTCACCGTCGGGGCCTACACGGCGTCCATGGAGGCCGCGCTGGGCGGCCCCGTCATGCTCACCCGCGACGCCACGCCGATGAACTGGCGGGAGAAGGGCCTCATGCGGGTCATGCTCGCCCCGGAGGACGTGCCGGAACTGCGCGCGCTCACCGGGGCGCTCGCCGACGAGGCGCTCGACTCCGCCATCGACGGCCCGGGCGGCCCGGGCGGCCCGGACGGTGCGATCGACGTGGTCGGCTCCCTGTTCCGCGCGGTCCCGCTGGCCGTGTGCGCCCGGTACTTCGGCTTCCCCGGCCCTGACCCGCGGACGCTCTCGCGCTGGTCCCGCGCCGTCATGACCGACGTCACCGCCAACTTCGCCGGCGATCCCGCGGTCCGCGCGGCGTCCGCCGAGGCGGGCGCGGAGATGATGGCCTACCTCCGCGGCCTCGTCGCGGCCCGCCGCGCCGGCCCGGAGGGCGGGGACGTCCTCGGCCGGCTGGTGCGCACCCGGCTGCCGGAGGAACTGGGTTTCGACGACGAACGGATCGCCGTCAACACGGCCGGGCTCCTCCTGGGCTTCGTGGAGAACGCCGCAGGGTCGATGACGAACGTGCTCGCCCATTTCCTGGCGGACCCCTCGCTGATGGCGCGGGCCGCCGAGGCCGCCGTCGATCCCGAGCACTTCGAGCCCTACGTCTGGGAGGCGCTGCGGTTCGATCCCTTCCTCAAGATGATCGCCCGCGTCTCCGTCCGCGAGCACGTTCTGGCCTCCGGAGCGGTGGTCCCCTCCGGCGGTCTCGTCCTGGCCGCCGTCGCCTCGGCGATGTTCGACGAGACGGCGGTCGAGGAGCCGGAGTCCTTCCGGCTCGACCGGCCCGGGCACGTCCTGCTGCACTTCGGGCACGGCCCGCACGCCTGCCTCGGCGTCCACCCCGGACGCGCCGTCATCACCGAGGTGCTGCGCCGCCTGCTGCTGCGGCCCGGCCTGCGGTCGGACGGCGAGACCGTCCGCGACCGGGGCGTCTTCCCCGACAGCCACGTCCTGCACCTGGACGTCCCCACGTGCGAGGAGTCCCGGATATGAGCCGTTCCAGAGCACGGAGCATCGCCACCGACGGAGCCGTCAACCGGCTGCGCTTCCTCGCGCTCACCCACGGCCGGCCGCTCTGGCGGCTCGCCGAGACCGCCACGCCCGTCCGGCGCCGCCTCAACGCGACCCTGATCGACCAGGCGGTCCGCGAGATGCCGCCCCGGCCCGAGCCGCTGAGCACCCTGGCGCCCTACACGTCCTGGACGTCCCTCACCGACCGCACCTACAGCGGCAGGCACCTGCCCCCGCACGACGACCAGGAGACCGGCCGCCCGTCGGTCGACAAGGCCGCCGGCCTGTTCCTGCGGGAGGGACCGATGGACCCCTGCCCCCGCTCGACCGTGCTGTTCGCCTACTTCGCCCAGTGGTTCACCGACGGGTTCCTGCGCGGGGAGTCCCGTGAACCGCGCGATCCCCGGCGCAGCACCTCCAACCACGAGATCGACCTCAACCCGCTCTACGGCCTCGACGCGGCGGCCACCGCGGCGGTCCGCGCGCACGAGGGCGGCCTGCTCAAGAGCCAGCAGATCAACGGCGGCGAGTTCCCGCCCTATCTGTGCGAGAACGGCGAGATCAAACCGGAGTTCCGGGCGCTGTCGGCCGTGCGCATGGAGATGCTGCCGCCCGAGCGCCGCGACACCCTCTTCGCCCTCGGCGGCGATCGCGGCAACGTGCAGGTCGGTTTCACCATGATGACCGTGCTGTTCCTGCGCGAGCACAACCGCGTCGCCCGGATCCTGGCCGGCCACAACCCCGGCTGGGACGACGAGCGCCTCTTCCAGACCGCGCGCAACATCGTCATCGTGCAGGTCATCAGGATCGTGGTCGAGGAGTACATCAACCACATCACCCCCTACCACTTCCGGTTCCTGCTCGACCCGAAGCTCGGCACGGCGCTGCGGAACTCGCCCTGGCACCGGCAGAACTGGGCGTCGGTCGAGTTCAACCTCGTCTACCGCTGGCACAGCCTGATCCCCGGCGCGCTGTCGGTCGGCGAGCGGGAGCTGCCCCTGGCCGGCACGCTGTTCGGCGGGGCCCTCATCCCGGGGCCCGGCCTGGGCCGCCTCTTCGAGGACGCCTCCGAGCAGCGCGCGGGCCGCATCGGCCTCTTCAACACCGACCCGTCCCTGCGCGAGGTGGAGTTCTCCTCCATCGCCGACGGCCGCACCCTCGGCCTGGCCCCCTACAACGACTACCGGGAGCACTGCCGCTTCCCCCGCGTCCGGCGCTTCGACCAGGTCTCCGGCGACCCGCGCGTCCACGAGTCCCTGGCCGACCTCTACCGCGACGTGGACGACCTGGAGCTCTACGTCGGCCTGTTCGCCGAGGAACCCGGCTCCCCGAAGGCCGTCCTGCCGCCCCTGCTCACCAAGATCATCGCCATCGACGCCTTCTCCCAGGCCCTCACCAACCCCCTGCTGGCCCCCCGCGTCGCCAACGCGGCGACCTTCACCCGACCCGGCCTGGAGATCATCGCCGGCACCCGCACCCTCTCGGACGTCCTCCACCGCAACATCCCCGAGGACCCCGCCCCCCGCTTCGTCTCCATGACCTGGCGAGGCGCCGCCCGATGAGCGACGAAGACGAGGCTCCCGCCAGAGATCTGAAAGAGCGCGCTGGGGTGAGCACGGGGGAGGGCGGTGCTTCCGCCGGGGGTCCGGCGGGGCACGGTGAAGGCGACGGCACTCCCGCTAAGGGGGTGATGGGGCATGTCGCGACGAGTGCGGGGAAGGGCGGTGCCTCCGCCGGGGGTCCGGCGGTGGGAGACCTTGAGGAGGGTGGCGCCTCCGCCGGGCCGTCGGCGGGGTGTAGCGGAGAGCCGGGGGACGCTTCGGCGCGGCTGCTGGAGGCGGCTCGGGAGTTGGCGGAGATCTCCCATGCGCTGCGGGAGGTCTCCGGGCATGTCACGGCGGTGCTCCGGGATCCGGCGCTGGCGGGGTCGCTGCGGCGTTCGGCCCGCCAGCGGGGGGCGGGCGGAGCGGGCGCTGCTGCGGGCGGTCACCGACCGGCGCGGGCTGGGGTGGGCGTTCAGCGGGGGCGGGCTCGGGACGTTCGGGGCGAAACTCGGGGGGTTCGTGCACGCCGAGAACCTTCCGATCCGCGTGATGACCACGTCGTTGCGGCTGCGCATCGCGGCGGTCGTCCTGCGGCATCCCGAGCTCGCCGAAGATCCGCTGCTGCGCCGCCTGCTCGACGCCGTCTCCGCCGACGGGGACCTCGCCGCCGGGCGCGCGCTCCACGCGCTCGTCAAGGACCGGGGGGCGGCCCGCACCCTCTCGGGCGTCGCACCGATCTTCGGCGAACTGCTCGCGCTGCGCGCCCTGCTCGACAAGAACCCGCTCAACGACAACACCGCCTGGCTCATCGCCACGGGCCTGGGCGCCGCCACCGCCGATCCGCTCACCGGCATGAGCAACCGCGCCGTCGCCCGGCTCGACCGCGGCGCGGGCGCCGCCGTGCCCGCCCGGCCCGCACCGCACGAGGCCGAACGCCTCAGCGCCCGCGGCTCGTTCCTGGACTACCTGTCCGACCTGCTCGTCATCCGCCCCACGGGGCGCGTCCTCGTCCAGACCGTCCGGGGCCCCGACGGGGCGGAGCGCCACGTCGTGCTCGCCCCCGGCATGCGGATGGGCACCCCGCAGACGGACTCGCCGGCCGACCTCCTGGGCGCCTTCAGCAGCACGGTCCTGGACAGCGGCCCCTACAGCCGCTCCCTGGCCGCGGCCGTCGCCGACCACGGCGTCCCCCGGGGCGCCGAGATCGCGCTCATCGGCCACAGCGCGGGCGGCTCGGCCGTCATGAGCCTCGCCCAGGACCCGGAGTTCAACGCCCGCCACGTCGTGACCGACGTCATCGCCATCGGTTCGCCCATCGACTTCAAGCGGCCCGCCTCACCCGCCACGAGGGTCTCCAGCATCACCAACCACCACGACATCATCCCCACGCTCGACGGTCAGGGCGCCGGGAACTGCTTCGACCTGCACCCCGACTGGTACATCGTCGACTACACCGACTCCACCCACCTCTTCCCGGCCTGCCACGGCCTGGAGCAGTACGCGGCCAACCTCCGCGACGACCTGCCCGAGGCCCGCGCGCACCTGGAGGACCAGCTGTCCGCCTACACCGGCCCGGTCGTACGCCGCAGCCTCTACCGCCTGTACGACCACGCCCCGCACCCGCCGGGCTTCCCTTTCCTCACGGTGCCCACCCACCCGAGGGACACCTCCGAGGGGGCCGTCACCGTTCCGATCCGCACTTTCGACGCCGCGGTGTTCACCGCCTGGTTCACCGTCCCCGCCGCCCGAGTCGAGGCCCTGCTCTCCGGAACCCCCTTCACCGCGGTGACGGCGGGCTCCCGCGCCGTCGCGGTCCTGCACCTCGCCGCGCACCGCGAGAGCACCCTCGGCCCGCACCACGAGACCACCCTCAGCCTTCTCGTCCACTCACCTCTGCGCCCCCGCCCCGCCGACCTGTGCCGCGACCTGCTGCGCGCCCCGTCCCTGCGGCACGCGGGCCTGCACCCGCTGGCCACGGCCGTCACCACCCGCGAGGCCCGAGCCGCGGCCCGCGACCTGTGGTCCCACCCCGCGCACCTGGCCGAGACGACCCTCGACCTCACCCCCACGACCGTCGCCGCGTCCCTCACCGCCCCCGCGGACCCCGCGCCCGTCCTCACCCTCGCCGGCGCCCTGGGCCCCCGGCTCCGCCCTCCGCGCCCCCGCCGCCCCGTGACCACCCGAATCCTGTACTCCCACGCCGACGGCGTCCCCCTCCGCTCCCTCCTCCAGTCCACCGGCCCCACGGCCACCCACCCGGCCTCCCGCGTCTTCCTCGCCTCCACAGCCCCGGAACACCCCCTGTCCGTCCTCCTCCACGACCTCTCCCTCCCCGGAACCCGCCCCTTCCTCTGCCAGACCACCCCCTCCGCCCGCCTCCTGCGCCATCCCCCCGCCTCTCTCACCCCGGAGTTCGCGCCTGACGCCCTTTCCGGGACCGATCCGAGCCGGTCATCCGCCGTCCCGTCCTCCGCGCCATCCGACGCCTCGTCGCCCTCGCGCCTCCTCTCCCGACCTCTGGAACCCTGATGACCGACTCCCTCACCGCTCACTCCGACCGCCTGGCGTCCGACGTGGAGACCCTCGCCCGCTGCACGGCCCGCCTCCGCGACCTGGCCCGCCGCCTCCGCGCCGACGAGGCCGCACCGGCCTGGCTCCACAGCGCCCTCGACGCCCACCTGACCGCCTGTACGGTCGCCCACACCCGGCTCGACGCCGCCGCGACCTCCCTCCAGTCCCACGTTTCGGCCCTGGCCCAGCGCCCCGAAACGGGTGAAGCGTACGGACACCGTCGACAAGAAGGCCGCTTACGCGGCGGCCGGCATCCCGGTCCATCTGATCGGGTTCCTTTCCGAGGCGCAGGACTGCGTGGAGCGGATCGAGGAGTACCGGCTCTCAGAGGGCCTCCCGGTCTGTCTTCACACCCGCGCGCCGCCCCTCGCAAGCCCGATCCCATGGATGCCGGCGCGCTTGCCGAGGGAGGACGGGTCTGCTCGGCCCGCAGGACGAGCCGGCCGGATCCGCGGGTGAGGGTGAGGCCCGTCTCACGGTCCGATGAGGTTCTCCGGTGGGTAGGGGACCTGGCATGGATTATGTACAGCTGGGACGGACGGGGCTCAAGGTGAGCCGACTGGTGCTCGGGACCATGAACTTCGGGCCGGAGACCAACGAGGCGGACAGTCACAAGATCATGGACGCGGCGCTCGACGCGGGCGTCAACTTCTTCGACACGGCCAACGTGTACGGATGGGGGGAGAACAAGGGCCGCACCGAGGAGATCATCGGCACCTGGTTCGCGCAGGGCGGCGGGCGCAGGGACAAGACGGTGCTGGCCACCAAGGTGTACGGGAACATGGGCGCCGACGGGAGGCCCTGGCCCAACGACGACAAGCTCTCGGCCCTGAACATCCGCCGCGCCGCCGAGGCCTCCCTCAAACGGCTCGGCACGGACTACATCGACCTCTACCAGTTCCACCACATCGACCGGGCCACCCCCTGGGACGAGATCTGGCAGGCGATGGACGTGCTGGTCCAGCAGGGCAAGGTCCTGTACGTCGGCTCGTCGAACTTCCCCGGCTGGAACATCGCCCGCGCCAACGAGGCCGCGGCCCGGCGCGGCTCCCTCGGCCTGGTGAGCGAGCAGTGCCTGTACAACCTCTTCGAGCGCCGCGCCGAGATGGAGGTCATCCCCGCCGCGCAGGCCTACGGTCTCGGGATCATCCCGTGGTCGCCGCTGCAGAGCGGCCTGCTCGGCGGCGTTCTGCGCAAGGAGCGTGAGGGAGGCGGGTCCCGCTCCCTGTCCGAGCGCAACCGGCAGGTACTGGCCGATTCCGGGAACCGCGCCAAGATCCAGGCGTACGAGGACCTCTGCGGCTCGCACGACCTGGACCCGGGCGAGGTCGGGCTGGCCTGGCTCCTCACCCGCCCGGGCGTCACCGGCCCCATCGTCGGCCCCCGCACCTCCGAACAGCTCGAGTCGGGCCTGCGCGCCGCCGAACTCGACCTGTCCGCCGAGTTCCTCCGGGAACTGGAGGAGATCTTCCCCGGCCCCGGGCCGTCCCCGGAGGCCTTCGCCTGGTGACGGGAGCGTCGGCCCCGCCGCATGACGGCGGGGCCGACGACCGGTCGGGAGCCGCCCCGGGGCCGTGCGAACGTCGCGCCCCCGAGGATGCGAAGGACGCGGACCTCGGCGGTCGACGATCCGGTGGCGGACGGGCGTGCCGTGACCGGCCTGCCGGGGGATGCCCCACGGCACACCGGTGGGAGCACACCCGGCCCCTCCACCGTTCACCGCGCCACGAAGGGGCGGAGGCCACCGCCGCCCGCCTGCGGTGGCCGCCCTGGGGCGCCCTTCACGGCCGGGCGTACGGCCTGGTCATGATCTCCATGTTGTGGCCGTTCGGATCGTCGAAGTACGCGCCGCGGCCGCCGAAGAGGCGGTTGATCCGGCCGGGCTCGGTGTGGCTCGGGTCGGCGTAGTAGGTGACGCCGACCGCCTCCAGGCGGGAGAGCATGAGGTCGAACCGCTCGTCGGGTACGAGGAACGCGTAGTGCTGCGGCTGGATCGGCTCGTCGCGCTTCTCGTAGTAGTCGAGCGTCACCCCGTTGCCGAGCTCGACGGGGAGGAAGGGCCCCAGGGGCGCGCCGACCCCCAGGCCCAGGATCACGGCGAGGAACTCGGCCGACAGTCGCCGGTCCACGGCGTGGACGACGGTGTGGTCCAGCCGGACGGTGGGGGCCGACGGCTCGGCCCGGTACTGCTGTTCGTGTGACATGCGTGGATTTCTCCAGGTCTTGGCTCCGTCGGGGAGCGCCGCGCGGGCGCTGAGGAAGAACGGGGAAGGACCTGGGAAAGGCGGGGCTCTGGCCCGCCTCGTGCTCAAGCCGAGGCCGGGACCCTCACTCGTGTGTGGCCCATGGCCGACCCGGCAGTCACCCGACCGACCCTAACCTCAGGCCTCGGCCGGGACAACCCGAATCGGGGAGGCGCGGCCGGGTTCTCCGAAGCCGTGCGGCGGAGCCGTCGGCCGCGAAGGGCCCGTCCGGCCGCCGTCATCGGGCTGCGCGCCTGGCGGGCGGGGAAGGCCGGACTTCTCGCGACCGGGTTCCCGGGTTGGAGGAGGGCGGTGGCGGACTCGCCTTCGGCTGAGGCACTCCCCGCTCTTGTCTGTTTCGGTGTTCGCCCGGTCCGCTTCCGTTCTCTTATAGTACGTCCGTACATGTACGTTTGTACTAATGAAGACGATCATCGGCGGAACAAGGAGGCGGGCGCGGTGACCGGTCGGGAGACGGGGAGCAGGGCGCGGCGGGACCCGGAGGGGCGGCGCCAGGCGATCGTCGAGGCCGCGGCGGCGCTCGTCGTGGAGGACGGCGTCACGGAGCTGACGCATCGGCGGGTGGCCGAGCGGGCCGGGGTGCCGCTGGGGGCCACGACGTACTACTTCTCCTCGTTGGGGGAGCTGGAAGAAGAGTCGTTGCGGCATCTGGCCGAGTGGATCGAAGCCGATCTCCGGGAGGTCGCGCGAAAGCTGGAGGCGTGCGGCGGAGAGCCGGCGCCGCTGGCGGAGATGATGCACGCCTATCTGAGGGACCGGGCGCGGATGCGGGCGGACGCGGCGTTGTACGTGGCCGCCATGCGGCGTGAGGAGCTGCGGCCGTTGGCGTTGCGGTGGTTCGACGGGCTGGTGGAGGTGTTGTCGGCCCACACCGACGCGGAGTCGGCGCGGGCGCTGGCGGTGTTCGCGGACGGTGCCGCCATGCACGCGGTGCTGCACGACGAGCCTTTGGACGTCGCGCTCCTGACCGGCGCGGTCGTCAAGCTGATGGCCGACCGGGCGGGGGAGGTGACCGGGCGATGAGCGTCCTGGGGAACGAGGACTCACGGGCGGAGGCGCCGGAGCTGCCGTCCTGGCGGCGGTGGGCGTGCCTGGCGGTGCTGTCGGTGAGCCTGCTGGCGGTCGTGATGGACATGTCCGTGCTGAACGTCGCGCTGCCGGACCTGGCGGCGGATCTGAGCCCGTCGGCGACGCAGCAGCTGTGGATCGTGGACGTGTACTCGCTGGTCCTGGCGGGCCTGCTGGTGTCGATGAGCGCGCTGGCCGACCGGTGGGGGCGCAAGCGGCTGCTGCTGGCGGGGTTCGGCGTGTTCGGCGCGGCCTCGCTGGTGGTGCTGGCCGCGACGACCGCCGAAGGGGTGATCGCGGTGCGGGCGCTGCTGGGAGTGGGCGGGGCGCTGATCATGCCGACGACGTTGTCGATGGTCCGCACGGTGTTCACCGACCCGGCCGAGCGGGCCACGGCGCTGGGGGTGTGGGCGGCGGTCTCGTCGCTGGGCATCGCGGTCGGGCCGATCGTGGGCGGGCTGCTGCTGGAGCACTTCTCCTGGCAGGCGGCATTCCTGGTGAACGTGCCGCTGATGGCCGCGGGCATCGCCGCCGGGGTGTGGCTGCTCCCCGAGTCCCGCGCCTCGAAGCCGGGCCGGTGGGATCCGCTCGCGACCGCCCTGTCGATCGCGGGCATGGCCTCGCTGGTGTGGGCGATCAAGGATCTGGGCGAACGCTACGCCGACGACGGTCTGGCCAACCCCGTGGCCTGGACCGTGCTGGCCGCCGCGCTGGTCGCGCTCACCTGGTTCGTGCTGCGGTGCCTGCGCCGCCCCGATCCGCTGCTGGACGTGCGGCTGTTCGTCCACCGGGCCTTCACCGCCGGGACGCTGACGGCGCTGGCGTCGATGTTCGCGATGGCCGCGCTGCTGCTGCTGGTCGCCCAATGGCTGCAACTGGTCGAGGGCCACTCTCCGCTGAAGGCCGGGGTGTACCTGCTCCCGATGGCCGTCGGAGCCCTCCTGGCCTCCCCGGCGGCGCCCATGCTGGCCGCCCGGATCGGCGTCCGCGTCGTGCTGGGCGGAGGCCTGGCGATCGCCGGCGCCGGCTTCCTCCTGCTGTGCCTGGCCCCGGCCCCGCTGTCCTACCCGTGGGTGGCGGCGTCCCTGGCGTTGCAGGGCGCGGGGGCGGGCGCGCTGGCGGTCGCCTCGGCGGTCATCATGTCCGGCAGCCCGCCGGACAAGGCGGGCAGCGCGGCCGCGATCGAGGAGACCTCCTACGAGCTGGGCAGCGTCCTGGGGATCGCGATCCTGGGCAGCGTCGCCGCCGTCGTCTACCGCGCTCACCTGACGCTGGACGACCTGGCGGCCCAAGCCGTGCGCGACGGCCTGCCCGCCCCCGCCGTCGACGAGGCCGCGGACTCCGCCCGACAGTCGCTCGGAGGGGCGATGGAAGCGGCCTCCCGCGCCGGTCTGCCGGACCTCGCGGCCCGTGCCCAGGAGGCCTTCACCGACTCCCTCGTCCGGACCGGCCTCCTCGGCGGCGTCTCCCTGCTGGCCTTCGCCGCCGTGGTCTTCGCCCTCACCCCCCGCGACGCGGACCCCATGCACCAGCAGCACTGACCGGCCGGAGAACGGAG
>NZ_BAAATZ010000007.1:0-18359 GCF_039533685.1 Actinocorallia aurantiaca | reverse complement strand
TTCCGCTCGTCGCGGCGGGTCAGGTGGTGACGGCCTCGGCGAACTGGGCGGCGTACAGGCGCTGGTAGGCGCCGTTCGCCTCGATCAGTTCGTCGTGGGTGCCCTGCTCGACGATGGAGCCGCCCTCCATGACGAGGATGAGGTCGGCGTCGCGGATGGTGGACAGGCGGTGGGCGATGACGAAGCTGGTGCGGCCCTGGCGGAGGCTGCGCATCGCCCGCTGGATGAGGACCTCGGTGCGGGTGTCGACCGAGCTGGTCGCCTCGTCCAGGATGAGGATCGCCGGTTCGGCCAGGAACGCGCGGGCGATGGTGATGAGCTGCTTCTCGCCCGCGCTGACGGTGCCGCCCTCCTCGTCCAGGACGGTGTCGTACCCGTCGGGGAGGGTGCGCACGAACGGGTCGACCTGGGTGGCCTTGGCCGCCTCGAGCACCCGCTCGCGGGTGGCGCCGGCGTTGCCGTAGGCGATGTTGTCGGCGATGGTGCCGCCGAACAGCCACGCGTCCTGGAGGACCATGCCGGTGCGGGAGCGCAGGTCCGCGCGGCTCATCCGGGCGATGTCCACGCCGTCCAGCGTGATGCGGCCGCCGTTCAGCTCGTAGAAGCGCATCAGCAGGTTCACCAGCGTGGTCTTGCCCGCGCCGGTGGGGCCGACGATCGCGACGGTCTGACCCGGCTCGACGGTCAGGGACAGGTCCTCGATGAGCGGCTCGTCCTCCTTGTAGGAGAAGTTCACGCGCTCGAAGGCGACCCGGCCCTCGACGTGCTCCAGCGTCGCCGGCTCTTCGAGGTCCGGACGCTGCTCCTCGGCGTCCAGCAGGCCGAAGACCCGCTCGGCCGAGGCTACGCCGGACTGCACCAGGTTGGCCATGCTCGCCAGCTGGCTGAGCGGCTGGGTGAACTGCCGCGAGTACTGGATGAACGCCTGCACGTCGCCGAGCGACAGGGAGCCGTTGGCGACCCGCAGCCCGCCGATCACCGCGACCAGCACGTAGTTGACGTTGCCGATGAACATCATCGCGGGCTGGATCAGCCCGGAGATGAACTGGGCCTTGAACGAGGCCTGGTACAGCTTGTCGTTCTGCTCGGTGAACGTCTCGGCGGCCTCGTCCCTGCGGCCGAAGACCGACACCAGCGTGTGCCCGGTGTACATCTCCTCGATGTGCGCGTTGAGCTTGCCGGTGCTCGCCCACTGCTGGATGAACTGCGGCTTGGACCGCCCGCCGATCTTCGCCGCGACGATCATCGACAGCGGCACCGTGACCAGGGCGACCAGCGCCAGCAGCGGCGAGATCCACAACATCATCGCCAGCACGCCGACGATGGTGAGCAGGGAGTTCGCCGCCATGCTCAGGGTCTGCTGCATGCTCTGCGACAGGTTGTCGATGTCGTTGGTGACCCGGCTGAGCACCTCGCCGCGCTGCTGCCTGTCGAAGTAGCTCAGCGGCAGCCGGGAGAGCTTGGCCTGCACCTGCGCGCGCAGCCGGTACATCGCCCGCTGGACGACCTTGGTGGTCACCCGCCCCTGGAACACCGCCAGGAGGCTGGCCGCGAGGTAGATGGCGAGGGCGATGAGCAGCACCCGGCCGACCGCGCCGAAGTCGATGCCCTCGCCGGGGACGACGTCCATCGAGGAGACCATGTCGGCGAAGTCGCCGTCGCCCCGCTCGCGCAGCCCCTCGACGACCTGCTCCTTGTCGGCGCCCTCGGGCAGCTTCGAGGAGATCGCCCCGTTGAAGATGAGGTCGGTGGCGTTGCCGAGGATCTTCGGCCCGGCCACGGTGAGCGCGACGCTCACCGTCGTCAGCAGCAGCCCGATGACGATCAGCGCGCGTTCCGGCCGCAGGCTGCGCAGCAGCCGCTTGCCCGACTCGGTGAAGTTCGAGGGCTTCTCCAGGGAGGGCCCGGCCATCCAGGCCCCGGGCCCGGTGCGGGGCGGACCGCCCGCGGCCGGCCCCTTGGGCGCTTCGCGGTTCGGCGTGGTCATGCCGCCTCCTGTTCGGTGAGCTGGGAGAGGACGATCTCCCGGTAGGTCTCGTTGCCGGCCATCAGCTCCTCGTGGGTGCCCGTCCCCACGACGCGGCCGTGGTCGAGGACCACGATCCGGTCGGCGTGGCGGATGGTGCTGACCCGCTGGGCGACGATGAGGACGGTGGCGTCGGCGGTCTGCTCGGCGAGCGCGGCGCGCAGCCGCGCGTCGGTGGCGTAGTCGAGCGCGGAGAAGGAGTCGTCGAAGAGGTAGATCTCCGGCCGGTGCACCAGGGCCCGCGCGATGGACAGGCGCTGGCGCTGGCCGCCGGAGACGGTGGTGCCGCCCTGCGAGACCGGGGTGTCCAGGCCCTCGGGCATGCGCTCCACGAAGTCCTTCGCCTGGGCGATCTCCAGCGCCCGCCACAGCTCCTCGTCGGTGGCGTCGGTCCGGCCGTAGCGCAGGTTGGAGGCGATGGTCCCGGAGAACAGGTAGGGCCGCTGCGGGACCAGCCCGATGAGGTCCGACAGCTTCGCCGGGTCCAGCTCCCGCACGTCCACGCCGTTGACCAGGACGCTGCCGCCGGTCACGTCGAACAGCCGGGGGATGAGGCCGACCAGGGTGGTCTTGCCGCTGCCGGTGGACCCGATGATCGCCGTGGTCTCGCCGGGCCGGGCGGTGAAGGAGACGTCCCGCAGCACCGGCTCCTCGGCGCCCGGGTAGCGGAACTCCGCGTTCCGCAGCTCCAGGGTGCCGTGCCCGGTGGTCTCGGTGACGGGCGCGGCGGGCGGGACGACGCTGGACTCGGTGTCCAGCACCTCCTGGATGCGTTCGGCGCAGACCGAGGCGCGGGGCGCCTGCATGAACATGAACGTCGCCATCATCACCGACATCAGCGTCTGCATGAGGTAGCTGAGGTAGGCGGTGAGCGCGCCGATCTCCATGCCGCCGCTCGCGATCCGGTGCCCGCCGAACCACAGGACGGCCACGCTGGCGATGTTCACGACCCCGAGCACCAGCGGGAAGATCAGGCTCATGAAGTTCCCGGCGCGCCGGGAGACGTCCATCAGCTCGGTGTTGGCCCGGTCGAACCGCTCGGTCTCCCGCTCCTCGCGGACGAAGGCGCGGACCACCCGGACGCCGGTGATCTGCTCGCGCAGGATCTGGTTGAGCTGGTCGAGCCGCTCCTGGATGGTGCGGAACAGCGGGTGCATCTTGGACAGCGCGTAGGCGACGGCGATCGACAGCAGCGGCAGCACCACCAGCAGCAGACCCGACAGCGGGACGTCCTCGCGCAGCGCCATGATGATGCTGCCGACTCCCATGATCGGCGCGGCCACCGCGATGGTCATCGCCATCAGGGTGAGCATCTGCACCTGCTGCACGTCGTTGGTGGTGCGGGTGATGAGCGACGGGGTGCCGAACTGGCCGACCTCGCGGGCGGAGAAGCGCTGGACCCGGTCGAACAGGGACGAACGCACGTCCCGGCCGAGCGCGCCGGCCGTCCGGGCGGCGAAGTAGATGGCGCCGACGGAGCACAGGACCTGGCCCACGGACACCGCGAGCATGACGCCGCCGAGCCGCAGGATGGTGCCGGTGTCGCCGGTGACCACGCCGTCGTCGATGATGTCGGCGTTCAGGGCCGGCAGGTAGAGCATCGCGAGGGTGGCGAGGAACTGCAGCGCCACCAGCAGGGTCAGGTCCCGGCGGTAGGGCCGCAGGAACTCGCGGACGAGTCTGATCAGCAAGGGAACTCGCTAGGGGTGGTCGGACCGGCCGGGCTCAGCGGGTGAGGCCGTCCGGTCGTCGGAAGGGGGTCGGTGGCGGTCGTGGGCGGCCGCGAGGGGCGCGACGTGCAGCAGCGCCTCCCGCAGCACGTCCGGGAACGGACGTCCGGTGTCGTGCTCGAGCCAGTGCTGGGTGGCGATCCGCACGGCGGTGCCGAGGGTGGCCGCCAGCAGCGCGGGGAACAGGTCGCGTTCGGGGTCGGCCCCGCACCGTTCGGCGATGGCGTCGACGACCGGTTGGGCCGACGCCTTGAAGCTCTGCTGGAACTCGCCGTGCAGCGCCGGATTGCAGAAGACCATCTTCATGATCCTCTGGTCGGGCGCGTCCCGGTCCAGGTGGTGTTCCAGCACGGCCTGGACGCAGGCCTCGGCCAGCGGTTCCCCGGCCGGCCGTGCGCGCAGCCGCTCTCCGAGCAGCTGGAGACGGGCGATCGGAACGGCGCAGATCGCCGCCTCGCGGCTGGAGAAGTAGTTGTTGTACGTCCGGGGGGAGACGCCGGCCGCCGCGGCGATGTCCTCCACCCGGACGTTCTCCGGTCCGTGCTCCAGGGCGAGTTCGACCGCGGCGAGGCTCAGTGCCCGCCGTGTCGCCTCCTTCTTGCGCTCCCTGAGGTTCACGCGGACGACCGTACGCGCTCGCTGCGTGGCACGCAATTTTTTATTCGGAGAAAATCTGCGCGCCACGCAAGATCATTCGATCGCGTGGCCCGAGGTCAGCCGCGTTCGGCCGCGGCCTCCTTCGCCCAGCGGTAGTCGGCCTTGCCCGAGGCGGTGCGGTGGACCTCGTCCACCACGTGGATCCGCTTGGGGACCTTGTACCCGGCGAGAACTCCCCGGCAGTGCTCGCGCAGCTCCTCCTCGCCCGCCTCCGCGGAGAGCGAGACCACCGCGGTCACCCGCTGGCCCAGCAGCTCGTCGGGCACCCCGACGACCAGCGCGTCGTAGACGGCCGGATGGGACTTCAGGGCCGTCTCGACCTCCTCGGCGTAGACCTTCTCCCCGCCGGTGTTCACCACGGTCGACCCCCGGCCGAGCAGGACCATGTTCCCCTCGGCGTCGACCCGCATCATGTCGCCCTGCAGCGCCCAGCGGACGCCGTCCGCGTCGGTCACGAACGTCGCGGCGGTCTTGGCCGGGTCGTTCCAGTACCCGATCGGGATGCGCCCGGACCGGGCGAACACCCCGATCTCGTCCGAGCCCGGTTCGATCCGGCGCAGCTTGTCGTCCAGGACCGCCGCGTCCGGCTGGGGCGCGAAGCGCGGCACGCCGTCGGGGCCCGGGTCGACGGAGCGCGCGGCGGTGCCGGTCTCCGAGCCGCCGATCGGGTCGAGGATCATCATCAGCGAGGGGATCGCCCGGCGCAGCCGGTCCTTCACGCCGGGGGTGGTGACCGAGCCGCCGGTCGCCACGACCAGCAGGGCGGACAGGTCGTAGGCGTCCGGCCGGGCCTCCAGCAGCTCGACGATCGGCCGGGCCATCACGTCGGCGATCACGGTCATCACCTGGGCGCCCTCCCGCGAGGCGACCTCCAGGATCCCGTCCGCCGAGAAGCTCGGCCCCGACCACAGCACCAGCTTCGACCCGGAGAGCAGCGCGGCCCACGACACCCAGATGCCGGCGGCGTGCATGAGCGGCGCGTTGCACATGATGGTGAGCCCGCCCGCCTTGGCGTTCTCCGCCGCCTGCTCGGGGCGCTCGATCGGGTCGCCGACCATGTTGCCGCCGCCCATGGCCTGGAAGAAGATGTCCTCGCTGCGCCACATGACGCCCTTGGGCAGCCCGGTGGTGCCCCCGGTGTAGAGCAGGAAGAGGTCGTCGCCGGAGCGCTCGACCGGGACACGGGCGGGGGAGGCGGCGGCGAGGGCCTCCTCGTAGTCGGTCGAGTCGGGGATCGGGGTGTCGTCGCCGTCCTCGAGCACCAGGACGCGCCGCAGCTCCGGCAGTCGGTCGCGGACGGGTTGGAGCCTGGCGAGCAGGGAGCGTTCGCCGACAAGGGCGGCGCTGCCCGAATCGCCGATCACGTGGACCAGTTCTCCCGCGGTGTAGCGGTAGTTCACGTTCACCGCGGCCGCCCGCAGCTTGAAGGCCGCGAGCTGCGTCTCCAGCCATTCGGCCCGGTTGGGCGACAGGATCGACACCCGGTCTCCGGGCCCGACCCCGGCCTCGGCCAGGACCGCCGCGACCCGGTCGGCGCGGGCGTCCAGTTCGGCGAAGGTGAGGCGGACGTCCCCCGCGACCAGCGCGAGCCGGTCGGGGACGGCGTCGGCGACGAGTTCGAAGAGGTCGGCCAGGTTGAAGGACGGCATCGTTGGAATCCTTCCGACGGGGGCCCCAACCTAACCCGCGGCCGTCCCCTCAGGTAAGTCCTTGCTTATGGGCCTTCTTTGCCATAAAGGCGCGCCGTTCACCGCCCTCACGGTTCATCCCGCCGACGACGGTGAGGAGGCCCTCGTCAGGAGCGCGGCGCGCTAGGTTTGCTGCGGACGGGCGACCTCGGAGGCGTCCGGGAAGTCAGGAAAAGGGGAGCTCGGATGGGAATGAGCGAAGAGCAGGCCAGGGAGTCGTTCCCGGTGGTGGACACCAACGGGGACGGGCTGATCTCGCCGGCGGAGCTGGCGCGGCTGTACGAGCGCAACGGCACGCCGATCACGCCGGAGGAGATGGAGCTGATCTTCTCCAAGGCCGACACCGACGACGACGGGCTGATCTCGCTGGAGGAGTTCATCGTCTTTCTGGGCTGAAGGCTCTGATCATCCCCAAGAGGCGTTAAACCTTCGGCGTCGTCCCTGGTCACCGGGCACGCCCCCCGACACGATCACTTCCGGAGAGGGGAGTGATGCACCGGGTCTGGGCGGGTGTGATCGCGACGGGCGGGCTGGCGGCCGCGGTGCTGGACGTCGTGCTGTGCTTCAGCGCGCTGGGCGACGTGATGCGGGCCGAGGGGGCGGGGTTCCTCGCGTGGGCGGCGGCCCTGGTGCTGTCGGGCTGCTTCCTGGTGGCGGCGGCCATCGTCCTGCTGCACTGCGCGGCGGACTGGGGGTGGTGCTGGCCGGGGTGGGGCTTCGGGCTGCTCTACCTGCTGCTGGTCGCCGAGGAGCTGGGGAACCGCGGCGGCGGGTACGGGTCCTCCATGCCGATCGTCCTCGTCTGCTCCTACCTGACGACGATCCCGTTCCAGCTCGCGGTCTGGGCCCGCCGCACGGCGGCGCGCCCGTCCCGGCCCAAGCCGGAGCGGACGCCCCTTCGGTGGCCGCGCACGGTGCGGCGCGTGCAGTGGCCGCTCACAGTGCGCGACGTCCGGTGGTCGCGCATGGCGCGGCGTGCGCGGTGGCCGCGCACGGTGCGGCGCGTGTTCGTCCTCCTGGTTCTGCGCAGCGCCCTCCTGGTCCTGAGGGTGGTCCGCCTGGTTCAGCAGAGGAGGTCGGCCGCCCTCGCCGAGGAGAGCCCGTCGGTCCGGGGATGGAACTCGGTGACGAACCGCCGGTAGGCGGGGGCGTACTCCGACGTCACCGGGCCGAGGTCCTGCAGGGCCTCCAGCACCTCGTCGGAGGTGGGCAGCAGCGGCCCGGGGGCGCGTTCGGCGAAGTCGAAGTAGAACCCGCGCAGCTGGTCGCGGTAGGTCTCCAGGTCGTAGGTGAAGAAGAGCATCGGGCGCCCCGTGCCCGCGAAGTCGAACATCGCCGAGGAGTAGTCGGTGATGAGGACGTCGGAGACCAGGTACAGGTCGGTGATGTCCGGGTAGGCCGTGACGTTCCTGACGAAGTCGCCGTAGGACGGGTCGTACAGGTCGTCGGCGATGAGGTGGTGGCCGCGGACGAGGAACACGTGGTCGTGGCCCAGCTCCTTGCGGGCCCGCAGCAGGTCCAGCCGCTGGTCGAACCGGTACCGGCCGCCGGCGTAGAACTGGTCGTCGCGCCAGGTCGGCGCGTACAGGACGACCCGCTTGCCCTCGGGGATGCCCAGCCGGGCCCGGACGCGCGCCGCGTGCTCGGGCGCGTCGGGGGAGTGCAGCAGGTCGTTGCGCGGGTAGCCGGTCTCGAGGATCTCGCCCTCGAAGCGGAAGGCGTCGCGCAGGACGGGAGTGCTGAACGGGTTGGGCGAGAGCATCAGGTCCCACTTGGCGACGTCGCGCTCCAGGTGGTCCAGGTAGCCGCTGCCGCTGGCGAACTTCACCTGGCCGATGTCGAAGCCGATCTTCTTCAGCGGGGTGCCGTGCCAGGTCTGCAGGTAGGTCTGCCCCTCGCGCTTGACGTAGGAGGCCGGCATGTCGTCGTTGGCGACGACGTACTTCGAGCGCGCCAGCGCCTTGTAGTAGTCCCGGCTCCACTGCCGGACGACGGTCGCGCCCTCGGGGGCGGCGAGCGCGGTGTCCCGGACGACCCAGATGTGCTCGCGGTCGTCGCCGCGGCGGCGCAGTTCGTCGGCGATCGCCCGGGGGTTGTCGGAGCACTGCTTGCCCTTCCAGCTGACGAAGACCAGCTGGTCGCGCATCCGCAGGCTCCGGTGCAGCGGGTAGAACCGCTCCTGCAGGACGCGCTGGGCGTAGGCGCCGCGCTCGTCCGGGCGGGAGTCCGCGGCGACCTCGATGACGGGGGTGTCGAACTGCGAGCACAGGAACCGCAGCCGCTTGCCGTCGAAGAAGACGGGTTTCTCGGCCAGGCTCGGCAGGTGGGCGTGGTCGAACTTGGTGTAGATCAGCCGGTCCTCGTGCGGGGCGGCCTCCCGGACGGTGATGTCCCAGGTGCCGTCCAGCAGCGGCGCCCTGCGCCCGAACGCCTCGGCCTCGCGCGGCGCCAGCCGCACCTCGAACCGGTCGCCGTCCTGGCTGAAGGGGAAGGTGTGCAGGTCGCCGGTGCCGCGGCGGCGCAGCACCGTCACCAGCTCGCCGGGGCCCAGGTAGGTGCCGCGCAGGACGAGGGCGCCGTCCCGGGTCCATTCCTCGGTCTCGATGACGGGCCGGAAGGTCCGCTCGGCGATCGACAGGTTGCCGTCGCGGGTGTGCAGGACCGCGACCTCCCGGGCCCGGTAGGGGTAGCGCCGCTCGGGGAGCCGGTCGGTCGCCGCGACGCGGATCGGCTCCCCGCCGTCCAACCGCAGGCAGGTCTCCCACGAGACGTAGTCTTCGGCGCTGTCGGTGTCGATGAGCAGGTCCAGCGGGATCCGCGCCGAGCAGCTCCGGCCGGACACCTCGGCGGGCAGCGTGTGGGAGGTCGCGCCCCGCTTGACGATCAGTTCGGCGTGTCCGGCGGGTTCGGCGAGCCGGGTGGTGAGCTCCAGCTCGTCGCCTTCCCGGCGGAAACCGGTGGCGATGACCCGCAGCGGCAGGACCGAGACGCACAGCTGGTCGCCCGACCAGCGGGTCACCATGCGGGTGTCGTGGCCGAGCTCGGCGTACGGGGGCCGCTGCGGGCGGCCGCGCACCGGCACGGTCAGCGGCGCGGAGCGCACCAGGCCGTGGCCGCGCACCACCACGTGGCAGCGCCATTCGCCCTTCAGCCGCCGGGGGTCGATCGAGCAGGAGAATCCCGACCAGTCGTAGATGTAGCGGTCCTGGCCGGAGCTGGCGGTGGCGTCGGGGTGCAGTTCGCTGCGCATCCGGATCAGCTTCGGCAGCCTTCCCGCGGCGCGCAGGATGAGGAACTTGGAGGTGCGGCGGCGGTCGTCCAGGTTCCGGTAGGGCACGTAGGCGCGTCCGGCGAGCCGCAGCCGCCCGTCCTGCCAGGCGACCTCGTCCACGCGGGTGACGGGCCGGGTCTCGGACGGGGTGAGCCGGAACACCCGGGACGGGATGGACGGGTCGTCGCGGAAAGGCAGGTCGGCGTACAGGCGCAGGTTCTCCCGCACGACCGGCAGCGCGCCGGGTTTGAGGGCGCGCTCCCAGGCCAGGAGGTCCAGCAGCGCGTCCATGCGGCGGGTGCGGGTGAGGTGGAACCGGAGCTTCCGGGCCGAGGGAAGCTCGCGGTAGGCGCGTTCGGGGACCCTCTCCAGGTAGGCGTTGACCCGGTCCAGGAACAGTTCGCGGTAGTCGTCGCCGACGCGGTGCAGCTCTTTGAAGTACAGGGGGAGGTCGTTGCTGAGCGCCTTGTGGTGGTGGGCGCGGCGCAGCCTGCGGGGTGCGTGCTCCTTGAGGAAGGAGTCGATGTTCAGCAGCGCGGAGACCCGGTCGCGCAGGTTCTCCGGCATGTCCCGCCGCTGGGTGATGGACGGGTTGCCGCCGGATCGCTCCCGCCACAGGTAGATCGGCTCGGTGATGACGTCGACCCTGCGGGCGAGGCAGTGCAGCCGGACGGCCAGCTGGATGTCCTCGTACAGGACGCCTTCGGGGAAGCTCAGTTCGTGTTCGTCCCACAGCTCGCGGCGGATCACCTTGTTCCACATCGTCACGTCGTAGAGCAGGCTCGGCGTGCGGCTGATGTGGGTGCCGAGGCGTTCGGCGACGATCGCGCGGGCGTGCAGGGGGGAGGGCTTGACGCCGTAGGAGCCCATCCGCTGGACCCCGCCGGAGACGACGTCGGAGCCGGTGCGCTCCAGGGTCCGGAGCATGAGGTCGTAGGCGTCGGGCGGGACGACGTCGTCGCCGTCGGCGAAGGCGAGGAAGGCGCCCCTGGCGCGGGCGACCCCGGCGTTGCGGGCCGCGCCGGGCCCGCCGTGTTCTCGCCGGAGCAGGACGAACCGCTCGTCCCGTGCCGTCCATGCCTCGGCGATCCGCTCCCCGCCGTCGTCGGAGCCGTCGTCGACCATGATCACTTCCAGATCCGTCGCGGTCTGGGCGGCTAGGGAGGACAGGCAGGCGTCCAGGTATTCGGCCACGTTGTGAAAGGGAACGACGACGCTCAGCATGGGCACAGGGGGAAACCCTCTCGTCTCGGGCACGGCACAGCGGTGGGATGCGGCGAGACGAGGGGTGGGGCAGGGAGGACCTGCTGCTGACCGCTTGAGCGCGATCCTAAGCGGGGGATACGCCCAGGTGAAGGAAGAATGAAATCTCGGTTCCGTTGCATTTGTCACCCTTGCGGGTGGAAGATCCGGGCCGCATTGTCATGGCAGACGGCCCGCAGCCACCCGTCCCCCAGACCCAGCGACGCCAGCGCCTCCAGGGCCTCCGCGTAGGGGTAGGGGATGTTCGGGAAGTCCGACCCGAAGACGATGCGTTCCCCCAGGTCGAGCAGCCGGGGGAGCTCCTCGCGGGGGAAGGGCGCGTCCTCCTCGGAGAAGCGGGTGAAGTTCATCGTGGTGTCCAGCATCAGCCCGTCGTGGCGGTCGGCGAGGTCGAGGAACTCCCGGTACTCCGGCACCCCCATGTGCGCGACGACGAGCCGCAGCCGGGGGTGCCTGCGCAGCACCTCGCCGATGGGGCCGGGCCCGGTGAAGGCCCCGGGCTGCGGTCCCGAACCGCAGTGCGTGACCACCGGGATCCCCGCCTCGGCCAGCACACCCCAGACGTCGTCGAGGAGCGCGTCCCGGGGGTCGTAGGCCCCCACTTGCAGGTGGGCCTTGAACACCTTCGCGCCCGTTTCGACGGCCTCGGCGACGTACCGGCCGGCTCCGGGCTCGGGGAAGAACGTCGCCGTCCGCAGGCAGTCGGGGTTCCGCTCGGCGAAGTCCGCCGCCCACCCGTTCAACCAGGCCGCCATGTCGGGCTTGTGCGGGTAGATCATCGAGGTGAACGCCAGCACCCCGAACTCCCGGAGGACGGCCAGCCGCTCCTCCTCGCCGGTCCGGTAGGAGATCGGCCATTCCCGCCCCGTCAGCGGCCCCGCCGTGTCGAAGTAGGCCCACACCTTGTCCATGACCTGCTTCGGCATGAAATGGGTGTGAACGTCGATGATCCCGGGGAGCCCCAGCTCCTGCCAGAACCCCCTGATCCGAGTGGCCTCCCGCATGCCGGACACTTTAAGGCCCGTTCAGCGGAGGGAAGGAGTTCCCCCCACATCTTCGGTGCCGCACTTCGTGTCGAAGGGCGGTCTCCCGCCCGGGAACCTCCCCTACGCTTCGGGCGCATCGAGCAGCCCGAGAGGTGATGAACCGTGGCGACCGCGACGACGGACGACCGCACGGCCCCCCGGGAGGGGAAGGGCACGCGCTTCCGGTTCGGCCCGCCCGACTGGGGCTGGATCGGGCCGCTGATCGTCGCGGCCTACGCCTTCGTGGTGGTGTTCGTCCGGCTGGGCGACCCGCACGAACTGATGTGGGACGAGACCTACTACGCCAAGGACGCCTGGGCGCTGCTGCACAGCGGCGTCGAACTGAGCTGGCGGGACCAGCCGGGCGGGCAGCCCGCCAACGGCTTCGTCATGGCGGGCAACCCCGCGGCCGGTCTGCATCACGGGGCTGCGGGCTTCGCCGTCCACCCGCCGGTGGGCAAATGGCTGATCGCGGCGGGTGTCGCGGTCTTCGGCATGGACCCGTTCGGCTGGCGGGTCGCGGCCGCGGCGGCCGGGGTGCTCCTGGTGCTCATCGTGGCCCGCACCGCCCGCCGGATGCTCGGCTCGACCCCGCTGGGCTGCGCGGCGGGACTGCTCGTCGCGCTGGACGGCTCCTGGCTGGTGGCGGCCCGGATCTCGATGCTGGACATCTTCCTGGCGCTGTTCGTCGTCGCCGGCTTCGGCTGCCTCGTCGTCGACCGCGACCGCACCCGGGCCGCGCTGGCGGCGCACGCCGAAGGCCCGGGGCCCGGGGTCTTCGGCCCCCTCCTGTGGAGGCCGTGGCGGATCGCGGCGGCGGTCTGCTTCGGCCTGGCCTGCGGCAGCAAGTGGACCGGCCTGTACGCGCTGGTGTTCTTCTGGGCGCTGGCCCTGCTGTGGGACCGCGGAGCCAGGAAGGCGGCGGGCGTGTCCCGGCCCTGGACGGGCACGGTGCTGCTCGACCTGCTCCCGTCCTTCCTGACGGTGGGGGCGGTCGCGCTGGCGACCTACCTGGCCGGCTGGTGGGGCTGGTTCGTGTCCGGGACGGGACTGCAGGAACGGCTGTTCGGCAGGACGATCGCCGGAGCGGAAAGGTTCTGGGCGAAGGAGAACCCCAGCGCCTTCTGGCCGGAGTTCCTCGACCCGCTGCGGTCCCTGTGGCACCGCCACGCCGAGACCCTCGCCTTCCACCGGGGAGTCACCGGAACCCACCCCTCCCAGTCCTGGCCGTGGGAGTGGCTCTACCTGGGGCGGCCCGCCGGAATGCACTTCCAGACGCACCAGAGCGGCGGCGCGGGCTGCACGCCGTCGGACCAGTGCGTCACCGGCGTGACCGACCTGGGGACCCCGGCGATCTGGTGGGCCGCGCCGGCGGCGCTGGCGATCTTGTTCGTCCTGACGATCAGGGCGTGGGACTGGCGCGCGGGGGCCGTCCTGTGGGGCTACCTGGCGGGGTTCCTGCCGTGGCTGCCGGAGGCCGCCGGCGGGCGCATCATGTTCTCCACCTACGCGCTGCCGCTGCTGCCCTTCGCCGCGCTGGCCCTGGTGCTGCTGTACGCCAAGGCCGCGGAGGCGGCGGAGGGCCGTCCGGCGCGCCGGACCCTGGTGTACCTCGCGGGCGCCGCGTACCTGGGGGCGGTCGCCGGGAACTTCTGGTACCTCTACCCGGTCCTGACGGCCGACCTCATCCCCTACTCCTCCTGGTCGTCCCGGATGTGGCTCCCCGGCTGGAGGTGAGACCCGGTCCTCCTCCAGCGGCGGAGGCCCCGGCGGGACGGGGCGCGCCCGGTGCCCGCGTCGTCCGCGGCGGTCTCGACGGCGGTCTCGATGGCGGCGCGCTCGGCGGTGATCCGCTCGAGGGCGGAGAGCGGGGAAGGCGGCGCGAGAGCGGCGAGCCGCCGCCGGCGCGACCACAGCCCCAGGTGCGTCAGGGCCAGGAACAGGACCCCGGCGAGCGCCGTGCCCCTGGCGGCGTGCTCGTTCAGGGGCTGGAACAGGGGGTCCCGGCCGGACCGCAGGCCGAACGCGGGCGAGGCGCCGGGGGAGGCGGCCACCGCGGGAAGGGACGGCAGCAGCGCGAGGTCGGGGTTCCCGGTGGGCGGGGTGCTCGGGTCGAGCTGGGGGCCCAGCCAGTCCGGGAGCGAAGGGGCCGTCGAGGGCAGAGGCGTGGTGCCGTTGTCGGGGGGAGGACTCGAAGTCGTGCCGGGGGTGCCGGGAGTGCCGGGGGCGTCGGGGCCACCGGGCTCGGCGGGCGCGGTGCTCTGGGTGCCGGACGGCTTCGGCTCGGGAGAGCCGCTCGGGGCGGGGGCGGGCTGCTCGGCGGCGGGGCCGGGGGACGAGGTGTCCGGGGCGGGTTCGGGCTGTGGGACCGGGTCCTGCGGCGGGGGGTCGGCCGCGGGCGGGTCGAGGTCCACGAAGTTGTAGGAGGTGGGGGAGGAGAGCACCGCGCCGGTGCGCTTGGCCTCCACCCCGACGGCCAGGGCGCCGGTGGCCGAGGCGGGGACCTCGAAGGACTGCCGGCAGGTGCCCGAGCAGGGGCCGGTGGAGGCGTTGCCCTGCTCGCTCTGCACGGTGTAGCCGTTGATGTCGGGCTCGGGGTTGGCGTTCCAGGTGACCGTGACGGTCCTGCCCGAGAGCGAGGCGCTGACACCGGTGGGCGCGGCGGGGCGGACGGCCAGCTTGAACGTGCCGGCGCTGTCCTCGTCCGAGGCCAGGGTCGCGTCGAACCTGACGCGGTGCGTCCCGTTCGGCTCCTTCCGGCCGTCCAGGGTGTAGGTGAGCTCACGGGCGCGGCCGGAGTCGCGCTCCACCCCGTCCACCAGCAGCCGCCCGCCGCCCGCCGGGGCCTGCACCCGGATGGCGACGGTCCGGGCGGTGACGGTCGAGCCGTCCGCCGGGGTGATCGCGGGCCCGGCCGCCGAGGCCGGGACGGCGGGGAAGGCGGCCAGGGCCAGCACGACCGGAAAGGCGGGCAGGAAGGACAGCGTCACGGGCAGGGGGACACCGCGCATCGGCATGAAGGAACCTCCTTACAGGTCGTGGTAGGTGCGGTAGCTCCGGGAGAAGTCGTTGCGCTCGCGGAAATTGATGAAGCTCATCGTCACGGAGACCTCGAGCCCCTCGACGTAGTGCCACCAGCCGATGGGGATGAAGAGCAGGTCTCCGGGGCCGATGGTGCACTCGATCACCGAGGCCCCGCGCATCGCCGGATGCCGGTCGTAGTCGATCGCGCTCCCGTCGACCTGCGAGTAGCAGTGGAAATGGTTGTAGACGTGCGCGGTGTCGGTCATCGGAATGAGCTTGACCTTCTTGCGGCCGAGCACCTGGGCCATGAAGTTGTTGGTCAGGTCGTGGTGGAACGGCGTCTTGGTGCCGGCCGGGCCGAGCCAGAAGAACCCGGTGTCGGGGGAGGCGGGGTCGAGGTACTCGGTGACGGTCTCGACGTCGTCCCACAGGCCGGCCAGCGCCTCGCGGTTCACGCCGGTGTTGTTGGCCGTCATGTAGAAGTCGTTCGTCGCCCCGGCCCGCTCCACGAGGTCGACGTAGTCGCCGAACAGCATGGTCCTGACGTGCTTCTCCCGGTTGATCTCGAACTCCGGGTCGGTCTCGCGGCCGAACTGCACCTCGACCTTGCGGTCGCCGTACCCGGCGCGGAAGTACTCGAGGTCCCACCTGCTCAGGGCGGGCCATGAGGCGAGCCGGCCGGTGATGACCACGGGCCGGTTCCGGAAGTAGTACTCCTCGAAGAACTCCTCGCGGGACAGCAGTTCCCGCCGGGGCACGACCGAGCCACCCGTACGCATCCGCTCCAGGTCGGAGAGCACCGACAGCGTCCATTCCCGTTTGGCCAGCCGGTTGCGCATCCGGGCCGCGCCCACCAGGTAGGGGTTGACCAGAGCCGCCTCGAGCTCGCGCACCGCCTCCTCGGGGGAGAAGCCCTCCTCCACGAGCTTGGCCGCCAGGGCGTTCGGCGGGGCCTCCAGCAGCAGGTTCTCGGCGATCCAGCGCCGCCAGTCGTCCAGGGAAGGGGCCGGTGAGGACATGGGATGCCTTTCGATTCGGGAATGAGAGGGGACGGTCCGTGTCCGGGCGGCGGGCGGTCGTCGGATCACCGGCGGCCGCCCGCGCTTTCGTCACCTGACCGGGGGAGGGGTTCTAGAACCCGGCCTTGAGCTTGACGGTGTTTCCGGAACCGGCGGTCATCGCGTTGATCAGGGGGGTGAGAGCACCGCACTCGTGCAGCGGGGGAAGGTAATACCGCCCGGTGAGGGTGGAGGCCTTCTTCTTGCCGGACTTGAGATTGATCTCCGCGGGCGAATACGTCCGGCAGTTCGCGCCGCCGCCGAACGGGATGCCGTACAGCTTGATCGAGGTCACCTTGACGTGCGTCTTCGCCCTGGCCGTGAGCACGCCCTTCTCGAACCCGCCGGTGGTCTCGTGCTTCGGCTCGAAGACGATCCTGGCCCGCACCGGCAGCACGCGCAGCACCTTGAACCTGCCGGTCGCGGACTTCAGGGACAGCTGGCCGGTGTAGCGGTTCGTCCTGGGGTCGAACCGGGCCTGGATCTTCCCGTTCAGGGGCACGGAGCCGTTGGCGCGCTTGATGAAGGTGGAGCCCTTGAGGCTGACGGAGTAGGGCACCGTGTCACCGGGCGGCGTCGGGGTGGGAGTCGGCGTGGGAGTCGGTGTGGGTGTGGGCGTCGGTGTCGGTGTCGGGGTGGTCGGTGTCGGTGTCGGTGTCGGTGTAGGCGTCGGCGTGGGGGGCGTCGGCGTTGTAGGGGTCGGTGTGGGGGTGGTCGGGGTCGGGGTGGGCGGCGTGGGCGTGGGCGTGGGGCCGGTGCCCTTCGGGACGACCTTGCCCCGGGCCAGGACGGTCTCCTGACCGGCGGGGATGGTGCAGGGCGCGTTGAAGGTGTCCGAGCCGGTCTCGAGCTGGATCGGGGTGCCCGTCGCGTCCTTCAGGGTCATGGGGCCGAGCTCCAGGCCGGTGACCGTGACGACGAGGTCGCCTTCCTCCTGGAAGGTCAGCGAAGGCGAGCTGCCGGTGGCCTTGATCTGCATCTCGCCGCTGGCGGGGACGGGAGTCTGCTCGAGGTCGATCGGGATCCGCGGGTCGAGGTTCGTCCGCGGCGCGGTGATGTTCGCGACGGACGTGCCCACCCCTTCGATGGTCTTGCCGCCGACGAGGTTCATGCCCCGGACCGTGCTGGCGTTGATGGTGGAGACCGCCTCGATGGGAAGTTCGCCGGTCGGCTGCCCCACCTCGACGGTCTCGGGGATGGGGATGCTCATCGTGGCCTTCACGTCCTGCGCGCCCACGATGGGGAAGACGCAGTTGAAGGTCAGGCTCAGGCTCGCGGCCGACGCGGGGGCGGAGCCGAGCACGCCGGCCATGCCGAACGCGAGGCAGCCGACGGCCGCGGCGGCCAGCCCGGTGGCGGCTCTGCGGTTTTGATTCCTGGTCTGCACGTGGCCTCCGTATGCCTTCAAATAATTGTCGGGGGCGGGAGGGTAAAACTATCCCGGGCATGTACCGGCGGTATTAGGCTCGGCTGACAATTTTCTTCGGTCCGGTACTCACCGGCCGCAGAACACATGCCACGCGCATGCGGAGATCGAAAACTCATCAAAATGAGTTCTTCGGGCTGATGATCTGTGTGGAATTGACAAGAGGGTCTGCCGGTCGGGCCCTTCGGCGTCTGTGATCAAGCCTGTGGCCTGCACTGATCTGGAATTTTCGGCCTTTTCGTCGCCCGGTGAGGGCGGGTAGATCATTTTCTGGGCTTTTGCGCGATGTGAGTCGGAGGCCGAAAAAACTTGTCATCCGGACATGGGGACGTGAGATGAACCGGTGAGTAGCTTACGGCACTGAAACGTCGTAATTCTGCGACGCGTGCCCTGCCCAGCGCAAATGCAAGGCGCTGCCGAACGGCGTTGTCCAGACGTCTCCAAAGGGCATTTCCTCAACCGGAAGGCAGCAAGTGAGCACCCAGAAGAAACCCAGAAGAACCACGACCGGGCTGGCCGCCGCGGCCGTCGGCTGCCTCGCGTTCGGCATGGCCGGCGTGCTCGGCTCCGCCCCCGCGTCCGCCGCGACCCTCGACCTGACCTTCAACTGCGTCTTCCCCATCGTGGGCGCGCAGGACGTGAAGGCCACGATGAGCATCCCGACCCCCGAGACGATCGGGATCGGCGAGCCGACCGGCGAGCTGCCCATCGAGGCGATCTCCACCATCAACGCCAACACCGTCCGGGGCATGATCCTCGTCGGCGGCAAGACCATCGAGGGTTCGGGCACGTCCGTCGCGAACATCACCGCGCCGCGGACCAACCTCAACCCGCGGATCCCGATCGAGCTGGCGCAGACCCCCGTCCCGGCCAGCGGCGAGATGAAGATCCCTGCGACCGGCAGCTCGCCTTCGCTGACCTTCCAGGAGGCGGGCCCCGGCACGATCACGGTCACCGGCCTGGAGCTCGGCCCGATGACCGTCCGTGACGCCGCCGGCGTCCCGATCCAGCTCGAGGTGGGCTCGGACACCTTCAACGCGCCCTGCACCATCCCCGCGGGCCAGAACACCGTCCTGGCCACCTTCAACGTGGTCGCGGCCCCGACCCCCACTCCGACCCCCACCCCCACCCCCACCCCCACTCCGACTCCGACTCCGACTCCCACGCCGACGCCGACCCCGACCCCCACCC
>NZ_BAAATZ010000006.1:684016-781181 GCF_039533685.1 Actinocorallia aurantiaca | reverse complement strand
AGGTTCTCCCGCAGTTCCCGTGCCAGGATGTGCAGCAGACTGTACCGCCGCCCAGAAATCAACGTTGCCTTTCGGGCTCGGCAGCATTGATAGTAGATCTAGGAGATGGGATACGTCGGGATCAGTGCTGATGTCACTGTGAGGACTCATGGTTCAGGACTGCCCTAGTATCATGATCAATTCCCAGTATTTGCCAGATCTGGTCACGGCATTGACTTCTAAAATCCGGCAAATCCCGCATTTAGATCGGCCTACCGCGTGAGTGGCAAGCTGGGAGGACGAGCAGGATTGCGAAAGGCTGCTGCGGACTTCCGGCGCTGGTCAGGGCGTGTTTATGGTTGGCAGGGATCTTGGGCTGCTTCGGAGAAGTAGGTCCGTTGCGAGTGCTGGCCGGATCGAGCTCGAAGCGGGGTCTCGCGACCCCCAGCCCCCTGCGGACCGGAGCGCTCGCCCGCGTGAATCCCTCTGCCAAACCGTCCTAACCGTTCGCGTGGCCGAGCGCGCCCCCGAACGAGCGTGCCAGGTAACTGGCCGGCGATGGTTGCTAGTACACCAAGCCTGGACCGATGTGGACGGGCATGGGCATGGGAGAAGCTGAAGGTCAGGTCAGCAAGTAGATCTGGACGATTGTGGATGGCTCTGATATTGCTACGGATCAGATGTCAACAGAAGAACTGCCCGCTTGCCCAGTAACCGAAGGTGTTGTTCTGATGGGGACTTGGTGGCGTTCGAGGTGCCTCTGAGCGTCGGCGTGCAGGGCTCTTAGGCGCGGCCAAATAGGGACGCCCTGGTCAGTATCGCGATGGTTGAGAAATGGTTGTGCGACTTGCATGAGCCGGACGAGGGGCAGAGCCCATATTTCCATAACATCTTTACGGCGGATGTATCTATTCTTGTAATAGATCCCGAGGACGTCGAAGTAGGCGAGCGAATTGTTGATCAGCTCGTACTCTTCTGGTGTCAAATCTTCAACACTGCGCCCGTCTTTGGCCATCTGATAGAGCAGACGGCGACCTCGCTGTCTGTCTGGGCTGACGAGCTGTTCGTGCATGCGAAGGAATAGATCTCGCTTGTCCTTCCGTCGACCGTGTACGAAAACGTACAGGCTTAGCACCAGCGCGACGCATGACAGAGCGATAGACATCCTAAGCCTCCAGGCTCTTGGTAGTTGCGATCTTCTAGGAGCAGCCGGTCAGCGGTTTAGACGTTCTAAGGGAGGCTCGCGGATTCTAAAGGTAAGGTGATTGAGCACAAAGGGTTAGGGGCCCGCCGACAGCGACAAGCAGGTAGGGAGAAGCAGGCACGGCTGCTGACCGAAGCTGAGACGGTGTGAGTGTCTAACTGGGTGACAACCGAGGCGTACGAGGGCGGACGCTGCCGGATGCTGAGGAACCGCTGATGCTGGCAGAGGGCTCGCGGGGGCTGCTAGAGATCTTGGGGAAGATGCTTCGCATCGAAGGGGTCAGGGGTTCGAATCCCCTCATCTCCACCCAGGTCAAAGGCCACTTCCGGCTCTCGGAAGTGGCCTTTTTAGTGCCCTGAGTGACTACGGGTTTCGGGCGAACAGGGGGTCCATGGTCTCGGCGCCTTCGAGGATCACGGGGCGGGGACAGCGCTGGAGCCGGGCATCTTCGTGAAGCTCATGTCCATCCAGTGCCGCCAGTTCGAGCCGTCGTCGGTGCGCTCCCATTCGGCCGTCATGGAGTCGCCGTCTTCGGCGATCACCAGCGTCGCCCGCTCCGTCTCGCCGGCGAACGTCCAGACGCCGTCGTCGTCGACGCTCGCCCGCATGGTGACGAACTCGCCGTGGTTGTCGAAGGAGCGCATGGGGTAGGTCCGGCTCGCCGGATCGTAGGGTCCGATCATCTCGATGACCTCGACGTGCTCATCATTCATGCGCACGTCCACACGGTGGATGAGGAAGTGTTCGCCCGCCAGCCACTCGTAGATGTCCGATCCGACGATGCGGATCTCCGGATCCGTCGGGGTGGCCGTTGTCCGCCCCTGCGAACGCCAGCGGCCGACGAGCGCGTTCAGCCGTCGGTTCTCCGGTCGCGGCACATGGGTGCTGTCATCTCCTGACATGGCGGATCCCTCGTCCTCGAAAGTATGTAAGATATTGCTTAAACACTTACACACTGTCCCGGCAGTGCGCAAACGAAGGCGGTGACCCATGGACGACGCGCTTCGCGCCGTGGCGGACCCGACCCGCCGCGCCATCCTCGTCCTGGTGCGGGATCGCGAGGTGTCGGCAGGCGAGATCGCCGAGCGCTTCCCCGAGATCAGTCGCCCCGCGGTGTCCCAGCACCTGCGAACGCTGGCGGCGGCCCGCCTCGTCGACGTCCGCCGCGCAGGCAACCGCCGCTTCTATCGGCTGCGTCCGGAGGGACTGGCCGAGGCGGTGACGTTCCTGGAGACCATGTGGTCCGCCTCGCTCAGCCGCCTCCAGCACGAAGCCGAGCAGGAAGAACACGCGCACACCGGCGACCAGGACGCGAAGGGATCGTTGTGAGCAGGACGATCGAGCAGACGCTGCACATCCGCGCGCGCCCCGAGACGGTCTGGCGGTTCTTCACCGACCCGGCACGCCTGGCGCGATGGTGGGGAACGGCCGAACTGGACGCCGGCCCCGGCGGCATCTTGCAGGTGGCGATGCACGAGGGTCCGCGCCCGGTGATGCGCGGCCGGTTCGTGGAGCTCGTGCCGTACGAACGCCTCGTCTTCACCTTCGGCTGGGAGGCCACCCCGGGCGCACCCGACATCCCACCGGAGTCCTCCCGAGTCGAAGTCACCCTGACCCCGGACGGCGACGGCACCGAGCTCACCCTGCGCCACAGCGACCTGCCGACCGTACTCGAGGAGGAGACCGGCGACGGCTGGGCGCACCTCCTCCACCGCCTGGCCGAAACGGCTGAACCCGGCGACCAGCCGCTGGACCAGGCACCAGGCCCGTGTGAGGAGGGCGAGCGGTGTTGAGCGTTGCGGGAGCGGCACCGTGCCCAGCGGTGGCGGGGCCGTTTTCTCAACTGATGTCGCCCCGGTTTCACGGACTCGCTGGTGAGGAGATCGGGCTCGACCGGGTGGTGGTTTCGAACTGTATCGGGGTCATCCAGTCCAGGGACGAGTGGCGTCGGCGGCGGTTGTAGAACCCTTCGATGTACTCGAAGATCGCGTTGGCGAGTTCGATGCGGGTGCGCCGGCGCTGCCGGTCGATCCAACGCAGTTCTCCGTCTCCTTGCCACGTCGGCTGGTCGTCAGGCGAACTACCCGGGGCTTCACAGGCCCCAGATCCAGGCCGGGGTGCGGCGGTGTTCTTTCGCGGTGATGCGGATGGGCCGGTAGGAGGAAGGGTCTAGGTGGCGGCTGTGGCGGGTGGCGTGCTGGTAGAGGGCGTTGGAGACGATCATGCCCAGGGCGGTGTCGGTGGTGCGGAGGGCTCGTTTGAAGGTGGCGCAGTCCAGGAGGCGGAAGAGCAGGATGAGGTCGTTGCTGGTGACGCCGTGGGCGTCGTGGTGGACCTCGCCGTAGTGGACGGCCAGGCGTAGGCGGAGCGGGGGCGCGGGGTCGTCCCCGTGGGGGCGGCGGAGGAGTGCGCGCAGGTGGTGGGCCAGAGGGTCCAGGAACAGGGTGGGGTCGGTGTCGGTGGGGGCGACTACCAGGGCGCCGTCGCCGCGGTCTTCGCGGTGGCATTCCCACCAGGGCAGGCCGGTCAGGTCGAAGGCTTCTTGGATGTGGTCGTACAGGCGGTTCCGTGCCTGGATCTGGGTGCGGGCGTCTGGACAGGCGGTGCTGAAACCGATGATGTCGGCGGCGAAGAGCGCGGACTTTCTCACCGTTGGAGCCCGGGAGGGGATTTCGGTCATCGGTGGAGGGAGAGGGGAGAGTCGGGGGCGGCTGGGTCTGCGGGGAGGGGGAGTGGTCATTTCGTGGGGCTCCCCGCATAAGGGGCTTCTAGCTGGTCGTCTTCCCAGAATGCCTCGATTTCGCCGGCCGAGAGTTCGGCTACGGGTACGGGGCGGAGGGTCCGGCCGGTGCGGATCGCCCAGACGGTGAACAGCGACAGGGACATGAGGGCGGCGTCGTTCGGCTTGGACGGGTCGGCGAGGGCGGGGTCGTCGAAGCCGGGGAGGACGGAGGGCGGTGGTGTGGCGAGTCGCAGCACGGGGCGGTCCCTTCTTCGGATGCCGCCCAGAGTGCAGGCCCGCACGGCTGCTCCGCCCCAGGAACGATCATCTCCGGGACTTCCGGATAAAAGCGGGAATCGCGGCATAGCCGACATACCCGCCTAGCATTAGCAAGCCCGGCCAAGCGGTCATATGCCTATTTAGTTTGGCGCTGGATGTCGGGTGCGGCAGGCCTTGCCGGGTGGGACCATGTGCGGGTCGATCACTGCAAGACCAGGATGTGTCGCCATGAACGAGCAGGAACGGGTCGCGGTCGCGAATGGATTTCGCGCCGCACTGGGTGTCGCGGTGGATCTCGCCACGCCCGAAGGGCTCCTGTCGCTGCAGAAGTTCTCGGAGAAGGCGCAGCGGATCCTGGCGCGGCGGAACATCAAGATCATGGTATTGGCTGATTCGACGGTTTCGGACAACCTGAACAAGTCCACCAGCCGACTGCCGAAGCGGTATTTCGTGCAGTCCCTGATCAGGGTCCTGCGAATGGCGATCGGGGAATGGGGCGGAGACCCCGACATGATCGGGACGTTGAGGCAGTGGACGATCTGGTACAACGACACGGTTCTGGCGATGTCCAGCGGGCGGCCCGCGCCCGAGATCGTCCTTCCGCGCCAGGTCGGCACGCGTGTTCCTCTGAGCCTGGTTCACGGGGGCACTGATGTAGGGAAGGGGCTCGGAGGCTCCTGGAGGGCGGACCCGCCGCCGGATCCGTGGGAGGAGTACGGCGACGCCGCGCCCGATCGGTTTCGGCGCTACCTCGATCTGGAGAGGGAGGCCCGCGTTTTCAAGGTCTACGAACCCCGGACAGTCCCCGAGCTGCTGCAGACGCGGGACTACGCCCGCGCGGTGATCGCTCACGCGCTGCCCGACGCCTCCGAGGAGACGGTCCGCCGGCATGTCGCCCTGCGGATGCGCCGCTTCGAGCTGCTGTACCGCAGGCCGGACAGGCCCGTCGGATGGTTCCTCCTGGAGAAGGCCGCGCTCTTCCACCCGGCCGTTTCGCCGGAGGTCATGCAGGACCAGTACCGGGCCCTCCTGCGCGCCATGAGTTCCCGGCGGGTGACCCTCCAGGTGCGGACGTCCCTGCCGCGCAGATCCGCACCCGCCGGTGAGGCGATGACGATTCTGCGGTTCGCCGATGGAGGCCGCTCTGACATCGTCTACCTTCCGGCGGACGGGCCGACGGGAACGGCGCGGGGAAGCATTCTGGACCAGCCGGAGGACTTTCAGGAATACGCGGTGAAATTCGCCAACATCGGCCGTGATTCCAAAGGCGAGGACTCCAGCAGGACATTCATCGAAGGGCTCCGCACCTGACGGCGGGAATTCGTCTCAGCCACTGGAATATGCCTGGTGGCGTACGGGATCTTGGGGCAAAATCACCCGAACACGATGATTGCACCCACGAGTACGGAGGCTGCCATGGGGACCGGCGATGACTCAAAAAGCTTTTTCGACGAAGCCGAAAAAGACCTGAGCGGCGGTATCGACACCACGGTTCCCCACTCCGCACGCGTCTGGAACTACTGGCTGGGCGGCAAGGACAACTTCCCCGTCGACCAGGAGGCCGGCGACCAGTACTTCGACGTCTTTCCGGGGATCGTGGACATCGCCCGGCTGAGTCGCCAGTTCCTCGCCCGCGCCGTCGGTCATCTCGCCACCGACGAGGGCGTCCGCCAGTTCCTCGACGTCGGGACCGGCCTGCCCACCGTCGACAACACCCACGAGGTCGCCCAGCGCGCGGCTCCCGACGCGAAGATCGTCTACGTCGACAACGACCCCCTCGTGCTCGCCCACGCCAACGGGCTGCTCAACAGCACGCCCGAGGGCGTCACCGCCTACATCGAAGCCGACCTGCACGACCCGGCCGACATCATCAGGCAGGCCCGCGAGACCCTCGACTTCGAGCAGCCCATCGCCCTCATGCTCATGGAGATCCTCGGTCACGTCCCCGACGACGAACGGGCACAGGAGATCGTCCATCAGCTCGTCGACGAGCTTCCCTCGGGGAGCTTCCTCGTCATCGCCGACGGTACCGACACCATCCCCGACACCCTCGACCAGGCCCAGGACGAATACGACGAGGGCGGCGCCGTTCCCTACGAACTCCGCAGCGCCGACCGCATCCTGCCCTTCTTCGCCACCGTCGACCTCCTCCCTCCCGGCCTCGTGCCGTGCCCGCAGTGGCGTCCCGAGATCGAGCCCGTCGGGCCGGTGCCCCCGGTCCAGCCGCTCGGCGGCATCGGACGGAAGAGCTGAGGCGGCAGGACGCTCCGGCCGTGTGGCGACGTCGTCGCGCCGGGCCTGCCTCCTGACTCCGCGCAGCGGCCCGGCTCGCACACGGGAGGGACGATTTCCAGGCGACGCGCGTCCTGAATGCGGTTATTCGGAGCCCGAGAGGTCCTGGGCATGGCAAACCGTGTATTCAGGCGTCGAGCTTTCGATTCGGTGTGACAGGTTCGAATCAGGTTAGGACGTACCGGGTGGCCGGTTTCAGCCTCGCACTGGGATGAAATTTTCGTTTTGAGAGTATTCTCATCGTTTTCCCCCGGCTTTACTGTCCTGAATCAAAGGACAGAAAGCGGGTGGCATGGAACAGCTGGAAGTTCCCAAGATGCCGTGGAAGCGAACGAACGGGTTCCATCCTCCGGAGGGCTTCGCGCAGCTCCGCGAGGGGCCGCCCGTGCGGGTGCGGCTGCCGAACGGGCAGGTCGCCTGGCTGGTGACGAAGCATGCCGATGTGCGGGCGGTGCTGAGCGATCCCCGGGTGAGCGCGAAGGACTCGCAGCCTCAGTTCCCCATGCTCATCGATCTGCCTCCGGGTGAGGGGATGTTCTCGTTCCTGCGGATGGACGATCCCGACCACGGGCGGTTGCGCCGGCTTCTGACGGCGGAGTTCACGATGCGGCGCGTCAACGCGATGCGGCCGGGGGTCGAGCAGGCGGTGGACGACCTCCTGGACGCGATGGTCGAGGCGGGGCCGGCGGCCGACCTCGTCAAGGACTTCGCGCTGCCTCTGCCCTCCCAGGTGATCTGCCAGCTCCTGGGCGTGCCCTACGAGGACCACGAGTTCTTCCAGGATCGCAGTGCGGCGGTGCTGGACCTGGCCGCGCCGCCCGAAGAGGTGGGCAAGGCGATGGGGGAGCTCGGCGGGTACCTGGCCGCCCTGGTCGCGGAGAAGGTGCGGACGCCGAGCGACGATCTGCTCGGGAGGGTCGCGGCCGCGATCCCCGAGGAGCGGCTGACGGAACGCGAACTGGTCGACATGGCGCTGCTGCTGCTGGTCGCCGGGCACGAGACGACGGCCAACATGATCGCGCTCGGGACGCTGACGCTGCTGCAGGAGCCCGGCAGGTGGGCGGAGCTGCACGCCGACCCCTCCCTCATCGGCTCCGCGAGCGAGGAGCTGCTGCGTTACCTGACGATCGTGCAGTTCGGGCTGGCGCGGACGCTGCTGGAGCCGCTCACCGTCGGCGGGGTGACGATGGGCGCCGGCGAGGGCCTCATCGCCTCGATCGCCTCGGCCAACCGGGACGGCGCGCACTTCCCCGACCCGGACTCCTTCGGCCTCGGCCGGGAGCAGGGCCAGCACCTGGCGTTCGGGTTCGGGATGCACCAGTGCCTGGGGGCCGCACTGGCGCGGCTGGAGATGAACATCGCCTTCGACCGCCTCACGGCGCGTTTCCCCGAATTGCGCCTGACGATCCCTCTCGAGGACGTGCCGTTCCGGTACGACCAGTTCGTCTACGGCATCGGTTCTCTGCCCGTCACATGGTGAGACTGCACGCGGATCCGGACCGGTGCCGCGGCACCGGCCAGTGCGTCTTCGTCGCCCCCGACCTGTTCGACCAGGACGACGGCCCCGAATACAAGGTGATCATCTTGGATCCCGAGCCCGCTTCCTCCCAGCTGCTCCTCGCCACCCGCGCCGTTCTCGCCTGCCCCAACCTCGCCCTCACCGTCTCCGACGGCTGACCGCCCCCTCGGCCGGGGATGAGGGAGTCATCCGAAGCGCCAACGTGTGGCGGTCAGGCCGTCTGCGCCGTAGCCGTAGGCGCGTACCGGAGTGATCCGGTAGAAGGCGTATTCGGGCGAGCCGGGAAGGTCGTCGTCCTGGACACGGCTGCCTCGTACCGTGAACTCCCACTCGTACTTGGCCTTGAAGGCCGCCGCTACCCGGTGCAGCAGGGCTTCGTCCTCCTCCCGGGCGGCGGTGCCTTCGATCACCAGGTCGAGGGCGGGGTCGGCGACGGTGATGACGCAGCGGGGGTTGCGGGCCAGATTCGCGGCCTTGCGGGAGGCCGGGCGGGTGGCGAACCACGGCGCCTCGTCCGCCCAGACCGGCATCAAGGGCATCGCGTGGGGACGGCCGTCGGGGCGTACGGTCGACAGCCAGCCCTTCGGAGCCGATCGCAGGCAGGCGCGGGCCTGCTCCCACGGTTTCACCGTCGCCGGTTCCGTGCTCATCGGGGTGGCGTCGCTTTCGCCGAACAGCAGTTCGGCGATGGGATCGGTGCGGGTCATGGCCGGCTTCTCCTCGGTCGGTGCGGATCTTCTCGGTTCGGGGGTCAGCGCGGATCGTCGCCGTATTCGTCGTGGAGGCGCCACCAGCCGTAGGGCGGGGTCTGCGGTCGGCCTTCGGGGGATTCCTCCCAGATCTCCTGCCTGCCGAACGGCGTCAGGTCCAGGAAGGTCCAGTTGCTTCCGAGGCGTTCGACTCCTCGTCCCGTGGTGGAGTAGGTGCGGTAGACGTCGTCGCCGTCGCGCAGGAAGACGTTGAGCGCGAATCCGTCGCCGGCTCCGACGTCGTCGTTGAAACCGGTTCCCAGCGAGGAGAACCACGGGACCGTCCAGCCCATGCGCTGCTTGAACCGCGTGATCTCGTCCAGCGGGCCGCGGGACACCAGGGCCAGCGAGACGTCCCGGGCGTGCAGGTGGGCCGGATGCCCGATGTTGTCGACGAACATCGAGCAGCCCGAGCAGAAGTCGTCGGAGCCGTGCCACATGAAGCAGTACGTGATGAGCTGGCTGCGGCCGTCGAACAGGTCGAGCAGGCTCGCCGGGCCTTCGGGGCCGTGGAACCGGTAGTCCTCGTCGACGCGGACCATCGGCAGGCGGCGCCGTTCGGCGGCCAGGGCGTCCATCGCCCGGGTGAGTTCCTTCTCCTTGGCCAGCAGCGCCTCCCGCGCGGCCTGCCATTGCCGTTCCGAGACGACCTGAGGGTGCTTCACGGCTGTTCCTCCAGTGACTTCCTTGAAGAAAGGGACTGGGTCCGACCCTACTCCAGTGACTTCCTTCAGGGAAGTGACTGGCTTTAGACTGCGCCCATGCAGCGAACCCGGTTCGGAGACATGGCCTGTTCGGTCGCCCGCACGCTCGACGTCATCGGAGAGCCGTGGTCGCCGCTGATCCTGCGCGACGTCTATGTCGGCATGGGCCGCTTCGACCAGCTTCAGCGCGACCTGGGGATCTCCAGCAAGGTGCTCACCGAACGGCTGAAGTGGCTGGTCGGCAACGGCGTACTGGAGCGCCGGGAGTACTCGAGCCGGCCCCCGCGCCACGAGTACGTGCTCACGGCGAAGGGGGAGGAGCTCTGCGACCTGCTCCTGGCGATGGTGCGCTGGGGCGACCGCTGGACGGCCGGCGAGGCGGGCCCTCCGGTGCTCTACCGGCACCGTGCCTGCGGTCGGATCGCCCATGCCGAACCGCACTGCTCGGAGTGCGGGCGACCGATGCACGCCACCGACGTCGACGTGTTGCCCGGCCCGGGCGCGAAGGCGGACCCGGCCTGAAGGAGAGTTGACTTGAAGGAAGGTTGAAGTTCTACCGTGATGACCGTTCCGTTCGGGAAGCCCGGAAAGTGAGGCCGTCATGGTGTTCAAGGAGTACCCGGTTCGGGAGCTGGCCGCTCAGCCCATCGGTTACTGGAGCGGGGAGACCTACCGCAGGGTGGTCGGCGCGCTGCGGGAGCAGTTGGCCGTGGAAGGGCTCACCCAGCCGCACTGGTGGACGCTCAACCACGTGGCGGGAGCGCCGGGGACGTGGACTCGTCCCGCGCTGTCGCGCAAGCTGGAGGTCTACGACGATCTCGGCATCGACTTCGACGGCGTCTACGACGACCTGGTGTCCCGGGGGTGGATGCGGGAGGACGGCGGGTCGCTGACACTGACCGAGGAGGGCGAGGCCGGTCGGCTGCGGGCCAAGGAGCGCAACCTGCGGGTCCACGAGCGCACGCATGAGGGCATCGAAGCGGCCGACTACGCCGCGGCGGTGAACGTGCTGAGGCGCATGGTGGACAACCTGGGTGGTGACGGCGACCTTCCCTGAAGCCCCCTCCGGGGCTTCAGCGCGGAGTGAGCTCCACGAAGGGGATCAGTTCGCGGCCGACCTGCTCGTAGTCGGGCGGGGTGCCGTCGACCCGGATGCCGCAGACGCGCATGAGGCGGCGGGCCAGGCGCGGGTGGCGGGCGGCGTACTCGACCATGGCGCGACCGGAGCGGGAGGGGTCCAGCGGGCGGGCGGTCGCCGAGTACAGGCGGCGTCCGATCTGGACGGTCACCTCGGGGTTGCGCAGGATGTTGCGGAACCACTGGGAGCCGCGTCCGAAACCGGAGGCGACCCGGACGACGTCGCCGTCCCTTCCCGCGACCTCCAGGACCACCTGCCGGGGCCGTCCGCTCTCGCGCCCGAGGTGGGTGAGCCGCAGGAACCGGCCGCCGAGCACCCATCCGAGTCCCGCCCGGTACAGGGTGAGCGGCATGCGCGCGGCGAGCTTCTTCATTCCTGAAGGAGACGGCGTCTCCTTGACCTTCTCTGCCATGTCCTCTCCTTTCTCCGGACCTACCATCCCCCTTCCCCGGAGTCCGGGCGCCGACCCGGTGAAACCGCCCGTCCCTCGGATATCCGAAAACTCGTGGCGTCAGCCTGTTGATCCGCGGGCGGATGTGTTTCAGATTGGCGGCATGAATGCTGAGGTCTTCCAGGGTTATGAGCAGCTGTCGGGCGAGTCGTGGCGGGATCCGTTCGGGATGTACGCGGCCCTGCGCGACCACGATCCGCTGCATCACGTCGAGCGAGGGGACTACTGGGTCCTGTCGCGGTTCGCGGACGTGTGGCGGGCGGCGCGGGACACCGCGACGTTCTCCTCCGCCGAGGGGCTGACCTTCTCCTACGGCGAGCGGGAGCGGATCGGCCTGCAGGAAGCGGCGCCGATGGTGATGCTGGATCCGCCCGAGCACACCGAGTTCCGCAGGCTGATCAGCCAGGGCTTCACGCCCCGGCGGGTGACCTCGATCGAGCCGCAGGTGCGGGCGTTCGTGCGAGAGCGCCTGGACGGGCTGGCCGGACGGGACGAGGCGGACATCGTCGCCGAGCTGTTCAAGCCTCTTCCCAGCTTCGTCGTCGCGCACTATCTGGGGGTGCCGGAGGCCGACAGGTCCAGGTTCGACCGGTGGACGGAGCTGACGGTCGCCGCCAACGGCGGCGGAGACGTCCTGGCCGCGGGGGACGCGGTCGCGGAGCTGTTCGCCTACTTCAGCGACCTCGTCGAACGCAGGCGGGCCGAGCCCGGAGACGACACGATCTCCGCGCTGAACGCCGTCTTCGGCGACGAGGACCCGCTGGGCCTGCTGCGCATCCTCGGTTTCGCGTTCACCATGGTCGCCGGAGGCAACGACACCACGACCGGCCTGCTGAGCGTCGGCTGCGGTCTGCTGTCGGCGCATCCCGACCAGAGGGACGCCCTGGCGAGGGACCCCTCCCTCATCCCCGACGCCATCGACGAGCTGCTGAGGTTGACGAGCCCCGTCCAGGGCCTGGCCCGAACCGCCACCCGCGACGTGGAGCTGCACGGCAAGGTGCTCCCGGCCGGACGTAAGGTGCTCCTCCTTTACGGTTCGGCCAACCGCGACCCCCGCGAGTTCGGCCCGGACGCCGAAGCCCTCGACATCACCCGCGGATCCCGCCGGATGCTGGCCCTGGGTCACGGCGCCCATCACTGCCTGGGCGCGGCGGCGGCCCGTCTCCAGGCCAGGGTCGTCCTGGAGGAGCTCCTCTCGCGCTACCCGCGCTTCGAGGTCGACACCGACCGCGGAGTCTTCGCCTCCGGCCACTTCGTCCGCCGCTTCCAGTCCCTGCCCTTCCGTCCGGGCCCGCCGGAGTGAGGACCGGGAGGGCACGGTCTGGCCTTGCGGTGCGGTTTCCCGTACCTTCGACCGGACCGTTGAACCTCCCCTTGAGACTTCTGATGAGCGACTCGAGACTCCGACCCGTTGACCTGGCCCGGGAGCACGGGCTTTCCACGCAGGCCGTCCGGAACTACGAGGACGCCGGGATCCTGCCGACGGCGGAGCGGAGCCCTCACGGATACCGGCTGTACGGACAGGTGCACGCGCAGGCGCTCAGGACGTTCCTCGCGCTCGTTCCCGGACACGGGCACCAGACGGCGGCCGACATCATGCGGGCCGCGAATCGGGGAGACCTGGAAATGGTCTTCCGGCTGATCGATCAGAGCCACGCCGCGCTTCTCCGCGACCGGCAGACCCTCGACGCCGTCACGCGCGCGCTGGGCGACCTCACCTCGCAGGAGGCTCCCGACCTGATGAGGGGTGACGTTCACATCGGATCCGTCGCCCGGCGGTTGGGGCTCCGGCCCGCGACGCTCCGGAAGTGGGAGAAGGCCGGGATAGTCCACCCGGAAAGGGATCCGGCCACCGATTACCGCACCTACACGGCCGCCGCGGTGAGGGACGCGCATCTCGCTCATCAGCTTCGGCGCGGCGGCTATCCGCTGGAGCGGATAGCTTCGGCGATCGAGCAGGTGCGCAATGCCGGAAGCGTCGAAGCGCTGGAGTCGACCCTCGAAGACTGGCGTTCCGGGCTCGCCCGGCGGAGTCTCTCGATGCTGAAAGCCTCGGCCGAGCTCGCCCGCCATCTCGACATGGAGTCCCGCGAAGCGGGGGCAGGGCGGTCTCCGGGAGGGGACGGGGTGAAGCTCAGCTGAGGGCTTCCCGGAAACGCTTGACCGCGTCGATCGCGCTCACGGCGAGCACGCCCAGGATCGCGATGGTGTAGAGCGAGTCCGGGACGGTCCAGCCGCCGTTGACGGTCGTGAGGAAGTCCGGGTTGAAGAACATGCGCTGGTAGAGGACCCAGGCGAGCGGGAGCGCGAACAGCGCCTCGGCGACGGCGTAGCCGACGGCCAGCGGGACGGTCCACCGGTGCACGGCGGCCCGGACCAGCTCGAAGGTCACGACGCCGGCGAGGCCCGCGAGGATCGGCCAGATCCAGCCCGACCACAGGGCGGGGTCGAGCACCGGGATCCCGTCGCCGTCGGCCTGGTAGGGCTTGAAGACGTGCTGCCAGACGATCAGTGCGAGCAGCAGGCTGTTCCAGGCCGCCGAGGCGTAGGCGGCCGCGTCCTGCCTGCCGGTCTCCGGCAGGTCGGACAGGTCGTCGGGGGTCCAGGCGCCGGGGCCGTAGACCGAGCGTTCGAGGGTGCGCGACCTCTCCACCACGACGAACACCAAGGTGAGCCAGGCGAACATCTGGGCGCCGACGGTGAGCACCGCGCCGATGCCGCCGGCGAGCGCCGAGGCGATGTCGCCGCCGTCGAGGACGTCGATCACCACGGACGCGGCGGCGACCACCGGCAGCACGGCGGACAACAGGACCTTCAGCAGCCGGATGTACGCCGGGTAGAACTCGGGCCCGATCAGGGAGAGCGGCCGGTCCGCGTAGCGGGCGGCGAGCCGGATCGGGTCGCCCATCTCGATGAGGACCTCGCGCTCGGCGGAGGCGGGGTCCTCCGCCCTGCGTGCTTCGACGGTGTCGGCGATCGTGGCGCGCAGTTCGTCGGCGACGTCGTCGCGCTGGTCGGTGGGGATTCGCCGGACGACCTCGTGTACGTAGCGTTCGGTCAGCGTGTTCGCGTTCAATGCTTCTCCTTCGTCAGTCGTGAGATCGAGGCGACGAGGTCCCGCCATTCGCGGACGAGCCCGGCACGCACCAGGGAGCCCTCGGGGCTGACCCGGTAGAACTTCCGCGGCCGGGACTCGTCGGTGTTCCACTCGCTGGTGAGCAGCCCCTGCTTCTCCAGCCTGCGCAGCAGCGGATAGAGGGTGTTGCCGTCGACGGCGACTCCCGCGTCGTTGAGCGTCTCCAGCAGCGCGTAGCCGTACTGCGGCTCCTTGAGCAGCGACAGGCAGGCCAGCACGACGGTGCCGCGACGCAGCTCCTGGGCCTGGCTGCTGATCAGTTCTTCGGAGGACACGAGCAGCACTGTACTGTGTGGAACACACTAATGCCCAGCACCTTCCCCCCGGCACCGTCGCCGGACGTACATGTCTTGATAAAGCGCCGTACACCGTTTGGTCGCCTATCGAGTCGTACGGTTACGGGCTATCTCGTCCGGTTCCAACGTCCGGGGCGAGGGTCGGTCCTGGTGGGGGAGCACGTCGTTCATGTCCTGGTTCGAAGCCGTCGTCCTCGGGTTGCTGCAGGGGCTCACCGAGTTCCTGCCGATCTCCTCCAGCGCCCACCTGCGGGTCTTCTCCGCGCTGGCGGGCTGGGACGATCCGGGCGCGGCGTTCACGGCCGTCACCCAGCTGGGGACCGAGTCGGCGGTGCTCATCTACTTCCGCAGGGACATCGCGGCGATCGTCAGGGCCTGGACGGCGTCGCTGTTCGTGAAGGAGCGGCGGAGCGACCCGAACGCCCGCATGGGGTGGTTCGTCATCGTCGGGTCGCTGCCGATCTGCGTCCTCGGCGTGGCCTTCCAGCACACCATCGAGACCTCGCTGCGGGACCTGCGGATCATCGCGACCACGCTGATCGTCTTCGGTCTCGTCCTCGCGGTGGCGGACCGGTCACTGGCCGGGCGCCGGGCCAGGAAGATCACCGAGCTGACGTTCCCGCACGCGCTCGGCTACGGCTTCGCGCAGTCGCTGGCGCTCGTCCCGGGCGTCTCCCGCTCCGGCGGGACGATCAGCGCCGGCCTCCTGCTCGGGTACGAGAGGGAGGCCGCGGCGCGGTTCTCGTTCCTGCTGGCGATCCCGGCGGTGCTGGCGTCCGGCGTGCTGGAGCTGTTCGAGATCGGTGAGGGACCGGCGCCCTCCTGGGGGCCGACGCTGCTGGCCACGGTCATCGCCTTCGCGGTGGGCTACGCGGCCATCGCCTGGTTCCTCAAGTACATCTCCACCCACACGTTCACGCCGTTCGTGGTCTACCGGGTGGCGCTCGGCCTGCTCATCCTCGGCCTGCTGTTCTCCGGCGCGCTCAGCCCGGACGCGGGTGTCATCGGTTAGGGATCAGTGCTCGCGGAGCAGGCTTCCGTGGCCTTCGACGCGGTCGTCGATGCCGTGCTCGCGCAGCGCGTGCCACAGCGTCGCGGCGTTGATGGCGACGACGGGCTTGCCGAGTTCGGCCTCCAGCCGCTCCGAGAGCGCGACGAACGACAGGTTGGTCCCGACCTGGACGATCGCCTCGACGTCGGGTCCGTCCAGTTCGGCGACGACCTCGCGCAGGCGCTCGTCGGGGACGCGGGCGATGTCCATCGCGGTGGGGCAGCGCAGCCCGGTGATGGCGGCGACGTCGAAACCGGCCTCGGTGAAGAACCGGCCGACCTCCTTGTCCGCGATCGGCTGGTAGGGGGAGAACACCGAGATCCGGCGGCATCCCAGCTCCCGGAGAGCGGCCCGGCAGGCGCTCGCGCCCGTCGTGACGGGGAGGCCGGTGCGTTCGCGGAGCCGCCGTTCGAAGGCGGCGTTCCCCTCGGTTCCGCCCCAGAACGTCTCGGCGGACATTCCCATCACCATGCGGTCGGGCTCGGCGGTCAGGACGTCCCGCACGGCGGTGTCGATGGACGCCCGGATCTGCCCGAGCAGCCCCTTGAAGTCCTCGTCGTCGCCCATGACGGGGTTGGGGATGTGCATCGATCCGGCGCGGTAGGCGACTCCGTCGATCCCGGCCGTCCAGTAGTCGTGTTCGACGACGGTGTTGGTGCTGGGCACGATGACCCCGAAGACGGCGCGAGGCCCCACGGCGTTCGTCACAAGATCTCCTGATACGTCCGACTAAAGGAAACGAGGTTTCCCTATTCGGACTTTATCGGGAGATCGTCTGAGGTTGTCCGGCACGGCCGCGGACGACCCCCGTGACCGGGGCGTGACCTTACCCGGAGTGATTTAAACCCCTAAGTCCTGTAATGCGAAACATAGGGCGAATTTTGACACCCCCGGTTTGTCGGGCCCTGAACGGGAACGGCTGATGTGCGGCCGCTTTCGTTCAGCCGGCCGCCGATCGTCAGGGGGAGGCGAGAACACATGACCGAGGGAACCCAGCGGCGGGCCGCCGGAGCCTGGGCCTGGCCCGAGGACCAGCGCCAGGACGAGGCCGGGGTCGGTGAACTGATCCAGCGGGCCACCGACCAGGTGTCGGACCTGGTGCGGGCGGAGATCCGCCTGGCCACCACGGAGATGAAGGACAAGGGAAAGCGCGCCGGAGTCGGAGCGGGGATGCTCGGCGGCGCCGGCGTCATCGCCGGTTACGGGGTCGCGGCGCTGCTCGTCGCGGTGGTCGCGGCACTGGACCTGGCGATGCCGCTCTGGGCGGCGGCGCTCATCGTCGCGGTGGTGCTGCTGGCCGTGGCGGCCGTGGTCGGCATGCGCGGGCGCAAGAAGGTCACCCGGGCCGTTCCGCCGGTTCCGGACAAGGCCGTCGCCAGCACCCGCGAGGACATCAACGAAATCAAGGAGAGAGCACACCGATGACCAGCACTCCCGGAGAGAACGGAAGCCGGCCCGTCGCGGCGGGGAACACCACCCGGTCCGGCGCGACGGCGCTCGGCACCCAGCACACCGGCCCGGAGGGCGCCGAGAACGTGACGCAACTGCGCGAGGGCATCGAGCAGACCCGCAAGGACCTCGGTGACACCGTCGACGCGCTGGTCGCCAAGACCGACGTGAAGGGCCGCGCCCAGGAGCAGGTCCGCCAGGTGAAGGCCACGGCGCAGGAGCGCCTGCAGACCGCGCGCGGCAAGGCCGAGGAGCTCGGCGCCCAGGCCCGCCAGACCGTCACCGATCCCGAGAACACGCCCAAGGTGAAGGGCGGGGCCGCGGCCGCCGCGGGAGTCGCGGCCGTGGGCGTGGCGGTCTGGGTGCTGCGACGCCGCCGCAACCGGCCCAAGACCCCGTGGGACAAGGCCGCCCTGGCGGTGCGGGAGGCCGCGAACCGGGCCAGGGGTCCGGTCGGCCAGACCGTCAACGCGATCGTCACCAGCGACGTCACCGTCCGGACGGTGGAGAAGGCCCGGCAGGCCGCCGCGGCTCCGGAGGCCAAGCCCCGTGCCGAGGGCGCCGGAGCGACGCTCGGCACGCTGCTGGTCCTGACCATCCTGCGACGGGCCGCCCGGCGGATGCCCGCCGGGAGCTGATCAGGCGGGGTGGCGATCATGCGGATGCATCGGAAGGACCGGCCGGAGGCGCCGGAACGGGAGCAGCAGGCGGAGGAGCCCGAGGCGCCCACCGACCTGCCGGCGCCGTCCTGGTGGGCGGCGGTGAAGCGGACCTTCGGGGAGTACAAGAGGGACGACCTCGGTGACAGGGCGGCGGCGCTCACCTACTACGGGGTGCTGTCGATCTTCCCGGCCATGCTGGTGGTCGTCTCCCTCGTCGGGCTGGGCGGGACCTCGGTCAGCGAAGGGCTGATCAAGAACCTCGGCGACCTGGCTCCCGGGCCCGCCAAGCAGATCCTGGTCAACGCCCTCACCGAGCTCCAGCAGAGCCAGACGGGGGCCGGCTTCGTGGCCCTGCTGAGCCTCGCGCTGGCGCTCTGGTCGGCGTCGGGGTACGTCGCGGCGTTCATGCGGGCCTCCAACGTCGTCTACGACGTGCCGGAAGGGCGCCCGATCTGGAAGACGCTGCCGATCCGCGTCGCCGTCACGCTGGTCACGCTGACCCTGCTCTCGATCTCCGCGATCGCCGTGGTGGTCTCCGGCCCGCTGGCCCAGAAGGCCGGAGACCTCATCGGGTTGGGCTCGGAGGCGGTCACGACGTTCAACATCGTCAAGTGGCCCGTGCTGGTCCTGATGATCAGTTTCCTGTTCGCCCTGCTCTACTGGGCCTCGCCCAACGCCAAGCAGGGCTTCAAGTGGGTCACTCCGGGCGGGCTCGTGGCGATCCTGCTCTGGCTGGTCGCCTCGGCCGGATTCGCCTTCTACGTGGCGAACTTCTCCTCGTACAACAAGACGTACGGGAGCCTCGCCGGGATCATCGTCTTCCTCGTCTGGCTGTGGATCTCCAACGTCGCGATCCTGTTCGGCGCCGAGCTCAACGCCGAGCTCGAACGCGGGCGGGCCATCACGACGGGGCACCCGGTGAAGGAGGAGCCGTACATGGAGCTCCGGGACACCCGGGCGCTCGACGAGGACGACCTGCCGGCGAAGGCCCACGACCCGGACGAGCGGGACGACCCGGACGAGAAGCGAGGCCACTCACGGTAGACAGTCCGATCCCCTGGGTAGTTTCATGATCGGAATGGGACTCCGTTCCGATCATCGGGGAGAGGCGGCTCGTGATGGCGCTCGGATTCAGGCACCGGGGGTTTCCGGCGGCGGCGCTCGGTCTGGCGGTGCTGATGTCGGTTCCGGCCTGCGGCGAGAACACGCCGCAGGCCGAACGCGCGGGGCTCGGGGTCACCACCGTGAGCCCCGCTTCCGACGTCCTGTCCTCCCAGGTCTCCGAGCGGCTGGACCAGGCCGTCGGCAAGGTGCTCAAGGAGACCAAGGCTCCCGGGGTCATCGTCGGCCTGTGGATGGACGGCGGCAGCTACGTGCGCGCGTTCGGGGTGTCGGACACCTCGAACAAGGAGCCGATGTCCTCGAAGCTCTTCATGAAGATCGGCAGCGAGACCAAGACGTTCACCGTCACCGCGCTCCTGCGGCTGGTCGACCAGGGCAGGCTCCAACTCGATGATCCCGTCTCCAAGCACATCTCGGGCGTGCCGAACGGGAACAACATCACGCTCCGGCAGTTGGCGGGGATGAAGAGCGGGCTCTACCCCTACACCTCCGACCCGGGGTTCCAGAAGGCGGTCCTGGCCGACCCGCAGCGCGCCTTCACCCCCAGGCAGCTGCTCGGCTACTCCTTCAAGCACCCGGCGGTCTTCAAGCCGGGCGAGAAGTTCCAGTACAGCAACACCAACACGATCCTGCTCGGCCTGGTCGTCGAGAAAGTCGGCGGCAAGCCCCTGCGCGAGTTCGTGCGTCAGGAGGTGCTCGTCCCGGCTAGGCTGAGGCAGACGCTCTTCCCCAAGGGCACCGAGTTCCCCCGGCCGCACGCCCAGGGCTACACCCGGCAGGCCGCGGGCGGGAAGATCACGAACGCCACCGACTGGAACCCCTCCTGGGCCTGGGCGGCCGGAGCCATGATCTCCACCCTGGAGGACATGCGGAGCTGGTCGCAGACCCTGGCGATGGGCACGATCCTGACGCCCGCGACCCAGGCCGAGCGGATGAAGGACCCGTACGAGGTCTTCCCCGGCCTGCGTTACGGCCTCGGCATGTTCGAGGTCCGAGGCTGGCTCGGGCACAACGGCTCGCTGCCCGGCTACCAGACCGTCGCGGTCCACCTCCCGGCCAGGCACGCCACCCTCGTCGTGCTGACCAACACCGACGACAGCCACAAGGGCCGCGACGTGGGCACGCTGTTCGCCAACGCGGTCACCCGGATCGCCACCCCGGAGAACGTCTACAACCTGCCGGCCGTCCGGTCGGCGTCGGCCTCTCCGTCGGCGTCTGCCTCCCCGAGCCGGAGCGGCGGCTGACCGAAGGCGGACGAGGCGGCCGCGACGGTCTCGGTAGAGGGGGCGGAAGGCCTCCGGAATCTGTTCGGCATCGGCTCCTTTCTGGCGACGGGGTCATGTCACCCCACGAATGTGAGAAAGCCTGTGAACGTTCTGGGAACGGGCGGGAAATGTCAGTGCCGCCTGTGACGATGCCGGGGTGGCGGAACCCCTGAAGGAAAAGATCAACGAGGCGTCGGTGGGCACGCTGGCCGACGGGGTGGCGGCGGTGTGGGCGCCCTTCGAGCGCGAGGCCTTCGTGAAGGAGGCCGTCTCCGGGCTGGACGGGCTGGAGCTCAAGGCCCGGGTGCGGCGGGTGTCCGAGGCGCTGGACGGGCGGCTGCCGCTCCCGTTCCCCGAGGCCGCGGCCGTCCTGCGGGAGAGCGCGGGCAGAGTGCGTTACGACCTCTGGAGCGGCTGGCCCGCCACGGACTACGTGGGGGAGCGGGGGCGCGGGCACCTGGGGCCTGCGATGGACGCCCTCGCCTCCATCACGCCGTTCAGCACCGCGGAGTTCGCGGTCCGCCCCCTCCTGGACCGCCACCGGGAGGAGGCGCTGGAAATCCTGTACGGCTGGGCGGGCTCCCCGGACGAGCACCTGCGGCGGCTGGCCTCGGAGGGCACGCGCGCCCGTCTGCCCTGGGGCTCCCGGGTGGGCTGGCTGATGGAGCCGGGGCCGACGGTCCCCCTCCTCGACCGGCTCCGCGACGATCCCAGCGAGTACGTGCGGCGTTCGGTGGCCAACCACGTGAACGACCTGGCGCGGGACCATCCCGGGTTCGTGGTGGGGCTGCTCTCGCGCTGGCGGGCCGAAGGGGGCTCGCATGTGGAGGGCGTGCTCCGACACGCGCTGCGCGGCCTGCTGCGCGCGGGGGACGCCGGGGCGCTCTCGCTGGTGGGCGCGGTGCCCGGCAACGGCACGGTCGAGCGGCTGGAGATCGCCGATCCGCTCGTGCCGGTCGGCGGGCTGCTGCGGTTCACGGTGACGCTCGGCGCGCGGGAGCCGGGGCCGCTCGTCCTGAAGTACCTGATCCGCCGGGACGGCTCGCGGCGCACGTTCCATCTGGGCAACCGCACGGCCGCCGGAGCCGACGAGCGTCTCACCGTCGTCAAGACGCACTCGTACCGGCCGGTCACGACCCGCCGGGAACCGCCCGGGCCGCGCGTTCTGGAGATCATCGTCAACGGTGAGGTGCGGGCGAGCGCGCCGTTCACGGTCGTGAGCCAGACGGGAGTCGCAGAACGGTAGAGGTGCCGAGAAGGCCTCTGGAATCTGTCTGGTATCGGTGTCCCTTTTCGGCGACATCGGTCATGTCAACCCATGAAAGTGAGAAAATTCTGCCCTAGGGAATTGGTGGGGCGTTTATTTATATCGGGGCTTTTCCGCAAATGTTAGGGGTATGACCGGGAAGTCGGTAAGGAGAAGCAGGTCGTCTTCGGGCGGCTTGGGAAGGATCTTCCATGACAGAACCCGGCCATGTCCCTGCGCCTACACGAGACCTGTGCGGGACCATGCTCGTCCACCGCCGGCTGCTCAACGAGAGCATGACCTACCGGGCGCAACGAGCACGGATCGAGAACAGGGCGCTCCAGTACGAGAAGGAGCAGCTCATCCCGTCGCGCACGGAAGTGGTCACCCTTCCGGTCGTCGTCCACGTGGTGCACCATTCGAAAATTCCCGAACAGAACATCAGCGATCAGCAGATCCACAGCCAATTGGCGGTTCTGAACCGGGATTTCCGGGCCGCCAATCCCGACACGTCCAAGGTTCCGGAAGCCTGGAAGTCGCTGGTGGCCGACGCCCGCGTGGAGTTCCGCCTCGCGGACCGGGATCCGTTCGGCAAGCCGACCGACGGGATCATCCGCGTCGAGACGGACGAGCGGAGCTTCGGCACCGACGACGCGGTCAAGGCAGGGGCCACCGGCGGCGCCGACCCGTGGCCCGGCGACCAGTACCTCAACATCTGGGTCTGCCAGCTGCGCGGTGGCCTGCTGGGATACGCGCAGTTCCCCGGCGGCCCCCCGCAGACCGACGGCGTGGTCGTCCTGCACTCGGCCTTCGGCACCACCGGGACCGCCGCGCACCCCTTCGACGGCGGACGCACCGCGACGCACGAGATCGGCCACTGGCTCGACCTCTTCCACATCTGGGGGGACGACGACGGCGCGTGCAGCAACGGCGACCGGGTCGCCGACACCCCGAACCAGGCCGACGGGAACACGGGGACACCGGTGTTCCCGCACATCAGCTGCGACAACGGGCCGAACGGGGACATGTTCATGAACTACATGGACTACGTCGACGACAGCGCCATGTTCATGTTCACGCGGGGCCAGAGCGAACGGATGAACGCCTGCCTGGAAGGGGCGCGCGCCTCCTTCCTGGTCACGTCCCGCAAGGCGGGGCCCGTCGGGGAACCGGAGATGGCGGCGGCCGGCGCGAACGGCGCCGCACGCGACATCGACGTGAAGCGGCTGCTCCAGGACACCGAACGGCTGGCCAAGGAGGTCCTCTCCGAGATACACGACGCGATCGGGCTCGTCACCGGCCGCAGATGAGCGGCTCGTCACCCGACGTCACCGGCTCCTGGCTGCACTCCTTCGAGGAGGACACCGGGACGACGGCCGTCTACCGGCCGTTCGACCACCCCTTCCGCCCCGCCCGGCGTCCGCGCCGGGGCCTGGAGTTCCGCCCGGACGGCACGTTCGTCGAACGCCGTCCCGGACCGGACGACCGGCTGCGCGAGGTGGAGGGCCGCTGGGAGCGGCGCGGGGCCGACCGGGTGGGCGTCACCTTCCCGGAGGGGCGGGGCGCGCCTTTCGGGATCACCGTCGTGTCCCGCACGGAGGACACGCTCGTGATCGAGAAATGAGGGCTGGGCCATGGTGGAGACCAGGAAGCCGGAGCGGCAGAACGAGGCGGCGACCCAAAGGGTGCGCGAACGCGCCGCCGAACGCCATCAGAACGAGTCGACGCTGGCGCGACCGGGCGGTGTGGCCTCCGCCGACTCACCTGAGCGCGTCAGCAAACGCATCGGCAGGCTGAGCCGCTTCTACGGCGATGGCGACCTGCTGTCGCCGGAGATACCGAAGGCCGCCGCCCAGCTGGAGAAGATCATCAATACCGCGGACTTCGTGGGCGTCCGCTACCTCGACGCCGGGGTGGCCGCCGCCCGCGGGGTGGGACGGGTGAACATCCGCGACGACCAGGGCAGGCTGCTCGGCTACGGTACGGGGTCTTTGGTCTCCCCGGCGCTGCTGCTGACCAACCACCATGTGCTGCCCGACGCCGAGACGGCGCGCTGCAGTGTCATCGAGTTCGACTACCAGGACGGGATCGACGGCGAACCGCTGCCGTCCAAGGTCTACGGGTTGGCCCCGGACAGGTTCTTCCTCGCCGACGCCGACCGGGACTTCGCGCTGGTCGCCGTCGACGCTCCGGCCGGGGAGCTGGCGGGGTTCGGGTTCAACCGGCTCATCGAGTCCGAGGGCAAGGCGATCATCGGGGAGTTCGTCACCATCGTGCAGCACCCGCGCGGGGAGAAGAAGCAGGTGGCGCTCCGGGAGAACCGGATCGTGGACGTCCCCGCCGACTTCCTGCACTACACGGCGGACACCGAGCCGGGATCGTCCGGATCGCCGGTGTTCAACGACCAGTGGGAGATCGTCGCGCTGCACCATGCGGGAGTACCGGTCTCCGGGAACGGAGACGGCGACGGGCGGTTCGTCAACGAAGGCATAAGGATCAGCCGGATCTGCCGGTTCATCCGTGAAGCCTCGCTGCCGCCGGAGAAGCGGGCGCTCGTCGACGAGGCCTTCGCCGCCGAGCGGGCCGCCGAGCGGCTGGCGTCCAAGACGTCCGCGGCGATGGGACCGGCGGCGGCACTGCCCTCGATCACCGGGGTGGCCGCACCCGAGGTGTCCGTGGGCACCCCCCTCGCGCCCGCCCCTGACGGGCAGTCGGTCTCCCGGATGGACGGGGAGGTGAGGCTCTCGGTGCCGCTGGAGGTGACGGTCCGGCTCGGAGACGTGGCGCCGGTCGGAGCCGAGATGGCGAGGACCGCGCGGGACTACACGGACCGGGAGGGATACGATCCGGGATTCCTCGCGCACCGGCTGCCCGTGCCCGCTCTGTCCGGTGAGCTGGAGGCGGTCGCGTCCGCCGAGCTGAAGTACCACCACTTCAGCATCGTCATGCACCGGAAGCGTCGGCTCGCGCTGTTCACCGCCTGCAACATCGACGGGAAGCTCGCCCGAAGGCCGCGCCGGCAGAACGACCACTGGATCAGTGATCCCCGGCTGCCCTCGGACGAGCAGACGGACGAGGAGGCCTACCGGCATCCGGACCTGGACCGGGGGCATCTGGTGCGCCGCCTCGACCCGGCCTGGGGGACCGAGTCCCAGGCCAAGGCCGCCAACGACGACACGTTCCACTTCACCAACGCCACTCCGCAGCACCACGACTTCAACGCGGGCCGGACGCTGTGGCTCGGCCTGGAGGACTACGTGCTGAACAACGCCGACAACCACGACCTGGCCGTCAGCGTGTTCACCGGGCCGGTCCTGGCCGAGGACGACGAGGAGTTCAGCGGCGTCCGGCTGCCCCGCCAGTTCTGGAAGCTCGTCGCGATGGTCAAGGCGTCCGGGGAGCCGTCCGTCACCGGCTACCTTCTCAGCCAGGCGGCGCTCATCGAGGACCTGCTGACGCGTGAGGCGTTCTCCTACGGGGCGTACCGGACGTTCCAGGTCCCGGTGTGGAAGATCGCCGGGCTCACCGGGCTGGGGCTCGGTCCGTACATCGAGGCCGACCCGCTGGAGAGGCTCGAGACCACCCCGCTGCCGAGGGAGATCCTCCGGCCCGAGGACCTGGTGCTCTGACGGGCCGTCTCGGAGGGGGGTGAACATGGGCGTTCTGAAGAACAAGAAGGCGCTGCCGGCGACGCTGGTCGCCGTGGTCTTCGCCGGCAGTGCGATCTTCGTGGTGCTCTTCATGCTCGCCAAAAGGCCCAAGGGGGAGACGACCTGGCAGCTCAACGGGGCGAGGATCGACAACGAGTACACGATCAAGGGCCGGTCGGAGAAGGGGTTCGACGGAGACCAGGCCTGCATGCAGTTGAAGAACATCGGGAAACATCTGGCGGTCACGGTGAAGAAGGTGACGGCGGGGCCGCCGGGCGTCTACGAGGAGAAGACCTGCCAGGGAGAGGCGGCTCCCGGCGGCGGCGGACGCAACGGCCTCTCGCGGCTCGCCCGGATCGAGCCGTGCGCGACGGGCCTCATCCTGCGGCAGGGGGAGAACTGCTCGCTGGGCGTGAAGCTGGTCACGGGCGGCAGGCCCGGAGGGAAGCTCGACGTCAGCACCGAGGTGATGTGCCCGTCCAGGGAGGTCCCCCCGTGCCAGTTGCTGCGCGAGGACCTGAAACCGACCGCGCAGAAGCCGCTCGCGCTGACCGTCGACCAGAAGAGCGGCTTCCCCAAGTCCGACTCGGAGTTCAAGGTCACCACGCAGAAGGCGGAGCTCACCGCCGTCGAGGCGGAGCCGGGAGGAGAGACGTCCCCGACCGGGCCCCTCCCCGGAGCCCCCGGGCCCGGCACGGAGTCCGGGCCGGGAGGAACCCCGGGTCCGGGGCAGGAGACCGGGACGGCGCCTCCGGGGGAGTCGACGCCTTCCGAGCGAACCCAGCCCGTCGAACCGGGGAGCGACCGGACGGAGACCGAGGGTCCGCCGTCCGAAGAGCCGTCGACCCCCGGGGACGGGTCTTCCGAGGGAGAACGAACCGGAGAACCGGACGAGGGTGAGACGAATCCGGACGATGGGCAGGATCCCGGAGGACAGGTGCCTCCGTCATGACGGAGCAGGAGACACGGAAGGAGCCCGAGCCCAAGCCGCTCATGGCGCGGCTGGCGCCGATCATCGGCATCGTGGCGCCGACGACCCTGGTCACGGCCTTGCTCCTCTACTTCGGATATCTGTCGACCCAGGCCAGGTTCCGGTACTTCGGGGCCGACCTCGACCTGATCAACCTGACGACGACCGATCTGCTGTTCTACGGGTCGGACGCGGTGTTCGCGGCGGTCGTGGTGCTCGCGCTCGCCGTGCTCTTCGGGGCCGGGGTGTATCTGGCGGGGAAGTGGCTCGTCTCCGAGCCGCGGAGGGACGCGGCCGTCGGCTGGACCAGCCTGGCGCTGCTCTACCTGGGCCTGCTGCTGCTGGTGGGAGCGCTGGTGGGCATCTTCACCAAGGCGACCCTGACGAACCGCCCCATCGAGGTACCGCTGGCGCTGATGCTGAGCGCGCTGATGCTGAGGTACAGCCTCTGGCTGTGGCAGGCCAGGGTCGCCGACCGCGAGAAGCCGTTGTGGACACCGCCTCCCGAGGCCGTGGACCTCATCCGCGGTGCGCTTCTCGTCCTGCTGATCGCCGGTCTTTTCTGGATGTGCGCGCTCGCCTCATCTCTTTATGGGGGGAATCGGGCGGCCGACATGGTCAAGGAGCTTCGGTCCTATCCGGGCGTGCTCCTTTACACCCGGGACGCCATCGACAGCCCGCCCGTCGGAGTCACCTACACCGACCTGGGGAAGAAACAGAGTTTCCGGCACCGGTACCACGGCCTGCGCCTGCTGGCGGAGTCCGACGGACGGCTCTTCCTCGTTCCCGTCCGCTGGTCCCCGACCACCAGCCGTGTCCTGGTGGTCGAGAACTCCTCCGACACCAGGCTCCAGCTCATTCCTCCCAAAGGGAGTCATGTACGCCGCTGAACCGGAAGGGAGGGGCGGTTCACCGTCGCCAAGGCGCATTCCTAACGGCCGGTCATGACCCGGCGGGAGCCAGACGGGAGTCGCAGAACGGTAGAAGCGGCGATCCCGGGTGATGCAGGATGGGTCCTTCTGCATTTCGGCGAGGTGACCGGGAGACAACATGGCAGTGAATACGTCCCTGTCCGTCCGGGTGCGCCGGTTCGGGGTCGTTGTGAGTGCCGTGTCCGTGATCTCCGCCGGGGTCCTGGTCCTTCCGGCGAGTGAGGCGGTGGCCACGCCGCGCTGGCGGGTGGCCGAGAAGGTCACGCTGGAGATCGACGGCGGGCTCGCCAACTTCGACGGGCTCACCGCGGTCTCCCCGAAGCTCGCCTGGTCGGTGCTGGGGCACGGGATGGGCGCGGCCGGGACGGTCCTGCTCCGCTGGGACGGCACGAGGTGGAACAGGCAGGAGCTGCCCGAGGACCTCGCGCGCTCGTCCGTCAGCGACCTCGGCGCCTCGTCCGGCGGCAACCTGTGGCTCGCGGGGCAGAACGAGGACATGACGCGGTCGCACCTGGCGCACTGGGACGGCCGCGGGTGGGAGACCAAGCCGCTTCCGGAGGGGGATTCGGTCGAACGCATTTTGGTGCGCGGCGTCAAGGACGTCTGGTACTTCACCCTCAAGGGCAGGGCGGGGCACTACGACGGCAGGAAGTGGCGCACCTACAAGATGGGTTTCACCGCTTTCTCGGCCGTCGGCTCGGGCCGGAAGGTGTGGGCCGTGGGCGGCCACACCGAGACCGGGACCCCGCACGCCTCGGTGTGGAACGGCAAGAAGTGGAAGGCGACCCGCGTCTCCGGCGAAGGCGCGCTGTACGGGGTGACGTCGTCGGCGGGCAGGGTCTGGTCGGCGGGCATGGTCTCCGGCAGGTCCGCGCTGCTGCGCTGGAACGGCAAAGCCTGGAAGAAGGCCAAAGCTCCCCGTATCGCGGTGAAGGACCTGGTCCCCGACGGCTCCGGCGGGCTGTGGGCGTCGTCCTGGCCCGCGGACCCGGCCGGGCAGTCCGGGATCTACCGGTTCAAGAAGGGGCGTTGGGCTCAGGCCTCCATCAAGGGCATGCCCGGCAGTAAGAACCCCCTGGCCGTGAACCGGATGGTGCGCGTCCCGGGCACGAAGACGTCCCTGTGGGCGGTCGGCGGGCACGACGACGGCAGGACGGACACCGACGCCCTCATCATGCGCTACAGCTGACTTCGGGAATCTTTGCTCCGGCGGGTGCGGTTGAACGGAACATGCCGGACTACGGGCACGATCTGATCTTCGGTTCCTTCCTCACGCCCGCCAACACGGCGCCCCAGGAGGTCGTGCGGCTGGCGAAGGCAGTGGAGACGGCAGGGCTCGACCTGGTGACCTTCCAGGACCACCCGTACCAGCCGGGCCTCCTCGACGCCTGGACGCTGATGTCCTACGTGGCGGCCCAGACGGAACGCGTGCACATCTCCGGGAACGTCGTGAACCTGCCGTTGCGTCCGCCGGCCGTCCTGGCCCGGGCCGCGGCGAGCCTGGACCTGCTGAGCGGCGGCCGTTTCGAACTCGGCCTCGGCGCGGGCGCCTTCTGGGAGGCCATCGAGGCCATGGGCGGCCGCCGCCTCACCCCCGGCCAGGCCGTCCAGGCGCTGAGCGAGGCCATCGACGTCATCCGCGGAGTCTGGGACACGGGGAACAAGGCGCGTCTCCGCGTGGAGGGCGAGTTCCACCGGGTGGACGGCGCCAAGCGCGGCCCCGCCCCCGCCCACGACATCGGGATCTGGCTGGGCGCCTACCGGCCCCGCATGCTCCGCCTGACCGGAGCCAAGGCCGACGGCTGGCTCCCGTCCCTGTCCTACATGAGCGGCCTCGACCAGCTCGCCGAATCCAACTCCGTCATCGACGGCGCCGCCCACCAGGCGGGTCGCGCCCCCGCCGAGATCCGCCGCCTCCTCAACATCGGAGGCACCTTCGGCCCGTCCGCCTCCGACCGCCTCCTGCACGGCCCGCCCGACCGATGGGTCGAACAGCTCGCCACCCTCACCTTCGAACACGGCTTCAGCGGCTACATCCTCCAGAGCGACACGCTCCTCGACATCATGCGCTTCGGCCAGGAGGTGGCCCCCGCCCTCAGGGCCCTCGTCACCGCCGAACGCGTCTGACCGCAGCGGGTTCGGGAACCCGGGACGCGGCCGGTGACCTCGTGGCCTCGGGCTCTCCGGTGCGGAGGTCCCGGCGGGTTCGATGCTCCGCACGGCTCGTTCTTCCACAGGCTGTGGACGGCGCCGGAGCGGGGAGCCCTCAGGGAAGGGCGTCCAGGAGGGTCCGGGCCGCGGCGCGGAGGGACTCGTCGGCGGCGATGTCGGGTGCGGAGTGCTTGCGGGGGGCGCGGTGCTCCGCGGTGGCGTAGGCGCGGAGGCATTCGAGGTGGGCTTCCGTCAGGTTCCGGGCGCCCAGTTCGGCGATGACGTCGAAGGCGGGCCCGGGGTCTCGGGCTTCTCGGGCGTGGAAGAGGAGAAGGGCCAGGAGACTGGACGGAGAGCATCCGGGGGGAAGGCCGCCGTTCGGGCCGCCGTTCGGGCCGCCGTTCGGGCAGATACGGAGCAGGGCCCGGATCGTCGCCGGTAGTTCGTAGAGGTCGTACAGGTGCCGGGCCACGCGTTCGGCGAGGGGACGGGCGGCGGGGCCCAGCATCCGGGCGGCGCGGATCGCCTTGGTGGCGGTCGCGGGGACGGAGAGGGCGGAGGCGAGGGTCGGGAGCACGTGCCCGGCCTCGCCGGTGAGGTGCCAGACCGCCACGGCCACGTCGATCTGCCAGGGGATCCTGCGGGGCTTGTTCCGGGTCAGGAGGGGCAGCAGGACGGGCAGGAGGGGCCGGGCGGCCTCGCGGAGTTCGCGGCAGGTCTCGGCGGCGCCGCAGCGCAGGGCTTTGTCGCCGGTGGTGAAGGCCTCGTGGAGTTCGGCCAGGACGGGGCCTGCGTCGTCGGTGAGCCGCCACAGCGCGCGGGCGGCGTCCAGGCGCTCCTTGGCGTCGCCGTCGGAGACGAGCCGGCGCAGGGCCGCCTCGGCCTGAGGGTGCTCGGGGGTGGACCGGGCTACGGCGGAGAGAGTGACGGCCACCGGCGAAGTCCGCACGGGCAGGGCGGCGCAGAGTTCGGGTACCGCTTCGTGCGCGTCGGTTCCCCAAGCGCGCAGGAGTTCCAGGAGGGGGAGTTCCGCGTGCGGGCTCTGCGACGGTTCTCCTTCCGTCGCGGGAGTCCACTCCCGTAGCCGTTCCCTGATCGAGGACAGCAGGCCCGGGTCGAACGGCAGGCCGTGCTCCACCGCCGCGCGCAGTGCGCGGGGCCGCTCGGGCAGGTCCGCGGCGAGGAGGGACGCGCTCCTGCCGTCACCGAGCCGGATGAGGGCGGTGAGGGCGTGGTCGGCGTTCTCCGGCGAGGGGCCGCCGGCCAGGTCGGCGATCAGGTCCGCCGTGCCCGTCTCGCCGAGCCGTCCGAGCAGGTCGGCGGCGTTTCCGGGCAGGCGGGAGACCCAGGGGTGGACGGGGCCCGTGCCGTGCCACGTGAGCACGGCGGTCAGGGCGGGAAGCAGCCGCGCGGAGGCGGACCGGAACTCCTCGCACAACCGCTCCGCCGCCCAGAAGGCCTCGTACAGGCCCGTCCCGTCGCCGGAGCAGGCGCGCAGCAGCTCGGCGCCGACCAGGTCGCAGGCCGGTTCCCACTCGTCCCGCCGTGACAGCGCGGCGACGGCGGAGTCCAGCGCGGAGGGGGTTTCGGGAAGGGAATCCGGCGGGGGCACCGCCTCCAGCGGGACGGTGCGCTTCCCGGCACCGGGATCCGCCAGTATCTCGACCGCCGCGGCGGCCTCCTTCACGGCGTCCACCCGGCGAGGCTATCCGGAACGCCCGCCCGAGCGCCGGGAGACTCGCGCGATGCCCCGCGTTCCCCGCACGGAGTTCTGACGGCAGCGGCCCGATACGTCCCGTGCGGACCACTGCCTTCCATAACGTCGGGTTATGGGTACGTCGGTGCGGAGAGGTCAGGGCTTGCGGCCGATGGCGCAGACGACGGGCAGGCCCTTGCGCTCGACGGGGGCGCCGGGCCAGTCCTCGTAGAGGATGAAGCCGGGGCCGACGAGGTCGAGCCCGTCGAAGAAACTCCTGACCTGGTCGGTGCTGCGGATTTTGTAGGGGATCGCTCCGGTGTCGTCGTAGCCCTGCTGGGCCTCGTTCAGCGCGGCGTTCTGGTCGTGGCTGTCGTACAGGGCCAGGAAGCTGCCCGACGGGAGGCCGGCGAGCAGGCCCCGCACGATCGCGAGCGCCTCGTCGTCGTCGGGGATGTGGCCGAGGCAGCCCATCAGCATCAGCGCGATGGGCCGGTCGAAGTCGAGGGTCGCCTTGGCCCGCTCCAGGACGTCGGCGGGGTCGCGCATGTCCGCGGCGACGAAGTCGGTGGTGCCTTCGGGCGTGCCGGCCAGCATCGTCCGGCCCAGGGCGTGGACGAACGGATCGTGGTCCACGTAGACGATCCGCGCGGCCGGGTCGAGCCGCTGCGCCAGCTGGTGGGTGTTCTCGACCGCGGGCAGTCCCGCCCCCACGTCGAGGAACTGGCGGACGCCCTCCTCGGTGACCAGGTGCCGCACCGCCTGCGCGAGGAACGCCCGTCCCGCCCTGGCCGTGTCGACGATCTCCGGGTACACCGCGACGTAGGCGTCCCCGGCCTCCCGGTCGACCTCGTAGTTGTGCTTGCCGCCCAGCCAGTAGTTCCAGATCCGCGCGGAGTGCGGAACGCTCTCGTCGATCTCGAATCCGTCGTCGGCCACGGTCGCTCCCTTGCACACTGTGACGTGTTCGAAGTGGATCACTCACCGCAAGGCTGTCCGCTTCGCCGGAAAATTACAAGATCCGGTAGAGAATCTCTTTTGTTGTTATTCAGGGTGGGTTGTGGCGCTATGGGGCAGGGGATGGTGAGGCGGGGTCAACCGCCGCGAACAGGATGATCTTCTGCGTCAGGGGGCCGTGGAGATGAAGGTCAGGGGCAAGGTCGTGGTCGTCACCGGGGCCTCCAGCGGCATCGGGCGGGCGACGGCGCGGGCGTTCGCCTCCGCCGGAGCCTCGGTGGTGCTCACCGCACGGCGGGCGGAGGCGCTCGAACAGGCCGTCCGCGAGTGCGAGAAGGCCGGCGGGCGGGCCCTGGCCGTACCGGCCGACACGACGGACGCGCAGGCCGTGCAACTGGTGGCGCGGCGGGCCGCGGAACGCTTCGGCCGGATCGACGTGTGGGTCAACTGCGCCGCGGTCGGCGTCTTCGGCCCGTTCGGCGAGGTGCCGCTCGCGGACATCCGCCGGGTGCTGGACGTCAACGTGATGGGCTATGTGCACGGGGCCAGGGCGGCGCTCCCGTACCTGCGCCAACAGGGACAGGGCGTGCTGGTGAACGTCTCCTCGATCGTCGGCGGGGCGGCCCCGCCGTACGCGCACGCCTACACCATGTCGAAGTTCGCCGTCCGCGCGCTGAGCGGGAGCCTGCGCGCGGAACTGGCACTCGAAGGAGCCCGGAAGATCCGGGTGTGCACGGTCATGCCCGCCACGATCGACACCCCGTTCTTCCAGCACTCGGCCGACTACACCGGCCGCAGGGTGGTGGCGATGCCGCCGGTGTACACCCCCGAGCGGGTCGCGCGCGCGATCGTCAACCTGGTGCGGGTGCCCCGCAGGGAGGTCGTCGTCGGCCCCCTGGGCCGGTTCCTGGTGGCGCAGTCCAAGGTGCTGCCCGGCCTCACCGAGCGAATGATGGCGGTCCAGACGGACCGCTCCCAGCTGTCCCGGACCGAACCGCAGCAGGACACCCCAGGCACCCTGTACGACCCGGAACCCGGAACCGGCTCGGTCGGCGGAGGCTGGGGCGGCAGGCGCAGGACGGCAGTGCGCCGGGCCGCCACCGCCGCCGCCCTGGCCGGCACGGCGGCGGGAGTGCGGCGCGCGCTCCGCTGAAGCACGGGAAGCGGGGCCCGTTCGGGTTCAGCCGAGTCGCCGGTGCAGGAAGTCGAGCGTGCTCGCCCAGGCCTGCGAAGCGGACTCGGCATGGTACGAGGGCCGCGTGTCGTTGAAGAACGCGTGGCCCGCCGGGTAGATCCGGATATCTGGGGTGATGCCCGACTGCTCCTTGATGGCCGTGCGCAGTCGTTCCAGTGTCTCCGGCGGGATGCTCTGGTCCTTCTGCCCGTAGTGGCCGAGCACCTGAGCCCTGAGCCGGGAGAAGTCGGGAAACTCCCGGAGGCCGCCGTAGAAGGGCACCGCGGCGCTGACACGCGGGTCGGCGGCGGCCAGGTAGAGCACGAATCCGCCGCCCATGCAGAACCCGACCGCGCCCACGCTCTCGGAGGTCACCTCGGGCATGCCCAGCAGGTGGTCGACTGCTCCGGACAGCAGGTGGACGCCGCGCTCCACCGGCAGCGCCCGGGCCATCCGGGCCGCCTCGGCGGAGTCGTGCGAGACGTTTCCGCCGAAGAGGTCGGGCGCCAGGGTCACGAACCCCTCCCCGGCCAGCCGGTCGGCCACGTCGGCGATGTGGTCGTTCAGCCCCCACCACTCCTGGATGACGATGACCCCCGGCCCCCGTCCGCTCGGCGGCAGGGCCAGATACCCGTGCGCGCTCCCCTCGGTGCTGGGGAAGGTCACGTTCTGCCGGGCGGGCGCCCCGCTCGGTTCAGGCTTCTCGGACATGGGTCAAGAATGCCCGCGATCGGAGATCCGTCACCTGGTGTCCCTCCTGGACCTGGCAATGTGCCGGCCAGGTTCGGGGTGAGCCCGTACGGCCGGTGCGCGGTCTACGGCGCGGGCGGAAGGGCCAGGCACAGGGCGTGCAGGGCCGCGGGGAAGGCATGTTCCGGTGGGGTGCCGTAGCCGACGACGAGGCCGTCGCGGGGCGGCATGGCGCTGTCGGGGTGGCGGTAGGGGGACAGGCCGTCCAGAGCCAGGCCCTGGCGGCGGGCGGCGGTCAAGGACGGTCGTTCCGTGCCCGGAGGGAGTTCGAGTACGGCGTGGAGTCCGGCGGCTATGCCGCTGACGTGGACGTGGGGGGCGTGCTCGGCGACGGCGGCCACGAGGGCGTCGCGGCGGCGGCGGTAGATGCCGCGCATGCGGCGCAGATGCCGCTCGTAGGCGCCGCAGGTGATGAAGTCGGCCAGGGTGAGCTGGTCCCACGCGCCGGACCAGAGCTCGCGCTGTCCCTTGGCGGCGAGGACGTCGTCGATCATCCGGTCCGGCAGGACCATCCAGCCCAGGCGCATGGCAGGGGACAGGCTCTTGCTGGCCGAGCCGAGGTAGACCACCCGGTCGGGGTCCAGGCCCTGCACGGCGCCGATCGGCTGCCGGTCGTAGCGGAACTCGCCGTCGTAGTCGTCCTCCAGGACCAGGCCGCCGGCCGTGCGGGCCCAGTCGACGACCGCCGCGCGGCGGGCGGCGTGCAGCGGGCCGCCGGTCGGGTACTGGTGGGCGGGGGTGAGCAGGACCGCGGCGGCTCCGGTGCCGGGCAGGTCGCCGACGCGGGCGCCGTGCTCGTCGATGGGCAGCGGCACGGTGCGTGTTCCGGCGTCCGTGAGGAGCTCACGGTGGAACGGCAGGCCGTAGGACTCCACGGCGACGGTGTCCGGCAGGACTTCGCCGAGCAGCCGCAGCGCATGGGCGAAACCGGCGCAGACCACGATCCTCTCCGCGTCGGCGCGCACTCCCCGGGCGCGCGCCAGGTAGTCGGCCAGGGCATGGCGCAGTTCCGGACGGCCGCGCGGGTCGCCCACCCCGAAGGCCTCACTGGGAGCGGCGGTCAGCGCCCGGCGGGCGGAGGTCAGCCAGGCGGCCCGGGGAAAGGCCGAAGCGTCGGGGGAACTCGGCCTCAGGTCATGGACCGGACGGCGGGAGGACGACGAAGGACGCCGCCGGCCGGGCGGGGGAGGCGCGGCACGCCGGGCGACCCGGGTGCCCGAGCCCTGGCGGGCGGTCAGCCACCCTTCCGCGACCAGCTCGGAGTAGGCCTCGGCCACGGTGTTGCGGGCGATGCCGAGATCGGCGGAGAGCGACCGGTAGGAGGGCAGCCGGGTGTCCGGGAGCAGGCGGCCCGAGCGGATGGCCTCCCGCAGGGCGTGCATGAGCTGTGAGCGGCGGCTCCCGACACCCGACAACTCCAGGTGCAGATCACTGCCCGACGGTGAATTGACCCCTGAATCCGGCACGGAAATGCACCATACTCCCGGCCACTGACGCCCCTAGCTTTGAGTCATGACAACTTTTCAGGTTCCCCAGCGCATGGACTTCTCCCAGGTCGCACCCAAGGTCTTCAAGGCCGTCCTGGCCCTGGACGCCGCCGCCCGCGAGGGGCTCGACCCGGTGCTGCTGGAACTGGTGCAGATCCGCACCGCCCAGATCAACCGCTGCGCGTACTGCATCGACTACCACACCTCCGACGCCCGCAAGGCGGGCGAGAGGGAGGAGCGGATCTACCAGCTCAGCGCCTGGGAGGAGTCCGGCCTCTACACCGTGAAGGAGCGCGCGGCACTCGCCCTCACCGAGGCGATGACACGGCTGCCGGAAGGCGTCTCCGACGAGGTCTGGGAAGAGGCCGCCGAGGAGTTCGGGGAGAAGGAGCTGGCCCAGCTCATCGCGTTGATCTTCACGGCCAACGCCTGGAACAGGATGAACGTCACCACCCGCAAGACCCCCGGAGCCCTGTGACCGGGCACCGGCGGACCACGACCGGGTAGCCGGATCCCCGGCGGCCCGAGCGGGCCTTCTCACGGGCGGTGCCCACCCCTTCCGGCGTGGTCACCGCCCGCGTCATGCCCGAACCCCCTGATGAGAAAGGCCGCGACGCATCGTGACCATCGCCGACCCGACCCCGCCCGCCACGACGGCCGGCGGCCACTCGCCCGTCAGAGGCTGGCTCGCCGTCCTGGCGGTGACGCTGGGCATCTTCTCCCTGATGACCTCCGAACTCCTGCCGGTGGGACTGCTCACCCCGGTCGGCGACGCGCTCGACGTCTCCGAGGGCAGGGCCGCCCTGATGGTGATCGTCCCCGGCCTGGTCGCCGCGGTGTCCGCACCCCTGGTCACGGTGGCCACCGGACGGGTCGACCGCAGACTCGTCCTGGCCCTGCTGATCGGCCTGATGGGAGCGGCCAACCTGGCGTCGGCCTTCGCGACCGGTTTCGCCGTCGTGCTGGCGGCCCGGTTCCTCATCGGCGTCAGCGTCGGCGGCTTCTGGGCGCTGGCCGGAGGGATCGCGCTCCGGTTGGTGCCTCCCCACCACGTCGTACGGGCCACCGCCGTGATCTTCGGCGGAGTGGAGGCGGCCTCCGTGCTCGGCGTCCCCGCCGGCACCCTCATCGGCGACTTCAGCGGCTGGCGCACCGCGTTCGCCGCGGTCGGCGTCCTCGGCCTGGTCGCGCTGGCCTGCATGCTCTTCCTGATGCCCCCGGTGCCTCCGCAGCGCACCATCGGCCCGGCCGACCTGCCCCGGACCCTCCGCGGCAACGCCGCCCTGCGCGCGGGGCTCGCCATGACCTCCCTGCTCATCACCGGGCACTTCACGGCCTACACGTTCCTGCGGCCGATCCTCCAGGGCGACGGCGTGGACGGCGACCTGATCGGCGTCCTGCTGCTGGTGTTCGGCGTCGCCGGGCTCTGCGGCAACTTCATCGCGGGAGCCCTGGTGGAAAGGCGGCTGCGCCAGACCGCCCTGGGCATCTCGGTCACCCTCACGATCGTCATGATCGCGGTAGCGGTGAACGACAACACCGTTCTCTCGGGCGGGATCCTCCTCGTCGTCTGGGGCCTGGGCTACGGCGCGGTCCCCGTCACCGTCCAGACCTGGATCCTCAAGGCGGCCCCGGACGCCCCGGAGGCCGCCAGCTCCCTCAACGTGTCCGCCTTCAACCTGTCCATCGCGGCGGGCGCACTGCTCGGAGGGATCGCGGTGGACACCTTCAGCACCGGCAGCGCGCTGTGGATCGGCGCCGCCCTGACCGTCCTCACCGTCTTCGCCGTCGGAGCCGTCCGCCGGAACACCGGAGCCTCTCCCGACACCCGGAACATCCCCGGCTGACGGCCCAGGCAGGCTTCTCAGATCGGGAACGCCCGCGATCGGCGATCCGTCAGCAGCACGTGAAAGGCCCCGGAGCTCTAGCTCCGGGGCCCTTCACATGGAGACCCGAACCGGCTACCAGTTGTTGTGGCCCCAGTTGTTGCGGCCCCAGTTGTTGTGGCCCCAGTTGTTGCGGTTCCAGTTGTTGTGGCCCCAGTTCTTGTGGCCCCAGTTGTTGTGGCCCCAGTTGTTGTGACCCCAGTCGTTCCAGTGGTTGCGGTGCTTCCAGTGGTTGCGGTGCTTCCAGTTGTTCCCCCACCAGTCGCACTTCCACCTGCCGTGGCTCCACCAGCAGTCCTTGGCCTGGGCCTGAGACTGGGCCGACGTCGACGTGGTGACGGCCGTGGTGGTGCCGGCTTCCGCTGTGGCCGCGATTGCGGGGGCGCCCATCAGAGCCACCCCGAGGGCCGCGACACCGAGTGTCTTCTTGATCATGTGCATCTCCAGAGTGAGGATGCGATCGAAGGATTCTTCTCTGTCTCGTTCGGTTACCGAGGTTAGGCGGCCCGCACCTGATAGCGAGTATCAGCGAATTTGGACGACGCCCTCCATAGGGTCAAAAAAAGCCGAGATCGGATCTCTTGTCCAAAGAATCGTTGAATCTTCTAGATATCTCATGAGAGACCATGCATCGGTTTCCCTTCCATATCGCGGAACCCCGCTCGGCTCAGGCTTCTCGGGTACGGGCCGAGGACGCCCTCGGCCGGGATCCGTCCTGCGGCGGCTCTCCGGATCCGGTGCCGGAGAGAAGGCGGGTGAGGCGGTTCAGGTAGGCGTCGAGGTCGGCCAAAAGCACGGGGGCCTCTTGCGGGCGGTGGAGGGCGATGGCTTCCCGCATCTGGGCGGCGGTTTGGAGGAGGAGGTCGCGGCTGCGGGCGGCGGCGTGGAGGCGCATGAGGGAGGCGAGGGCATCCAGGTGGCGTTCGATCGCCTCGTCGTCGGCGTGGTCGAAGCCGGATCCGACGACGTACTGGAAGGCCTCGATCGCCGCGGTGACCTCGCCCAGTTCGGCCCTGCACTGGGCCAGGTAGTAGCCGGCCATCAAGGCGTCGGGGTCCTGCGGGCCGTAGCGGCGGGCGAAGCGGGAGCCCACCTCAGTGAAGAGTTCGGCGGCTTCGGTGAAATGCCCGGCGATGAAGAGGACATGGGCGAGGCGGAAGGACAGGTCGTCGGCCAGTTCGGGGTCGGCGGCGCGGGAGAGCGCCTCTCCCAGGAGGTCGATGGCAGGGGTGAACCGCTGCTCTTGCAGGAGGCCGTCGACCCTCTCGGCCAGTTCCTCGACCTCCCGTTCGGTGATGGGAGGCGGCGGGGACGGCGTCCTGATGGGTGGGGCGGCCGTCCGGCGCCCGCGCAGGGAGCCTCCCAGCGGGCGGGTGAATGGGAGGCAGGGATCGAGGTCTGCCAAGTCGCCGAGGGGTCCCGGCAATCCCGACGTGAGGGGCAGGAGCCGTTCGTAGACCTCCTCCGCCTCGGGCCGGTCGTCGGGGAGCTTGCCGAGCATCTCCAGCAGCAGCGTCTCGACCTCCCGCGGCACATCGGGCCGGAGGTTCCTGATCGGCTCGGGTTCGGAGTGCACGTGGTGCCACAGGTGCGACAGGGCGGAGGTCTCCGTGAAGGGGGGATCCCCGGTGAGCGCCTCGTACAGGACGCAGGCGAGCGCGTAGACGTCCGAGGCGGGGCCGACGGCGTTCGCCAGGGACTGCTCCGGCGACATGTACGGGGGTGTGCCGACGGTCATCCCGACCTGGGTGAGGCGGGGGTTGTCGCCGGAGCCGAGCAGCGAGGCGACCCCGAAGTCGAGGACCTTGACGACGCCGCCCGGCGTCAGCATCAGGTTGGCGGGCTTGACGTCCCGGTGGACGACGTCGCGCCGGTGCACCTCGTGGAGGACGGACGCGATCTGCGCGCCGATCGCCGCGACCCGCGCGACGGACAAGGGTTCGAACTCGTGGTCCGTCTCGTCGATGAGGGTGCGCAACTCCCGGCCGCGCAGGAGCTGCATGACGACGAACAGCCGCCCGGTCTCCGGGTCGGTCCCGGCGTCGTACACGGCGGGGACGCCGAGGTGTTCGATCGCGGCGGTCGTGCGGACCTCGCGCAGAAACCTCTCCCGGCGGATCTCCAGGGCCTCCATGGGAGGGGAGAAAGCGGCGGGCCGTTCGGCGAGCATCATCTTCACGACGACGCGCCGGTCGTCGAGCCGCTCGTCGTAGGCCTCCCAGACCTCGCCCATACCGCCCGCCCCGATGGGGGCGCGCAGCCGGTAGCGTCCGGCGATCAGCCGCCCGTTCACTCGGGACGGTCCCCGTGCTTCTCGCGGATCTCGGCGAGCCTGGCGGCGGTGGCCCGGCGTTCGGCCTCTTTGCGGACGGGTCGGCGGATCATGTCGTAAGCCTGCCGTTTGGCGACCTGCTTGAACAGGCGGTTGACGTTCTCGTCCTCGAAGTAGCGGACGAGCAGGGCGTCGTTGGAGGCGGCCTGGTCCATCATGATCCGGTCGGCGTCCTTGTCGACCTCCCGGTCGAAGACCCCCCGCTCGTTGTTCAGTGCGATGGCGTGGAGGGTGGGGTCCTCGGCGATGGCCAGCGCGAACTGCCCGACGATGATCTTGTCGGCGGTGGAGAGGCCAGCCCCGTACTCGGTGTTGATCTCGTCGATGAGCTCGGCGAGGGTCTGCTCCTCGGGGTCGTGACCGGGCCCGGTCACGCCGTTGATGAGCCCGGTGACCTCCTGGTCTCCGGCGGCCTCCAGCCCCAGGTCGTGCTCGCCGCTCTTCACGATCTTCAGGTGGCTCGGCTCGATGTCGCCGACGTCGACGGAGGCCTCTTGGCCCCGCGGCGGCAGCTTGTTCAGCAGGAACCGGCCGTACTCGTAGAGCCGTTCCAGCTCGTCGTCGCCGAAACCGATCACCTGGGAGAGGAAGCCGTAGGCACGGGTGAAGTCGCGCAGCGCGCCACGGAACTCCTCGGCCTTGTCGGGCTCCTCGGCGGCCAGCCCGGTGAACCTGTCGACGGCGGGTTCGACCCAGCGGTACAGCTTGGCGTGGGCCTTGACGAGCTCTTTCTCGTTCGCGGCCCGGGAGCGGGCGGTGAGGTAGGCGTCGATGAACGCCTGCATCTCCGATTCGACGAGCAGCCGGTAGGCGAACACTTCGCGCTGCTTCTCGTACAGCAGGTTCGGGTCGGTCGGTTCGGTGATCGTCGTCTCGAAGAACGGCTGGAAGTACTCCTGGACGTCCTCGGCCTTGTTGGCGAAGTCCATGACGAACAGGTCGTCCTGGCCCTTGAGCGGGTGGGTGCGGTTGAGCCGGGACAGCGTCTGCACCGCCGCGACGCCCGACAGCGGCTTGGCGACGTACATGGTGGTCAGGAACGGCTGGTCGAAGCCCGTCTGGTACTTCTCCGCGACGACGAGGAGACGGTATTCCTGCTTGGGGACGGTCTCGGCGTTCTTGTCGTCGGCCCGCGTGTAGGCGAACCGGGAGGGAAGCTCCCGCTCGGAGAATCCGTTGAGTTTGCTTTCGGTGTACTCGGGGCCGTCGTCCTCCAGCTTCAGCGCGCCGGAGAACGCCACGAGCGCGCCGCAGTCGGTGAAGCCGCGCTCTTCGACGTAGGTGCGGATCGCCTGGTAGAGCCGCACGGCGTCGGCCCGCAGTGGCGTGACGACCATCGCCTTGGCCCGCCCTCCGAGCCGCGGCGAGGTGTGCGAACGGAAGTGGTCGACGATGATCTTCGCGCGGAGCGCGGTGGACGCTTCCGACCACAGCGCGGCCCGCACCAGCTGCGCTTTGGCCTTGCGCGGGTCGAGCGTCTTCTCGGCCTCGTCGGCGGCGGCGTTGGAGAGCTTGAAGTACGTCGCGTAGGTGATGTAGTTGCGCAGGACGTCGAGGATGAACCCCTCGTCGATGGCCTGCCGCATCGAATAGGTGTGGAACGGCTCTTTCTTGCCGGTCTGAGGGTTGAGGGTGCCGAACAGCTCCAGCGTCTTGCCCTTGGGTGTCGCGGTGAATGCGAACACCGACAGGTTGGGCTGCCTGCCCCGTGCCAGCGCCGCCGAGGTCAGCGGGTCGCCCGACTCGTCCTCCGTGCGGGAGCCGAGGGCGCGCTTGAGGGCGGCGTTGTCCTCGCCGCCCTGGGAGGAGTGCGCCTCATCGATGATGATCGCGTACTTCTTCTCACCGAGCCCCTGCACCTTGTCGAGCACGTAGGGGAACTTCTGCTGCGTGGTGATGACGATCCGCGCCTGCGCGCCCGTCAGCGCTTCGGCGAGCTGCTTGGAGTCCGACTCGATGCGCTCGACGACCCCGCTGACCTGCTCGAACTGGTAGATGGTGTCCTGGAGCTGCTTGTCCAGGACGAGCCGGTCGGTGAGGACGACGACCTTGTCGAAGACCGCCTGGTTGGCGTCGTCGTGCAGGGACGACAGCCGGTGGGCGAGCCACGCGATGGTGTTGGACTTGCCGGACCCGGCGGAGTGCTGGATGAGGTAGTTCTCGCCCGCTCCTCGCTTGCGGGCGTCGGCCAGGAGGGTCTTCACCGCGTGCCACTGGTGAAACCGGGGGAAGATCAGCGGCTGGGTGTGCGCGGCGTACGGCCGGTAGGAGGGGGCCTTGCCGACTTTGGCGTCCGGGTCCTCCACGTGCAGGTACTGCTGGAGGAGCTCGAGGAAGTTGTCCCGCTGGAGTACCTCATCCCACAGGTAGGACGTGCGGTAGCCGTCCTCCCCGACCAGAGGATTCCCTGACCCGCCCGACACACCAGGCCCCGCCGAGCCCTGGTTGAAGGGAAGGAACCGGGTCTTGGTGCCCGCCGGCCGGGTGGTGAGGAAGACGAGGTCGGGGTCGACGGCGAAGTGCACGAGGGTGCGCCGCGCGAAGAACGGCTCCTTGGGGTCGCGCTCGCGGTACTGGCGCCGTGCGTCGGCCACGGTCTGCCCGGTGAAGGGATTCTTGAGCTCCGCCGAGGCGACGGGGATGCCGTTGACGAAGAACGCAAGGTCGACGGACTTGCCGGGCTCCTTGGCCGAGTAGTGCAGCTGCCGCGTGACGGCGAGCCGGTTGGCGTCGTACTCGTCGAGCGCCCCGACGGCCAGGGTGTGCGCGGGCCGGAAGTAGGCGAGCCGGAACCGGATCCCCTTGTCCTTGACGCCTTGCCGGAGGACGTCCAGGGCTCCCCGCGAGTCGATCTCCCTGGCGACGAGCCGCGCGAACGGCCCGGCGGGGTCCTCGCCGTAGGCGGTCCGCAGGCGCTCCCACTGCTTGGGCTGGGTCGCGGCGAGGAAGACTCGCAAATCGGCTGTGTCGAGGCCTAGTTCGGGGTCATAGTTGACGGGTTCGCCCACAGCCCATCCGTGCCGGAGAAGAGCGGCCTCGACCGCGTTCTCGAACATGCCTTCCCCGTGCACCTTCATGAGCCCACCCCGCCAGAAGTTCTGGTTTGCCAGGGACCACAGTACAGAACAGTGAATGTTGGCACAATAAATTCTTTATGTTTACTGAATTAACGCCTCGCCCTTCATGTGGGCCAGTGCTTTCGGCTCCCCTCCAGCCTGGCGGCCTGGTAGAACCGCCGGGCGAGGTGTGTCGCACCCCCATGCATGTAGCGGGAGGCGAGTGCGAACGCGGCCGTTCGGGCGTCCTCCTTCATGGCGCGGCTGGTGATCAGAACACGGGCCTGCTGGTGCTGGGCCAGCGCCGCGATGGTCAGCCACCGTTTGCCCTGCTCTTGGTCCTCCTCGCACAGGGCCAGGACCGCGAGCGCATAGGCGGCTTCGGCGTGATCGGGGTCCTCCTCGTTCTGCGCCAGGACCGTCAGGTCGGTGAGCTCTCCCTCGAGGGCCGTGAGCGGAAGCCACCGCCCCTGGCCGTGGAAGCGGACCTCCCGAGGCGGTGGTTCCGGCGGGGCGGGCGGGGGCTCGAAGAGGTGTTGCTCGTCGAATTCGAGTGCCGAAGGTTCGGGAGCCGGGTCGTTGCCGGCCGCGGCCAGTTGCTGCTTCCAGTGGGCCAGGGTCCCCACGTCGTCGGGGTCCAGTTCGGTCTGGGCCGCGGCGGCGCGCAGAGCGCGGATGACCGCCGAGAGCACCTCCCACCGGGGCAAGGTGAGGTTCTTCCCGGTCATCATGCTCTGCAGCGCGCTCTTGCCCAGCGCCCGGCGATTACTGTCCTCGGCTTGGAGTTCCCTCATGATGGCCACGAGGCGTGGATAGGTCGGAGGGCCCGCCGCTATGAACGCCGCCCGCAGGTTCGCGAAGAACGCCACGACGGCGGGACTTGCACCCGGTCCGCGTTCTCTGCCCATGTCCACCGGTCCCTCGTCATCAGGATGCCCGCTGATCGCCGATCACGTGTCGGCGTGGAGGTCATCGTCCCATCCGGGACCACAAGGGTCTGGGTGAAAACTCACACCTCACTACTCACCGGGGCTCTTCGTTATTAACGTGCATTTCACCCAACGTTGTCGATCTTTCGTCTGGAGACCGGACGGTAAACGATCGCGACCGGACGAGAAACATCCGCCACCGTCCGCGGACGGCTCCCACCGGACGCCGCCGGATGACAAGGCTCCTGAAGGCCGGTCAATGTCCGGTCCCGTCCGGTTTCGGACGGTAAGGGGTGGAAGACGGACGGTTCGGTCCGAAACGCAGAAGCACCTCCTTGCGGCCCGGCAGCCTCTGTCCCGTGATGATGCTCTCTGAACGTCCGCAAGCGGTCGGAATCTGGCGTAGCGAGCCGGTCCAGCCCAATCCCGATGCCTACACCGAAGAGGGGCACCTGCTGCTCCTGCTGGTCGCGCTCTGGGAGCTGCAGACCGGCCGGACGCGCCCCTGCCGGCCTCTGGCAGGTGCAGGAGAGGACGAACTGTTCGCTTTCTGGGCCGACCCCCTCATGGAAGAGCGGGAAGGCGAATCCGTCTACGACAGGAGTGGGTTCTAATGCATGTCGAGTTCTCGACCCGGGGATCTCTGGGCCCCCGGTTCCTGCCGAGGCTGTTCATCCTGGGCTCGGAGGCCGGGACGTCCGCGGCCTCGTGGTTCATCAGCGACGATGCCGGCATGGGCCCGGCGGGCTCCGTCCCGCTCGCCCTGCTGCCCGTCTACGGCCACATGGTGGCCTACCTCGTCAGCACCTTGGCCGACAGGACGGCCCCGCGGCCCGGTGGGGCCTCCGCCGACGCCCTGCCGCTGCCCACTCGCCTGGCGGCCCTGGAGGCGGAGCTCGCCGAGCTGAGATCGCTGTCTGATCCTGCGTCCTGACTGCAAGCAGGGGTTGATTTTCGTTTCCCTATGGCGATATTGGCCCTGTGGCAGCAGTCTGGTGACGGATAGGGTGACCTTGTGTTGATCAGATTTGAGGTCGCGAACTACCGTTCCGTCCGGGAAACAGCGGAACTGTCGATGGTGGCGATCGACCGGGACAGGGAGGAGGCGCGCCACGCGCCGCTTCTCGGCGAGAGCCTCGTGCCGGTGGCCGCGGTGTTCGGGCCCAACGCGTCCGGGAAGTCGAACGTCCTGGCGGCGTTCTCGTGGTTGCGTGACGCGGTGCTGCATTCGCTGCGCTTCTGGGAGGACGAGATCCCGGTCGAGCCGTTCGCCTTCGGATCGGGTCCCGCGAGCCCGAGCGAGTTCGTCCTCGAGCTGACCATCGGGGACGTGAGGTTCGAGTACGTCCTCGAACTCGGCCGGGAGAAGGTCGTCTACGAAGGCCTTTTTCACTATCCGGAGAAGAAACGGCGGCGTATTTTCGAGAGAGAGGAGTCCGAGCTGAAGATCCAGAGGGGGCTCGGTGTCCTCTCCGGGACGCGCGAACTCCTGACCCCGAGGACTCTGGCGATCTCCGTCGCCCACCGGTTCGACGAACCTCTTGTCTCAGATTTTGTTCGTGAAATTCGGCGTATCCAGATCCTCGGCAATGTTTCCGGGTTCTTCGGACGGGGCGGTGCCAGGCGCATGGCGCGTGCGCCGTTCACGCTGACTCCTACGCTCCGTTGGTTCGAGGAGGACGGAGACCAGCTGTCGTTCTTCCCCGACGAAGGGCGTGAGCAGGCACTGGCGCTTCTCCGGCTCGCGGACCTCGGTATCGAGGACGTGATGGTCGACGTCCAGGAGGTCGCCTCTCTCGACTCCTCGGAGGTCCACCGACGGCGCAGGGTGCGTCTGGTGCACAAGACCGACCAGGAGAGCGCGGCGTTCGACTTCAACTCCGAGTCGGAGGGGACGCGCACCTGGTTCCAGCTGATCGGGCCGGTCCTGACCGCGCTCCGGCAAGGTTCGCTCGTGCTCTTCGACGAGTTGGACGCCAGCCTGCATCCGACTCTGTCGGCGGAACTGCTGCGTCTCTTCCACAGCCCCGTCATCAATCCGCGAGGAGCGCAGCTCGTCTTCACCTCGCATGACACCAGCCTGTTGAACCACCTGAACAGAGATGAGGTCTGGCTGACCGAGAAGCGGCCCGACGGCTCCACACGCCTCGGCGCCCTGGCCGACTTCGCCGGCGAGCGGGTGAGGAAGTCGCAGAATCTCGAGAACGCGTACCTGCACGGGAGGTTCGGGGCTCTTCCCCAGGTGGATCAGACGGAGTTCCTGCGTGCCCTCGGATTGATCGGCTGACGGGATGGGACAGCGACCACGAGGGGGAAAACCCCTCAAGAGGACGGCCGCGAAACGGCATGAGCTCAGGACGATCGTCGTCTTCTGCGAGGGCGTGAACTCCGAGCCGGACTATGTGAACGGGCTGAAGCGGCTTCCGCATGTCGCCGAGAACACCGCGCTGAACGTGCGGATCCACCCGCAGCAGGGTGTTCCGCTCACCTTGGTGCAGAAGGCGGTGGAGTGTAAGAGAGACCCCGAGGTCGACGAGTGCTGGTGCCTCTTCGACGTCGAGTGGCCGAGGAACCATCCGAACCTGGCCCAGGCGATCGATCTGGCGAGGGCCCATGGCATCCGGCTCGCCATCTCGAATCCCTGCTTCGAACTCTGGCTGGTCCTGCACCACCGGGATCACGGTTCGTTCGCCGACACGGAGACCATTGAACGCCTCAGCCGTTCGTTGGACAAGCGTTCGGGGAAGAGTATCGATCCCGCTGTCTACATGCCTCTACGAGAGAAGGCCGCACGCCTGGCCGAACGCCTCGCCGCCCGCCACGAGAGAAACGGCACGCGCTTCCCGCACGACAATCCCTCTTCTGGGATGTACGAGTTCCTGAAGGAGATCGAGGGCGAATAATCGGTCGTCAGAGCACGTCGATCACAACGCAGGCGCCTCCGCGTTCCGGGACGAGCAGCTCGGTGCTGCGGAGGAGGGAGCCTCCCGCCCGGTGGGGATCGGAGTTTTCCGTCAGGGTTCGGTGGATCACGTCGGGCGGGAGTGCGCGGCCGATCTCCGGGCCGCACAGCAGGTACCGGTCCAGTGGCCTCGGCTCCCGCTTGTAGAGGTCCGGTGCCGGACCTGCCGAGTTCGTGAATGTGCGGGACGGCCAGGGAAGGGCCTCGGGTATCCGGTCAGATCCTCTCCGAGGGTGCAGAACACGTGGTCGTGGGTGATCTGGAAGAGCGTCCCGTCGCGCAGCAGGTAGGCGCGGGTCAGGCCACCATGGATCACCATGCTCCGGGCGGGGGAGCAGAGGATCGCGGTCAGGCTGGTTCCGGGGCCGGCGGGATCGGGACGGTGGTCTCCGGTGGCCGGGCCCGCTGAAGAGCGAAGCGCGGAGACGAGTTCGCGGGCATGGTCGTGGAGGGGGGCGGGCGATTCCGAAAGGTCGGTGGGGGGAAGGGACGTCCGGCTCAGCAGGCGTTGTTCAGGCAGCCCGGTTGGATCGCATGGGGAACGCTCCAGTCGGCGTTGATCTCGTTGATGTCGTGAGTGTCCAGACTCAACGGCCAGATCTCGTTGCGCATGCAGGAGTTGTCGTCCGAGTCGGTGGACGCGTACCGGTGGTCGAGGTTGCCGCCGTGGCCGAGCTCATGGCAGCCGAGGCTGCGCCAGTTGTTGACGCTCCTGGAATCCATGAGCAGGTTGTTGAAGACGGTGTCGAACTTGTCGCACGCGTTGTAGGTGGTCATGTCGGTGCACTCGGTCCAGCCGAAGTCGTTCTGGTGCACTTGAGAGGCCCAGTCGCGGACGAGAACGTCACCGCTTCCCGAATAGACGTTGAGAGCGCTTCGGGCCAGCTCGCTGCGGCCCCAGTTGTAGGCGGTGACGCCGTTGGCGGTCAGGTAGGCGGAGGCGAAGTACTGGTCGATGCCGTCGGGGGTGACGCCGCCGCCCCCGTGGTCGGCGAAGGCGGGGGAGGGGAGGCCGGTGGCGCCCGTCAGGAGAGCCACGCCGATGAGAGCTGTCAGACGCTGCCACACTCGGGTTCGTTCCTCTCTAGAGGGGTTTCTGGGGTTTGATCTTGCCGTCCTTGGCGGCTTTCGCGGCTTTGGCGATGGCTTCGTCGAGCTCGGGTTCGGTCATCTGCTCGATCCGCTTGTGCAGGGGGTCGCGGTCATCGGCGCTGGACGCGGGTCCGGCGGAGTCGAGCAGGACCCGGCCTTGCGAGCTCACCAGAAGGTAGATGCCGGTATGGGCGTTCAGGGTGAGGAAATAGATGCCGGTGGCACCCTTTTTCGTCCAGGTCACATTGCCGTACTGGATGCCGGCGCCGTCACGGTTGAAGTGGCCCTCGTAGAGCCGTACCGTTGCCGGCGCCTCACCGCCGGACCGGTAGACCCCGGTCACTTCGAGGGTGACGACACGAGCGGTCAGGACCGGTTTTCCGCTCGGATCCCCGGGGTCGTACTCGGGTTCTCCGAGCGCCACATCGGTGACGCGGCCCCGGACGACCAGATCCGCGGTCGCGGTCATCGACGGCACGTCCTCGAAGTAGTGCAGTTGTTTGCCCGAGGCCCGGCCCCGCGGAGTGAAGAGGTCGAACGCGCCGGGCGCGGCCTCGGTCTCCGAGGCCGACGGAGATTCCGCGGTGGGTGAGGACCGTATCGGCCCCGCCTCCTGGGAGGGACCTGCGCACGCGCCGACCGCGACGGCGAGCGCCCCCACGGCGGCGGCCAGCCTGGACGCGAAGCGAGCCGTCATGATCAGCCTCTTCTCCGAGATCACTGCGAAGTGGCCAGAAAGTAGCACGCGGATAAATGAATGCGAAAGTGGGCCCTACATCAAGAAGGCGGAGTGCTGCATTGGAAGCTGGTTAAGATTGGAGTATCTATCGGGAAATAGATTTCCCGTCCACAAGCGGACATAGATTGCCGTTCGCCGACTGATCGGGGCCGGGTGGCGGCCTCAGTGGGGAGCAGCCGGGTTTTCGGCTGAAATCTCGGCCCGGGAGCCTTCCGGCAGCGTCATGGCGGTCTGGAAATGGGCGGCGTCAAAAGTCCGGGGCCGAGGCGGCGGAGGGGGTACGGGTCACCGCAGTGACGAGCCGGCCGGTGACGTGGGCGACGAGGTCGAGGTGGGGGCGGGACAGCCAGGCCGGACGACTGGAAGCGGACGGCGGATGTGGCGGGGAGATTCCGGCTCTTGCGGCGTTTCACTTTCGTACCAGGAATACCAGGCCGTCTGGAGCAGCCTCGTCTCGCTCGCGGGTGTCGGGGGTGAGCGCGATGAGGGCGGCCAGCGCTCCGCACAGAAGCTTGGACAGTTCGGGATCCAAGACTGTCGCGTCGTCGCCGGTCAGGAGGGCCAGCAGGGACGTGACCGCCAGCACCGCGTCGCTTTGCCGGACCGGACGGCTGTGGTCCCACAAGGGCGCCGCCAGCCCCCGTGCCCTCTCGATCGACTCTACGACTGCATGTGCTCCACGCTGGTCCGCCAGATGGGCGGCCTGCCGCAAAGCCGCGTGCGGATCCTCGGCGGGAGGCCGCCCGGAGAACGCTTCCACAGCCAGGGCGAGGAACCGGAGCAACGACGGGCTCTCTCCTCGCTCCGGCGTCTGCTCACTCCGGGACAGGCGGTCCCATACCCGCGGGGTCCAGGCCGCCCGGGCCAAGGCCAGGCAGTCCCTGCCCAAGCCCTCAACGACAACCGTTTCCTGAAAACGCCCTAGATCCTGGGACGCCATTGCCCGAGCGAAAGCCAGGTCGCGGTTGAGGTCAAAACCAAAGGGGTGGGTGCGGTCGAAAGCGTAGGCGAGGGCGAGGTCGAGATCAGGGGCGAGTCCGTGGTTGAGGGTGGGGTCGAGGTTGCGGGCGGGGACGAGGCCGAGGTCGGGGTCGGGGTCGAGGCCGAGGTCGGGGTCGGGGTCGAGGCTGCGGGCGAGGGCGAGGTTGAGGTCAGAGGCGAGGTTGCGGGCGAGGTCGGGGTCGCGGGCGGGGTCGAGGTTGCGGACGAGGGCGAGGGCGCGGGCGAGGGCGAGGTCGAGATCGAGGTCGCGGGCGAGGTCGCGAGCGAGGGCGAGGACGAGGTCGTGGGCGCGTGCGAGGTCGCGGGCGAAGTCGAAGTCGCAGTCGAAGTCGAAATCGAGGAAGCGGGCGAGGTCACGGGCGAGGTCGAGGGCTAGGTCGAGGTTGCGGTCGAGGTCAGGGGCGAGATCGCGGTCGAGGTCGTTGTCGAGATCGCGGTTGAGGGTGAGGGCGAGGTTGCGGTTGAGGTCGAGGACGAGGTCGTGGTCGAAGCGATGGGCGAGGTCGCGGGCAGTTTGGATGGCGTAGATGAGGTCGAGGATGTGCAGGAGCCGTTGGCGGAGGTTGGTGAGATCTCTAGGGCGGCTGTAGGTGAGGAGTTGGGCGAAGGTCAGTTGCGAGCGGGGGAAGAGGAGGCGGAAGAGGAGGTGGGTGTGGTCGAGGATCAGGTCGGGGTAGGCGCTGATCTGCTGGGGGGTGGGGTGATGGAGGCGGGTTTCGGAGGGGATGAGGGTGGCTCGGTCGTCGTCGAAGGCCCACAGGCTGCTGGTCGCGGGACGCAGATCGAGGGCTTGGCGGGCTTCGCGGGGGGTGAGTAGGCGGTAGGTGGTGTCGTCGGGGAACAGGCTGTTGAGCCAGGTGAGGAAGTGGCGGGCGTCGGCGGGCCACAGGCCGGTGGCCGGTTCGGGGGAGGGCGGAGGGGCGTGCAGGCCGGCGCGGGCGGCGTAGCGGTGCCACAGGTCCCAGGTCAGGGGTTGTGCGCACAGGCGGTCGCCGGTGTCCAGGGGGTGGGTGTCGTGCAGGGCGCGGGCTGCGGCCACGCCGTTCAGGAGGCGGGCTTCCTCGGGGCTGGTCGGGGTGGTGGTCAGGAACCGGTCGAGCTGTTCGCGCAGGGTGTGGTCGAGTTCGCCGGGGGGTTCGGCGCAGGCGTAGGCGAGGCTGAGGGCCGGGACGGTGCGGGCGGCCAGGCAGGCTTCGACGACGGGGGTGGCGTCGGCGTTTGCGGTCCACAACAGGGTGGTCTCGCGCCACCAGGGGTCGCTGACTTTGTCGATGAGTTGCTGGCGGCGGGCATGGCGGCCGGGGGCCAGGGCGGAGACGGCGGCGAGGTGTTCTTGCAGGGTGAGGTGCACGAAGCCGTAGTGGCCGTAACGGTGTTCGGTGAGCAGGCCGCTGCGGCGCACGTAGTCCAGGAACATCTCGGGAGTCAGGGTCAGGGCCGGGGTGGTGCGGTGCAGGGCGGTGCGGATGGCGCGGGCGGCGTCGGCGACGGGGATGTCGCGGAGTTTGTGGCGCATCATGTGCCAGGCCAGTTCCTGGACTACGCGTTCCTTCTGGGCTCCGGCCAGGATGTCGTCGATGGGATCGGTGACGCCTTTGACCTCCTGGCGGCGGTGCAGGAGGACCTGGCACATCTCGGTGTACAGGGCGGCGCGGCCGGCAGGGAGCTGGCCTCGGTACCGGTGCACGTTGGCGATCATGGTCAGCAGCAGCGGGTTGGCGGCCAGGTCGTAAAGGGCGGGAAGGGCGTTGATCCGGGTGAACAGGTCCTCGGCGGCCCTTGAGGCGGTCCGGTCGGTCTCGGCCCGGTCGCCTTGGCGGGCACGCCGTTCGATGGCCTGGTACCAGGTGTGCAGGAACGCATGGATCTGGTCGGCGGCGAACCGCTGGACCTGCAGGACGTCGGCGCAGGGCAGCCGGTTGTTGTCATAGCCGTGGGGGCGGGAGGTGACGACGAAGGAGTTGCGGGGGTAGCGGGCGATCTGGGTGTCGACCCAGCGGACCACGCGCCTGCGGTCGCCGCCGTCGGCGACCTCGTCCAGGCCGTCCAGGAGCACCACGCACCGGCCCTTGTCCAGATGGCCCTTCAGCCACGGGGCGGTGATGACGCCCTCCAGCCACGGGGCGGTGACCGCGGCCTGCGCCAGGTCGATCCTGAGTCCGTCCTCGCCGGGTTCGGCGAGGATGTCCTTGGCGTGGTCGCGCAGGTAGAGCAGGATCGGCAGCGGTCGGCGGCGCCAGAACCGCCTCTGCCACGGTCGCCCTTGTCGCTCGGCGAGGTCCAGGGCGGTGTAGCGGGCCAGCGTGGTCTTGCCCGACCCGGCCGCCCCCAGCACCGCCAGCACCTGCCCCCTGCCCAGGAAGGACGCCAGTGGAGCCCGTTCCCCCGCTGGTCGGGTCGCGCCGGGCCGAACAGGGCCGATACCGGTATCGCCGACGGTGGTGGTGACGGTCTGGGGCCGGAGCGCGACGTCGACGTAGACCTGGCGGGTACGCAGCACGTACTCGGCCTGGGTGACCAGGCCGAGGGTCTCCATCTGCTCCACCGAGGCGCGCACTCGCCGCCGGTAGCGGTGCTGCGACATCCTCTCTCGCCCGCCGGTTCCGCTGTCGGGGTTCGGTGCGTGATCCAGGGCCGTAGTCAGCAGCAGTCCCAGCAAGGTGAAGGCGAACGCCGGGTACGCCCAGTTCCAGGTGAACTCGCCGTCGTCGAGGATCTGATTGGCCGCCACGGCCGCGGTCACCATGGCGGACGCCACCGCCGATACCAGGAAGACATGCCGGGCCACTTTCGCCGCATGCCGCACGTTGCCTCCTCCGCGTTATCTGACGAACACCACCCAACCCGTCGTTCTTGGACGAATCAGTGAATGTCGCCGATCCGATACCGACCCCGCCTCTTTGACCAGGAGGGGCGCTCCAGCGTCGGCGCCGTCCAAGCCGCCGGAGGACGGTGCCTGCTCCGCTGAGAGCGCTGCAGTGGCCGGGCCGTCGAGGCTGTGGAATCGCATGAACACCAGCATCCGAGATGGGGTTGTAAACTTAGATCACAAAAACTTATGCTGTGTGGCTATGGCTCTTGCTAAAAAGGCAATATTTCAATCACAGCTGTTCTGTTAGTGGCGCCCGCCCCGCCCCTAGGTTGTCCAAGAGTGGCGGCCACCCTTAAGGAGACCCCGTGCACATCCCCCTCCGCACCCTGCCCATTGCCTTGGCCTGCCTGCTGGCCAGCGCGTGCGCACCGGTCGACACCACCTTGGCGTCCCCCGCCGACGGCGAGAAGAGCGCTTCGGTCCGCGAGGAGAAGAAGACCGCGTCCAAGGTCGCGAGGATCGGGATCCCGGTGAAGGACGGGAAGTTCACTTTCAAGGTCACCCAGGCCAAGAACGGGCCCGCCAAGATCGGCGACTCCTTCTTCAGCCACACCCCGCAGGGCCGCTTCTACCTCGTGCACGTCACGGTGAAGAATCACGGGAACGAGCCTCAGTACTTCTTGGGAGACGCCCAGAAGCTACTCGCCGGCAAGAAGGAGTTCTCCACCGACGGGGAAGCCTCCATCTACCTCAAGGACAGCAAGTCCCTCTTCGAGGAGATCAACCCGGGTAACACCGTCAAGGGCGTCATCGTCTACGACATCCCCAAGAACGTGAGGCCCACCACGATTGAGCTGCACGATTCGTTGTTCTCGGGTGGGGTGCGGGTCTCCCTGACCGAGTAGGCGGACGGGAACGATGACGGCGCACCGAGTCGGTACGCGCCGTCCATCGTCTCGGGTTCGGCCCTCGCTGTGGCGACCCTCCGGGCCCGGCCGCTCTGAACACCCCCTGCGTCAGGCGGTGCCTGCGGAAATCCAACGGAACCGTCCGGCGGCTGACGTCAGTGATGGTGAGGGTCGCAAGGTCCTGGCCGGTGGTCGGCCAAGGCGGGTCGAAGTCGTTGCGCGCGTGGTCGCGGAGGAGAGGGACATGCGGAGCCCAGGGGAGAAGCGAGCCCTGTGCCTGCTTCTCCGGACATCGGACTGCCACGGTCCGATGACGGAATGCTTGCCTCTGGCGTTGGCCATCGTTGAAGGCGACTGCCTTTCGCGGAGTGTCAGGCCCGGGGACTCAGGGCGCGGGCCAGTTCTGAGAGGGGCGGGGGCGCGGAGGAGGGGGTGCGGGTCACCGCGGCGACGAGCCTGCCGGTGATCTGGGTATCGAGGTCGCGACGAGGGTCGCGGGGGCCGCGGGGGCGGGACAGGCGGGCGGCGTCGTCCTCGGTGAAGCCCTCGTCGAGGACGCCGAGGAAGAAGTGGCGGCCGGTCGGGCCGAAGAGGTCCAGCGGGGCCCAGGCGCCGCGTACCTGACGGTCGAGAAGGCGGTCCTGAGTGCTCGGGAGGAGCGGGGACGTGTCGAAGAGCTGGTCTTCGGCGTCGAGGAGCACTTCGCGTGCCCGCTGCCCCAGGCGTCCGCGCCGCGCGGCGGCGGCCCGAGGGCGTCCTGGGCGGCGCGGAGACGGGTCGGTCGGCCGGACGTCAGCGGCGGACGTGTCAGGAGGTTCGGCGTCCAGGAGGCGTCGAAGGGCGTCGGGGAGGTGTTCGTCCGGGGCCTGGGACGGTGGGAAGCCGGGGGGTGTGGGAACCGGGTCGGAAGGGTCGGGGCGGGGGCCTTCGTCGAGCCGGTGGTCGAAGAAGTCGACGACGGTCCCGGTGGGGGAGAGAGACGTCCAGCTCATGAAGAACGGGTGGTCGCGGAGTTCGGCGGACCAGGTCAGCAGCTGGTTCAGCCGCCTGCGCTGGGCCGTTGACGGTTTGCCGGGCGCGGGGGAGGACCGGCCGCGCGCCTCACCGGCGATGTAGGCGTCGTCCAGGAAGTAGAGAAGGTCGGGCCGCACGCCAGTGGTCTTGTAGGCGGCCACAAGGTGGTGGGGGATCACGTCGAGGTTGGCGGCGATGCTCCGCCCGGGCTGCCATTCGTACAGGTGGGAGGCGGTGCCGGTGAGCATGCCCATGCCCACGGTCTCCGAGACGAGCCTGCGGATGTGCCCGGCGCTCGCCTGGAACTCGTCGCCCTTCAGGCGCAGGTGCTCTTCGCGGTCCTCGACCAGGCACAGGAGCAGCCGCAGTTCGTGGTGCCGCGCCCAGAATCCCGTCCTGCCCGGCTTCGACGTCACCCGCGCGTTGGCGACGACCAGTTCGGAGAAATCGACCTCGATCTCTCGCTCGCCGCCCTTCTGGAGATCACCGACCTCGGGTGTTCCGTCGTGGGTGACGGCAGAGAACCGGTAGGGGCGAACCCGAACAAGAGGCATGTAGGCACGATAAGCACACGCGTGTGGTCATGAGCGGTCTTTTCCGTCATCGCCGGGTGCGGACGCGGCTGGGCCGTCCCGTCCGTACGCGCCTCTCGTCGGGCGTCGGACGATCCTGTGGGCGGGACGGCTCCGGCCGGGGCGGATCAGGCGGTCGGCCGGTGGGTGAGGCGGGCGGAGGCGACGTGCGCGAAGTTGACGACGCCGGGTGAGGGTGTGCCCTGGGGGTAGCCGGTGCCGCTGAGGTTGGGGGCGCTCACCTGGTTGAAGGCTTTTACGGTGCCGTCGCGCATCCAGTCCACGAGGATCTCCTGCGTGACCGCGGTCTCCTCGGAGGGGACGATCACGATCACCTCGGCTCCGCCGACGAGTGTCAGGGCGAGCATCTGTTCCTGCGACGGGCTCATGACGGACTCCCTCCGGCCGGTGGCCGCTTCTGTTCTTTGGGAGAGGAGGAGAGCGTTTCCCCGGGAACGGGACGGGCCCGTCCGGGTCCGGCCGCGCGGGCTGGAGGCCGCTGGGCGGGCGGGACGTCAGAGGTCATGACGGCCGGTCCGGAGGCGACGGGCGAAGGAGGCGAAGACGGGACGGGCGAAGGCGAGGCGGGGGCCCTCGGGGTGCTTGGAATCCCGGACGGCGATCGTGCCGGGGAGAGCGGCGACTTCGATGCAGTTGTCGCTGGAGGAGCCGCTGTGGGTGCTCTGGCGTCAGGGGACGGTGGCCGGGCGGGCGTGTTCATGTTTCCTCCGAGGGGGCGGGGCGGGTGTTCTGCCGGTGAGGGTTCCCCGGAAGGACGGCCGGTGAACGGCCTCCGGCCGGGTGGTTCGGAGGCCGTCCGCCGGACGGGACGTCAGGAATCGTGACGGCCGGTGCGGAGGTGGTGGGTGAAGGTGGTGAAAGCGGAGCGGGAGAAGGCCGGGCCCTCGTTCTCCAGAGGATGTCTTGACCGCATCGCGCCGATCGAGGGGATGATCACGGTAGTGGTCAGAGCGGTGAGCATGACGATGTCATCGGGCCGGCGGTTTGAATTCCGGGATCCGTCTTCTCGTGGAGGTGGCCGAGAGCGGTCATATGCGCGGACCTCGCTTCTCGTTCCGCGTGTCGGCACGGCGCATCGGCGATCATCGGACCGATGGTCCGGAGGCGTGGTCGAGGAGGCGGGATGGGGCGCGCACGCCTCGGGTGGTGTGTGCGATGAGGCGTCAGCGTTTGAACGTGGCGCTCAACGTCCTTCTCGTCGTGGTGGTGGCGCTGCTCGGCATCGTCACGAACTATGCGACCGGGGAAGGGGAGACGCCGTTCTTGCTGCAGCTCCTGCAGCGGGTGGCGGTTCCGGCCGTCGGGGTACTGCTCCTCGTCCTGATCGTCCTCACGGTGGCCGCGGCCCGTTTGGACGGTTCTCCGCCTCCCGCGCGTATCTGGGATCCGGACCGGACGCCTTATCCCGGTCTTGAGGCGTTCGCCGAGGACGAGGCCGCGGTGTTCTTCGGTCGAGACGACCAGGTCAACGATCTGGTGCGTGAGCTTCACGAGGAAGCGCGGAGCAGGTTCGTCGTAGTCGCGGGTGCGTCCGGCAGCGGTAAGTCCTCGCTCGTCCAGGCCGGACTGATCCCGCGGCTCAAGGGACGCCGTTGGCTGGTTCCACCGGTGTTCACACCGGGCGGTGATCCGCTCGCCTCACTCGCGCGGGCTCTCGGGGAATCTGGAGATCCGCGGCGGTTTCATGGCGACGCGGTCGACCTCACCTCGATGATCTACGACTTCCGTCATCGGCTGGGACGGCGGACGAGCCGCGTCCTGCTCGCCGTGGACCAGTTCGAGGAACTGCTCACCTTGTCCGGCCCGGAGCAACGGGAGATGTTCCTCGGCGCGCTGAACGAGGCTCTGCGTGCGGACAGCCGGTTGTGGGTGGTCGCGACGGCGAGGATCGAATTCCTCCGAGACTTCCTCGACGGCGACAGGGCCGCACTGTTCAGTCGACCCGTTGCGATCGGCGCGCTGACCCGCGCCGATCTGGCCACGGTCGTCGAAGCGCCCGGAGTGCTCGCGGGGTTGAGGTTCGCGCCTGGACTGGTCACCCGGATCGTCGAGGACACAGGGACGTCCGACGCCCTGCCGCTGCTGGCCTACCTCCTTCAAGAGCTGTACTTCGCCGCCGGTGCTGGGAAAGTGGCCACTTTCGAGGACTATGCCCGTCTCGGCGGTGTCGAGGGGGCGCTGGCCAGGCAGGCGGACCGGGTCGTGTCCTCGCTGCGCGCTGAAGAGGGCATCGAACCGATTCTCGCGGTCCTCTTCCGGTTCGTCACCACGGAGGGAACCGAAGCCACACGCCGTCGCGTCCCGCTCGCCGGACTTTCGGAGAACGAACGTGCCATCGTCGATGCCTTCGTGGACGCACGGCTTCTGGTGACCGGTGTGTCGGGTGGGCAGGCCATCGCGCAGGTCGCGCACGAGGCTCTCTTCCGGCAGTGGGCGCCGCTCCGCCAGGAGGTGGAGGCGCGCGCGGAGCAACTGCGGCAACGTGCCGAACTGGAGCGCTGGGCGGCCGATTGGGAGCAGGCCGGGGAGAAGAACGACTACCTCCTGACCGGGGAGCGGCTTCAGCTCGCCCTGCAGTGGCTCGAGAGCCTCGAGTCCGCAGGGCACGCCACCGAGTCCATCCGGACTTTCGTGGAGGCGTCGAAGCGGCGTGACCTGGTGTTCCTCCGGCGCGTGTCGGAAGGGATCGGCGGTTATGTCCTCAACAACGTCGAACGTTATCCCGAGCTCGCGGTGCTGCTGTCGCTGGCGGCCCTGTCGGAGTGCCCGCCGACGCCGTCGGCCGCCAGAGCGCTGATGACCGCGCTCGCGCACAGCCACCTTTCCCAGGTTTTCCATGAGCACGAAGACGCCGTGCGCAATCTTGCGTGGTCGCCGGACGGACGGTTCATAGCCACCGCGTCCAGAGACGGCACATGCCGTATCTGGGATGTCGAGAGCGGCTCTTGCACGACGGTTCTTTCCGGACATGACGGCATGGTGGAGATGGTCGCCTGGTCACCTGACTCGACACGTGTGGCGACCGCTTCTCGCGACCGGACCGTCCGGGTGTGGGAGGCCGGTTCGGGGAGGAGCTTGGCGGAACTTCGTGGAGCCGCTGACGTCGTCCGCGCTGTCGCCTGGTCCCCTGACGGGACGCGGATCGCCGCCGGTTCCCGCGACCTGGTCGTTCGGCTCTGGGACGCCGCTTCTCACGAGCCGGTCCTGGAACTCCACGGCCACATGGACAACATCCTCGGCATCGCCTTCTCCCCGGACGGCCGCTCTCTGGCCACCGGTTCGCATGATCGGACCGTCCGGATCTGGGACATCGCGCAAGGCTCGGCCGTGGTTCTCGAAGGGCATCGGGATTTCGTCGAAGGAGTCTCCTGGTCGCCTGACGGCACCCGTGTGGCCTCGGCCGGCGGAGACGGGACGGCGCGGATCTGGGACGTCGTCTCGGGGAGGCAGGCCCAGCTCATCCGCTGCCATGAGAACAGGGTCTGGAACGTGGCCTGGTCACCTGACGGAAAGTACCTGGCCACCTGCGGCGGGGACTACACCGCCAGGGTCTGGGACCCCTCGAACGTCGAGGAAGTCTTGGCTCTTCGCGGTCACACCAGTGACGTCTGGGGCGTCGTCTGGGCCCCGGACGGGTCCCGCCTGGCCACCGGCTCGGCCGACATGGCGACACACGTCTGGGAAGTGTCGCCTGCGGGCGCCGAGCAGGTGCTGTTCATCGGACATGAAGGGCCGATACGGGATGTGATGCTCGGCCAAGGAGGTTCCGTGGTCGTCTCCTGCGGTGATGATGCCACCGTCCGGATCTGGCAGGCCGCCACGGGGGAGCAGACGGAACTCCTTCACGGAGCCGAGGACGCGCTCCTGTCCCTCGCTTCGATCTCGGACGAGGGAGGAGAAGGAGTGGTCGCCTGCTCCGCGGACAAGACGCTTCGCCGCTGGACCCGTACGGACGCCCGGTCCGGCTGGAACGTCGAAGCCCGGAGATTCGACGAGATCCCCGAGGCCGTGGCCCGGTATCCCGACCCGTCGGTTCCTCTTCTGGCGATCGGCGGCCACGATCGTTCGATTCGCATAGGAGACTTCTCCTCGGATTCCATGTCCGCTTTCACAGCCCATCTGGATTGGGTGACGGGACTCAGCTGGTCACCCAGCGGCAGATCGCTGGCGTCCACGTCTGACGACCGCACCGCGCGGATCTGGGACACGAACATCTCGGGAGCCAGAGAGGGGACAGTTCTGATCGGGCATCAGAACTGGGTCGACGACGTCTCCTGGTCTCCTGACGAGAGGAAGGTGGTGACCGGATCGGCGGACGGCACCGCGCGGGTCTGGAATGCCGAGACGGGTGAGCAGCTTGCCGTCCTCGACGGGCATGGGGGCCGGGTCTCGTCGGTGGCGTGGTCCCCGGACGGGACGCTCATCGCCACGGCCTCCTACGACCGGACGGTACGCGTCTGGAACGCCCGCACCCACGCCGAGATCGGCGTCGTGGGCGTCCACCGGGACCGGCTCACCCGTGTGGTCTGGACGCCGGACTCCTCACGCCTGGTCACCGGATCGTTCGACGGCACCATCCGAGTCTGGCAGGCCGACATGGACCTCGAAGAACTCAAGGACAGGGCTCGGAACAGGGTGTTCAGGGCGCTCTCCGAGCAGGAGCGGCTCGCGCACCTGCTCCCCGCCGGTCAGTAGACGTTCTCGACCACCCGCACATCCCGATCGACCAGGTAGGCGAAGGGGTCGAGGCCCATCGCTTCACGTTCCGGAGAGGCCCAGTAGCGCTCGTTGGCCTCTTCGAAGGAGTCCTCGCCCTCATAGGAGATCACCCAGATGAACCGGCTGCGCTCGTGGTCCAGCCACGCGCCAGGCAGCTCGAAGCCGAGCTTCAGCCGGAGAGGAACGATCAACTCGCGCCACTTCTCCGCCCACTCCTCCAGCAGCCCCTCACGGATGGTGTAGGTCCTCAGCTGCGTGGTTTTCGGCATGGCCCCTCACTCATGTCATCGGCGGGATCTCCGATGGCCTTTCCGATCACGAGAATACGTCCGGCCACGCGTTTTAGGACGTCCTCGCCGCAGAGGGGTTCGGGGCGCGGGTAGGACGGTATTCACCGCGCTCAGCAGTGGGGACGCCAGTAACGGCTGTCGGAGAGGATCCAGCCCTGCTTGTCGTCGGCGACTATGTACCACAGACGAGTGCGGCCGTTCGGAGTGCCGCGGCGCTTCACAATGGCGATTTCGCCCTGCTGGAGGAACTCCTTGGTGCGGACGTTGTCTTGTGTCCGCAGACTCATGTCGTCGGCGGTGACCAGGTAGCGGTCACAGGGTTCAGAGGCGGGTGCCGAGCTCGGTTCGGGGGGAGTCGCGGCGAGGCTGAGCGGGGGCGGGGAGGGCGTGCCGTCAGGCCGTGTGAAGTGGAAAGCCGCGGCAGCAGCCATCGCGAGGGGGATGCCGATCGCCGACCATTGGAGAGTCGTACGGCTTCGTGGTGCTGAAGGCGTATTGGGGGGCGTTGACGAAGAGTTCGCCGCTGTTGCCGCATCGGGAGCAGGGACGAGGAGCTTCACCGCCCCTTCCTCTCTATCCGGGTCCTGCTCGGCAAGCTGAGGGGGAAGGGGGATGGGCGTGGGTTGTTCTTGACGGGTGGCCGAGTCTGGCGGGCCGGGTGGCTCGGGCAGCGTGAAAGACGGATGATCGCTGGCGGCTTTCCAGGCCTGCCAGTACGGCTTCTTTTCGTCAGGAGTGAGTTGGGCCTTCTGGAGAATTTCCCCAAATTTCTTCTCTTTGGGAAGGGCTCCGTTGAGCCAACGGCTCCATGAGCTGCTTGGAACTCCTAGAGCCGCACCTTGCTCGTTTTGGGTGTTTTTGCCCGTTCGCTGACCAAGTGTCGTGAGTAGTGCGATCAGATGGTGCTGATGAGAGGACAAGAGTTGTTTCGGATTTTCTTTCCGCTGTCCCGTCACGCCTGTCCCGTCCCGTCTCGTTTATATGAACCCGCAGCTCAGGGCTCCCTGTATCCCGCCGGGACTCCTTGTCCCGAAGGGGCTTGGCCCGTGTGGCCGACAGGGGTTCAATCCTTCCTGATCGACGGCCTCTCCGGAGGCTGAAGCCCGAATCGGAAAAAGGGATGTCGAATGTCGTTTTTGGAAAAATTGGGTCTCAGTGGGCTCGTATCTGCCGTGTCGGTGGCCGTGCTATCAGCTTCGCTGGTGAGCGGCGCAGTTGCTGACCCGCTTCCTGCAGATGCCAGTCCGGCCGCGACCGAGCAGAATGCTGACCGCCGGGCCGTCGGCAAGCCGGAGACCCGCAGGGTGCTGCAGCTGCGATACAAGATCACCAAGCCTTGCTTGATCTACTACAACCACCCGGGCCGTACCGTCGGAAGCAACCCGTCCTGGACGTTCCGGCCCGGCAAGGGGAAGAAGCCCACGACGATCAAGTGGCGTTACAACGCCGACACCCGGTGGGCAGTGGTCTCTGTGGGAGGCAAGGGCTACCCCCACTGGGGTTACACCGACCGCAGGCCCGGCCACACCTGCCTGGGGGCCTCGATCCGCCAGCCCGCGACGGTCACCAGGAATGCCGCGACCGGCAAGTGGACCGTCCCGTTCACCTACTATCCGGCCGGCAGGCCGGTTCTCAAGCGGATCGGGGAGGGACGCTCCAACCGCGCGTCCTCAGGTTGGCTTCGGGTCGATCAACGTCCCGCCTCGACGAGGATCGCTCGCCGGGGCGTGGTGACCGATGAGAACGCCACCCTGCGTGACCGCGTCAACTTCGTCATCGGCAATGTGCCGGCTGGCACCGCGGTCGATGTCAGCAGCGAGAAGCGCAGCGGCGGCCACTGGACGAAGGTGCGCTTCCCCGCGATCAAGGGGTGGGGCTACATCGAGACCCGGGCGCTTCCCGCGAAGGCGTCGTCGGCCGCTGTCGTTGTTCCTCCCGTGGCGCCCGCTCCCGTCCAGGCCTGCCATTGGAAGGTGGTCTGGCCCACCGCGGGTGTCTACCCCGCGCCCGCTCGCACGACTCCGGTCAAGACGAAGCACAGCGGTGACGTCGTCGGACAGTCCTGCGCCACCAGTCACAACGCCGCTGAGAGCGAGGTCTACGTCCAGGTGCACCTCGCGGAGGGCGGCACCGGTTGGATGCGGCGCAAAGCCCTGCGTCCCGTCTGACGGTCACCACCTGCAGGCCGCTCCGTCATCGGGCGGCCTGTTCTGGTTCTCCGCCGTCTGGATCGGAGCCTGCAGACGGTCAGGCGGGGAGCGGGTTACCGGGTTGGGGAGACCGTGGTGCGGGGACCTCGGCTTCTTGACATCAAGGAAGGAGGGTGGTCAGTGCTGCGATGATCTCGGCGGAGGGGACAGCGATCCCGGCAGCCCGGGACAGGATCTCCTGCAGCCTTCCCAGATGGTTCCGTCCCGTCTTCCGGGCCGCGGGCTCGGAGGACTCGAGGTCGCGGACGAGCGCGTGGACCTCGTTCACGGCGGCCTGCCGGTCCTGCTCGGTGAGGTCGGGACTCTGCTGGATCAGGTCGAGCAGCTGGTCGAGCTTCTCCCGACCCGCGGTGCCGATGTTGGTGATCTTGTCGGCGTGCTGGTTCTGGGAGTCCCGAATGACGGTGCCGGTCGACTGGCTGACGAGGACCGCAGGCCCGTGGAAGGTGAAGTTCGCGTTCAAAGAGTCTCCTGGGGAGAAAGACAGGGGCACCGGCGGCGGTGCTGTTCCCGAGTGAGACGTGTGGTGTCCAGGGGCGGTTCCCGGGGGCGGGACGAGGTCGTCCCACTGCCAAGGGGGTGAGGGGCGGCCGTCGGGTTCCCGGCCGAAGCGGAAGTCCGTCGCGGTGGAGGACTCTTCGAGGAAGAGGGGGAACATGGCCAGCGCGGGCAGTTGCGGGACCAGCCGGTCCGCCTGTTCGTGGGCGCCCGCCTTCCTCAGGCCGTCGAGGAGGTCCGCGAGGGAATTGGGCTCTTCCAGGGAGAAGTGCTCGACGGCGCGCTCGGCGAGGATGTCGATCGCGGTGTGGGCTCCTGCTTCTTGGAGGGCCTCCAGGAGCAGGACGAGGTCCCGCTGGTCGGGGGAGACATGCCGGGCGGCGCGTTCGGCGAGGTGACCGGCCTGGGTGTCCTCGCCCGAGTCCCGGAGAGCTCTCAGCAGCAAGGCTATGGCGGCGGGGTCGTCGAGTGAGACGTGGGAGGCGGGGTCGCGTCCGAGGAGCAGCGCCTCCTCTTCGGGGTCGGCTGCCTCGCGGAAGAGTTCCAGAAGCCAGGCCACGGCTTCCGGGTAGTGGAGTGAGACGTGTGCGGCCGGAGTGCGTTCGAGGAGCAGGCCGAGTTCGTCGCGGGCGCCTGCGTCCAGCAGGGCGCGCATCAGGTGGGCCACGGCCAGCGCGTCTTCGAGAGGAAGACGCCGGACCGCCCGTCGGGCGATCGTGAAGACCCGAGGCCGGGCCGCCATACCGACGGGGCTGCCGCCGAGGCTCTGGAGGAGCTGTGCGAGGACCGCGGGGTCGTTCGGGAAGGCGTCGGTGGCGGCGCGTTCGGCCAGCTTGACGGCCTTGGCCGACGCGTCGGTTCTTCGCAGGCCGTCCAGAAGCACGGTCAGGGACTTCGGATCATCGAGGGGGAAGGACGACGCCGTGCGTTCGGCCAGCGCGGTGATCTGGGAGCCGTCGCCTATTTTCTGGAAGTTGTCCAGCAGCCTGGCCACGGCATGCGGGCTGTCGAGCGCGACGCTCGCGGCGGGGCGGCGTTTCAGGAGCGCGTCGATCTGGCCCACGGCTCCGGCCTCTTCGAAGACGTCCAGCAGCCTGGCGACGGCCTGCGGGTCTTCAAGGGAGACGTGCGCGGCGGGTTCGCGTTCCAGAAGCTCGGCGACCAGTTGGGCGAGGAACTGGCTCCTGGGGTTGGTCTTCCGCATTTCCGTGAAGGCGTCCAGGAGTCTGGCCACCTGGTTCGGGTCTTCGAGGTGCATCTGCGTCACGGCGAGTCCGGCGAATGATCTGAACCTGGACGCGGGGCCTGTCGCCTTCAGGGTGGTCAGCAGCGCGGTGACGGTGACGGAGTCGTCGAAGGACGCGTGGTCGGCGGCGCGTCGAGCGAGGGCGGCGATCTGGGAGGAGGCCCCCGTCTCCTTGAAGGCCTCCAAAACCAGCGCCGCGGCCTTGAGGTCGCCGAGGGGCATGCGTGCGGCGCGTTCGGCGAGGGCGATCGTCTGGGGGCCGGCTTCGGCGTTCTTGAGGGCGTGCAGGAGCCGCGGGAGGGCTTTCGGGTCGTCCAGGGAGACTTCGGCGCTGATGCGCTCGGCCAGGATGCCGCTCTGGAGGCGGGCGCCGGTCTCGTGCAGGGCGTCCAGCAGCTTCGCCGCCGCGGCGTACGGGGGTTTCAGGGGGATGTCGTGGACGGCGCGTTCGGCCAGCGTGGCGATCTGGGAGTGAGCGTCTGTGTCCCGGAAGCAGCGAAGGAGCCGTGCGAGGGCCTCGGGGTCTCGCAGGGGCGTATGGTGTGCGGCGCGTTCGGCGAACGCGAGGGCCTGGGAGTGGGCTCCTGCTTCCCGGAGGGCGTGGAGGAGGGCGGCCGTGGCGTCCGGGTCTTCGAGGGAGGCGTGGTCGGAGGCCCAGTCCGCGGGGCGCGGGTCGTCGGGGTGGAGGGGGCTGAGGAGGGCGACGAGTTCGCGTGCCGCCTGCGTGTTGCCGTGGGCGGCGGCGTTCTTCCAGAGCCGGGCGGCGGTGCGGAGGAGTCCCCGCTGCTGGGCGGCCCGGGCGAGGGAGGGCAGCGCGTCGGGTACGGCGTGGTCGGCGACCGCGGTCCAGAAGTCCTCGGGAGGGATCTCTCCGTACCGTTTGCGGAGGCCCATCTGGTCGAGGTAGTCGGCGAGCCGGTAGGACTGGCCGCCGGGAGGGACGGTGGTCCCGCCACCGGGCCGGGGGCGGACGGGGGAGAAGGCGCTTGCGGTGCCGTCGCGGCATTCGGTGAGGAAGGCGAGGGCGGTTTCCAGCCAGTCATCGGAGAGCTCGTCCCATTCGTGGTCGGTGAGGTATCCGGGGGCGGCCCGGCCCAGGAGGGCGAAAGGAAGGTGGGGGCCGTACCCCAGGCGGCGGGCGTCCATCGCCGCGTGGATCAGGGCCCGTTCTGCGGGCGGTGCCGTCTGGTAGCGGGCGAGCAGGGATGGCGCTCCAGACAGGTACTGGGTGATCTGCCTGCCCCGGGCGAGTTTCACGGCCTCGGCCAGCCGCGGGTCCCGGGAGGCTGCTTCTCTGAGGGCGTCTAGGGTGGATTTGGGGAACGACGAGGGCACGATGATGCAGCGTCCGGGCAGCAGTTCGCGCGCTTGGGCGTGGGGGTCGGGGTCGGCGCGGTCAGTGAGCGTCTTGCGGTGCTGGGGCCACAGGGTGCCCAGGACGAGGACGGGTGCCCGGACGGGGTCGAAAAGCAGGGTGCGCAAGGCGGCCGCGATGCGTTCGCCCGCTTCGGGGTCCGTCAGGTAGGCCTGGCTTTCGTTCAGCCAGATCACGGTGCGGGGCCCGACTCTGCGCAGCGAGGAGAGGGCCGCTTCGGGACGGGTCGGGTCGTAGGGGTGCCACAGCCGCCAGCCGTCCTGTTCCCGCAGCGGGACGAGAGCCTCCCAGCAGGCGCGGGTCTTTCCCGTGGAAGAGTCGCCCACCAGCATGGCCAGTCTGCTGTGCCCTTCCAGGACGGCCTGTACGACTGCGGCGAGCTCGTTGTCGTGCTCGCGCCAGACGTAAGGGGGAAGCCTGGTCTCCTCGGGCTGCTCCCCGTCGAGGGGGACGGGGAGGTGGACCTCCAGCTCGTAGGGGTTCTTCACCTGGGAGAGCGGGCGTCCGACGGGGGCGACGTCCTCCGCCGCGTCGGCGTGGGGCAGGCCGAGGTAGAGGTCTCCGGCCACATTGGCGATCTGGTTCACGTTTTGCGCGGTGCTGCCGGTCACCGACTGGCCGGGGGAGGAAGCCGAAGGCCGCAGCGGGCTCACCGGTGGGGCTCCCGTGTCCGGCCGTGCAGGGGGGAGGGGCCCGCACCGGCCTCAGCCGCCGCGAACGCCCGCGGTGCCCTCTTCCGGCTCGACAGCCCCACGTTCATGAACACATCACCAGAGCAAAGCAGTTCTTCTGCCGCCAAGACGGCCAAATCTGGATGTTCGCTCGGAGCCCGTCACTCCGTGCGGGACCTTCCGGGGCGCCGTGTCCCGGGCGGTCTCCGGTTCTCCTCGGGAAGGAGAAGGAGACCGGTATGCGTTGACCTGGACGTTCGGTCTGTTCGGGACACCGACGACGAAGGTGCTCCTGCCGTGCGGCCGGGTCGAGGCCGGTGTTCGCAGCCGGTGGGCGTCCTCAACGAGGTCTTGCTCCTTGAGAGATCGGCATGGCCGGAATGAGAACAGGCGCGGTGAGCGGCCGCGCTCTTCGAGGGCGGGGCTCGGAGCGGTCTCGCGTGCCCGCCGCGCTCCCGTTGGACGCAGGGAGGCGGCGGGAGTGCGGCCGAAGCGGGGGGTCGTAGAGCCGGGACGTCCGGTGCGAAAAGTGGGAGCGGTCGCCGGGCGAGTGGTCCGGTTTTCGGCCGGGGCCGGTCAGATCGCCGGGCGGTGGGTGAGTCGGGCGGAGGCGACGTGCGCGAAGTTGACGACGCCGGGTGAGGGTGTGCCCTGGGGGTAGCCGGTGCCGCTGAGGTTGGGGGCGCTCACCTGGTTGAAGGCCTGTACGGTGCCGTCGCGCATCCAGTCCACGAGGATCTCCTGCGTGACCGCGGTCTCCCCGGAGGGGACGACCACGATCACCTCGGCGCCGCCGACGAGCGTCAGGGCGAGTACCTGCTCCTGCGACGGGCTCATGACGGATTCTCCCCGGTCTGCGGCTGCTGCTGTTCTTCGGGCGAGGAGGAGAACGTTTCCCTGGGAACAGGACGGACCCGGTCGGGTCCGGCCATGTCGGCCGGGGGCTCCTGGACGGGCGGGACGTCAGAGGTCATGACGGCCGGTCCGGAGGCGACGGGTGAAGGAGGCGAAGGCGGGGCGGGTGAAGGCCAGGCGGGGGCTGTCGGGGTGCTTGGAGTCACGGACGGCGACCGTGCCGGGGAAAGCGGCGACCTCGACGCAGTTGTCACCTTCAGAGCCGCTATGGGTGTTCTTGCGCCAGGGGACGGGCGGCCGGGCGGGCGTGTTCACGTTTCCTTCGAGGGGGCGGGGCGGGTGTTCCGCCGGTGAGGGTTCCCCGGAAGGACGGCCGGTGAACGGCCTCCGTCCGGGTGGTTCGGAGGCCGTCCGCCGGACGGGACGTCAGGAATCGTGTCGGCCGGTACGGAGATGGTGGGTGAAGGTGGTGAAGGCGGCGCGGGAGAAGGCCAGTTTGGGGCCGTCGGGGTCCTTGGAGTCCCGTACCGCGATCACCTCGGGGAGACCGGCGACCTCGACGCAGTCTCCCCCGGAGGCGTCGCTATGAGTGCTCTTGCGCCAGTGCGCGGATGACATGTCTACTGTGCTCACGTGCCCTCCATGATCGTACAGATCAGATTCTTTGATTCTCCCGCCGACAATGCGGAAGATCTGATCATGTTGAAGAGTACGGTAAGGTCCCGCACCTCGGACGGTTCGGTGAGCATGTGGCCATGGCTACCCGCGCCGTCTACGTAGGCAAGGTCGGCGCTCTTGTCGAAAGAAAGAACCTGAAAACCGCTACCTTGGTAGATCTGAGTCTCCACGGGAACGACCTGCATCGAAATATTTGGGTCTCCAAGGAGATCGAGTAGCCGTTTGCACTGCCCTTCACGGACTCCTTGAGGAATATTTCTGAGTACGGATTCTCCGATGACAAGGAAAAGCCAGGGCGGTTCATTACTTGCGAAGATCGACTGCCTTTCCAGGCGGACAGCAAGTAGTTCCTCGGCCTTTTCTGGGCGCTGGACTGAGTTCAGGACCAGGCGACCGTACTCTTCTGTTTGAAGTATTCCGGGCACCAGTAGCGGAGCATAAATACTGAACTGGACTGCATCTCTTTCGGCTTCGGCCAGCGGACGGAACCCGCTGGGAATCAAGGCGCGCTTCCGCGCGTCCATGATTTCTTCCCACAGTCGGTGGAAGGATCCGTCGGTCGTGAAATAGGTGTTCAGGTCGTCGGCAAGTCCCTCTGAAGGAAGCTTGTCGTATGTCTCGACCTTCGCAAGCCACTGTGGTGTACAGCCGAGAGCTTCAGCCAGTTTGTTGCGTGAAAGCCCTGTTTTGTTGCGTCGGGCGCGCATCTCGATGACGAACATCTTCTGAGGCCAGATCGGGTCGCCCTTGCGTTCGGGTGCCATCGAGTTCCTCCCGGGGTGTGGAGTCGCCGAGTATGGGGTGTGAACGGCGAAGCGGGGGGTGCGGCTGGGGAGTGCGCGGTTCGTAGCTGAGGGTAACAGCTTCCTGTGAGGGTGGTCATGAGAACGCACCCGAAGCCCCAAGGAATCTCATCCATGAACGAGCAGGAATGCACTCTCCTCCAGAAGGAACACCCCGACTGGAACATCCGCGCCTTCAGCGACAAGACATGCTATATCGCCACCCGCCTTGGCTGTCCCTTCCTCACCGATGAGGAGCTCGTGGCCGGCCTCTACATGACCCTCGTGGAAGACACCCTCGAAGAACTCAAAGAAGCCCTCGCCACCCAAACCAAAATCGAGGACGCCCTGTGACCTTGGGAACCGTAGGCGCCCTCCTCTTGGGCGCCTACGTCCTAACCCTGTCCGTCACCTTCACGGCCATGGTCATCCGAGACCTCTGGTACTCCGGTCGTCACCGCTAAATCCCATGTGCCGTCGTCACGTCGAGCTGTCCTGTCACCGCAGCAGTAATCAAAGCCTGCCGTCGCTCCGTCAGCAGCTCAAGCTGCTGCGTCAGTGCGGACTGGGCCGCCGCTACTGAGGCGGCATGTTCATTAAATGCGGAAACAAGGATGTCTTGCTCTGCCAAGGGAACATTGGGTAGGCGGCAATCTCGAACAACTGCGGTAGGCAGATTATTTGCCATGCCCTCGGCGCCAGAAATTCCTAGCTTGATGTGCTCGCGCACCTGCCTGGTTCGGAGCATGATGGCAATAAATTGCTCGCGCATGCGAAGTCGATTGATGTGGAGTCGATAAACCTTGTCGCACAACAAGAGGTTCTGATTTATTTCGGGAACGATTCCGACACTCCCGATGAGGTCGGGTGATCCGCTTGCTCGAGACATTAGCAAATCTCCCCCCTTGAGCTGGTATGCTTTTCTGGGGGTAACGCCTGCGGGTAGGGCTTTGTGCTGATCCATTCGAAATGATCCGCCGTTAATGCATCCTGCTCTGACCACGCCCCATTCTCCGGGTTCCGCTAGCCTATCCTCGCACTGGGGAGACCATCCTTGTTCGATTGATAGGAGGACATGTCTGAGTCTGACTTCGCCGTGAGTGGAAATTAGGGAAGATGACTTCGAAGACAAATATGCTTCTTGCCTCTCTTTGATTAGGCTAGCCTGAGCGTTGCGCATTCGGACGAGTCGATCAATGCGGGATGTCTCGCCATTTAGGAAGCCAGCGATCCGCTGCTGCTCCTCTAGGGGCGGAAGAGGAACGGGGAAGTCGAGAATCTTGCTCCTGTTTGTGGAAGCGAGATTGGTGGTCTTGGTTCCGGTGCTTTCGAAGTAGTGCCGAGCGTATAGGGACTGTGTCACCAGGGCGAGGTACTGTGGGTCCAGCCGATCCCGAAACGTGCGGAGCGCGAAGACGTGATTCTGGTGAAGGCAGCCTTCCAGTTCGTTGCGCCAAACTGTGCCCCGTCCAAGTTTGTCGAGGTCGCCGCCTTCGGTCATTAGGACGTCACCGTATCGGAGGGTGCTACGGGCTGCGATGGGCCGGGGAACGGTTATCTCTGTGACTGATTCTGTTTCGATATAGCCTGCTTGGACGTTCGCTACCCGGAGGTAGGGTCGGGTGACGACATCACCAGTGAGATCACGGGAGGAATCAACTGTCAGGCCAGACTGAAGCCGACACAGATATCCCAACCTCACCAAGGGCCAAGTGCCGCTCACTGGATCACCTCGCTGAGGAGCGCCTGGATCTGGGATTCGAGTTCTTTGAGCTCAGCGTCGATTTCGGCTAGAGGTCGGGGCGGAGTGTAGGTGTAGAAGTGCCGGGTGAAGGGGATCTCGTAGCCGATTTTGGTCCGTCCGACTTCTTTGGTCTTTGGGTCTTTGAAGTCGGCGATCCAGGCGTCGGGGACGTGAGGGAAGACCTCGCGGGCGAAGTATTTGTCGATGTTCTCGGTGAGGGGCACGTTTTCGGCGTCGCGGAGGTCAGGGTCATGGATGGGTTTGCCCTTGACCGTCTGGACTTCGCCTTCCGGGTCGGAGACAGCGACGGCGGTGAGGATCGTCTTGTCGACGATGTTAGGCGGGAACGTCACATCGCTCTGGATGTAGCCGTCGTAGAGCTTCTTGCGGAACGTCTCGCGCTTGGTCTCGGAGAGGCCGAGGAGGGTGCGCAGGCCGGTCAGTAGTTCATCGCGGAGGTCGTACTTCTGCACGGCCGACAGTTCAGAGATGGCCGCGAGGGTCTCCTCCGTCAGTTCGAAGCGCTGACGGAGTGGCCGGTCAATGGTGATGCGCTGATAGCCGAAGTCCTCGTTGCGGAACACCTTCACCTTGGCGTGGTCGGGGTGGTCCGGGTCGGCGGCGATGTCGAGGGCGTCGCGGTAGACCTTCTTGATGTGCTCGCGCTGGGTCTCGCTGATCTGCTTGCGCTTCTCGCCGAGGGACTTGCGCATCTTCGTCCACTGGTCGCGGGCGTCCAGGAGGACGACCTTTCCCCGGTTCGCGGGTGCTTTGTTGTTCGTGACGATCCAGAAGTACGTCGAGATGCCGGTGTTGTAGAACAGCTGGTCCGGGAGGGCGACGATCGCCTCCAGGTAGTCGTTCTCCAGGATCCAGCGGCGGATCTCCGACTCGCCCGAACCGGCCGCGCCGGTGAACAGGGGCGAGCCGTTGAAGACGACGGCGATGCGGGAGCCCTTCAGGCCGTCGTCGTCCACATCCGAGGTGACAGGACGCATCTTGGCCATCATGTGCTGCAGGAACAGGAACGAGCCGTCGTTGATGCGGGGCAGGCCCGCGCCGAAACGGCCGGCGTGGCCCTTGTCTTTGTGCTCGTCGGTGACGACCTTCTGCACTCTCTTCCAGTCGACGCCGAACGGAGGGTTGGCGAGCATGTAGCGGAACGTCCGGCCGTCGTGGCCGTCCACGCTGAAGGAGTTCCCGAACGCGATCGAGGAGTTCTTCTCGTCGTAGCCCTTCATCAGAAGGTCCGACTTGCAGATCGCGTACGACTCGGCGTTGAGCTCCTGGCCCGACAGGTTCACGCGGGCGTACGGGTTGAGCCTGCGGATGTGCTCCTCGGCGGCGGCGAGCATCCCGCCCGTCCCGCACGCCGGGTCGAGGATGTCGATGACCTTCCCCTCCCCGGTGAGGGCCTCGTCGTCGGGGGCGATCAGGAGCTCCACCATCAGCTCGATGACCTCGCGCGGGGTGAAGTGCTCGCCGGCCGTCTCGTTCGACAGCTCCGAGAACCTGCGGATCAGCTCCTCGAACAGGTAGCCCATGTCGTGGTTGCTGACCCGCGACGGGCTCAGGTCGAGCTTCGGGTCGGCGAACTTCTGCACCACCTGGTAGAGCAGGCCCGACGCGTCCAGGCGCTCGATCTGGTTGAAGAAGTCGTACCGCTCGATGATCTCGGTGACCTCCTGGGAGAAGCCGTTGATGTAGTCGACGAGGTTCTTGCGGACGTTCGCGGGGTCGGCGCCGATCGTCCGGAAGTCCTGCGTGGACAGGTTGTAGAACGGAAGCTTCGCCGCGACCTTCAACATGTTCGGCGGGGGAGCCGAACCCGGGTAGGAGGCGGCGCGCTTTCGGACGGCCTCACGTGTCGGCTCCATGACGGAGTCGAAACGGCGCAGCACCGTGAAAGGCAGAATGACCTTGCCGTACTCCGACTGCTTGTAGTCGCCGCGCAGCAGATCGGCCACCGACCACAGAAAACCGGCCAGTTCCTGGTTAACGCTCACTCGTCGCCCTCTCGCTTCATGCTCCCGGCCGTCCCCTCGGGTGCGACGCACCCGAGGCGAAACCGTCGCGGACCGGCTGTGCGGCCCGCCGTCCCATCTTTGCGGCCTCTCCCGGCCGCCGTACGAAACTTTCGAGTACTCGAAGAACCGGCCCGTGGACGCGCCGACCCCCACGCCTCCAGCCGAGGGACACGCGCACCGCACGGACCAGCCCGGACCCCGGCGTGCTCCACCGCGCTCCGCAGAAAAGCCGGTCGGGGAATCCGGGCCGATCCCGTCAGCGAGGGATGCCGCCCTACCGCCCTCGACCTGGACAAATCCGCTCAGAGTCAGCCCATTCACGGTAATGGATGCCACCGACACCCCGACCCCGTCTAGGAGGCGGGGCAGAGGCCCGGATCACGCGGCGGTCCCACGAAACCGACCGGGCACCGTCGTGGGAGAGCGCCTGACAGGGGCCTCGCCGCCACCCGACGGGATGGCACGAGATCCACCTCGCCGTCGCGCAACGCCACCGCAGGTACGGAGACCGCCCGCCGTCCGGGACGGACCGCCGTCCGGCGGATCGACGACCCACACCCCGGCACCCTGGACCGGCACCCCGCGACGAGCGCTTCGGCACCCCCGGGCGAACCGACGTGGAACGTCCCGCCGCGTACCGCCCGGAAGAACGGTCGGTGAACGGCCTCCAGCGGGGTGGTTCGGAGGCCGTCCGGATCAAGTTCCCCGAGTGATCTCAGTGAATTCCCGGTCGGCGGCCGTGTTCGAAGTGGGCGAGGGAGCAGGCGGGGGCGGACGGCGGTGAGGTCGTGGACCGGGCCTGGACGTTGCCGGCGTGGGTGTGGGCTTGCCGGAGAAGTACTTGTAGGGAAATCCGGCGGGCCGAATTGTTCCGCTGAGATCACCTCACCGCCCTGAGATGAGAGGACGGGACTCACCCATCTGCGGAAATGCGGACGTCGAGGTGGGCGAAGGCCTCTACATCAGTCACCCGAGTACCTGTCAGATCAAGGTACTGAAGGTTGGTGAGGCGGGTGAGGGGGCTGATGTCGCTCACCTGGGTCCCCGCAAGGCTGAGGCGCTGGAGGTCGGTGAGGTGGGCGAGGGGGCCGATGTCGCTCACCCGGGTTCTCTCCAGGCTGAGGCGCTGGAGGTTGGTGAGGTGGGCGAGGGGGGTGATGTCGCTCACCCGGGTCCCCGCAAGGAAGAGATCTCGAAGATCGGTGAGGTGGGCGAGAGGGCTGATGTCGCTCACCCGGGTCCTTGCCAGGCCGAGGTCTTGGAGGTTGGTGAGGTGGGCGAGGGGGGTGATGTCGCTCACCCGGGTCCCTGTGAGGAAGAGGTCTTGGAGGTTGGTGAGGTGGGCGAGGGGGGTGATGTCGCTCACCCGGGTCCCTGTGAGGAAGAGGTCTTGGAGGTTGGTGAGGTGGGCGAGAGGGCTGATGTCGCTCACCCGGGGCTGTATGAGGCCGAGGGACCGAAGGTTGGTAAAGCCGATCAGAAAAGACAGGTCACCAGACTCGGCTTCAGTGAGGGAAAGGGTTTCCAAGTTGGTGAGCAGAGAGAGCATGCGCAAGCGCTCCGAGTCGCGAACAGGAAATTCCACGAAGGTCTGCCGCTGGGAGAGGACTTCCCTGGCGTACTCCTCGGGGAAACGCGAGTCGAACCATCCGCGCGAGAGAACTCTTTGCACCTTGAACGCCTGAACACGTGAGAGGAACCGGAGCAGGGAGATCGACGCGTCGACGCCGGTCAGGAGAACCACTTCGGCGATGGCGGCGGCCTCGTCCTCGGTGAGGGCGCGGGTGCGGGCATGGTCGGCCAGCAGATCAACGACGAAGGGGCCGGCTTTGGCGAGCTGCTCGGCTTCCTCCTGGGTCTTCGGTGGGATGAGCTGCTCGGTGCGGGCGGTGATGGTCCGTGAGAGCTCATGGGAGACGACCTGGGCTTCGGTGATACAGGCTGCGGCGAGGAGCCAGAGGGCTCGGGCGGTGCCCTCGGAGAGGGCGGTCCCGGCTCGGGCGATGAGGTCGCGGAGAAGCCGGTCCTGCCGGGCAGGGTCGCGTTGACTCTGGCCGACGGCCATGATCAGGACGTCGTGATAGAGCGGGTCCTGGGCGTGGTTGATGAGATGGTCGAGGTGGTGCTCCTGGAAGATCTCGGCGGCGGCCAGGTAGTCCTGAAAACTCGGATGGCGGAACTCGAGGCTGTCGATCGTCGGTTCCTGAAGGAGGCCGGAGCGCTCCCGGAGGAACCCCAGCACCGCCTCGGGAGTGGTCTCGATCTTGTGGAGCCGGGAGAGCCGCTTTTCGATCTTGTCCAGGGCCGTTGCGTGATCGATCGTGCGGCGCCCGTTGAGAGTCATCCACATCGCGATGCCGGACAGGAAGGGTTCGGCCTGGAGCCGGGAGAGGGAGAGCTCTCCGGTGGGGATGCGGCGCTCCTGGTCGCGCGACTCCAGCAGCATGGTCAGCGCCCGGTCGTAGAGGGCGGTGCGGCTTTCGGGGAGCACGTTGTTGTGGATCCGGCTGAGCGAGCACAACATCGCGCACAACAGCGGGTTCGTGGCGAGCCGGGACAGGTCCCTGCGGATGGTCAGGGAATCGATGAGTTCCTCGGCCTGCTCCCCGGACGGGTCCTCGCGGCCCTCGGCCCGATTGGTGCGGTACCAGCGGCGGATGAAGTCGTTGACCTGGCCGGCGTTCATCGGCTCCAGGCGGCAGGAGGCGAAACCCCACGCGGACAGCTGCTCCCGCTGGAAGGAGGAGAGCGCGCCGGGACGGGACGTCACGACGAACCGGGCCTCGGGGTGGAGGGCGAGACGGCTTTCCAGCCACTCCATCACCTGCGGGCGGAACTCCTGGGGGACCTCGTCCAACCCGTCGACGAAGACGACGGCGCGGCCCGCGTCGAGAAGGCCGGTCACCCAGGCGGCCGGCTTGTCGTCCGAGGCGGCGTCCTGCTCCACGAACCGTTCGACGGCGGGCAGGTGCAGTCCGTCGGACTTCATGTGATCGCGCAGACGGAGCAGGAAGGGGACCACGCCCAGTTCCTTCCAGCCGTCGAGCTGCGCGGGGAGGCTCTGCTTGCAGACCAGCAGGGTGAGGTGCTGGAGCAGCGTGGTCTTCCCCGCCCCGGCCGGGCCTTCCAGGAGCAGGCGGGAACGGGTGGCGAGGAGGTCCTCGAAACGGTTGTCGAACTCCCGGGAGGGGGTGAGGCCCGAGGGCTCCGATATGCCCGCGCGGCGCGGGGCGTCGGAGCGGACCGAGAGGTTCACATACGCCGTGGCCAACTCGTAGGTCTGCTCGCGGAAGGGGAGGCCCAGGCCGTAGAGGCGGACCTTGCCGTAAAGCGCGGCGACGCCCGCCCGGTAGCGCTCCTCGTAGGCGCGGGTCTTGTCGTCCAGGTCGGGGAGGCGGCGATCGAGGTCGCCGAGCCTGCGGATGGTCTCGACGTCCACGCGGGGGCCGAACTCGCCGAGGCGGGTGAAGTGCTCGACCAGGCGGAGACAGGCGCCGTCCAGGAGTTCTGTGAAGAGGGCCAGGGCGCGAGCGTCCGTCAGCGAGACGGCCGCGTCCGGGGCGGCCCCGCGCATGAGCTCCGACAAACGTTCCGGGTCGAGGTCCGCCCGTAGCGCCAGATCGATGTCGATGGCGTCCAGGGAGAGCAGCGTGGTGACGACCGCGTTCTCGGCGCGTTCGCCCTCGGCCGGGTCGATGGAGCGCCACTCCGGCTTCTCGTCGGTTGCCATGAGGGCGAGCCGGTGGACGAGGGAGCGTAGGTCGCGTTCGACGAGTTCCTTCTTGTCGCCTCTGCGCCAGGCGAGGCGTTCCCTCCAGCCTGCCGGTTCGGCCAGGCCCGCGCCGGGGGCGGGAGCCCGGGGGATCATGCGGGAGACCAGCTCTCCCCAGACCGGGGAGGTGATCCACGTGGTGAAGAACTCCGGCACGGTGCGACCCATCGGCTCGGCGGCGGTTCGGATCTCCATCGTGCTGAACGGCATCCGCCTTTGTGGGAAATCTCGGAAATGTGGGTCGATGGGATTCCTGCCGTCGGGCTGCCGACGCCCGGCCGTGCGCTGCGAGCGCCACGCCCTCCAGCCGCAGCCTTCCTCCCCGGGTGGTCTTGGTTCGACCAAGGAGCTTCTGATCTGCGGAGCAAGGCATGTCCTGGGCTCTTTGGGCTATTCGATCGAGAGCGGATAGCGTGCGCTTCGTGATGCGTAGATGGACGCTGCCCCTGCTGCTCGCGGTCCTCGGCCTGGTCATCGCCGTCCGGGAGGCGGACACAGGGTCGCCAGGGGTCGCCGCCGTCTGGCTGGTGGTGTTCCTCGTGTTCGCCGTGGGGCTGTCGCCGTTGGCCTTCCCCCGATCGATCAGCGCGGCGGAGGCCCGGCGCCGCAGCGCGGACGACGGGCGGCCGATCGTCTACTGGCGGCCGGGCTGCCAGTACTGCCTGCGGCTTCGGCTCCGGCTGGGCCCGGCCGCCCGCCGGGCGCACTGGGTGGACATCTGGCGTGACCCGGAGGGAGCGGCCGACGTCCGGGCCGTCACCGGAGGCGACGAGACGGTGCCGACCGTCGTCGTGGCAGGACAGTCACGGGTCAACCCGGACCCCGCCTGGCTGCGCCGTCAGCTCCGGTGAGCGGGCCGGCGAGTCGGCGGGCTCGGCGGGCTCGGCGGGCTCGGCGGGCTCGGCGGGGGAGCGTAGACGAACCCTCCCGGGCCAGGCGGTCAGCGCCGGGTCAGGGCTTGCGCGCCAGGCCGCCGTAGCAGGAGACCTCGGGCTGCGGGTCCCAGGGGCCGGGCTCGGGTCGCCACTGCGACACCGAGACCACGCCGGGCTCCAGGAGGTGCAGGCCGTCGAAGAAACGGGCGATCTGCTCGGGGCTGCGCGGGGTGTAGGGGGCGGCCGGTCTGTTCGCGTTGTGGCGCCGGATGGACTCCACGTACGCGGGGTCGGTGTCGGAGCCGTCGTAGAGGGCCACGTAACTGCCCGGCGGCAGCTCCGCCACCAGCCGCTTCATGACGACCGGGGCCTGCTCGTCGTCGACCAGGCCGAGGACGCCCATGAGCATGAGCGCGACCGGGCGGGAGAAGGCCAGGGTTCGGGCGGCCTCCCGCAGGACCTTCTCCGGATCGCGCACGTCGGCGTCGATGTAGTCGGTGGCGCCCTCGGGGGTGCTGGTCAGGAGCGCGCGGGCGTGCACCAGCACCAGCGGGTCGTTGTCGACGTAGACGATCCGCGCGTCCGGGGCCACCCGCTGGGCGACCTCGTGGGTGTTGTCGGCGGTCGGGAGGCCGGTGCCGATGTCCAGGAACTGCCGGATCCCTTCCGCTCCGGCCAGGTGCCGCACCACCCGCGCGAGCATGTAGCGCGACTGGCGGGTCATGTCCCTCATCCCGGGGAAGGCCTCGCAGACGCGCTCGGCGGCCTCCTGGTCGACGGCGTAGTGGTCCTTGCCTCCCAGCAGGTAGTTCCAGATCCGTGCCGAATGCGGCTTGGAGGTGTCGATCCCGGGGCCGGGCTGGTCGTCGCTCATGTCTCACCCATCAGACCGGTTACTGGTTGATGATCACATTCTGGTCTTTCAGGTCAGAAATTTCCATAAAAGTCGATGGTCGGTAGTTATCTGACATATTTCGGTGCGCGGGCACCCGGGACGGAACCCGCGCGTGACGGGTTTCCCGGCTCGCGACGTGGCGGCGGAGGCCACGGCTCGAAGCCTGGAATCATCGGGCCCATGACCGGAATCGAGTGCGACGACGAGGCGATCTCCGCTGTGGCGGACCACGTGGGCGGATTCTTCACTGGACACGAGATCACCTCCACCGTCTACGACCTGGGGCGGAGCCGGCGCGGGGCCGTCCCCGGGCTCCGCATCCTGACCGTCGCGCCCGGCCCTCAAGCCGACGGCTGGACGTACGTCACCGCGGGCTGCTGGGGGGCGGCGAACAAGGAGGGGGACGGACTGGAGCTCGTCCTGTCGGCCCCCGAGCACGACGAGAGCTTCGTGGAACTGCTGGCGATGGTCGCCTACTACCACGCGACCCGCTGGCTGGAACTCCGGCACAGCGTCCCCATCGGAAAGCCCTGGGCGCCCGGCTCCTCCTGCGACCACCTCCTGGTCTCCCACCCCCTCCACGGGCCCGCCTTCGAACACTGCTCCCTTCCCGGAGGCCGGGCCCGGCTCCTGTGGATCCTCCCCGTCACCGCCGCCGAACTCGACTTCCGCCGCGAGCACGGGCACGAAGCCCTGGAACGGCTCTTCGACGAAACCGGGGCCGTCCCCACGGACCCGCACCGGCCTTCCGTCGTCGCATAACGGCAGCTCCTCGGGCCGCCGGACGCTTGCGGGGGCGAACGCATCCGCAGCGGGCCTTGCCGATGATCTCCGCTTCCCCGCAACGGGGGAGGAGGAATTCGGGGCGAGGGGAGGAGATGGGTAGGATCTGAGACCAGGTCGAGAGGCGCTGCAACGGGCCGGCCGCCCGCCACGCTCGGCCTTTTTCAGTGAAAAAGGGCGCCTCCCGAGACGCATGGGAGGAGTCGGGATGCCGGAATCAGCACAGGTCGCCCAGAACCGCGAGGAGCGGACGCGGCGGCTGAAGGAGATCCTCGAGCAGCGGATCGCGGTGCTGGACGGGGCCTGGGGCACGATGCTCCAGGGGGCGAAACTCCAGCCCGAGGACTACCGGAACGAGCGGTTCGCCGACCACCCGATGGACGTCACCGGCGACCCGGACCTGCTGAACATCACCCGGCCCGACGTCATCCTCGACGTGCACCGGCAGTACCTGGCGGCCGGGGCGGACATCACGACCACCAACACGTTCACCGCGACGAGCATCGCGCAGGCCGACTACGGGCTGCAGGAGTACGTGCGCGAGATGAACGTGGCGGGGGCGCGGCTGGCGCGGCAGGCCGCCGACGAGGCCGGCGGGAAGTTCGTCGCCGGGTCGGTGGGGCCGCTGAACGTCACGCTCTCGCTCTCCCCGAAGGTCGACGACCCGGCCTACCGGGCGGTGAGCTTCGACGAGGTCGAGGCGACGTACGCCGAGCAGATCGAGGCGCTCGTCGAGGGCGGCGTCGACCTCCTGCTCATCGAGACGATCTTCGACACGCTCAACGTGAAGGCGGCGATCTCCGCCGCCCAGCGGGTCGCGCCGGACCTGCCGCTGTGGATCTCCGTGACGATCGTCGACCTGTCGGGGCGCACCCTGTCGGGGCAGACCGTCGAGGCGTTCTGGAACTCCGTCAAGCACGCCAAGCCGCTCGTCGTCGGCGTGAACTGCTCGCTGGGCGCGGTCGAGATGCGGCCGCACGTGGAGGATCTCGCCCGGATGGCCGGGACGTACACCGCCTCCCACCCCAACGCGGGGCTGCCCAACGCGTTCGGCGGGTACGACGAGACGCCGGAGGAGACCGGGCGGCTCGTCGGGGAGTTCGCCGCCGAAGGACTCATCAACATCGCGGGCGGCTGCTGCGGCACGTCCCCCGCGCACATCGCGAAGATCGCCGAGGCCGTCAAGGGCAGGACCCCGCGCAGGGTCGCCGAGCCGCCGAAGCGCAGCCGGTTCTCCGGCCTGGAGACCTTCGAGATCGGGCCCGACACCGGCTTCGTCATGATCGGCGAGCGCACCAACGTCACCGGCTCCGCGCGGTTCCGGCGGCTCATCGAGGCCGACGACTTCCAGGCCGCCGCCGACGTGGCGCTGGAGCAGGTGCGCGGCGGGGCCAACCTCCTCGACGTCAACATGGACGCCGACCTGCTCGACAGCGAGCAGGCCATGACCACCTTCCTCAAGCTCATCGCGACCGAGCCGGAGATCGCCAGGATCCCCGTCATGATCGACAGCTCGCGGTGGAGCGTGCTGGAGGCCGGGCTCAAGTGCGTCCAGGGCAACGGGGTCGTCAACTCCATCAGCCTCAAGGAGGGCGAGGAGCAGTTCCTCGCCCAGGCCCGGAAGATCAAGAGCTTCGGCGCGGGCGCCGTCGTCATGGCCTTCGACGAGCAGGGGCAGGCCGACACCGCCGACCGCAAGGTCGAGATCTGCGGACGCGCCTACGACCTCCTCGTCCACGAGGTCGGGTTCGCGCCCGAGGACATCATCTTCGACCCGAACGTGCTGGCCGTCGCGACCGGCATGAGCGAGCACAACGGCTACGCCAAGGAGTTCATCGAGGCGCTGCCGCGGATCAAGGAGCGCTGCCCCGGCGCGCTCACGTCCGGCGGCATCTCCAACCTGTCGTTCTCCTTCCGGGGCAACGACGTGGTCCGCGAGGCCATGCACTCGGCGTTCCTGCTGCACGCCGTCCGCGCCGGGCTCGACATGGGCATCGTCAACGCCGGGCAGCTCGCCGTCTACGCCGACATCCCCGCCGACCTCCTCGAGCACGTCGAGGACGTCCTGTTCGACCGGCGTCCCGACGCCACCGACCGGCTCATCGAGCTGGCGCGGACGGTGTCCGGCAGCGGCACCAAGCGCGAGATCGACCTGTCGTGGCGGGAGCAGCCCGTCAACGCGCGCCTCTCCCACGCGCTGGTCCACGGCATCACCGACTTCATCGAGGAGGACACCGAGGAGGCCCGCCAGGGCTTCGCCCGGCCCCTCGAGGTGATCGAGGGCCCGCTCATGGACGGCATGAAGGTCGTCGGCGACCTGTTCGGCTCCGGGAAGATGTTCCTGCCGCAGGTCGTCAAGAGCGCGCGGGCCATGAAGCGGTCCGTCGCCTACCTCGAGCCGTTCATGGAGGCCGAGAAGGCCAAGGCCCTCGCCGAGGGGCGCGTCGCGGCGCGCCGCGGGCAGGGCAAGGTCGTGCTCGCCACGGTCAAGGGCGACGTCCACGACATCGGCAAGAACATCGTCGGGGTCGTCCTCGGCTGCAACAACTACGAGGTCGTCGACCTGGGCGTCATGGTGCCCGCCGCGAAGATCCTCGACACGGCGATCGCCGAGGGAGCCGACGTCATCGGCCTGTCCGGGCTGATCACCCCGTCGCTGGACGAGATGGTCGCGGTCGCGGCCGAGATGGAGCGGCGCGGGATGAAGCTGCCGCTGCTCATCGGCGGCGCGACCACGTCCCGCCAGCACACGGCCGTGCGGATCGCGCCCGTCTACAGCGGGCCGGTCGTGCACGTCCTGGACGCGTCGCGGGTCGTCGGCGTGGTGTCGGACCTGCTGGACGCCGACCGGGCCGAGGCGCTCGACACCGCCAACCGCAAGGAGCAGCAGGCGCTGCGCGAGGCGCACGAGAACCGGCGGCAGCAGCCGATGCTCACTCTGGCGCAGGCCCGCGGGAACGCCGAGCGGGTGGAGTTCGGCGAGCTGCCCGTGCCGGAGTTCACCGGGCTGAGGACCGTCACGCCGAGCCTCGCCGAGCTGCGCGACATGATCGACTGGCAGTTCTTCTTCCTCGCCTGGGAGCTGAAGGGCAAGTACCCGGCGATCCTGGAGCAGCCCGCCGCCCGCGAGCTGTTCGACGAGGGGCAGGCGCTGCTCGACCAGATCATCGCCGACGGGTCGCTGCGCGCCGAGGGCGTGCTCGGGTTCTGGCCCGCGCACTCCGAGGGCGACGACATCGTCCTGGAGAACGGCGTGCGGTTCCCGATGCTGCGGCAGCAGACGGCCAAGCCCGAAGGCCGCCCCAACCGCAGCCTCGCCGACTACGTGGCGCCGTCCGGCGACCACCTCGGCGCGTTCGCGGTCACCGTCCACGGCGCGGAGCAGCTCGCCGCCCGGTACGAGGCCGAGCAGGACGACTACAAGGCGCTCATGGTCAAGGCGCTCGCCGACCGCCTGGCCGAGGCGTTCGCCGAACTGATCCACCTCCAGGCCCGCCGCGCCTGGTTCGAGCCGGACGTCCAGCCCGTCCTGGAGGAGCTGCACGCCGAGAAGTACCGCGGCATCCGCCCCGCCCTGGGCTACCCGGCCTGCCCGGACCACAGCCGCAAGAGCACCCTCTTCGAACTGCTCGACGCGGGCGCGCACGGCATGGCCCTCACCGAGTCGTTCGCCATGACCCCGGCGTCGAGCGTCAGCGGCCTGATCTTCGCCAGCCCGGAGGCCCGTTACTTCACCGTCGGGCGCCTGGGCCGCGACCAGATCGAGGACTACGCCGCCCGGGCCGGCCTGAGCGTGGCGGAGGCCGAGCGCTGGCTGAGCCCGAACCTGGCCTACGAGCCCTGATCACGAAGGCTCGTCCGGCTCTGACCAGGCCCGCTCCGAGAAATTCGGAGCGGGCCGACTTTTTTCACCGGATCTGTCACGTTCACGCGTCGTGCGGGTTCGACACGGTGACGCGCTCGAGACGCCGGCCGGTTCCGGCGTCCTCATCCGAGGAGTACCGCTGATGTCCACCGCTTACGTCGTCGTGACCGTTCTGGGTGCCGTGATGGCCGGGTTCTCGGCCGGTTCCGTCTTCTTCCGTGCTCCGTGGGTGGTGCAGCCGATGGCCGAGTACGGGGTGCCGCGCCGGTGGTGGAACCCGCTCGGCGCGGCCAAGGCCGCCGGGGCGGCGGGGCTTCTGGCCGGGTTGGCCGTGCCGGCCGTCGGGGTCGCCGCCGGGATCGGGCTGGTGCTGTACTTCACCGGGGCCGTCGTCACCGTCCTGCGGGCCCGCCGGGTCTCGCACGTCCCGTTCCCGCTGATGTACATGGCGCCGGTGGTCGCCTCCCTGGTGCTGGGCGCCGCCGCCTGACAGGGGCCGGAACCACCATGATCGTGAGGGAAGGGTGCGGGATGGACGAGCGGGAGTGGCTGACCGGGCACTTCGAGCGGCAGCGGCCTCGGCTGAGGTCGGTGGCCTACCGGATGCTCGGTTCGGTGAGCGAAGCCGAGGACGCGGTGCAGGAGGCGTGGCTGCGGCTCGACGGCGCGGACACCGGCGAGGTCGAGAACCTCGACGCGTGGCTGACCACCGTGGTGGCGCGGACCTGCCTGAACACGCTGCGCACCCGCCGGAACCGGCGTGAGGACCCGGCCGGCGCGCGCATCCCCGACCCGCTCGTCGGCCCCGAGGACTCGGGCCACCCCGAGCGGGAGGCGGTGCTGGCCGACTCCGTCGGGCTCGCGCTGCTGGTGGTGCTCGACACGCTCACCCCGGCGGAGCGGCTGGCCTTCGTGCTGCACGACATGTTCGCCGTCCCCTTCGACGAGATCGGCCCGGTGATCGAGCGGTCCCCGGCCGCGGCCAGGCAGCTGGCCAGCCGGGCCCGCCGCCGCGTGCGCGGCCGGGCCCCCGCGCCCGACCCCGACGTCGGACGCCAGCGCGCCGTCGTCGACGCCTTCTTCGCCGCGGCCCGGGACGGCGACTTCGACGGCCTCGTCGCCGTGCTCCACCCCGACGTCGTGCTCCGCTCCGACGGCGGCACCGCCCGCGCTCGCCACACGACCGTGCTCACCGGGGCCCGGACGGTGGCCTCCCAGGCCATCACGTTCGGCGGCCTCTCCCCGTTCGCCCGCCCGGCCCTCGTCAACGGCGCGGCCGGCGTCGTCGTCGCGGCCCAGGGCCGCCCCCTGTCCGTCATGGGCTTCACCGTCGTCGACGGCGGGATCGCCGCCATCGACGTCATCGCCGATCCCGCCCGTCTCGCCCGCCTCGACCTGGCCTTCCTCGACGGCTGACGGCCCGGCCGGACGCCCGGTTCACGGGCGTTCGGCCACCCACGCCTTCCTGGTGGTGCGGACGGTCAGGTCGGAGCGGCGCAGGACGTGGTGGGGGCCTCCCTCTTCGAGGAGGGCGTCGAGCACGGCCTGGTCGTCGGGGTCCAGCCGGTCGTAGAGATGGGCACGGCCACGCCGCAGGGTCGCCTCGGCGTAACGTCCGGCCGCGGGGGGCAGAGGAGGCGCCAGCTCGAAGTCGAAGACCCGCTCGACCTTGACGGCGAAACCGGCCCGGGACAGGTGCGGGCCCCAGTCGGCGCCCAGGTGCGGGACGTCGTGCCCGGTCCGCTCGGCCAGGACCGCGCGGCAGCGCTCCTCGAACCCGGGACGCCCGAAACCGAGGTCGTAGGGCAGGAAGCCGGGGAGGGAGTCCAGCTCCAGCACGGCCAGGAGCCCGCCGGGGCGGAGTACGGAGAAGACCTCGCCCAGGCCCCGGTCGGGATCCGTCAGGTGGTGCAGGGACGCGGACGCCCACACCAGGTCGAAGGTTCCGAGGGGCGGCCACTCTCCGTCCAGATCGGCCTGGACGGTGTGGGCCCTGTCGGCCGGCCCGAGCTCGTGGGCCTTCTCCTGGAGGCGGTGCAGCATGGTCGCGGAGGCGTCCACGGCGACGGACTCGGCCTCCGGGAAACGCTGGAGCAGCGCGAAGGTGCCGGCCCCGGTGCCGCTGCCCAGGTCGAGTATCCGGCGCGGGGGCCGGTCTCCGGCCAGTTCTTCCAGCAGGGCCGTCGTCTCCGTCAGGAGCGGGCGCAGGACCTCGGCGTCGAGATCGAGCATCTCCGCCAGACCCGCCTCGTCATCGGGACCGTGCTGGTGGTGTGCGTGATGTTCCATGTCTCGAGCTTACGAGACCTTGCGCCGATGGCATACCATCTTGCGTATGACGCAAGACTCGCCGGTCGAAGCCCTCGTCCGCAACCGCATCAGGGGGATGCGCACGGCCCTGGGCTGGTCGCTGGACGACCTGGCCGCCCGCTGCCACATGAGCCCCTCCACGCTCAGCCGCATAGAGACGGGCCCCCGCCGGATCGCCCTGGACCAGCTGACGTCGCTCGCCCGCGCCCTGGGCACCACCCTCGACCAGCTGGTGGAGCCCGCGGACGATGAGGACGTGGTGATCCGGCCGCGGCACGACCCGGAGCGGGGCCGCACCGCGTGGATGCTGAGCCGCGACCCTGGCCCGCACGGGCTCGCCGTCGCCAAGATCCGTCTCACGAAGCCGGTGCGCCGCGACGCCGGCGAGCTGAAGGTCCACCCGGGCCGGGACTGGTTCACGGTCCTGTCGGGAACCGTGGTGCTCGCCCTGGGAGAACGGACCATCCAGGTCGAGACCGGTCAGGCCGCCGAGTTCTCGACCATGATCCCCCACGCGTTCGGAGCCCACGACGGCCCCGCCGAGATCCTGGGCATCTTCGACCCCGAAGGCCGCCGCACCCACCTCCGCGGCTCCTGGTGAGCCCCGGAGGCGCTCCGGGAGCCGGGCTCAGGGCCTGCCCAGGGACCAGACGGCGACGTTGAGGGTTCCGGCGGTCTCGCGGGTGCCGGCGGCCCACAGGGAGCGGGTGCCGGGGACGTGGACGAGGTGCTGGATCCTGCGCTGCTCGGGGAGGATGCGGCGGGTCCAGACGCCCTTGGACGTGCGGTGGAAGAAGGCGCGGTCGAGCTCCCACTCGTCGCCGGAGGCCGAACCCCAGGCCTGGGCGTAGAGGCCGCCCGCGCCGTCGGGGACGTGGTCGCTCAGGAGGAAGCCGTCGGTGAGGGAGGGGGACTCGCCCTTCCAGGCGCGGCCGTTCCAGCGGAGCTGGACGGAGCCGTTGGTGTTCGGGCCGCACAGGGTGCCTTCGGAGGTGGCCGCCGAGACCCACACCCGGCCCGGGCCGAAGGCGTTGACGTCGAGGACAGTGGCCGTGCGGCCGGGGGTGGTCTTGGTGGGGGCGGGGCCGGTGCGCAGGCCGTCGGGGCGCACCCGGGTCCAGCGGGTGCCGTCGAAGCGGGCGACGATGCCGCTGTGGCCGTTGTGCAGGGAGCGGTCGTGGGCGAGCGCCCAGATCTCCTTGCCGGAGACGGCCTCGGCCTTCTGGATCAGGAACTTCGTGGTGTGGCGCTTCCAGGTCCTCCCGTTGAAGTGCCAGGAGGCGGGGCCCTTCCGGTCGAGCCCGTACGCCCAGACGTTCTTCGGGCCGATCGCCGCGACGGCGTTGACGTAGGCGTTCTTGAACGTGCGGGCGACCGTCCAGTTCCTGCCGTTCCAGCGCAGGACCTTCGACGGCGTCGAGCCCGCGCGGGGCGTCGCCGGAAGCGCGCGCTGCCCGAGAGCCCTCCGCTCGGCGACGCAGCCGTCCTCGGGCAGGTTGTTCAGGTACTTCTCGGCCAGCCCGTCGTTGCCCGTCACGGACATCCAGACGTTCTTCGCCGACGACGAGTCCGCCTGCCCGGGAATGCCCTGCAGGCCGGCGGGAAGCGGGCTGCGGCTCCAGGCCTTCCCGTTCCACCTGAACGCCAGCGGCTCCAGCCCGGCGCTGCGCTCCCGCATCGCGAACACGAAGGCGCTTCTGCGCGAGGGCGCGATCGCCGCGGTCACCGTCTCGTCTCCCGCGAGCCGGAAGGTCTTCACCAGCTCGAAGGCCCGGAGCTTCGCGTTCGCCGCTCCCGCGAGCAGGGACGACGACAACGATCCGACGATAACGGCGGCGAACAGACGCTTCATAGACATTCCTGACAAGGGGGGAGCCTGTGGTCCGACGAACCTATCTGTTCCGCCGCCGGAAGACCGGGATCACAGGCCGGGAGCGCCCCAGACGGGGAACCAGCGGGTGAGGTCCGGTTCGATGGGGAGGTCCTCGGCCAGGAGGCCCCTGACCTGGAACTCGAGGTGGTTGTTGCGCCTCTCGTGGGGAAGCGGGGCGAAGGGGTAGAAGGTGCCGCGCTTGTAGAGGTAGATCAGGGCCAGGGGCCGGGCGGAGGGATTGCGGAAGGCGACCAGGGAGCAGAGCAGCTGAGGGCCGAAACCGCCGTCCTGAAGGGTCGTGTTGACGGCGTGCAGGTTGTTGACCAGGTCCGGCAGGTCGTCGGGGGAGTGGTGGCAGACGAGCCAGGTGTAGCCGTAGTCGTCCTGCGAGAGCTCCACGGGATGGACGTCTCCTGCGGCGTTGAGGAGATCCCGCAGGTCCTGCATGAGCTGGGTGGAGACGGTGCCCTCGACCGTGGCGAAGCAGACGGAGCCGGTGCCCGCGGGGGCGTAGCCGGTGGAGGTCTGCAGGGTGATCGCGGCCGAGGGGAGGGCGAACAGCCGGTCCAGGTCGGGCCTGACGGGCTTGGTGCGGCCGAGCAGGGTGTCCAGGAAACCCATGGGGCTTGCTCCTTTCAGGCGGGACCGCCCAGCCGGGCGGAGATGTCGGCGAGCTGCTCCAACCGGCGCTCCAGGCTCGGATGGGTGGAGAACAGGGCGGACAGGGTGGTGCCGGGGCCGAGAGCCGGGGTGAAGAAGAAGGCGTTGAAGGCCTGGGCGGTGCGCAGGTCCCGGGTCGGGATGCGGGCGATGTCGCCGCTGACCTTCGTCAGCGCCGAGGCCAGCGAGCCCGGACGCCCGGTGATGACGGCGGCGGCCCGGTCGGCGGCCAGCTCCCGGTAGCGGGACAGGGCGCGGATCAGCAGGAAGCTGACGGAGTACACCAGCGCGGAGACGGCCATGACGGCGAAGAGCACGAGCGTGGTGTTCTGGTCGCGCCTCCCGCCGAACATCTGCGAGTAGAACGCGAACCGCACGATGAGGCCCGCGAGGACGCCCAGGAACGACGCGATCGTGATGACCGCGACGTCGCGGTGGGCCACATGGGAGAGCTCGTGGGCCAGCACGCCCTCCAGTTCGTCGGGCTCCAGCCGCCGCAGCAGGCCCGTCGTGACGCAGACGACGGCGTGGTCGGCGTTCCGGCCGGTGGCGAAGGCGTTCGGCAGGTCCATGTCGGCGACGGCGACGCGCGGCTTGGGCATGTCCGCCAACGCGCACAGGCGGTCCACGACCCCGTGGAGCTGAGGCTGCTCCTGCGGCGTGACGGTGCGGGCGTTCATGCCGTACAGGGCGACCCGGTCGGAGAACCAGTACTGGGCGCCGAGCATGAGCGCGCCGATGGCGACGCCCGCGACCCACGACTTGAGCAGCGCGAACAGCGCCGCGACGAACAGCACGTACAGCAGGCCCAGCAGGAAGAGGGTCAGCAGCATGCGCGCGCTGAGCCGGCGGTCCGGCGGGAAGCGGCTGCGCATCACGTCATCCCGGGATCAGGCCCTCGGAGGACAGGATCTCCTTCACCTCGTCCAGGGTGGTGTCGTCGTCGGGCAGGACGAGCTCGGAAGGCGCGAGCAGGTCCGACGGCAACGGCGAGCCGAGGCGGCGGACGGTCTCCAGCAGCTCGCGCAGGGACAGGGTGAAACCCTCCTGGTCCCCCTCGTCGACGGCTTTCTGGAGCGCGGAGTCCAGCACGTTGAGCTCCTCCAGGTGCTCGTCGGTGACTTGGTACTGGCCCTCGCCGAAAATCCTGATGATCATGACTTTCCCCCCTCCGGGAGCTGGGCGCGCTCGGTCCGCAGCCGGTCCAGCTCGACGTCCACGTCCCGGCCCCGGGTGATGGCGTCGAGTTCGGCCTGGATGTCGTCGCGCCCGGGCGGGAGGGTGGCGTCCTCCAGCGCGCCGGAGGCGAGCAGCTCGTCCAGGGCGCCCGCGCGGGCCTGCATCTGGTCGGTCCTGTCCTGGACCCGCTGCATGGCCATGCCGACCTCGCCCATCTCCTCCCCGATGCCGCCGACGGCCTCGGAGACGCGGGTCTGCGCCTCGGCCGCGCTGTAGGTGGCCTTGAGCGTCTCCTTGCGGGTGCGGAACGCCTCGACCTTCGCCTGCAGCCGCTCGGAGGCCAGGGTGAGCTTCTCCTCCTCCGACTGGAGCGAGGCCTCCTGGGCCCGCAGGTCGGTGAGCTGCGCGACGATCCCCGACCGCCGCGCGAGGGCCTCCCGCGCCAGGTCCTCCCGGCCCGCGTCGAGCGACCGCCGGGCCTGCTCCTCCAGCTTCCCGCCGGCCTGCTCCAGCCGGGCCGCCTGCAACTCGACCCTCTTGCGGCTGGTCGCCACGTCGGCCACCCCCCGCCGGACCTTCTGCAACATCTCCGACTGCTGCTGGTACGAGTAGTCCAGCACCTCACGCGGATCTTCCGCCTGGTCGAGAGCCTTGTTGGCCTTGGTTCGCCACAGGGTGGCGATCCGTTGCGCGATACCGCCCATGGTGGCCGTCTCCCCTTTCCCGAGGGCGCTACAGGAACACCGTCAGCTACCCACGGTAACGAGCCGACCGTCATCCAGCCGCTATGTCGGAGTATCGGAGTCTTTAGGCGGAGATAGCGCCCGGCGAGGAGGACAGGGGACGCGCCCGGCGGCCCGGCGCGCCGTCCGTGCGCGGGATCACTCTCGGCGGCCTGAAATGAAGGTTTGCGCCGACCGGGAGGGCGAATCATAGCGGCCGGAACGTTATCTGACTCACAAGAATCGTGTGAGGTGGGTCTCAGTGTGGTCGCGCGTGATCGGGGAAAAGCCGCGGCGTTGATCGGAAAAATCTACTGCTTACCAGGGGGAACGCTGTTCCGAGCGGATTCTCACCGATTCCGGCGGGAGTGTCGGGCGCAGAATAGCCGGTGTTTGGTCCCGGTGGGCCAAGGGCAATAAAAATGCATGGCAACTCTACTTTGGATCATCGCAGTCATCTTCGTCATCGCCGGTCTCTACACCCTCCTCGCCCGCCGCGACCTGCTGTGGGGCCTGATCCTCATCGTGGTCGGCTTCCTCATCGGCCCGGGTGGCGTGAGCATCTTCAACGTCTGACGCTCGCCGTAGCGAGCGCACCGTAAATCAGACCGAGAAACCAAAAGAAAGGTCGCAAAATGAGCACCATAGAGCAGACCGTCGACGTGGCCGTTCCTGTTCGGGTCGCTTATGACCAGTGGACGCAGTTCGAGGACTTCCCGAAATTCATGGAAGGCGTCGACCGCATCGAGCAGGTCACCCCGACCCGCACCCACTGGGAGACCAGCATCGCCGGGGTCCGGCGCGAGTTCGACGCCGAGATCACCGAGCAGCGGCCCGACGAGTGCATCGTCTGGCACACCGTCGGCACGCCGCGGCAGGCCGGGGTCGTCTCCTTCCAGCCGCTCGACCCGATGAACACCCGCGTGGTGCTGCAGATGCAGTTCATCCCCGAGGGCGTCGTCGAGCAGGTCGGCGACAAGCTGAACCTCGTCGAGAGCCGGGTCAAGGGCGACCTGCAGCGCTTCAAGGACTTCATCGAGGACCACGGCCACCCGACCGGCGGCTGGCGCGGCAGCGTCGGCACCGACCCGACGCCGGCCTCCGCCGCCGCCACCCCTCCGGCCCGTGAGCCGGTCCCCGACCACGACCTGACCCGCCCCGACTACACGCCGGGCCTCAGCCCCGACCCCGTGCCGGCCCAGCCCGTCCCGGCCGAGCCCGCCCCGGTCGCCCAGCCGTTCCCCGGCCAGACCACTCCGGGCGCTCAGCAGCCGACCCCCGGCGCTCAGCAGCCGACCCCCGGTACCCAGCAGCCCGCCCCGGGCCCCTACCCGAGCCAGGACCCCCGCACCAACCCCGGTCCCGGACTCTGACGGACCCGACCGTCCAAGGCGTTCACGCCCTGAAGGAAGGACCCCCGCATGAACCTCACCACCGAACTGCGCAGGCTCACCCGCGGTAACGCCCGAAGTGCCGCCCGCGGCCGCTCGCGCGGAGTCTTCAACCTCAACCACCGGGGCGCGCGGCCGGCGGCCGCGAGCCGCACCCGCAGGGGCCGCACCACCGGAGGCCCCCTCGCCCAGGTGAAGGGAGTGTTCAGGCGCTTCCGCCGGACGCTCCGGTGACATCAGACAAGAAGGCCGCGGTCATCCATCGGGGGAGGCCGCGGCCTTCGCCATGCCCGCGGGAGGCGGTAGGCGAAGAATCTGATGAGTTCTCAGGGTTTTGCCAACTTGCGTCTCTATAGTCGCCCTCGTCAATCGACTCCAACGAGAGGTGCCTCATGCAGAGCCGTATCGTCATCTCCGCGATCATGGGAGTCGCGGCCGGGGCCACCGCCCTGGTCGCGGGCGCGGGAGCGGCTTCCGCGACGTCGACCCCGTCCTGCGACACCCGGGTCTGGGACGGCAACCTGCAGGGCAGGCCCGCGGAACTCACCAAGCACTCCAAGGGCGGGGTGTACCTGTGGCACGCGCGTGACGGCTTCCACCTGCGGGTGACGCACAAGAAGAGCGACAAGCGCGTGTACGCCGGGTCGATCGTCTCGCCGGTGCGGATCCACGCGGTGAAGCGGGTCCGCAAGGAGTGGCGCGACAAGGTCTGGGTGTCCAAGGACCGCAAGACGCTGCACTTCCGGTTCGTCAACCGCGGCAAGATCGACGGAGTGAACTTCCGGACGGCGTGCGCGAGCAGCCTGACGATCACCGCGGCGAAGGGCGGAGGCCGGACCCTGCCGCCCAAGCGGGTCTACCTCGGCGTGAACGGCGTCAACCCGCCGTCCGTCCCGTTCACGGTCCACCGCCAGGGCTGACCGTCCCCAGGGGGTGAGAACGCGCCGCGCCGGGCCCGTACCGTGTGACGGGTGGCGAGGAGGTCCGGGATGAGCCGGTGTCGGATACTCGCGGTGGACGACGACCCCGCGATCCTGCGGGCCCTGCGGCGCGGTCTCACCCTGGAGGGGTTCGCGGTGGAGACCGCGGACGGCGGCCGGGCCGCGCTGGCGGGCGCCGCGGGCGCGGACGCGATCGTGCTGGACGTCTCCATGGCGGGCCTGTCCGGCATCGAGGTGTGCCGGACACTGCGCGAGCGGGGCTCGGACGTGCCCGTCCTCATGCTGTCGGCCCTGGACGAGGTGGCCGACAGGGTCGCGGGGCTGGAGGCGGGCGCCGACGACTACCTGGTCAAGCCGTTCGACTTCACCGAGCTCGTCCTGCGGCTGCGCGCGCTGCTGCGCAGGGCCGGCGCCGCGCCCGGCGACTCGGTGCGGGCGGGTCCCGTGGCGCTCGACCCGGCCACCCGGCAGGCCTGGCGAGGGGAGCGGGAGCTGAACCTGACCCGCCGCGAGTTCGACCTGCTGGAGGTCTTCGTCCGCAACACCGGGACGGTGCTGTCCCGGGGGGTGCTGCTGGAGCAGGTCTGGGGATACGACTTCGCGGTCACCGACAACGCGGTCGAGACGTTCGTCGGCTACCTGCGCTGCAAGCTGGAGGCCGGAGAGGAGCCCCGGATCCTGCACACCGTCCGGGGAGTCGGTTATGTCCTGCGGGGGCGGACATGAGGCTCTCCACCCGTTTCACCCTGTGCGTCGTCCTGCTGGTGTCGGCCTCGGTGGCGCTGTCGGGGCTCCTGATGCTGCGGACGGCCGTCGACGGTCTGGAGAAAGAGCGCGACCGCCGTATCGCGGTCCGGCTCCAGTCACTGGATCCCATGGCCGCCATCTACGCGCGACGCGTCGTCAGACGAGGCGCGGGGGAGGCCGCCGGGCAGCGTGTCAGCACGGCGGCGGCGGCGGGTTCCGGCGGTATCGTCATCGCCCCGGCGGGAGCCGTTCCGCTGGTCGTGGGCGCCGTTCCGGGAGAGCTGCCCGTCCTGTCGGAAGCCCCGGCCACCACCGACGACGGCCGGTGGCGCTACGCGGGCACCGGGCTGGGCCGGGACGGCGTGCTCGGCACGCTGTGGGTCTTCGAGCAGGAGGCCGAGCTGTCCGGGCAGGTCTCCCGGCTGCGGACCCGGCTGCTGCTCGCGACGCTGCTGGCGGTGCTGCTGTCCGCGGCCGCCGGGTACGGGATCGGCCGCGTCGCGGTCCGCCCCCTGTCCCGGCTGGGCCGCGCGGTCTCCCGGACCGATCTGGGGCCCGGCGGCGGAAGGCTGCCGACCTCCTCCGGCGTCACCGAGGTCGACGACGTCGCGGCGCTCGTCAACGACCTGCTGGAACGCCGCGACGGGGCCGTCGCCCGCACCGGCGAGGCGCTGGAGGCGGCCCGCGCCTTCGCGGCCACCGCGGCCCACGAACTGCGCACCCCGCTGACCAGCATGAGCGCCAACATCGGCCTGCTGTCCCACCCGGACCTGCCGGAGGATGACCGGGAGGAGGTCCTCGAGGACCTCGCCGGCGAGCAGGCCAGGATGCAGCGCCTCATCACCATGCTGCGGCAGCTCGCCCGGGGCGAGCTGCTGGATCCGGCCTCCTTCACCGAGGTCGACCTGTCGGCCCTGGCCGACCTCGCAGTGGAGGACGCCCGCCGGCGGCATCCCCGCGCGGCGATCGTCGCCGATCTCCCCGGCCAGGTGACGGTCCGCGGCTGGCCCGAGGGCCTCCGCCTCCTGCTGGACAACCTGCTCGACAACGCCGCCCTCCACGGCGCCGACCCGTCGGGCCGGGTCCGCGTCGACCTCACCCTGCACCCCGCCGGGACGACGGCTCTCCTGCGCGTCCGCGACCGGGGCCCCGGCGTCCCCCCGGAACGCGCCGCCGAGGTCTTCGACCGGTTCCGCCGCCGCCCCGACAGCCCGGGCTCGGGCCTCGGCCTCACCCTCGTCCGCCAGCAGGCCGTCCTCCACGGGGGGACGGCCGCCCTGGGCCCCGCCCCTGCGGGCGGCGGCGCCCTCGTCGTCGTCGAAATCCCGCTCCAGGAGCACGCCACGACCCCTCGCCCCGCCACGTCCTGGCTGTCATGACCCTGGAGGGGGGAGTCCCTGACGGAGTCCCGGCGCCGGGGCGTTCCGCGTCAGTCCTCGTCGCCTCCGTCGTCCTCGTCGCCTTCGTCGTCCTCGAAAAGTTCCTCGATGACCTCCCCGGCGACCATGCCGCCGACGAAGCCGACGGCCGCGCCCGCCACGACGCCGCCCATGCCGGGCCCGCCGTGGTGGCCGTGGGAGTCGTGATGTCCGTGAGCGTCGTGGTGTGAGGCGAAGCCGCCGTGGTGCCGGGTCAGGGATTCCAGCCAGGTGAGGACCTGGGAGGTCCAGTCGGTGGCGAGGGCCTCGTCGTGGGAGACGGTGAAGCGGCCTACGGCGTCGCCGCCGCGCTTGTCGGCCTCCAGGATGACGGTGAGGTTCCACGGGTCGGTGTGGAAGGTCAGCTCGACCTCGTTGACGAGGCCCCCGTACTGGGCGGGCGGGTAGAACTCGATCTCCTGGTAGAAGGGCAGCCGCTGGTGGACGCCCGCCAGGTGGCCGTGCTCCACGTCGGCGCTCCTGAACTGGAAGCCGAGCCGGGAGAACGCCGACAGGACGCTCTGCTGCGACGGCAGGGGCTCGACGGTGACGAGGTCGAGGTCGCCCTTGTCGACGGCCTTGGCGATGGCGAGCTCGGTGCGGACGCCCAGGGACATGCCGTGCAGGCGGGTGCCGAACACCGAGGTCAGCGGGGTCTCCCAGGGGACCTCGAACTGGAACGGGATGCTCTGGTCCTGACCGGGCGCCAGCCGGAAGGCTCCCGCCGCGTCCACGCGGTGGAACTCGACGACGGCGTTCGCCTCCTCCTCGCCGTGCTCCGATTCCATGCGGGTGACGAGGCCGAGAGTGATCCGCTGGATCTCGACCTCGTAGTCCGCCGCCTTGATGTGCACCTGTCCGCTCAGCGTGCCGCCGGGCCGGCAGGCGGGCGTGGACAGGACGGTGTCGACCGAGGGGCCGCCCATGCCGAGACTGCCCAGGATGCGTTTGAAGACCACGGGTTCCTCCTCCGCGCCCGCCTCCGGCGAGCGCTGACGGGGGTGACTGACCGAGATACTATTACAGCTGTAGTTTATTAACGCCAGTCGCGCGCGGGACGGTCCCGCGACGGTTACCCTCGAGGCGGTCCATGCTCACCACCTACGCGGAGGGGGTCCATCCCGTGTCCAGACGTCCGCTCGGGCAGCTCGAAGCCGAAGTCCTCGCCGCCGTCTCGGCGGGCGGATCGATCGCCACGGCCGAACTCCTCTCGCGGATCCCCGGGGACCCCGCCTACACGACGATCAACACCATCCTGTTCCGGCTCCACGACAAGGGGCTCGTGACGCGGGAACGCGACGGCCGCCAGTACCGCTACCGGCTGGCGGTCGACGAGGCGCGCCTGGTCGCCGACAGGATGCACGACCACCTCCGCTACGCCAGCGACTCCTCCAGCGTGCTCAGCCAGTTCGTGGAGGTGCTCACCTCCGAGGAAGTGGCCGAGCTGCGGCAGATCCTCGAGCATCGGGGGAAGCCGACATGAACTGGCTCACCTTCCTCCCGGCGGGGATCACGCTCGCGCTGAGCGTCGCGCTGGGCCTCCTCGCCCTGCCCCTGCACCCCATGTGGTGCGGGCGCCTGCTGTGCACGGTCGCGGGGACGACGGGCCTGGCGACGGTCGGCACGTTCGTGTTCGTCGCGGTCAACTACTGGGCGACCCTCCACCCCCGCGCCGCGAACCGGCTGCCCGAGTGGACGCTCGTCGGCGACGACGACCCCGTCCCGGTCTGGCTCGGCGTTCCCGCGACCGTCCTCACCGCCGTCAGCCTTATGATCATCTTGTGGCGGTCCGTCCGGTGGTTCACCGAGGTGAGAGCGGCGCAGCGGATGGCCGAGGGCCTGCTGCGGACCGACGTTCCCATCGCCGTCGCGGTGCCCGGACGCCGCGGCGGGGTGCTGGTCTCGCGCGGCCTGCTCCAGGCGCTCGAACCGGCGGAGCTGGAGGTCGTCTTCCGGCACGAGAGCTCCCACCTGAGGCACCGGCACCACCGCTACCTGGCGGTCGGCGCGCTCGCCGCCGGCACCCTGCCCCCGCTGCGGTGGCTGAACGAGCGCATGCGCTTCGCCCTGGAGCGCTGGGCCGACGAGGACGCCGCCGACGCCACCGGCGACCGGGAACTCGTCGCCCGCACCATCGCCCGGGTCGCGATCCTGCGCTCGGAGCCGATCCCGGGCACCGCGGGATTCTCCGACTCCGGGGTCATCCAGCGGGTAAGAGCACTCCTGGACGAAGCCCCTGGACGAAACCCCGTCACCGGCCCGGTCTCGCTCATCTGCACCGGGCTGGCGACCGGAACACTGGCGCTGGTCGCCCTGCAGCTCGACCGCGCCTTCAACCTCAGCTTCATGTGACCCCGCACGCGCCGGAACGTTCCCCCGTTCCCGGTGCCTGTCCAGACCTGGAGCCTCAGTGCCCGGACGTGCCCGTGTCCGTATGTTCGTCGATTCTCGAGGTTTCCAGCGGTTCATCACCGCGGTCATCCTCATCAACGCCGTCACCCTCGGCTGCGAGACCTCGCCCTTCCTGCTCGCGGAGTACGGAGGCCTGCTCCACGCGATCGACCGGCTGGCGCTGGCCGTCTTCGTCGTGGAACTGCTGCTGCGGTTCCACGCCTACCGGAAGGAGTTCTTCTCCGACGCCTGGAGCTGGTTCGACCTGATCATCGTCGGGGTGGCGGTGCTCCCGGTCGGGGGCAACCTGTCGGTGCTCAGGGCGCTGCGGGTCCTGCGCGCGCTCCGGCTGATCTCGGTGATCCCCAGCATGCGGCGGGTGGTCTCGGCACTGCTGTCGGCGATGCCGGGGATGGCGTCGATCACCGGGCTGCTGGCGCTCATCCTCTATGTCGCCGCCGTCATGGCCACCAGGCTCTTCGCCGCGGTCGACCCGGAGAACTTCGGGGACCTGGGGGAGTCGGCGTTCACCCTCTTCCAGATCATGACGGCGGACGGCTGGTCGGAGATCGCCCGCGGGGTCATGGTGGAGCAGCCCTACGCCTGGGTGTTCTTCGCCGTATACATCCTCGTCTCGACTTTTGTGGTGCTGAACCTCTTCATCGCCATCACCGTCAGCGCGATGGAGCCGGAGGTCGTCGGGGAGATCCACGAGGACCTGGAGCGGCTGGACGAGCGCGAGCAGCGCACGGACGCGCTCGTCCTCACCGAGCTGCGCGCCCTCCGCGCCGAGGTGGAGGCGCTGCGGGCGCGGCTTCCCGACGTGTCCGTGCCGCGTCCGGCCGGCGCCCCCGAGTAGGAGGGCGAAGCGGACGCGCTGCCCGCTGACCCTTCTTTGTCAACCGGATGGTTGAAAAAGGGGCCCGCGCGGCCTAAGCTGTATTCAACCGATCGGTTGAATAGCGTGGGAGGCAAGGTGGCGGAGCTCTCGACGGAGCGGCTCTCCCGGGTGTTCGCGGCGCTGGCCGATCCGACCCGGCGCGACATCGTGGCGCGGCTCTCGGAGGGCGACGCGACGGTGGGTCAGCTCGCCGAGCCCTACGGAGTGTCCGTCCAGGCGGTCTCCAAGCACATCAAGGTGCTGGAGGAGGCCGGCCTGGTCAGCCGTTCCCGGGACGCCCAACGACGCCCCTGCCATCTCGAAGCCGAGGTGTTCGACCTGATGACCGGATGGATCGAGCGCTACCGCCGCCGGGCCGAGGAGCGCTTCCAGCGCCTCGACGCAGTGCTCGCGGCCATGGACGACCTGCAGGACAACGACCAGCGAGGAGTCGCATCATGACCACGAAGACCCGTGAGACGACCATCGAAGCCGACCCGAACCTGCCGACGATCCTCATCGTCCGCGAGTTCGACGCGCCGCGTGACCGCGTCTTCCGCGCCTGGACCGACCGGGAGCTCGTCGCCCGGTGGCTGGGTCCGCGGGGCCTCGAGATGAGGATCGACGACTGGGAGATGGGCACCGGCGGCCGCTACCGCTACGCGTCCGTCCAGGACGGTCAGGAGGTCGCCTCCTTCTACGGCTCCTTCCACGAGGTCCGCCCGAACGAGCGCCTCGTCCAGACCTTCACCTGGGAGGGCGCCCCCGACGGAGTCTCCCTGGAGACCGCCACCTTCGAGGACCTGGACGGCGGCCGTACCCGCGTCTCCATCCTGTCGGTGGTGGAGAGCATGGAGATCCGCGACCAGATCCTCGCCAGCGGCATGGAGGTCGGCGTCAACGAGGGCTACGAGAAGCTCGACGAGATCCTCGCCGAAGCGTGATCGACGCCCCCGCCAGGGCAGGAACCACTGCATGACCATGCCCGGGCCCCGGCACGTCCGGATCGAGA
>NZ_BAAATZ010000006.1:603915-683993 GCF_039533685.1 Actinocorallia aurantiaca | reverse complement strand
CTGATCGTCCGCGACTTCGACGCCCCGCCCGCCCGCGTCCGCCGCGCCTGGACGGACCCCGCCCTGGCCGTCCGCTGGCAGGGCCCCAAACACGTCACCACCCAGGTCGACCCCGGCCCCGCCCCCGCCCCCTCGGGCGACGGCGAACAGCCCTCCCCCCGCCTGGCCCAGACCTACACCTACGAAGCCGCCCCCGACGCCACCTGCCTGGAGACCGTCACCTTCGAGGACCTGGGCGACGGCCGCACCCGCGTCACCTCCCTGTCGGTCATCGACACCCTGGACCACCGCGACCAGCTCACCACCCGCGGCCTGGAGCACTGGGTCACCGACGGCTACCGCAGGCTCGACGCTCTCCTCGCGGGGAGCTGACCCCGGACCGCGGCCAACCTCCGAGGCGTCTTCCGCGCCGGCCGTCCCGCTTCCATTCATCCAATTTCCGCTCATAAGGCCAAAAGTCCATAGATTTCGTCGATGTGAGCTGCCAGGTTTGGGCTGCTCGGATGCGTACTCCCGCCGAGCCGTGAACGACGAAGGACGGGAAGAGCATGGCGGAAGCCGAAGGGGTCGTTCTCCGGTGCGAGGGGCTGACCAAGAGGTTCGGAGAGCTCGTCGCGGTCGACGACCTCGGCTTCTCCATCCGGGAAGGGGAGACCTACGGGCTGCTCGGCCCCAACGGAGCGGGGAAGACCACGGCGATCTCGATGATCGCGGGGATCATGGCCAGGGACGCCGGAGAGATCCTCCTCGACGGGGAGCCTCTGACGGCCGGGAGCGTGGCGCTCAAGGCGAAGATCGGGTACGTGCCGCAGCAACTGGCCGTCTACCCGGACCTGACGGGCCGGGAGAACCTCCGCTTCTTCGCGAGGCTCTACGGACTGGGCCGGAAGGACGCGGCGCGGCGGGTCGAGGAGGTCCTCGAAGTCGTCGGGCTGGCCGACCGGGCCAAGGACCTCGCCAAGAACTACTCGGGCGGCATGCAGCGGCGGCTGAACGTCGGGCTCGGGCTGCTGCACCGGCCCCGGCTGCTCATCCTGGACGAGCCCACGGCCGGAGTGGACCCGCAGAGCCGCAACTCCATCCTGGACGGCGTCGCCAGGCTCGCCGCGGAAGGAATGGCGGTCCTCTACACGACGCACTACATGGAAGAGGCCGAACGGCTGTGCGACCGCGTCGGCATCATCGACCAAGGGAGGATCCGGGCCGAGGGCACGCAGCGGGAACTGGTCGCGCTCGTCGGTGAGCAGGACCGCGTGACGCTGACCGGCGACGGCGAACTGGAGCCGCTCACGGCACGGCTCGCGGCACTGCCCGAGGTCACCGGCGCCGGCACCGCGGACGGACGGGTCGAGGTGTTCACCCATGACGCGCGTGCGCTGCTCCCGCGGCTGCTGCACGAGGCCGAGGCGGAAGGGACGACGGTCAGGTCCGTCCAGGTCGTGGAACCCGACCTCGAGGCCGTCTTCCTGCACCTGACGGGGAAGGCGCTGAGGAACTGACATGCGCACGGCTCTGCTCATCGCGGGCAAGGACCTCAGACAGCGCCTGAGAGACCGCACGTTGCTGATGTACGCGCTGCTCCTTCCGCTCGGCCTGGCCTTCGTCTTCAACCTGGTCTTCGGCGGCGTGGGCGAGGAGACGACCTTCAAGGTCGGCGTCCTGGACGGCGACAGGGGCGCGGTGTCCGCCCAGTTCGTGGACGGAGTGCTGCGACCCGTCGAGGAGTCGGGAGCCATCGCCCTGCGAACGGTCCAGAGCCGTGGCGAAGGCGAGAAGCTGGTCGAGGACGGCGATCTGGCCGCGCTGTTCGTCATCCCGCCGGGGTTCACGGCGGCCGTCGGATCGGGCGCGGAAACCGCCATAGAGGTCGTCGGAGACGCGGACTCGCCGTTCGGCGCCCAGGTCGCGCGGTCGATCGCGACCTCGTTCACCTCGCAGGTCACCACGGTCCGGCTGGCCGTCGCACTGGTGGGAGGCGACCCGGAGGACGCCCGGCGCGCCGTGACGTCGGCCGAGGCCGTCGCCGTCCAGGACGTCGCGGCCTCCGACAAGCAGCTGGACTGGAGCACCTACATGGCTGCGGGCATGGCGGTGTTCTTCCTCTTCTTCACCGTGCAGTTCGGGGTCTCCGGCGTGCTCGAAGAACGCGAGAACGGCACGCTCGCCAGGCTGTTGGCCGCGCCCGTGTCCCGCACGTCGGTGCTCGCCGGGAAGGTCCTCCTCAGCGTGTTCGTGGGGATGGCGAGCATGGTGCTGCTCATCGTCGCGATGGCGCTGCTGTTCGGAGTGCAGTGGGGGAATCTGGTGGGGCTGGGCCTGGTCGTACTGGCGGGCGTGCTGGCCGCGACCGGGGTGATGGCCGCGGTGGCGGCGTTCGCCCGCGGGCACGAGCAGGCGGGCCAGTGGCAGGCGGTGCTGGCGATCACTCTGGGCGCGCTCGGCGGCTCGTTCTTCCCGGTGGCGCAGCTCGGCGGGGTGATGAGCAAGCTCAGCCTGATCTCCCCGCACTACTGGTTCCTGCGGGCGCTGTCGGACCTGTCGGGAGGGGCCTCGGCCGTAGACGTGCTGCCCGGCGTGGCGGCGCTGACCGGGTTCACCGTCGTCACCGGAGCGCTGGCCGCCTACGGCTGGAGAAAGAGGGTGGGCGCGTGAAGGCGCTGGCGATCGCCGGTATCGGCCTGCGGATCATGTTCCGTGACCGCAGCAACGTGTTCTTCGTGTTCCTCATGCCCTTGATGCTGATCCTCATCGTCGGCGCGGCCTTCGGCAGCGGCGGCGAGGCGCGGCTGGGCGTGGTCGTGCAGGACGGCGGGCCGCTGGCCGCACGGATGGCCGCCGAGCTGCACGAGCTGCCCGGTCTGGAGGTCAGCACCGAGGACGACGCCGGGCAGCTGGTCGCGGACGTCGAGCGGGGACGGCTGGAGGCGGGCGTCGTCATCCCCGAGGGATACGGCGAGGCGGTGCGGACCGGCTCTGCGGGCACCCTGCGGTTCGTGAGCCGGCCGGGCCTGACGGGGACCCTGGTGGGCTTCAACGTCCGGGCCGCCGCGGGACGGGAGGCCGAACGGCTGAAGGCCTCCCGTTACGCCGCGGCGGAGCAGGGCGGTTCGCTCGACGACACCCTGGCCAGGGCGGATCGGACGGCGCGGTCGCTTCCCGGGGTGACGGTCGACGTCACCACCGTCGGGGAGGAGAACGCCTACGCGAACTCGAGCCAGTTCGACGTGGGGGCCGGCCAGCAGCTCGTGCTGTTCATCTTCCTGACCGCCATGAACGGCTCGATCGTGCTGATCGTCTCCCGCAAGTTGGGGATCGCCGGCCGGATGCTGTCCACTCCCACCCCGGTGCGCACCATCCTGGCCGGGGAGGCACTGGGGCGGATCGGTCTCGCGCTGTTCCAGGGGCTGCTGCTCATGGGAGGGTCCGCGCTGCTGTTCGGCGTCGACTGGGGCTCTCCATGGGGCGCGGTCGGCCTGCTGGTGGCCTTCTGCCTGGTCGGCGGCGGCGCCGCGATGGTGGCGGGGGCGGCTTTCCGCACGGAGCAGCAGGTGGGTGCGATCGGCATCTTCCTCTCGCTCGGCCTGGCCGCGATCGGAGGTTCGATGATGCCGCTGGAGTTCTTCTCCCCGGCGCTGCGCACCGCCGCGTTCTTCACGCCGCACGGCTGGGCCAACGACGGTTTCGCCACCCTGGTCCTCGAGGACGGCGGCGTGGGCGACATCCTCCCGAACCTGGGCGTGCTGCTGGCCTACGCCGCCGTGCTCTTCGCGCTGGGCGCCTGGCTGCTGCGCCGCTCCCTGATGTCGGCGCGTTAGCGGCTGCCGCGCAGCAGCACCTTCGCGACCAGGTCCGGGGCGTCGACCATCGGGACGTGGCCGCAGCCGGGGAGCCGGAAGTGGCGGGCGTGGGGGAAGCGGCGGCGGGCCACGGACGACTGGTAGAGCGGCAGGACGAGGTCGCGCCGCGACCAGGCGATGGCGACGGGGACGTCCGGGGAGATCACGGCGCGCAGGGGCTCGCGGTCGTCGGTGAAGCGCTCGATCGTCGGCAGGGCGCGCAGCAGGCCCCGGAAATCGCCGAGGGCGAGTTCGGGCAGGGTGGTGTGGGGGCGGGTGTGGATCCAGGAGAACAGCAGGGCGCGGCCGGCCTTGGTGGCGAGCACACGTTCGGCGCGGGGTTCGACCCTGCTTGCGATGGCTGAGATGGACTGGAAGAGGAAGCGGGTGTAGGCGTGCTCGGCGTCGGAGCTCCAGAAACCGGCGGGCGAGAGGGCCACGGCGCTGCGGGCCGCGCCTTCCGCCGCGAGTTCCAGGGCGAGCCTGCCGCCCAGGGAGTTGCCCGCCACGTGCGGCCGGTCCAGCCCGAGGCGGTCGAAGAGGACGCGGAGCTCCTTGCGCATGGCCTCGACGGGGTTCCCGGGGCCGAGCTCGGGCGACTCGCCGTGCCCCGGCAGGTCCACCAGGACGACCTCGCGCTCGGCCGTCAGCCGGTCCAGCACCGGATACCAGCCCTGCCTGCGGTGGGACAGCCCGTGCAGCAGCACCAGCGGCTCACCCGTCCCGACGCGCTCATAAGCCAGCATGCCCACTCCCGTCCACCGACCAATTCATCCCAGTTGCAACTGGGATGGTAGCGCCCTGGTTGTACGCTCTGTCTAGCGGTGAACGCGTAATTTGCTCAGTGGGTGCTGGCGAGAACGACGAGGTTCGGGAGTCCGCCGTCAGGCGGGGAGGTAACCGGCCTTCGTCCATATTTCGCGGGCGCGGCCGTCCAGGTAGCCGATCTCCTCCAGGAAGCGCGTGGCCTTGGAGATGAGCCACTGCTCGGTCCGGCGGCGGTGCGGGCTGAGGCGGGCGACGCGGCGGGCGAGGTCGGGGTCCAGTCCGACGGCCGTGTAGCAGGACGGGTGGATCACGCTGCTCAGCTGGAGGCGCATGCCGCGGGCGAAGCCGGCGGCCCTGAGCCGTCGCCAGGCGGGGGAGCGTCGGACGACCTGCCGTTTGAGCTCCTCCCGGGCGAACCTGATGTGCCGCGCCTCCTCGATGACGTGGATGCGGGCGACCTGCCGGAAGAGGGGGTGCAGGGCGTCGTCGGCCATGACGACCCGCTGGAGGGAGTCGGTGTACTCCTCCACCACGAGCGCTCCGGCGAACACCATCATCGGATCGTCGATCAGCGCGAGGAACCTGGCCATGGGCGCCTGCCAGAACGGCACTGGGGAGGGCTCCAGGCCGAGGGTCTCGACGGTGCGGGCGAACATCCGGGAGTGGCGGCACTCGTCCTCGACCTCGATGAGGGAGTACGCCCAGTGCGCGGTGCCGTACCGGGTGCTCCCGGCGTGGCTGATGAGGGCGCCCATGAGGGCCAGCTCGGCGCTGATGCCGAAGGTGAGGATGCTGCACAGCTCGCGCTTGGACAGCTCGACCCGCTGCCGGTGCGTCATCCGGTCCCACAGCGGCGTCTCGTACAGGGACACCATGGCGGGAGGAAGGTAGAAGCGGTCGGGGTCGGCCACGACGTCCCAGTCGACGTCCGTGTCGGGGTCGAAGGAGTGCTTGCGGGAGGTCCTGATGAGGCGCTCCGCGGTGAGTTCGCGTTCCTGGAGCTCCAACGTGTGGTCGCCGTCCTTGCAGCGGACGTGCGCGGTCCAGTTCTGTCTGCCGGGAGCGATCGCGGTCCCCATGGCGGCTCCTATCCGGGTCTGCACGGCTGGGAAAGCACCGTCATGTACAGAAGATACATACTTCGTTCGTTTGTATCTAGAGCCCGGCTGCGGCACGATGTGGGGGTCGGGAGCGGGGAAGGCGGAGGCATGTTCGCTGAGCTGGTGAGACAGGCACTCGCCGCGCCCGAGTCAGAGCCCGCGGACGAGTTCCGGCAGCGGATCCTGGACGCCGCCCTCGCCCAGTTCACCGACTTCGGGCTGCGCCGCTCCACGATGGAGGACGTGGCCCGCCGCGCCGGCCTGTCGCGGGTGACGGTCTACCGGCGCTTCTCCGGCAAGGACGAGCTCATGGAGGCGGTCGTCCTGCGCGAGGTGAGGCGGTACTTCGACGGGCTCACCGAGGTGCGCTCACGGGCCGCCGACGCCGAGGAGCGCGTCGTCGAGAGCGCGGCGTTCAGCATGAGCCACCTCCGAGCGCACCCGCTGCTGCGCCGGCTCATCGACACCGAGCCGGAGGCGATCGTCCTCCGGCTCAGCAGCGAGGGCGACTCGCTGCTGAAGACCGCGCACGAGTTCACGTCCGCGATGATCCTCGACGAGGTCTGCGGGTCGCGGCCCGTCCCGCCCGGCATCGCCGAGCGCGTCGGCGTCCTCGCCGAGGTCTGCGTCCGCCTCATCCTGTCGTTCGTCCTCAACGACCGCGGCGTGATCCCGATGAGCACCGTCGACGACGCCCGCGAGTTCGCACGCCACTACGTGGCGCCCGTCTACGCCGACCTCATCGCGAGGGCCGCGGCCGCGGAGGAGCCCGCCTGACGGATCAGTCGTCGTCGTTGTCGTCATCGTCGTCGGCGGGCGCGATCCGGCTGGAGACGACCTTGCCGTCGGCCGCGTCGACGAAGACCTCGTGGACGACGCCTCCGCCGTCCTTGACCTCGACCTTCCAGGCGGGCTTGTCGCCGGCGTCCTCGAACTCCACCGAGGTGACGGTTCCGGCGACGGATCCGACGGCGGCGGACGCGGCCTGGGCGGCGGGGACCTTGGCGGCCTTCAGCGCGTCGGCCTCGGCCTTGTCGAGGGCCTTCTCCTGAACCGAGTCATCGGAGTCGTCCGAATCGTCGTCGGAGGCCTCCCGGACGACCTTGCCCTTGGCGTCGATCTCCGCGTCGTGCCAGGATCCGTCCTCGGCCAGCACCTCGAGGTCCCAGCCGGACCCGTCGTCCTCCAGCTCCACGGACCCGACGGTGCCCTTGACCGCCTCCTGCGCCTTGGCGATCGCCTGCTCGACCGTCAGGTCGGTCCTGGCGGGCTCGCTTCCGGTGACGGTGCGGGTGACCTGCTCCCGGGTGTCGTCGTCGGCCAGCGCCACGGCGGTCCCGCCGCCCAGGGCGACGACTCCGGCGGTGGCGATCACGATCAGGGTCCTCTTCTTCATGGCCTCTCTCCTTCTGCTGCGATGTCTCCACCGTGCCTGAAGGGCGCTGAAGATCCGCTGAAGCGACCTGAAGCCCGCTTCAGGTTCGATTTGGCAAGCTGGCGGTATGCGACTGCTGATCGTGGAGGACGAACGCCGCCTGGCCGTCTCGCTCGCGCGGGGCCTGACCGCCGAGGGGTTCACCGTGGACGTCGTCCACGACGGCGCCGAGGGCCTGTACCGGGCCGCCGAGGAGGAGTACGACCTCATCGTCCTCGACGTGATGCTCCCGGGAATGAACGGCTACCGGGTCTGCTCGGCCCTGCGCGCCGCCGGGGACGAGACCCCGATCCTCATGCTCACCGCCAAGGACGGAGAGTACGACGAGGCCGAGGGCCTGGACGTGGGCGCCGACGACTACGTGACGAAGCCGTTCTCCTACGTCGTCCTGAGGGCGCGTATCCGCGCGCTTCTGCGCCGCCGTACGAGGGGAGGCTCGCCCACGGTCACGATCGGCGATCTGCGGGTGGAGCCGGACGCCCAGCGCGTCTTCAGGGGAGAGGAGGAGATCGTCCTGACCTCCCGGGAGTTCGCCGTCCTCGAACATCTCGCCCTCCACGCCGAGCAGGTCGTCTCCAAACGGGAGATCCTGGAGCACGTATGGGATTCCGCCTACCGGGGCGATCCCAACGTCGTGGAAGTGCACATCAGCGCACTGCGCCGGAAGTTGGACATCCCCTACGGGCGCAGGTCGATCGTGACGGTGCGCGGTGCGGGCTACCGGCTGACGGCCGGAGGATGACATGAATTTCGGTTCGGTACGCGCGCGCACCACGCTCGGCTCCACCGTCGTCGTGGCGCTCGTGCTGGTGGTCACGGGGCTGCTCGTGGTGCTCTCACTGCGCAGCGACCTGGTCCGTACGGCGGACCTGGAAGCCGAGGTGGGGGCCCGCAGGGTCGCCTCGCAGATCGCGGGCGGCGTGGCGTTCGGTGATCTGCGGCTTCCCGACGAGGACGAACCCGTCCAGGTGATCGGTTCGAGGGGCGAGGTCGTGGCGGCGACGGAGGATCTGACGTCCGTCGCGGGCACCCGGGGGACCTCACCCCGCCAGTACGACCTGGACGATGACGACGATCGAGCCGATCAAGACGATCTTGATACTGACGACCCGAACAGGGGAGAGGTCTCCACCAACGCGGTCTTCAGCACGCGTGACGCCACGGTCGACGGTGTCACGGACGAGTACAGGTTCGCCGCCGTGGAGGCCACCAGCCCCGGAGGTACGACCGTCCTGGTCTACGCGGGAACGGATCTGACGACCACGCGTAACGCGATCTCCGCCACGGTCCGTTCGATGCTCCTGGGGCTGCCTCTGGTGCTGCTCGTCGTCGCGGCGGCCACCTGGCTCGTCACCCGGAGGGCGCTGCGTCCCGTCGAGGCGATCCGGGGGGAGATGGCGTCCATCACAGAAGCGGGTGATCTGGCCCGTAGAGTGCCCGTCCCGGACTCCCGCGACGAGATCGCCCGGCTGGCGGCGACTACCAACCGGACGCTCGCCGCCCTGGAGTCCTCGGTCGAGCAGCAGCGGCGTTTCGTCGCCGATGCCTCGCATGAGCTGCGCAATCCGATCGCGTCCCTGCGCGCCCAACTGGAGATAGCGCTCGAGCACCGGGAACTTCTGGATCTTCCCGGAGCCGTCGAGGACGTGCACCGGCTGCAGCAGCTCACCACGGACCTGCTCCTCCTCGCCCGGATGGACGCGGGGGAGGCACGACCACCCGCTTCGGTGATCTCCTTGACGGAGCTGGTGGCGGACGAGCTGGCGGCCAGGCCGGATACCGACAGGGTCCCGATCATCGTCGATCTGGAAGAGGGCATCCGGGTCGAAGGCCACCCCAGGCGGCTCGCCCGCGCGTTGTCCAACCTGGTGGACAACGCGCAGCGCCACGCCCACTCGGAAGTGAGGGTGGCGCTGCGCGGTCGAGGAGACCGGGCCGTCCTGCGCGTCTCCGACGACGGGGAGGGAATCCCTCCCGCCGACCGGGAACGGGTCTTCGGGCGTTTCGTCCGTCTCGACGATGCCCGGACCCGGGACGAGGGCGGTGCCGGTCTCGGTCTGCCCCTGGCACGTGAGATCGTGCGATCCCACCACGGCACGCTTCAGGCGGTCGACCCCGAGGTCCGGGGCGCCGTCCTCGAGATCACCCTGCCCCTGATACCCGCCGGAAAGGCGGAAGGGTGATCTCGGCCGATGCCGTGTCCGTAAAGGCAGAAGAGAGAAGGGAGACCGCGAGACCCCCGACATCGCGGCCTCCCTGGCTGTTCACCGGCGTTTCCGCCGGCGGGGCCGGTTACCGGGTGCTGCGCCGGATGTCGCGAGCGGCGTCCTTCACGCGCTCGCCGACCTGCTTGGCGCCGCCCCGGAGGCGGTCGGCCTGGCCTTCCGCGGCCAGTCCGGGGTCGCGGGTATCTCGGCCGAGGTTCTCCTTGGCGTGACCCTTGCCGATGGTCGCCTTGTTGCGAAGCTTGTCGAAGAAGCCCATTGTCTCAGCCTTTCTTTTGGCCTTCTGGATATGCTGGGTATTCGAAGAGCGTGTAGGGGGAGACGTCAGCTGACGTCGCCGCGCCAGCCGCCGGTGGACAGCCCCCGGCTCTCGATGAAGTCCTTGAAGCGGCGCAGGTCGCCCTTGACCCGGCTCTCCACGATGTGCAGTTTGTCGGCGGCCTGCTCGGCCAGGCCCTCGGGCTCGAAGTCCATCTGGAGCATGACCCGGGTGGTTCCGTCGCTGATCCGGTGGAAGGTGACGACCCCGGCCTGCCGCGGCTTGCCCAGCGTGTGCCAGGCGACGCGCTCGTCGGGGTGCTGCTCGTCGATCTCGGCGTCGAACTCGCGCTGGACGCCGGCGATGCTGGTCTTCCAGTGGGTGCGGGTCGGCGTGACCTGCTCGATCCGCTCGACCCCCTCCATGAATTTGGGGAACTCCTCGAACTGGGTCCACTGGTTGTAGGCAGTGGTGACCGGAACGTCGACCTCGATCGACTGCTCGATGGTGCTCACTCTTCTTTCCTTCCTTTCTTTTGGACCTTTTCCGGGTCCTCTGGATTAGGGATTGAAGATACTGACGCCGCCGGGTCCGATGAGGAGACCGACCACGATGAGAATGATGCCCCACAGTAGGTCCCTGCGCGCCAGCAGGGTGTAGAGGCCCGCTATCACGAAGATCACTGCGATGATCCAAAGAATTGTCGCCATGATTTTTGGATGCCCGGGGTTTCCTCGAGTAAACACATGAAGGTGGAATGATCTGTGCCGCAGAACGGTGGGATCATGGTCAAGGGGCAGCATTGCCGCAGGTCAGAGAGTATTCCCGCAGCGCGGGGCCGGGCCCTAGATTTTCCTTGACCCGCCGGTCCGTGATGATCGATTTCTTATAGTGACCGAACCGAGATGTGAGCTGCCTTACGTTCGCCCGATAGGTGATTCATGGACGGTTAATGAGAAAGGGTTCGACGCGCGCGGGCGCGGGCATAGGAGGTCACCATGGACGAGAAGAAGGAATCCGGCGGCAGGCCGGAGAGCGAGCGCGCCGCCGAGCGCGTGTCGGACGCGCTGGAGCGGGGCGTGCCCCAAGAGGAGCTCGACCCGGCGGACGCCGAACGGGCCGCGCATGCCACGGTCTCTCCGCAGCCGGAGCCGGACGAACGCCCCGAAGGGCCCTGACCGCACGGGCCGTGCTCAGGACGCGAGCGTGACCGGCAGCTCCGTGAAGCGGCGGAGGGCGAGGCCGGGACCGCGGACGGGCCGCCCCGCCGGGGCGCAGCGCGGATAGCCGGTCACGAGCCGCCGGAGGAAGACCTCGAGCTCCAGCCGGGCCAGATGGGCGCCCAGGCAGGAGTGCGGCCCCGCCGCGAACGCCAGGTGCGAGGCGGCTCGGGTGACGTCCAGCCGGTCCGGGTCCTCGTGCCGGGCCGGATCCCGGTTGGCGGCGCCGAGCAGGGCGAGCACGGTCCGGCCGGGCTCCAGGTCGATCCCCAGGAAGGCGGTCGGTTCCAGGACGCGGCGGGCGTCCGCCTGTACGGGGGCGTCGTAGCGCAGGAGCTCCTCCACCGCGACGCCGGCCAGCGAGGGATCCCGGCACAGGACGTCGAACTGGTCGGGGTGGGCGAACAGGGCGGCCAGGGCGTTGCCCAGCGCGTGGGAGGTCGTCTCGACGCCGGCTCCGAACAGCAGGAAGCACGCCCCCACCGTCTCCGCCTCGGTGAGCGCGTCGTCGGCGCGCGAGGCGGCCAGCCGGGAGAGCAGATCGTCTTCCGGTTCGGCGCGGCGGGCGGCCAGGAGCCCGGTGAGATAGCCGGTCAGGTCCGCCTGGGCGGCGAGGGCCCGGTCCCGGACTCCCGGAGCGGTGCGGGGCCCGAGCGCCGCGCCCAGTTCCAGGACCCGGGGGACCAGCCAGGCCCGGTCCTCCTCCGGCACGCCCAGCAGGTCGGCGATCACCTGGACCGGCACGGGAAGCGCGAACCCGGTGACGAAGTCGGCTCCGGGGGCCTCCGCCAGCGCGCGCAGGGCCGCGTCCGTCCGGGCGGCGACGGCCCGGCGGAGCGCTTCGACGTGGCGTCCCGCGAAGGCGGAGGAGACCAGGCGCCGCAGCCTGGCGTGGTCGGGCGGGTCGGCGAACAGCATGCTGTCCTGCACGGACCGCAGCGCCAGGGCGGGCTCGTCCGGGGGGAGGGCCGTCACGCCGAAGCCCAGCACCTCGCCGCGCCTGCCGAGGAAGCGGTGGCGCAGGGCGGCCTCGCAGTCGGCGTGGCGGGTGAGCACGAGGGTGCCGTCCCGGGTCAGCAGGACGGGGGCCGTCTCGCGGAGGCGGCGGTAGCGGGGGTAGGGGTCGGCCTCTCCCAGGCCGAAGGCGATCTCGTCGAAGATCCGCTCCGCTCCGGGGTCTCTGCGGGCGAGGGCGGAGAGGGCGCTGCCGGAGGCAGGGGGCATGAACCGGTCCTCCTGTGCCGGGGGTGGGCGGAACCGTGTCCCCAACCTCCTCCTCGCGCCGGGGGCGGTCAAGGGCCTTCCGGGGCGGACGAAAGAAGGCCGGCGGCCCGAAGGGCAGGGCCGCCGGCCGGGTGTCAGGAGGACCTGACGTCGCCCTTGGGCCGGACGCCCCTGGGCAGGAGCTTCCGCGCCCTGGGCTTGCGCGCGGGCTTGATCTCACGCGGCTTGTACGTCTCGTACCGCTGCTTCTTCTTCTTGTCGTACAGGTGGATGTGCAGGTCCTGGCCCTGCTTCTGCCTCAGCTTCTCCTGCCTGTTCCGGTGCTCGTGGCGGCTCTCGTTCCGGTGCTCGTTCTTGTAGGCCTTGTAGGGCCAGTCCGACTGGAGGTCCCACCACTCCGGGCAGTCCTCCAGGCTCTGGATCCTTCCGTCCACGCCGTCGATGACGTCGCGGAAGCCGTGCCTGTCGGTGTAGGCGCGGTGCTGGAGATGCCTGGTGAACTGCGCGGAGTCCCGGCGCACCTTCAGCAGCTCGTACGGATGCGACAGCGAGGACGTACGGTGGCAGATCTTCACCAGGCCGCGGCCGGACCCGATGCCCGGATCGGCCGCGGCGACCGCACCCTGCCCGCAGGCAAGGACGATCGCCAGCGCGCCGGCGATCGCGCCGGCGCCTCGAGATGTTCTCATTTGCGCGTCTCCCTCCGCCACGCTGTTGATCACGCGGCGGTCCTCACTTTAGGTAATCGGGTGAACGCGAAGAGATCTGACACGCGGCCGCTCGCGTGTCGCCGGGCAGAGGGCCCGCGTGCGGGTCAGGAGGTGAGCCGGTGGCCGCCCTCGGGGACGGGCGGGGAGCCGAGGCCGAGCCGGGCCAGCAGCGGGGCGACCACCAGGGCGAACGGTGCGGCGAGCAGCAGCAGGCCCGCCGCCGACCAGGAGGCGCCGAGGATGGATCCGGCCAGCACGTCGTGCGGGTAGTGCACGCCCACCGCGACGCGCAGGACGGCGGCGGCCAGCCCGAGGGGCAGGACGAACGCGGCGAGGCGTGGGCGGAGCAGGGCGAGCCCCACCGCGGCGCCCACCGCGAGGGTGGTGTGGTTGCTGGGGAACGACCAGTCGCCCAGGGAGGGGCAGGGCGCGACGGCGGCCGAGTCCTCCAGGGCGCGGCACGGCCGCTCCTGGTAGACCAGCAGTTTCAGGCCCTCGCTGAGCGCGTACGCGCAGACGGTGCCGAGGCCCAGCGTCATGGTCCCGGCCACGGTGCGCGCGTCGCCGCGGCGGACGGCCAGCGCCCAGACGACGACGAGGGTCAGGGCCACGAGCGCCACGGAGGCCTCGGAGCCCAGCTCCAGCACGGTGTGCATCCAGGAGGGGGTGCCCTCCGCGGCCTCGGTCAGCGTCCGGTAGACCGAGACCGAGAACCCGCTTCGGACCCGCAGGGGTTCGTCGCCGCCGCTGCCCGCGGGCGCGAGCAGGAGGGCGCTCGCCGCGCCCACTCCCAACAGGATGAGACCGGCGGGGAGGCGACGGCTGAGATAGGTTCCGGAGTCCAGTGCCATAGGGGTTGATTCTATGGAACGAACGGGGCCGAAATCCTTGGTCGACGCCAGGGGAAGGCCGGATGAACGGGCGGTTCGCGGCGGCCGCCGGGCGGAGGGGGAGAACTCCCGCCGGGATCCGATTAGCTTAGGCTAGCCTAAGCCGCGTGCCTGTTTCCGGTGGGATGTCGCGGTGGACGGTGCTGCTCCTGCTCGTCCTGACGCTGGCGGGGGCGGTGGTCGCGAGCTTCGCGTTCGGGGCCAAGCACATTCCCTTCGGCGAGGTCGTCGACGGGCTGCTGTCGCCCGACGGGGCGGAGAACTCGCTGATCATCCGCGAGGAGCGGCTGCCGCGCACGGTCCTGGGGATCGCGGCCGGGACGGCGCTGGGACTGGCCGGGACGCTGATGCAGGCGCTCACCCGCAACCCGCTGGCCGAGCCGGGCCTGCTGGGCGTGAACTCGGGCGCGGCGCTGGCCGTGGTGCTGGTCATCGGACTGCTGCGGGTGGACGAGGCCCTCGTCTACGTGTGGGCGGCGCTCGCCGGCGCGGCGGTGACGGCGGTGCTGGTGTACCTGCTCGGGTCCAGCGGGAGGTACGGGGCGACGCCGGCGAAACTCGTCCTGGCCGGGGTGGCCGTCAACGCGGTCGCCGTCGGTGTCACGACCGGGGTGATGCTGCTGATCCCCCGCGCCTTCAACGGGTTCCGCTTCTGGCAGGTCGGCTCGCTGGGCGGCCAGGACCTCGGCGTCGTGCTGCGGATCCTCCCGTTCCTGGCGGTCGGTCTCCTTCTGGTGGCGCTGCTGGCCGGGCCGCTCAACACGCTGGCGCTGGGCGACGAGGCGGCCCGCTCGCTCGGCGGGCGGCCGGGACTGATCCGGGCGGCGGGAGGGCTGGCGGTCGTCCTGCTCTGCGGCGGGGCGACGGCGGCGGCCGGGCCGCTGTTCTTCGTCGGGCTCGCCGTCCCGTTCGCCGCGCGGGCGCTGGCCGGCACCGACCACCGCTGGATCCTCGCCTACTCCGCGCTCCTGGCGCCGGTCCTGCTGCTGGGCGCCGACGTCCTCGGCCGGCTCCTGGGCTCTCCCGGCGAGCTGGAGACGGGGCTGGTCACCGCCTTCCTCGGTGCTCCGCTGTTCATCTTCATCGTCCGGCGTGGAAAGGTCCCGCAACTGTGAACGGAGCGCTGCGGGCGGGCAAGGTGAGGACGCGCGGAGCGCGGGTCCCCGTACGGACGTTCTCCGTCTGCCTCGGGCTCGCCGCGGTCGCGTTCGCGGCCTCGGTGCTCGTCATCGGGTCGGGGGACCTCCCGATCCCGTCGGCGGACGTCGTCCGGACGCTGACGGGCGAGGGCACGCAGGTGCACCGGTTCATCGTGACGGAGCTGCGGCTGCCGCGGGCCCTGACCGGGATCCTGGTGGGGCTGGCGCTCGGGCTCAGCGGCGCGGTGTTCCAGAGCCTGTCGCGCAACCCGCTGGGCAGCCCCGACCTCATCGGGTTCACCACCGGGGCGGCGACGGGCGCGCTGGTGCAGATCCTGGTGGTGGGCGGCGGGACGGTCGCGATCGCCGTCAGCTCGGTGGGCGGGGCGGTGCTGACGGGCATGGCGGTCTACCTGCTGGCCTATCGCGGCGGCGGCATGCAGGGGCACCGCCTGGTGCTGGTCGGCGTGGGCATCGCGGCGATGCTGGAGGCGCTCAACTCCTACCTCATCACCCGGGCGGAGCTGCGGGAGGCCTACCAGGCGGCGTTCTGGCTCACCGGGAGCCTGGAGGGCCGCGACTGGGACCACGTGAAGGCGCTGGGCGTCGCGCTCGCGGTGCTCGTCCCCTTCACACTCGCGCTGGGCGGGCGGCTGCGGATGGTGGAGCTGGGCGACGACGTGGCGCGTTCGCTGGGGGAGCGGGTCGAGCAGAGCCGGGGGCTGGCGGTCGCGGGCGGGGTGGGGCTGGTCGCGGTGGCGACCGCCGCGTCGGGCCCCGTGGCGTTCGTCGCGCTGGCCGCGCCGCAGCTCGCGCGGCGGCTGACCCGGGGTTCGGGGCCGCAGCTGCTGCCGTCGGCGCTGATGGGCGCGGCGCTGCTGGTGGTGAGCGACCTGATCGCGCTGCGGCTTCCGGTGCGCCTGCCCGTGGGCGTGGTCACCAGCGTGCTGGGTGGGGTCTACCTGGTCTGGCTGCTGGGGATCGAGGGCCGCCGGGAGCGTTGACGGCCCCGCACCCCTGTCTTAGGTTAGCCTTACCTAAGCTAAGGGGTGTGTCTGTGCTGACCAGAGAAGAACTGCGGGAAGCGCTCGCCGGGATGCTCGGCGAGCGGGCCGAGGACCAAGACAATCTGATCGAGCTGGGCATGGACTCGATCAGGCTGATGGGCCTGACCGGGCGGTTGCGCAAACGCGGCGTCGAGGTGAGCTTCGCGGAACTGGCCGAACGGCCGACGCTCGCCGAATGGTGGGAACTGCTCGCCGAACGCGGCGCCATAGAGCAGCCGGCGGCCGCGCCGGAGACCGCGGAAGAGGATCCGGCTGAACCGGAAGGCCCCTTCCCGCTCGCCTTGATGCAGCACGCCTATTGGATCGGCCGGGACGACGGGCAGCAGCTCGGCTCCGTGGCGGCGCACCTCTACGTGGAGCTGGACGGCGCGGACGTCGATCCCGTCCGGTTCGAGGAGGCGGTCCGCGCACTGGTCGGACGTCACGCGATGCTGCGGGTCAGCGTCGGGGACGACGGCACCCAGCGGATCCTGGACGAGCGGCCCGGCCCCGCCGTGCTCGTCAACGACCTGCGTTCGGCCGCCGACCCCGGAGCCGAACTGGAACGGCTGCGCGAGGAGATGTCGGTTCAGCGGCTGCCGATCGAGGAGGGGCGGGTGTTCGACGCCCGCCTCAGCCTCCTCCCGTCCGGCGGGACGCGGCTGCACCTGGACGTCGACATGGTCGCCGCGGACGCGATGAGCTACCGCGTCCTCCTCGCGGACCTCGCCGCGCTGTACGAGGGCGAGACGCTCCAGCCGATCGGCTACAGCTACGCCCGCTACCTGGCTGCCGACCCCCGCGCCGAGGCCCGTGAACGGGACCGGAAGTGGTGGGCGGAGCGGCTCGACGACCTCCCCGGCGCGCCGGAGCTGCCCGTCGTGCCGCGCCCCGGCGACCGCGTCGTGCGCAAGCACCACTGGCTCTCCCCCGAAGACCGGCGCGGGTTCGTCGAACGCGCGCACCGCGAGGGCGTCACCCCGGCCATGGCCTTGGCGGCCGTCTTCGCGGAGACGATCGGCGCCTGGTCGGCGAACTCCCGTTTCATGCTGAACCTGCCGCTGTTCCAGCGCGAGCCCGTCCACCCCGAGGTGGACAGCCTCGTCGGCGACTTCACCGGCTCGATCATGCTGGAGGTCGACCTGACGTCCGAGCTGACGTTCCGGGAACGCGCGCGCGCCCTGCAGGCGAAACTGCACACGGCCGGGACGCACAGCGACTACTCCGGGCTGGAGGTGCTGCGCGACCTGTCACGCGCCAGAGGAGAGCAGGTCCTCGCGCCCGTCGTCTACACGAGCGCGCTGAACCTCGGCGAGCTGTTCGGCGACGGCGTCCGCAGGGTGTTCGGGGAACCGGCGTGGATCATCTCCCAGGGGCCGCAGGTGCTGCTGGACGCGCAGGTGACCGAGGTGTCCGGCGGTCTGCTGCTCAACTGGGACGTGCGCGACCCGGCGTTCCCCGAGGGCGTCGCCGACCTCATGTTCGAGGCGTACACCTCGGCCATCACCCGGCTCGGCGCGCCGGACGCGGACTGGGACCTTCCTCTCGGCCTCGGCGTCACGTCCGGGCAGCTGGAGCTCCGGGAGCGCCTCAACTCCCTGCCCGCCCTGCCTGAACGCACCCTGCACGAGGCGTTCTTCGAGCTCGCGGCCCGTACGCCCGACGCCCCGGCCGTGTACTGGGGAGACTCCGGCACGCTGACGTACGGCGAGCTGGCGGACCGCGCGCTGCGTGTCGCCGCTTCGCTGGTCGCCGAAGGCGTGAAGCCCGGAGACCGCGTCTCCGTGGAGCTGCCGAAGGGCGCGGAGCAGGCGGCCGCCGTGCTCGGCGTGCTCGCGGCGGGAGCCGCGTACGTACCGATCAGCCCCTCGCAGCCTCCGGCACGCCGCGACAAGATCCGCGCCTCGGCCGCCGTCGCCGCCTCGCTCGTCCCCGGTGAGGACCGTACTTCGGCCGAGCCGCTGGCCGCTCCCGTCCCCGGGCAGGCCGGGCAGGTCGCCTACATCCTGTTCACCTCGGGTTCCACCGGCGAACCCAAGGGCGTGGAGGTCTCGCACCGCGCGGCGGCCAACACGATCGACGACCTCATCGAGCGCTATGCGCTGTCCGCCTCGGACGTCACGTTCGGCATCTCCGCGCTGGACTTCGACCTCTCGGTCTTCGACCTGTTCTCCGTCTGGTCGGCGGGCGGCGCGATCGTCCTCCCGGACGAGGAGGAGCGGCGTGACGCGGCCCGCTGGGCCGAACTCGTAGAACGCCGGTCAGTGACCGTGCTGAACTGCGTACCGTCCGTTCTGGAGATGCTGCTGTCGCAGGAACGGCCCGTGCCTTCGCTGCGCCTGGTCCTGCTCGGCGGAGACTGGGTCGGCACCCACCTGCCCGGAATGCTGGAGAAGAGTGCTCCCGGCTGCCGTTTCGTGGCGCTGGGCGGCACGACGGAGACGGCCATCCACTCCACCGTCCAGGAGGTGGCCGGAGACGTCCCGTCCGACTGGACGTCCGTCCCCTACGGTGTGCCGCTGCGCGGTGTCGCCTGCCGTGTCGTGGACGACCAGGGCCGCGACCGCCCCGACTGGGCGACCGGCGAGCTGTGGATCGGCGGCGCGGGCGTGGCCGAACGCTACACCGGAGACCCCGAACGCACCGCGGACCGCTTCGTGGAGTACCGGGGACGCCGCTGGTACCGCACCGGGGACCTGGCCCGCTACCGTCCCGACGGGACGCTGGAGTTCCTAGGACGTCGCGACCACCAGGTGAAGATCCGAGGGTTCCGCATCGAGCTGGGCGAGGTGTCCGCCGCGCTGGAGGCCCACCCGGCCGTCCGCCGCGCCGTGGCCCTGGTGTCGGGCAACCGCCTGGCCGCGGCCGTGGTCCGCGAGGAGCCCGCGGCGGCCCTGGACGACGCGGAACTGCTGGAGCACGCGGCCACTCTGCTCCCCCCGCACATGGTCCCCGAACTGCTGGTCACCCTGGACGAACTGCCTCTCACCGCCAACGCGAAGATCGACCGCCGGGCCCTGGCCGCGCTCGTCGCCGCCGAGACCGGGACCGGCGGCGCCCAGGTGCCGCCGCGCACCGCGCTGGAGAGGCTCATCGCCCGGACGATGGCCGAGGTGACGGGCACTGTGTCCGTGTCAGTGGGCGCGGACTCGGACTTCTTCGCCCTGGGCGGCGACTCCGTCCTCGCGACGACGGTCATCGCGCGGCTCCGGGAGGCCCTCGACACCACCTCCCTCCCCGTCCGCGTCCTGTTCGCCGAACGCACCGTGGAGCGGGTGGCCCGCCGCCTGAACGAGCTGGAACGCACTCCCGGCCGGCTGGAGGCCATCGCGGACATCTGGCTGTCCGTCGCGGACATGTCGGAGGAGGAGTTGGCCGCCCAGCTCACCTCGGACGGGTCCTGACGCGCGTCCGGAGAGGCGCGACGGCCGGGGCCCGGCTTTCCCGGGTCCCGGCCGTCGCGTGTTCCAGGACCGCTTTCGCGCTCGTATCAGTCGGCGGTCTTGAGGTCCTCCGGCTCTTCGGAGCGGGAGGGGAGCGTGGCGGCGCGGAGCCCCGGGAGCGTGAAGGCGAGGATCGCGGCCAGGACGGCGCCGATGACGCCGTAGAGGACGATGGCCGTGCCGGGGGCCAGGTACCGGCCGAGGAAGCCCGCCGCGAGGGAGCCGACGGCCTCGCCGCCGGTCTCCTGCGCCGACCACAGGGCGTTGACGCGGCCCAGGTGGCTGCCGGGCGTGTGGGTCTGCAGGAGGCCGTAGCGCAGGATCTCCTCGATGGACGTGGCGAAGCCGTAGCCGAAGAGGACGGCCACCGCGAGCGCGGGGTGGCGGGTCAGGCCCAGGACGGCCAGGACGGCCAGGCCCGCGACCGAGGCCAGCAGCAGGGCGCGTCCGGGGGCCTTCAGGTCGGTCGCCCAGCCGCTGGTGACGGACGCCAGGACGGCGCCGCAGGCCGGGGCGGCGTACAGGAGCCCGAGGGTGGTGGGGCCGCCGTCCAGTTCGATCTCGGTGAAGGCCGGCAGCAGGACGGGGACGCCGCCGGCGATCATGAACAGGGTGCCGAGCAGCATCAGGCTGCCGACGACCCGGTGGGTGGCCACGAAGCGGAAGCCCTGGAACAGCGCCTTGACGGGGTTGCCCTCGGGCTCGTCGTCGGGGGTCAGCGGGGGCAGTCCGACGAGCAGGCCGAGAGTGGCCAGGGTGGCGAGGGCGGCGGCCGCGTAGTTCCAGCCGACGCCGAAGGCCGCGATCGTGACGCCGCCCAGCGCGGGGGAGGCCATGGACCCCAGCCGGACGGTGAGGGCGTTCAGCGCTCCCGCGGCGACCATCTTGTCGGGGGTGGTGAGGGCGGGGGTGGCCGCGAGCAGGGCCGTCACCGAGACCCCGGTGGCCAGCCCGTCCCAGGCGCCCAGGAAGTAGATGGCGAAGAGGGACGGGTCGGGCAGGAAGGCGTTCAGGGCCAGCAGGGCGAAGCCCAGGCCGGCGACCGTGCGGGCGATGAGCATGAGGCGGCGGCGGTCATGCCGGTCGGCCAGGACCCCGCCCCACAGGAAGCCGAAGAACAGGGCGAAGCCCTCGGCGGCCGCCACCCCGCCGACGTGCGCGGTGGAGCGGGTCATCTCGTAGACCTGCACCGGCAGCGCGACGGCGAGCATCCCGATGCCGAAGACGGAGACGGTTCTGGCGATGAACACGTTGCGGAACGGCTTGCTGTCGCGCAACGGGCTGAGGTCCATCAGCATCGGGGGGTTCTCCTCGGAAAGGGAAGTAAGTAAGGTAAGGCTATCCTTAGTCGATCACGGAGGAAGAGGGAAGCCGTGCGGCGCACGTTCATGAACGGAAAGATCCACCGGGCCACCGTGACCCAGGCGGATCTGCACTACGTAGGCTCCATCACGATCGACGCCGAGCTGATGGCCGCCTCGGACATCGCGGAGGGCGAGCAGGTCCACGTCGTCGACATCGACAACGGGGCCAGGCTCGTCACCTACGCCATCACCGGGGAGGCGGGCAGCGGGGTCATCGGGATCAACGGCGCGGCCGCGCACCTGGTGAAGCCCGGCGACCTGGTCATCATCATGTCCTACGCCGAACTGGAGGAGGCCGAGCGGGCATCCCACCGGCCGAGGGTGGTGCACGTGGACGACGGCAACCGCATCGTCGCACTCGGCTCCGACCCGGCGGAACCCGTACCCGGCGCGACCGCCCAGCTCGCCGGACGGTGACGGATGAGTTCGATGGAAGGGTTCGTCGGCTGGCCCGCGGAGTTCGAAGAGCGGTACATCGCCGAGGGCTACTGGAAGGACGGGCTGCTCGGCGACGTCCTGAACGGGGTGGACCCGGACCGTGAGGCCCTCGTCTGCGGAGAAGAACGCCTCACGTACGGGGAGCTGGACAGGCGCGCGGAGCGCACGGCCGCCGGCCTGCTGCGGCTGGGGCTGAAGAAGGGCGACCACGTCGTCGTCCAGCTGCCCAACAGCCCGTCGTTCGTCATCGGACTGCTCGCGATGATGCGCATCGGCGTACTCCCGGTGCTGGCGCTGCCCGCGCACCGGGAGAGCGAGATCGGCTACCTGTGCGAGCTGGCCGGAGCCCGCGCGTACTTCATCCCCGACGTCCACGGCGGCCACGACCACCGGGAACTCGCGCGGAAGACGTCCGTGGAGTTCGTCATCGTCGACGGGGAGGCTCAGGAGTTCGTCTCGTTCGCGGACCTGGACGCCGATCCGGTCCCGTACGAGAAGCCGTCTCCGTCGGACGTGGCGCTGTTCCTCCTCTCCGGCGGTACGACGGGCCTGCCCAAGCTCATCGGACGCACGCACCGCGACTATGTCTACAACTACGAGGCCAGCGCCGAGGTCTGCGGGTTCGGCCCGGACACCGGTTATCTGGTCGTCCTTCCGGCCGCGCACAACTTCGCGCTGGCCTGCCCGGGCATCCTCGGAGCCCTGAGCCGGGGCGGCAAGGTCGTGCTGGCGCCTTCCGGGGCGCCTGACGCGGCCTTCCCGCTCATCGAGGCCGAACGCGTCACGGTGTGCGCGGTCGTCCCGCCGATCGCGCTGCTGTGGCTCGACGCCGTCAGCTGGTCGGACGAGGACCTGTCGTCTCTGGAGGTGCTGCAGGTGGGCGGTGCGAAGTTCGCCGCCGAACGCGCCGTACAGGTCCCCGGCGTGCTGGGCTGCCGGGTCCAGCAGGTGTTCGGCATGGCGGAGGGACTGCTGAACTACACCCGTCTGGACGACCCGGACGAGCTCGTGGCCGTCTCCCAGGGGCGTCCCCTGTCGCCCGCCGACGAGATCCGGGTGGTGGACGCCGAAGGCGAGGACGTCCCGTCGGGGGAGGTCGGCGAACTCCTGACCCGCGGCCCGTACACCTTGCGCGGCTACTACCGTGCACCCGCCCACAACGCCCGCTCCTTCACCGACGACGGCTTCTACCGGACGGGCGACCTGGTGCGGCGGCTCGCGTCCGGACACCTCATCGTGGAGGGCAGGGAGAAGGACCAGATCAACCGGGGCGGCGACAAGGTGGCCGCCGAGGAGCTGGAGAACCACCTGCTGGCCCACCCGGCCGTTCACGACGCCGCGGCCGTGGGCGTGCCCGACCCGGTCATGGGCGAGCGGACCTGCGCGTTCCTCATCGTCCGTGAAGGCGACACCCCGCCGACTCTGCGGGAACTCAAGGAGTTCCTCAAGAGCCGGGGGGTGGCCGCCTACAAGTTCCCCGACCGGATCGAGACGATCGACGTGTTCCCGCGCACGCCGGTCGGCAAGGTCAGCAAGAAGCAACTGGCCGCCCTCCTCACCTGAGACGTGTCCAGACGTACAGACGCATGGACGAAGACGCCCCCGGGTCGTTCCCGGGGGCGTCCTCGTTACTGGCCTACGACGTGCGGTGCGATGCAGGAGAGCTTCTCGCACGTCTCCTCGTACTCGCGTTCCGGCGTGGAGCCCGAGACGACGCCCGCGCCCGCGCGCAGCCAGGACTGCCCGTTCTGGCTGTAGAGGGCGCGCAGGACGAGTGCCGCGTCGAGCGAACCGTCGTCGGAGACGGTCAGGACGGCGCCCGCGTAGAGGCCGCGGGGCTCCTCCATGCGGGCGATCGCGTCCATCGCCTCGCGCTTGGGGATTCCCGACGCCGTCACGCCGGGGAACAGCGCGCGCAGCGCGTCCCAGGAGGTGCGTCCCGCGGCGAGCCTGCCCGTGACACGGGAGGCGAGGTGCTGGACGCTGCCTCGCTCCTTGATGTTCATGAAGTCCGTGACGTGGACGGTGCCCGGCTCGCAGACCCCGTACAGCTCCTCCTGCGAGGTCCGGACGGAGACGGCGTGCTCGAAGATCTCCTTGGGGTCGTTCTGCAGTTCGCGGCGGTGGGCGGAGTCGGTGTCGGAGCCCAGGCCGAACGCGCGGGTGCCCGCCAGGGGCTGGGTGGTGACGACGCCGTTCTCGTCGACGGCGGCCACGACCTCGGGGCTGAAGCCGGTGGACCGGAAGCCGTCGACGTCGAGCAGGAACGAGCGGGCCGGGGTGTTGGCGGCGCGCCCGGCCAGGTAGGTGCCGATGACGTCCACGGGGAAGGGGACGGGCAGGCGCCGGGAGACGATGACCTTCTGGTATTCGCCGGCCTCGATCTCGGCGACGGCGCGGGCGACGTTCTCGCGATAGGCCTCGCCGCCCGTGCGCACGTCGATGGGGGACGGCACGGGGGCCTCCGGCGGGAGGTTCTCCGAGAGCAGCTTGGCCACGGCGTTCAACTCGTCCGGTTCCTCGCCGGTGAGGTAGGCGATGCCCTCTTCGATGCGCACTTCGGTGCGCGGGACGATGAGATGCGCAAGGCGGCCGGTGTAGGGGGTTCCGGCGAACTCGAAGGCGATCCACCCGTAGGCCGTCCAGCCGGAGCCGGGGACTTCGGCGAGCGCGTCACCGAGCGCGCGGGCCGGATCACCGGACCAGGACGTGGCCGATTCCGGCCGTTCGGCCCAGCGGAGACGGACCGTCTCCGCGTCGAGCGTCACCTCGCCGAGGGCGCCGCCCGCGAACCGCCAGGAGCCCGGACGTTCATAAGCCACATAGTCCGTGAACAAGCCCGAGCGGGCCAGACGGGCGACGAGCTGGACCGGATCCGCCGTGACGGGGACGGCGATCTGCGTGCTGACACCGATGGACAACTGACCCACTCCTCTGCCGATCAACTTAGGTAAGGCTAACCTTGCAGAGTTTTCGTAGGCAAGGCTAACCTAACCAATGGGTGGGCGATCTTCGTCCGCATGGTGTTCCTCCAACGGAAGAGTTGAGCGTGCAGGGACAGACGGCCGCGCTTCGGCGCGAACTGATGCGACGGATGATGGCCGAAGCCGGACTCGGCGCCGAGACCGACCGGATCACGCCGAGGACCGCGGAGGGGCCCGCCCCGCTGTCCTACGCGCAGCAGAGCATGTGGCTGCACCACCAGGCGTTCCCCGACAGCCCCGCCTACAACGTCTGCCTCCTCGTCCGCATGAGCGGCGACCTGGACGTCGACGCCCTGCGCGCGGCCCTGCGGGGCCTGCTGCGCCGGCACGCCGTCCTGCGGACCGTCTACGAGGACGGACCGGTGCAGCGCGTCATCCCCGATGACCCGGCTGACACGGCCGACACGCTGGAACTGCCCGTGCACGCGTGCGACGACGCCGAAGCGCGCGCCTCCGAACTCGCCGCCTCGCCTTTCGACCTGCGCAAGGAACGGCCGATCCGGCTGGAACTCCTCCGCCTCGGCGAAGCGGAGTACGCGCTCGTGCTCGTCGTCCACCACATCGCCTGGGACGGCATGACGTGGGGTTCGCTCTCCCGCGACCTGTCGGTCCTCTACCGGGCCGAGATCGACGGCGAGCCCGACGCGCTGCCGCCGCTGAAGGCGCAGTACGCCGACTTCGCCGACTGGGAGCAGAAGCGCGAACTCGACGCCGAGGACCTCGCCTTCTGGCGGAGCCGCCTCGACCCGCCGCCCGCCCCCCTGGAACTGCCCGCCGACGCCCCGCGCGGCGCGACCGTCTCCGAGCGCGGCGGACGCCGTGCGCGCCGGTTCGGCGACGACGTGACGGCCGGAATGCGCGACCTGGCGGCCCGCGAGAACGTCACCCCGTACATGGTGATGCTCGCCGCCTACAAGGTGCTGCTCCACCGCTACACGGGAGCGACGGACATCCCCGTCGGCTCGGCCGTCATGAACCGCGAGCACACCGAGATCGAGCGGCTGGTCGGCAACTTCGGCAACACCCTGGTGCTGCGCAGCGACCTCTCCGGCGAGCCCACCTTCCGCGAGGTGCTGCACCGGGTCCGCGAGGTGTGCACCGAGGGCTTCGCCCACCAGGCGATGCCCTACGACAAGATCATCAAGGAGCTGCGCCCCGCCCGCCGGAGCGGCAGGTCCCCGTACTTCGACACGATGCTGCTGTTCCTCGCCCAGGAGATCGGCGAGCTCGACCTGCCCGGAGTGAAGACGAGCTGGGCGCACATCCACAACGGGACGACGCACTTCGACCTGTCCCTGGAGGCGTTCGTCAGGCCGTCCGGGACGGTCGTGGAGGCCACCTTCCGGCGCGAACTGTTCACCGACGAGCGCATGGACGCGCTGCTCGCGCACCTGGAGACCCTGCTGCGCGCCGCGACCGCCGACCCGTCACGCGCGATCCGCGACCTTCCGCTGCTGGACGAGGCCGAACTCTCCCTCCTGGAGAGTTGGAACGCCACCGACCGGCAGGTCCCGGCCGAGACCATCACGGATCTCTTCGAAGCCCAGGTGCGGCGTACCCCCGACGCCGTGGCCGTCGAATCATCGGACGGCACCCTCACCTACGCCGAGCTGGACGCCCGAGTCACGGCCCTGGCCGCCCGTCTGGGCACCGGGCGCGGCGACGTGGTGGCCCTGGCGCTTCCGCGTACCCCGACCCTGGTGGTCGCCCTCCTCGCGGTCCTCAAGACGGGAGCCGCCTACCTGCCCCTGGACCTCGCCCACCCCGCGGACCGGCTCGCCTACATGCTCCAGGACGCCGCTCCCAAGTGCGTGATAGCCGACCCCGCCACCGCGGAACTCGTCCCCGAAGGCCACCCCGTGGTGCTCGCGGACGGCACCGGCCCCGAACACTTCGAGCGCCCCGAGGTCCGGGGCGGCGACCTCGCTTACGTGATCTACACCTCGGGCTCGACCGGACGGCCCAAGGGCGTCGCCATCCCGCACACCGCGCTGACGAACTTCCTGTGCACGATGCGGGACCGGCTGGCGCTCGGAGCGGACGACCGCCTCGTCGCGGTGACCACGATCGCCTTCGACATCGCGGTGCTGGAGCTGTACGTGCCGCTGATCAGCGGAGCGACCGTCGTGCTGGCCGACCGCGGCACTGTACGAGACCCCGAACGGCTCGCCGGCCTGCTGCGCGGGGCGACGATCGTCCAGGGCACCCCCTCGCTGCTGGGCACCCTGGACCCCGAGGCGTTCCGCGGCCTGCGCGTCCTGGTGGGCGGCGAGGCCCTGCCCCGCGCCCTCGCCGACGCACTCGCCGCCACCGCCGACGAGGCCGTCAACGTCTACGGTCCGACGGAGGCGACCGTCTGGGCGACTCTCACCGAGCTCCCGTCCGACGGAATCGGCCGCCCCTTCTGGAACACCCGCGCCCACGTCCTGGACGCCGCGCTGCGGCCGGCGCCCGTCGGGGTCCCGGGAGAGCTGTACCTGGCGGGCGACCAGCTCGCCCGCGGCTACGTCGGCCGGCCCGACCTGACCGCCGAACGCTTCGTCGCCGACCCGTACGGCCCGCCCGGCACGCGCATGTACCGGACGGGCGACCTGGCCCGGTGGAACCGCGACGGCTCCCTGGAGTACCTGGGCCGCACAGACGACCAGGTGAAGATCCGCGGCTTCCGCATCGAGCCCGACGAGATCCAGGCCGTGCTGAACGCGGCCCCCGGGGTGGCGCAGGCGGCCGTGGTCGTCCGGGAGGACGTCCCGGGGGACAAGAGGCTCGTCGGCTACGTCACGGCCTCCGGCGACCCCGCCCTGCTCGACCTGGACGAGGTGCGCGCGGCCCTGTCCGACCGCCTCCCCGAGTACATGGTCCCCGCCGCCCTGGTGCGGCTGGACGCGCTGCCCCGGACGGTCAACGGCAAGCTCGACCGCGCCGCGCTCCCCGCCCCCGAGGTCGAGGTCGGGGGACGCGCTCCCCGCGACGAGCGGGAGGCCGCCCTGTGCGCGGTCTTCGCCGAGGTCCTCGGGCTGGAGGAGGTCGGCATCGACGACGACTTCTTCGCCCTCGGAGGCCACTCCCTGCTCGCCACCCGCCTGGCGGGCCGCGTCCGCGCCGCGATGGACGCCGAACTCACCATCGCCGACGTCTTCGAGGCCCCGACCGTGGCGATGCTGGCGCCCCGGCTGGTGGAAGGAGCCCGGGAACGGGTCCGCGACGCGGTCCGCCCCGAGACGGTCCCCGCCTCGCACGCCCAGCGCGGCATCTGGCTGGAGGAGGCGCTGCGCGAGCCGTCGGCCGCCTACACGCTGCCCCTGGGCCTGCGCCTCACCGGCGAGTTCGACCCCGCGGTCCTGCACCGCGCGCTGAAGGACGTCGTGGCCCGCCACGAGGCGCTGCGCACGCTCCTCGTCGCCGACGCCGACGGGCTGCCCGTCCAGCGGATCCTGGACTCGAACGAAGTCGCCTTCGACGTCTTCGACGCCCGCGACTGGACGCCGGAGCGGCTGCACGCCGACCAGGCCCTCGCGGCCTCCCACGTCTTCGACCTCGGCAGGGAACTCCCCATCCGCGCGGCGGTGTGGCGCACCGGCGACACCGAGTGGGTGCTCGTCCTCGTGCAGCACCACTCCGCGGCCGATGAATGGTCGTTCACTCCGCTGCTCGCCGACCTCTCCACGGCGTACGTCTCCCGGTCGGAGGGCGAGGAGCCGGACTGGGCCCCGCTGCCCGTCCAGTACGCCGACTACGCCGCCTGGCAGGCGGGGCGCGACGTCGACGCGCAGCTCTCCCACTGGGAGGAGGCGCTGGCCGGCCTGCCCGCGGAGAGCACCCTTCCGCTCGACCGGCCCCGTCCGGCCGAGGCGGGCCACCGGGGAGGGCTGCTGCCGTTCCGGATGCCGGCCGCCGGGATACGCGAGCTGGCGAGGGAGACCGGCACCAGCGTCTTCATGGTCCTGCACGCCGCCGTCGCGGCCGCCCTGCGCGCCGCCGGGGCGGGAGAGGACCTCGCGCTCGGCTCGCCCATCGCGGGCCGCGCCGACGAGGACCTCACCGACTTGGTCGGGGTCTTCGTCAACCTGCTGGTGCTGCGCACCGACCTGTCGGGCGACCCGGCCTTCCGGGACCTGCTCGAACGGGTCCGCCGCACCGACCTGGCCGCTTTCTCCCACTCCGAGGTGCCCTTCGAGCGGGTGGTGGAGCGCCTGGCCCCCGAACGCTCCCTGGCCCGCAGCCCGCTGTTCCAGGTGATGATCGTGCACCAGCGGCTGGACGACGTGCGGCTGCGGCTGCCCGGCGTCGCCGCCGCGCCGTTCCTGCCCGAGACCGGCGGGGTCAAGTTCGACCTCGACCTGTACTTCGGTGAGGGCGAGGACGAGATCGAGGGCTTCGCGGCCTACTCCACCGACCTCTACGACCGCGAGACGATCGAGGGTCTGCTCGCCGACCTGAGCGGACTGCTCGCCAGGGCGGCCTCCGAACCCGGTCTGCCACTGTCCTCGCTGCTGCCGTCCGCGTCGGAGCGGGCTCCGGCCGCGCAGGCCTACACCGGCCCCCTGGCGGCCGAGCTGATCGAGGCACAGGTCCGGCGCACCTCGGACGCCACGGCCCTCGTCTTCGGCGACGAGTCGCTCACCTACGCCGAGCTGGACGAGCGGGCGGAGCGGCTTGCCGGCCGCCTCGCCGCGGCCGGAGCGGGCCCAGAGCAGGTCGTCGGTATCGCCCTTCCCCGCTCGGCGGACTTCGCGGTCGCGCTGTTCGCCGTGCTCAAGACGGGCGCCGCCTACCTGCCGATCGACGTGACGTACCCGCAGGCCCGGGTGGACCTCATGCTGGAGGCGGCCGAACCGCTGCTCGTCCTGGGGCGCGACGAGCCCCCGGCCGAGACGGCCTCCCTCGACCGCGGCGGCGTCAGGCCCGGACACCCCGCCTACGTGATCTTCACTTCGGGTTCCACCGGAGCCCCCAAAGCCGTCGCCGGGACCCAGCGAGCCCTGGCCAACCGCCTCGCCTGGGGCATCGGCCTGGTCGATCCGGGCGTCCGCGCGGCCAAGAGCTCCCCGTCGTTCATCGACGGCACCACCGAGCTCCTCGGCGGCCTCGTCTGCGGCGACACCGTGGTGATCGCCGACGATGCCACCGCCACCGACCCCATCGCGCTCGCCGAGTTCCTCGACCGCCACCGCGTCACGACGGTGACGGTCGTCCCCAGCCTGCTCAACGCCCTCCTGGAAGCGGGCCCCCCGTCCTCGGTGACCACCTGGATCAGCAGCGGCGAACCCCTCCCCGAGGCGCTCGCCGGCCGCGTGCCGGGACGGCTCATCGACCTGTACGGCTGCTCCGAGGCGGCGGGCGACAGCCTTGTCCGCGAGGTGTCGGCGGGGACCGGCCTGCTTCCGATCGACGGCACCACCGCCTACGTGCTCGACGGCTCCCTGCGCGAAGCCGTCATGGGAGAGCTCTACCTGGCCGGAGAGGGCCTCGCCCGCGGCTACCTGGGCGACCCCGTCCGCACCGCCGAACGCTTCGTCGCCGACCCGTTCGGCCCGCCCGGCTCCCGCCTCTACCGCACCGGCGACCGCGTGCGCCGCCGCCGTGACGGCAGCCTGGAGTTCCTCGGCCGCGCCGACTCCCAGCTCAAGATCCGCGGCTTCCGCATCGAGCCCGGCGAGGTGGAGACGGTCCTGGCCGCGCAGGAAGGCGTCCGGCGCGGCGCCGTGGCCGAACGCTCCGGACGGCTGGTCGGCTACATCGTCGGCGACGCCGCCTCCGTTGATGTCGAGACCCTGCGTGGCCGCCTGGCGGAACTGCTGCCCGACTACCTCGTCCCGTCCCACCTCGTCCGGCTCGACGAACTGCCGCTCAACCCGAACGGCAAACTCGACCGGAAGGCGCTTCCCGAGCCCGACTCCGAAGCCGGAAGGGCACCGCGCACGGAACGGGAGAAGACCGTGGCCGCGCTCTTCGCCGGACTGCTCGGCAAGGACGGCGACGAGATCAGCGCGGAGGCGGACTTCTTCCGCTCCGGCGGCGACAGCATCAGCGCCGCCCTCCTGGTCGCGCGCGCCCGCAAGGCGGGACTGACGGTCACCTTCCGCGACGTGTTCAAGCTGCGTACCGTCGAGGCGCTGGCCCGCCACAGCACCGCCTTCGACGCCACCGCTTCCGCCCAGGTCGAGGAGGACGCCGGCGAACTGCCGCTCTCCCCGCTGCAGGAAGGCCTCCTGTTCCACCTGATGATGGCCGGAGAAGGACGTGACATCTACGTCCAGCAGGCCGTCGTCAAGCTGGAAGGCCCGGTGGACGAAGTCCGCCTCGCCCGCGCCGCCCGCGGCGTGATGGAGAAGTTCCCCAACCTGACGGCCGGGTTCCGTACCGACGGGCTGCGGACCGTGCAGTTCATCCCCGAGGACTTCAACCTCGACTGGACCTACGTTGAGCTTTCTGGCGCCGACCTGGACGCGTTCGTCGAGGAGCAGAGGGCACGGCCGTTCACACCCGGCGAGCCGCCGCTGATCCGGTTCGCACTGGCCCGCGTGGGCGAGGACGACCACCGGCTCGTCCTGACCTCCGAGCTGATCCTGCTCGACGGGTGGTCCGGCGGCCTGCTGGTCACCTCGCTGCTGGAGTCCTACACCGACGCGGAGGCCGAGGCCCGGCGGCCCGTCACGCCGTTCCGCGCCTACCTGGACTGGGTGACGGCCCAGGACCGGGAGTCGGCGGTCAAGGCGTGGGCGCGCAGCCTGGACGGCCTCGAAGAGCCGACCCTCCTGCGTCCCGACCTCCTCGACCGGCCCGCTGACCTCGCCACCGCGCGGGAGCGGCACCTGAGCCTGCCCCCGGACCTCGCGGCCGCACTCGAACGGGCCTCCCGGGAGACCGGCAACACCCTGAGCACCCTCTACGAGACCGCCTGGGGCCTCCTGCTCATGGGCCTCACCGGACGTGACGACGTGGTGTTCGGCGCGTCCGTGTCCGGGCGCCACCCCGACATCGACGGCGTCGAATCCATCGTCGGACTGCTGTTCAACACCATCCCGGTACGGGTCTCGGCGGCACCCGCAGAGCCGGTCGGAGCCGTGATGGACCGGGTTCAGGCCACCCAGGCCGAACTGTTCGACCACTCCTACGTCGCCCTGGCCGACGTCCAGCGTGCCACCGGGCTCGGCACGCTGTTCGACACGCTGTTCGTGTTCCAGAACTTCCCCGGAATGCCCACAGACCGTGGATTCGGCCCGGACGGCGACCTTCGGGTCGTCGACCGCGAGGTGCGCGACGCCACGCACTACCCCGTCACCATGGTGGTGAACCCCGGCGGGAACCTGCGGGTCATGTACCGCACGGACGCGTTCACCGACGCGGAGGCCGAGCGCCTCACCGAGCGGTACGTCCGGCTCCTCCGGACGCTGGCCGCCGACCCGCGGACGGGCTGCGCGGACCTGCCCCTGCTCCTCCCGGGGGAAGAAGAGCGCATCCGCCAGGACTGGGCAGAGGCCGAGAAGCCCGTCCCCGAACTGACCATCGCGGAACTCCTGGCCGACCGCGCCGCGCGCATCCCCGGCGAGACGGCCCTCGTCTCCCAGCCGGACGTGTGCTTCACGTACGCCGAACTGAACGCCGAGGTCAACAAGCTCGCACGGCTCCTGCTGAAGTACGGCGCGGGCCCGGAGAAGGTCGTCGCGCTCGCGCTGCCACGCTCGGCGGAGATGGTCGTCGCCCTGTTCGCGGTGCTGCGTACCGGCGCCGCCTACCTGCCTCTGGAGCTGGACTACCCGGCCGAACGCCTGGACTACATTATCCAGGACGCCGCGCCCACGTGCCTGGTCTCCCACCGGGGTATCGCAGCCGGGCTCACCTACGACACCGGCACAGTGACCCCGATCCTGCTGGACGACCCGGAGGTCGGCGCGGAACTGGCCGCCCAGCCCTCCGGCGACCTCGGGGACGAGGAACTGCCAGGCTTCGCCCCCGGCACTCCCGGACGGCTCGAACACCCCGCGTACGTCATCTACACGTCCGGCTCCACCGGGCGTCCCAAGGGCGTGGTCACCCCCTACAGGGGCCTGACGAACATGCAGTTCAACCACCGGGCCAACATCTTCGACCCGGTGGTGGCCGAGGCCGGACGACGCCTGCGCATCGCGCACACGGTCTCCTTCTCCTTCGACATGTCGTGGGAGGAGCTCCTGTGGCTCATCGAAGGCCACGAGGTGCACGTCTGCGACGAGGACCTGCGGCGCGACGCGGAAGCCCTCACGGCCTACCTGCGCGAACACCGCGTCGACGTCATCAACGTCACGCCCACCTACGCCCAGCAGCTCCTCGAGGAAGGACTGCTGGAGGGCGGGCACCGGCCGCCGCTCGTCCTCCTCGGAGGCGAGGCGGTGCCGACCTCCGTCTGGGACCAGCTGGCCGAGGCCGAAGGGGTGCTCGGCTACAACCTGTACGGGCCGACCGAGTACACCATCAACACCCTCGGCGGCGGCACCACCGACAGCGCCACCCCGACCGTCGGCCGGCCGATCTGGAACACCCGCGCCTACGTGCTGGACGGCTGGCTGCGGCCCGTACCGCCCGGCGTCCCCGGTGAGCTCTACATCGCCGGAGCGGGCCTGGCGCGCGGCTACCTGGGCCGCCCGGACCTGACGGCCGAGAGGTTCGTCGCCGACCCCTACACGGCGGGCGGGCGGATGTACCGGACCGGCGACCTGGTGCGGGTCCGGGAGGACGGCATCATCGACTTCCTCGGCCGCACCGACGACCAGGTGAAGATCCGCGGCTACCGGGTGGAGCTGTCGGAGATCGAGACCGCGCTCGCCGCCGAGCCGGGCGTCGGCCAGGCCGCCGTCATCGCGGTGGACAGCGACGTGCCCGGAGTGAAGCGGCTCGTCGGCTACGTCGTCCCCGACGCCCAGCCGGAGGCCGAAGAGGCCCAGATCGCCGAATGGCAGCAGGTGTACGACGAGGAGTACACCGAGATCGGCACGGCCGTCCACGTCGAGGACTTCGCCGGCTGGGACAGCAGCTACGACGGTGCGCCGATCCCCCTGGAGGAGATGCGCGAGTGGCGTGAGACGACGGTCGAGCGCATCAAGGAGCTGGCTCCGCGCGACCTTCTGGAGATCGGCGTCGGCAGCGGCCTGCTGCTGTCGCGCCTGGCGCCCGTGTGCGAGACGTACCGGGGCACCGACTTGTCCGGCCCCGTCATCGCCAAGCTGCGCGAGGATCTGGGCTCGGGAACGAACGTCACACTGAGCCGCCAGCCCGCCCACGACTTCACCGGCCTGGAGGAGAGCCGCTTCGACACCATCGTCATCAACTCGGTGGTGCAGTACTTCCCGAGCGCCGAGTACCTGGCCGAGGTCATCACCAAGGCCTTCGACCTTCTCCTCCCGGGCGGAGCGCTGTTCATCGGCGACGTCCGCGACCTCAGGACGGCCCGCGCGTTCCACGCCGCCATCCAGCTGCTGCGGGGGAGCGGAGACCTGGCGGCCGTCGACCGCGCCCTGCGCATGGAGAAGGAACTCCTCCTGGAGCCCGCCTTCTTCACCGCCCTCGGCCTGCCCGCGGACGTCGAGATCCGCACCAAGCGCGGCGCCCACCACAACGAACTGACCCGTCACCGCTACGACGTCACCTTCCGGAAGACCGAGGCGTCCCCCGAAGCACGCGTGGTCCCCTGGAGCGGTCTGGACGGTCTGGACGGTCTCGTGGACGAACTGCGGGAACTGCCCGTGCGCGTCCAGGGCGTCCCCGATCCGCGCCTGTCCGGTGAACTCGCCGCCCTGGGGGCGCTGGAGAACGGCGCGAGCGTGGAAGAGGCCCGCGCCCTGCTGGACGGCGCACCCGAAGGCATCGAGCCGGAGACGTTCTACGCTCTCGATCCGGACGTCGTCATCACCCGCTCCGCCGAGCCCGGCCACTACGACGCCGTCTTCGGAGGGGCGGCGGCCCGGCCGCAGGCGGAAGCGGGACGCAAGCCCGCCTCGTACGCCAACAACCCCGCCGCCGCACGCGGCAGAGGAGCACTCGCGTCGAAGGTCAGGGACGCGCTCAAGCAGATCCTGCCCTCCTACATGGTGCCCAGCGCGATCATGACGCTGGACGCGCTGCCGCTGACCGTCAACGGCAAGCTGGACCGCCGCGCCCTGCCGCTGCCCGACGGTCAGGCCGCCGGAGGCACCGGACGCGAGCCGCGCACACCCGTCGAAGGGCTGCTGTGCGCGCTGTTCGCCGAGGCTCTGGACGTCTCCAGGGTCGGTATCGACGACAGCTTCTTCGACCTGGGCGGCCACTCCCTGCTCGCCACGCGCCTGGTGGGCCGCGCCCGTACGGTGCTGCGTACCGAGCTGGCCATCCGGGACCTGTTCGAGGCTCCGACGGTCGCCGAACTCGCCCAGCGCATCCATGACCGCGCGGGTGAAGAGGTACGTCCCCCGCTCACCGTGCGCGAACGTCCCGAACGCATCCCGCTGTCGTTCGCCCAGCGCCGCCTGTGGATGCTCGACCAGCTGCTGCGGGAGGACGACGGTCCTCGCGAGGCGTACCACCTTCCGCTCGCCGTCCGGCTGCGCGGTCCGCTGGACACCACCGCGCTGGAAGCGGCGATCGGTGACGTCGTGGCCCGTCATGAGAGCCTGCGCACCGTCTTCGCCGAGCACGAAGGCACCCCCTACCAGCGCATCCTCGCGCCGGAGCAGGCCAGGCCCGAGCTGGAGATCGCGACCTGCGCCCCGGAGGAGGTCATCGCACGCCCCTTCGACCTCTCCAGGCAGATCCCGCTGCGCGTGGCCGTCTTCCCCGAAGGAGAGAACGAGCACCTGCTGCTGGCGGTCTTCCACCACATCGTGTTCGACGAGTGGTCGTTCGGGCCGTTCGCCCGCGATGTGGCGCAGTCCTACAACGCCCGTACGGCGGGGGACGCGCCCGCCTGGGAGCCCGAGCCCGTCCAGTACGCCGACTACACGCTCTGGCAGCGCGACCTGCTCGGCGACCCGCTCGACCCCGGCAGCAGGCACGCCCGCCAGCTCGCCTACTGGGCGGCCGCGCTGTCCGGCCTGCCGGAGGAGATCCCTCTCCCGGTCGACCGGCCACGGCCCGCCACGGTCGGCCAGCGGGGCGGCACCGCCGTCCGGGAGGTCCCGCGCCCGCTGACCGAGGCGGTGCGCGCCCGCGCCCGTGAGGCCCGCGCCAGCATGTTCATGGTCTGCCAGAGCGCGGTGGCCGCGCTGCTGCACGCGATGGGCGGCGGCGAGGACATCCCGCTGGGCAGCCCGGTCGCGGGCCGCACCGACGACGCGGCCGGCTCCACGATCGGGTTCTTCGTCAACACGCTGGTGCTGCGCGCCGACCTGTCGGGCGACCCGACCCTGGAGGAGCTGCTGGCCCGGATCCGGGACACCGACCTGGCCGGGCTGGCCCACCAGGACCTGCCGTTCGAGGCGGTCGTGGAGGCGCTGAAGCCGCGCCGCGTGCCGGGCCGCAACCCGCTGTTCCAGGTGATGGTGGGCTACGAGGCCCAGGACCCCGGCGAGGTCGTCTTCTCCGGGCTGGAGCAGCGGCCCGCGCTGTTCGGCCCGGCCGCCGCCAAGTTCGACCTGGACTTCATCTTCCGCGAGGAGGGGGAGGACCTGCGGCTGATCGTCGACTACTCGGCCGACCTGTTCGACGCCTCCACCGTGGAGCGGATGATCGACGCGCTGCTGGCCGTCTTCGAGGCGGGCCCGGGGACGCCGGTGAGCGGCCTGCCCGCCTCGCTCACCGCCCGGACGGTCACCGCCGCCGCGGCGCCGGGCGGCGCGGGCGCGGCCTCGCCGGACCGCGAGGCCGCGCTGTGCCGGATCTTCGCCGAGGAACTCGGGGTGGACGCGGTGGGCCCGCACGACGACTTCTTCGACCTGGGCGGCCACTCGCTGCTGGCGATGCGGCTGGTCCGCCGGATCCGCAGGGAGCCGGGCTGCGCCGGGCTGAAGATCGCCACGCTGATGGCCGCCCCGACCGTCGCGGGGATCCTCGGCGTCCTCGGGACTTCCCAGGAGACCCACTGATTGCTAAGTTAGGCAAGCCTTACCTAATACGCCCCCCAGGAAGGACCCATATTCATGCGCAGCACGATGCGCCGGCTGGGTGCCGTGGCCGCACTGGCCCTCGGCCTCAGCCTCACCGCCGCCTGCGGCGGGGAGAGCGACGAGCCGTCGAAGGACGCCCCCGCGAACGCGGCCGGCGCCTTCCCCGTCACCATCGAGCACAAGCTCGGCACCGCGACGATCGAGTCCGAGCCCAAGCGCATCGTCGCCCTCGGCGAGGCCGACCAGGACGCCCTGCTCGCCCTGGGCGTGCAGCCCGTCGGCATGGCCGAGCTGACCGGCGTCCAGGACGACGGCCTCGCCCCCTGGACCGCCTCGAAGATCACCGGTGAGAAGCCCAAGCTGCTCAAGGCCGGCGAGGCCGGGTTCTCCATCGAGGAGATCGCCGCGCTGCAGCCCGACCTGATCCTGGCCGGCGGCGACTACTACATCGACCAGGAGTACGAGAAGCTCTCCAAGCTCGCCCCGACCGTCGCCTACACGACCGGCCCGGCCGAGGACTCCTGGCAGGCCGTCACCGCGCAGGCCGCCAAGGCCGTGGGCCGCGAGGCCGACGGGGGCAAGCTGATCGGCGAGGTCGAGAACAAGATCGAGGCGGTGGTGACGAGCCACCCTGAGCTCAAGGACAAGGGCTTCGCCTTCACCAGCGTCTTCCCGTCGGGGAACATCGGGGTCATGAAGTCCGAGACCGACACCAGCGTGAAGCTGCTCAGCCGGTTCGGCCTGGTGCTGCCCGACGAGATCAAGAAGCTGCCCGGCGAGGGCTTCGCCGCCGAGCTGAGCATCGAGAAGGCCGGTGTCCTGGACACCGACATCCTCATCAGCCACTACAACGACGACCCCGCGACCCAGAAGAAGATCGAGAGCAGCGGCGTGTTCTCGAACCTGAAGGTCGTGAAGCGCGGCTCCTACGTCGCGATCGACCTCAAGGCCTTCTGGCCGCTGCGCACCCCCACCGCGCTGGCCGTCCCCTACGTCGTCGACGAAGTGGTCCCGCAGATCGCCGAGGCGGCGAAGAAGGCGGCCTCCTGACCGTCGCGCCCGTCGCGCCCGTCGCGGCCGGTACCGGCCGCGGCGGCCCTTCTCCCAGGGAGACCCCCATGAGCACCAACCCCTTCGACGATTCCGAAGCCTCCTTCCTCGTCCTGGTCAACGGCGAGGAGCAGCACTCGCTGTGGCCCTCCTTCGCCCCGGTCCCCGAGGGCTGGACGAGCGTGCACGGGCCCGCCGACCGGGCCTCCTGCCTGGACCACGTCCGGACGCACTGGAACGACCTCGCCCCTCTCGGCGTCCGCGCCTGACCTCCCGCTCCACGGACCGCACCGCCCCGAAAGGCGGTGCTTCTGTGTTTTCGGGCGTCCGGCTTGGCAGGGAAGGCCGGGACGGATCCATCAATTGGATCGGATGTCAAAAGACACACCGTCATCGGACGAAGGCAAAACCGGTACGGAGTGAGCTGTACCACTTAACTCCGCTCAGTTTTGGCGATGTTAATTGCTGCGGATCGATCAATCTTCTGAGTGCCCGGACCGGTAATCTCAGCCCGCACAATTTCCCTGTGTAACCCCCCTCATTCGCGAGGTAACTGATGGTGACGGACGCCCCCCAGGTTCTCGGCAGGACCCGGCAACTGATCCTGGATTTGTGGGAGATTTCGCGCCCCGGTCTGTTCCTTGTCTCACTGGTGCCCTTCTACCTGGGATATCTGCTCGCCAGCGGCGAACTGATCGGCCCCGCCACCGGCCTGCTCGGGCTGGTCATCTGGGGGCCCCTGGTGTGGCTGGCGGTCCTGGCCATCAACGACGCCTACGACCTGGAAGGGGACCTGCTCAACCCGAGGAAGGACACCCCGCTGACCAGCGGCCGGATCTCCGAGGGCGGAGCGAAGGCCGCCGCCTACGGATCCGCCGCGCTGGCCCTGGCGCTGTCCTTCGCGGTCCGGCCGGAAATGGCGCTGGCCACCCTCGGTTTCCTGGTGTGCGGATGGGTCTACAGCGTTCCGCCGATGAAATGGAAGAACCGCCCCGGCCTGGACGTGCTGAGCAACTGCACCGCGCTGGGCGTGTTCCCGGTGCTGGGCGGCTGGGCGGCGGTCAAGCCGTTCGACGGGCTCCCCTGGCTGGTCATCGCCGTGGTGCTCCTGGTGGAGATCGCGTTCTACACCCCGACGATGATCCCCGACATCGAGAGCGACCGGGCCAGCGGCTACACCACCATGGCGGTGCGCATCGGAGCCGAGCGCACCTACCTGGTGGGGATGGTCTGCTGGACCGGGTTCTGGCTGCTGACCGTCGGGATGGCCGCCGTCGGCGAGGTGTTCCCGCAGTGGATGGTCTGGCCCTGGGCCGTCTTCGCGCCGGTGTTCCTCTGGCTGTACCACGACGGGCTCAGCAAGGCCCGCGAGCCCAAGGACGTGGGCAGGGGCATGATCCGGGTCGGCAAGCTGTTCCTGCTGCCCTGCCTGCTCTTCGCCCTCGGCTACACCGAGATCATCTCCTTCTGAGCCCTCGCGGCGGGGACCTCCTCGCTCAGAGCCTCCGGGCGTCGATCCGGCTCATCAGCTTCGGCCAGAGGCGCTTGGAGATCCGCCGCCACGCCGGCCAGTTGTGCCGGCCGTCGCCGTAGAGGTTCGCGGTGTAGGGGATGCCCAGGTCGTCCAGGCGTCCGCGGAACTCGCGGTTGGTCTGGCCGACGGTGCGCTCCCCGAAGAGGCCGACGTCGACCGGCCCCACGTCCGGGTCGCCGGGCCCCGGACGTCCGGTGGTGCCCGCGGAGAAGAAGATCCCCGTGCCGCGCAGCCGGGGCGCGAGCACGTACGGGTCGTGCGCGCGCCAGTTGGCGGCGTCGATGCCGGGAAGGCCGTAGATGGCCGTGGGGTCCTGCTTGTTCGCCGCGTTGGTGACCATGGCCAGCGCGGGCATGCCCGGGGCGGTGAGGTGCAGGATTCCGCTGAGCGAGGCGACGTGGCGGAACAGCCCCCGGTGCCGGGCCGCGTAGCCGACCGAGCCCATGCCGCCGGCCGAGACCCCGATCGCCGCGCGCTTCCGCCCCCCGCGGTAGTTGCGCTCGACGAGTTGGACGACATCAGAAGTGTGGAACGTCTCCCAACGGGGCCTGCCGCCCCGGCCGTAGTTGTACCAGTCGGTGTAGCTGCCGTTTCCGCCTTCCGGCATGACGACTATCGCGTCATATTTTCGGGACCATTTCTCGATGTCGGTGTTGCGGGTCCAGGAAGTGTAATCGTCCTGCCCGCCGTGAAATGCATAAAGGACGGGCCAGGTTCTCCTGGCATTCTTCTTCCACTTCTTGGGGAGCAGGATCCGGATCTTCACGGTTCCGTTGAGGTTCGGTGTCCGAACGGTGATGTCGCGCATGTAACGGCTGATCCGCTGCTCCCGGACCACCTTCGCACCGCTGTCCGCCGGGGCCTTCGCGGCCGCTCTGACCGGGACGTCTCCCAGCAGGGGGAGGGCAAGGACCACCCCCATCAGTCCGAAAGTCGCCCACGGGTTATGTTTTCTGCTCATTCCACCCACCGTTCATCCTCCTCCTCGTGGGACAAGAGTGTGGGTGGTGAAATTTGTTATGTATAGACATGAGATGAGTGATAACAAGCGTTCCGCCGGTGAGGTGCGAAAGATCAGCACTGGAATCGCCAACGGGCGTCCGTTGCCCGTGTAGGGGCGGACCGAAAGTGGAGCCGTGAATGGGTGAATAGTCCGGTTTCAGCGGTGCGGGGCGGATTCCGGAGGACCCGGGCGGACACCCAGCTGGGCCGGGGCCAGGCCGTCGAGGAGGCGGTCCAGATGGGCGAGGAGCTCGCCGTGGAGGGGCCAGTGGCCCGGGTCGTCGCGGAGGAGGGAGCCCAGGGCCTCGCGATGGCTCCGGCCCTCGACGAGGAGTTCGTGGGTGGCCATGCCGTACTTCAGGCGGGACTTCGGGCCGGGGGCGGTGGCCGTCGCCGCGAACAGGCGGACCGCGTTCGACAGGCGGCGGAGCGTGAGCGCGAGCTGGGTCCGCACATCCGTCGCCCACATCTCGGAGCCGAGGCCGGTGCGGTCGTGCAGGTGCAGCCACGTGCGGTCGGCCATGCAGAAGGCCAGGCCCCGCAGCCGGATGGCGGAGTGCTCCAGCGAGCTGATCGCGATGCGCAGGTTCTGGGAGGGCCCGCCGCCGGACCGGGTCCTCGGGTTCAGCCGGGTGCTCTCCTCCGCCTCGGTGAGCCTGATCTCGGCCTCCTCGGCCCGGTCCGACAGCCGCCTGCTGCGGCCCAGCCAGGTGGTGGCGTGCACGTTGCCCGGTTCGAGGTGCAGGTCGTCGGCGAGGGATTCGAGCAGCTCGGCGGTGTGGGACGCCAGGTCCAGCAGCCCCTGCTCGGCGGACTCCACCCGGACCGGCGCGGTCAGCAGCACCCCGACCAGCCCGACCAGCGCGCCGATGATCGTCTCCACCACCCGGTCGGCGGCGCCCTCCTGGGTCTGGGTGCCCAGCTGCAGGATGAGCATCGCGCTGATCGGCACCTCGAGCACGTGGTCGCCGAGCTTGAACAATCGGCCCAGCAGCAGCGCGATGCCGATGACGAGGCCCAGGCTCCACCAGCTGAAGCCGATGGGGCCCGCCACCACCACCGCGACGATCACGCCGGTGCTGACGCTGAGGATGCGCTGGAGGGAGTGCCGGAGCGTCTGGTAGAGCGAGACCTGGACGATCAGCAGGGCGGTCAGCGGCGCCAGCAGCGGAGCCCGCACCGTCAGCACCAGATCGGCCACGAGGTAGGCGGCGACCGCGGTCACCACCAGCCTGACGGCGGTCCCCCAGCTCACCCTTTCCTTGATAGGCGATCCGCGGCGCGCGCGCCAGGCTCAGGAACCGGAACTGGAGGGCTCTTGGCTCCAGTTTGGATCTCCTAAGATCCAGGACTCCAGCCACATCCGGGAGTGCCACTCGCCGTGGGGGATGTTCTGGGCGCTCAGCACCGGATACAGGTACCAGAAGTTCAGCAGCACCAGCAGCACGAACCCGCCCGCGATCAGCGAGCCGACGACCCGCCGGGAGCGCGGGACGACCCGCTCGGGCCCGATGATCAGCCCCAGCACCAGGACGACCGCCAGCACCATGAACGGGGCCAGCGGCAGCGCGTAGAACATGAACATGGTCCGGCCGCCGAACGCCGAGGGGAACCAGGCCAGCCACCCCGCCACGTAGGCGGCGATGACCGTCCCGGCCCGCCAGTCGCGGTAGGCCAGCCACAGGAAGACGACGACGATCAGGGCCGCGAGGGCCGCCCACCACAGGGCCGGGGTGCCGATGCCGAGGATCTCGCGGGCGCACTTGTCGGCGCCGCACCCCGTCACCTTGTCGTCGTAGAAGTACGCCACGGGACGGCGCAGGATCGGCCAGTCCCACGGCCGGGACTGGTAGGGGTGCTTGGACGTCAGGCTGTTGTGGAAGTCCAGGATCTCCCGGTGGTAGCGCACCAGGTCGGGCAGTCCTTCGAACGGGCGCAGCCACACGCTCTTCGAGGGGGTGCCCCGGCCCCAGCCGCCGCTGGTGAACAGCCAGCCCGACCAGGTGGCCACGTAGGTGACGACCGGCAGGACGCCCAGGCTCAGCACCGTGGCGGTCCCGTCCTTGGCCAGCGCGCCCCCCACCGGGAACTGCACCCGGGCCGCGCGGCGGGCGCCCGCGTCCCACAGGACGACCAGCAGGAGGAAGACGGCCAGGAAGGGCGCGGCCGACCACTTGGTGCCGCAGGCCAGGCCGAAACAGATCCCGGCCGCGATCCGCCACGGGTGCGCCACCCACGGGCCGAGGGAGAACGCGCGGTCGGGATCGGCTTCGATCTTGGCGGCGAGGGAGCGCCGGGACCGGTCGCGGTCGGCCACCAGGCAGGCGAAGCCGGCCAGGATCCAGAACATCAGGAAGATGTCGAGCAGGGCGGTCCGGCTGGAGACCAGGTGCAGGCCGTCCAGGGCCAGCAGGAGGCCCGCCGTGCAGCCCAGCAGGGTGCTGCCGGTCATCCGCCGGGCCACCCGGCACAGGACGAGCACCGAGAGGGTGCCGACGAGCGCGGCCGTGAACCGCCAGCCGAACGGGGTGACGTTGAACAGCTGCTCGCCGATCGCGATCATCCACTTGCCCGCCGGGGGGTGGGCGATGAAGGAGCCGCCCCCTTCCCAGATCTGGTCGGCCTTGCCCTCCAGGAACAGCTTGTCCGCCAGTTCCTCGGGCTCGCGCACCCAGGAGTGCTCGTACCCGAACCTCAGCAGCGCGTAGGCGTCCTTGGCGTAGTACGTCTCGTCGAAGACGACCGCGCGGGGGATCCCGAGCCGGTCGAAGCGCAGGAAGGCGGCGAAGGCGGTGACGAGCAGCGGCCCGAGCCAGCCCCACAACGCGCTGCCCGGCACCCTGGGAGCCATCTTCTCGCGCAGGGTCGGAGGCGCCGGTGCCGTTTCTCTTTCGATGACAGCCACCCGGCCATCGTAGGGGGATCGGATGCGCGGAATGGGGGCCCCTGTGGACGGGAGGGGGAGAATGGACGGATGAGCACAGGCACCCTCATTCTCGCCGCCGCCCCCATCGGGCGGGCGGACGACGCCTCGCCCCGGCTGCGGGCCGCCCTCGCCGAGGCCCCGGTCATCGCGGCCGAGGACACCCGGCGACTGCGCAGGCTCGCCGCCGACCTGGGGGTGGCGCCGGCGGGCAGGATCGTCTCCTACTACGACCAGAACGAGCGGAGCCGCGCGGTCGAGCTGCTCGGCGACCTGCGCGACGGCAGGGACGTCCTGGTCGTCACGGACGCCGGGATGCCCGGGGTGTCCGATCCCGGTTACCGGCTGGTCGTCGAGGCCGTCGCCGCGGACGTCCCGGTCACGGTCCTGCCGGGCCCGTCGGCGGTGACCACCGCCCTGGTCCTGTCCGGCCTGCCCACGGACCGCTTCTGCTTCGAGGGCTTCCTGCCCCGCAAGGCCGGGGAGCGGGCGGCCAGGCTCGCCGAGCTGGCGGAGGAGCCGCGCACCATGGTCTTCTTCGAGGCCCCCCACCGCCTGACGGCCTCCCTGGAGGCGCTCGCCGCCGCGTTCGGCCCGGCCCGCCGCGCCGCGGTCTGCCGCGAGCTCACCAAGACCTACGAGGAGGTCCGCCGCGCCCCCCTGCCGGAGCTGGCCGCCTGGTCGGCGGACGGCGTCCGGGGCGAGATCACCCTGGTCGTGGAGGGCGCCCCGCCCCGCGAGACCCTCTCGGACCCGGCCGACCTGGCCGAGGCGGTCCTCACCCGCGAACGCGTGGGGCTCTCCCGCAAGGAGGCCATCGCGGAGATCGCCAAGGAGAACAAGGTCCCCAAGAAGATCGTCTACGACGCGGTGCTGAAGGCCGTCCACCGAACCTCGTGAATCTCGGCCTTCCGCGGAGCGCATGGGGCCGCCTGGATCTTCGGCGCGCCCCGGAGCGGCGCTAGGGCGGAGGTTTCCGCGGCGAGATGATCAGCGGGGGGAGCGTCGCGCGGGGGCGGGCGAACGCGTACGCGGCGGCGAGGGCGATGATCGGCGTCGCGGTCAGGGCGTAGCGGTGGTCGAAGTCGACGGTCAGCGGGGGGACGGCCAGGAGAGCGACTCCGGCCGCCCACGGCAGGAGGGCCGAAGGCTCCGCGCGGCGGCGGTACCAGGCGCAGGCGGGCAGGAGCAGGGCCACCGCGAGCACGGGGCCGCGCACCGTGACGGCGTCCTGGTAGGAGCGGATGATCGCGGCGTAGGGCTCGACGACTCTCGTGCCGCTGCTCGCCGGCGTGCCCGGGTCGTAGGCCGTGAGGACGGACGCCGGGGTGCCGCCTCCCAGGACCGGCCAGGTCGGAAGGTCCTCGGCCCGTTCCGGGAAGAGGTATTTGCGGGCCGTCACGGGGGTCGGGTGGTCGTCGCGTTCCCAGCGGAACGTCCGGACGAAGAAGTCGTAGGCGACCGTCCCGGCGTAGTCGAGAGGCTGTTCCAGGATCGCCTGCATCGCGAAGCGCTGGGCGTCCTTGTTGATCTGCGGGTCGAAGGCCTCGCCGTAGTTCCAGCCGATGGGGGACTCGCGGGCCCACACCTGGGAGGAGGAGGCCTTGCGGTCCCGGGGATCGCCTTCCGGGCACAGGTGGCGGAGCTCCTCGGAGATGTTCTCGCACCGGACGAAGGCCGCCGTCCGGCCCCAGAGGAAGACGCCGTCCGTGGCGGTGATCCCGTAGCGGCCGTTCTCCGAGTGGAACCAGCCCGCGTAGCCGACCAGGGGGAGCAGGCCCGTCACCGCGACCAGGCCCACCGCCCTCCAGCGCCGCCGCAGGAGCAGCCAGAGCAGGGCGAGCAGCAGCAGCGGCAGGCCGATCGTCCTGGTCGTCGTGGCGGCGGACAGGAGGAGCCCGGCCGCGGCGAGGCGGGCCGGGTGGTTCCCTGGCCACAGGAGGGCGGTCAGGGCGGCGACGACCAGGAACAGGAACAGCGTGTCGGAGAGGACCAGGCTCTCCAGCTCGATGACGCCTCCGTCGAGCAGGACGGGGGCGGCGGCGAGCGCGGCCCCCCACGGGGGCAGGCCGCGCCGGGTCAGCAGGAGGTAGATCAGCAGGCCGGTGGCGAGCCCGAGCAGGTGCTGGACCGCCACGACCAGTTCGAAGCTGTGGAAAGGGCGCAGCAGCCACAGGAAGAGCCCGTATCCGGCGGGGCGGACGGGGTGGGGGAAGGGCCCCAGTGCGATCTGCACGTAGTCGTAGCTGTCGTTGAACCAGAGGGCGGGCCGGTACCCGAGCGCGGAGACGACCCGCAGCAGCGCCCCGGCTGTGAGAACCGCCACGAAGGCCCGGTGCCGCCGCAGGCGGGGACCGGAACGGGCGGTGGGGGGAGGGGGGCCCGAGCCCTTCTCCCCGGCCGCCGGGAGGGCTCGTCGTATCCTGGTCATCTGATCCAGATCTCGTCGGTCCGATCCATGGGCCTGACCTGCACGAACCGCGACGACGGGTCGCGGTCCACGGTTGCGGCTTGGCAACGGCGCCGATGTGCGGTCAGAATGCCCGGCACCATACTTCACCAGGCCCAGTCGAAATCCTAAGGAGCCCTTTCCCATGGAACTGTCCGTGGTGATGCCTTGTCTGAACGAGGCTGAGACCGTGGAGACCTGCGTCCGCAAGGCAGTGGGTTTCCTGGAGGAGCACGGCATCGACGGCGAGGTCATCGTCGCGGACAACGGGTCCACCGACGGCTCGCAGGCGCTGGCCGAAGCGGCGGGGGCCCGGGTCGTCCCGGTGGTGCTCAAGGGCTACGGCAACGCGCTGATGGGCGGCATCCGGGCCGCGAAGGGCACCTATGTGATCATGGGCGACGCCGACGACTCCTACGACTTCACCGCGCTCATGCCCTTCGTCGAGAAGCTGCGCGAGGGCGCCGACCTGGTGATGGGCAACCGCTTCGAGGGCGGGATCGAGCCGGGCGCCATGCCGCCGCTCCACCGCTACCTGGGCAATCCGGTCCTGTCGTTCGTCGGGCGGCTGTTCTTCGGCTCCAAGATCGGCGACTTCCACTGCGGGCTGCGCGGCTTCCGCCGGGACACCGCGCTGGCGCTGGGCCTGCAGTCGTCCGGCATGGAGTTCGCCTCCGAGCTGGTGGTCAAGATGACCCTCGCCGACGCGAAGATCACCGAGGTGCCGACCACCCTGAAGAAGGACGGCCGGTCCCGTCCCCCGCACCTCAACACCTGGCGGGACGGCTGGCGGCACCTGCGCTTCCTGCTGCTCTACAGCCCCCGCTGGCTGTTCCTCATCCCCGGCCTGGTCCTGATGACGGTGGGGCTGGTCTCCGGGGTGGCGCTGGCGGTCAAGCCGATCGAGATCCGGGGCGTCGTGTTCGACGTCGACACCCTGGTGGGCGCCTCGGCCGCGGTGGTGATCGGCTTCCAGGGGGTGGTGTTCTCCCTGCTCACCAAGGCCTACGGCGTCGCCGAGGGCTTCCTGCCGGCCGACCGCAGGGCCAACTGGCTGCTGAACTCCTGGAGCTTCGAGAAGGGCCTGATCGTCGGCGGGGTGCTGGCGGTCGCGGGCCTGGCCGGGGTCGGCGTCTCGGTCGTGCACTGGCACGGCGCCCAGTTCGGCGAGCTCAACGCCCGGGAGACCCTGCGCATGGTCGTCCCGTCGGCGACCGCGCTGATGATGAGCTGCCAGATGATCCTGGGGACGGCGTTCCTGTCGATCCTGGGCATCCGCCGCTCCAGCCACCCGGGCACCGAGGACGGCGCGCACGAGACGCTCACCGTGGCGGACGCCGTGCGCAAGCAGGACCGCGAGCCGGCGCCCGAGCCGGTGCCGGTGGAGGACTGAGCAGGGGCCGGCCGTGCGGGACGGCACCTGAACGGGAACAAACGGGAACAGGGATTGCGATAGCGCAACGACCGTCCTGTTTCGTCCGACGGTGAACCTCCGATAAGGGAGATTGAGCGCCAAAGCTACTCTTAAGTAAACTCGGGGGTGGGATCGTGACGGAGTCGCCGAAGTGGCGGAAGCTGCAGAAGATGCTTCCGCCCGTGCCGGACCGTGCGGGCCTCCTCGCGTCCGCCCGGCGCCACCGCGTCTTCCTCGCCCTCCTGGGCCTGGCCCTCCTGCTGCGGATCATCACACTCCTCGGCTACCGGTGGGCCATCTGGTTCCCCGACTCCTACCCGTACGTGGACGTGGCCCTGCACCCGCGGCCCGACCCCGTCCGGACCTTCGGCTACCCGCTGCTCCTGATGGTCCTGCGGCCCCTGCACAGCGTCGGGGCCGTGGTGGTCGTCCAGCACCTGATGGGCCTGGCCGCCGCGGGCGTCCTGTACGCGCTGCTGCGCCGCCCGCACCTCTTCCGCGGGAAACGGGCCCTGCCGGGCTGGGCGGCGGCGCTGGCCGTCACCCCGGTGCTGTTCGACGGCAACCAGATCGAGCTGGAGCACCTGCTGCTGTCGGACACCTACTTCCTGCTGCTGGTGACCGCCGCGGCGGCCCTGGTGCTGTGGAGCCCGAAGCCGTCGGCCCGGCAGGTGGTCGCCGCGGGCCTGCTGCTCAGCCTCGCCATCATCACCCGGACCATCGGCACGCCGCTGCTGATCATCCTGCTGGTGTTCCTGGTGATCCGCGGGGTCGGCTGGAGGCTGGTCGCCGGAGGGCTGGCCGCCGCCGTCGTCCCGATCGCCGCCTACTGCGGCTGGTACGCCTCGGAGAACGGGTCGTTCGCGCTCAGCGGCACCGACGGCGTCTTCCTCTACAGCCGCACCATGACGTTCGCGGACTGCGACAAGTTCGGCGACAGGCTGCCCGTCGACGCCTACGCCCTGTGCGACAGCACCCCGCCCGAACAGCGGCCCGTCTCCCACTTCTACGTGTGGGAGGAGAGCCAGATCTTCCGCTACCCGGGCGGCATCTTCGCGCCCTACAAGAGCGACCTGGCCCGCACCTTCGCCAAGGAGGCGATCGTCGCCCAGCCCGGCGACTACCTGAAGGCCTTCCTCACCGACTTCGGGCGGACGTTCCGCTGGGACCGCCCGATCTACCCCGACCCGAAGACCTACAGCTACTACGTCTTCCCCGAGGAGACCCAGGAGTACTGGCCCGGCAAGGCCGACATGGCCGCCCAGTACGACGACCAGAGCACCGCCACGCGGGTCGTCGAACCGTACGCGGGCTTCATGCGCGGCTACCAGAAGGCCGTCCACCTGCCCGGAACGGTCCTGGGCGTCCTGCTGCTGATCGGCCTCGGCGGCATCCTCGCCCGCTGGCGCTCCTGGGGAGGGGTCGCGCTGCTCCCGTTCGGCTACGCCATGGCCCTGCTGGTGATCCCGCCCGCCACCGTGCTGTTCGACTACAGGTACGTCCTGCCGGCCGTCCCGTTCGCCGCCGTGGCCGCCGCGATCGCCCTGCGGGACCTGGACGCCTGGCGGCGCTCCCGCGGGGCCCCGGACGCCGAAGGGGCCTCCGGGCCCGCCGAGCCCGAGGGGCGGAAGGAACCGCGCGTCGCCGTGGTGTCGTAACCGGGTGCCGGGCGGGGCCCCCGCGGGTAGGGCATACGGCGGAGGCAGGCCATGAACCGGATCTTCTCGTTCCACATAGTGAGCGTCGACGGCTACTACCAGGGTCCCGAAGGGGAGTTCGACTGGCCGAACACCGACGAGCAGTTCAACGAGTTCGCGGTCGCCCAGCTGCGGGAGATCGACACGCTCGTCTTCGGGCGCAGGACGTATGAGCACATGGCCGCCTACTGGCCCACGGCCGAGGCCCTGGAGGACGATCCCGAGGTGGCGGGGCTGATGAACTCCTACGCCAAGATCGTCGTCTCCCACACCCTGACCGCCGCCGGCTGGCACAACACCGAGGTGATCACCGATCCGGCGCTGCTGCGGTCGCGGCCCGGCACGCTGGCCGTCTTCGGCAGCTCGGAGCTGACCACCTCGCTGCTGGCCGCCCGCCTGATCGACGAGCTGCGCGTCATGGTCCACCCGGTGGTGCTGGGGGCGGGCCGGCCCCTCTTCCACACCGCGACCCGCAGGCACCCCCTGGCCCTCGCCCAGAGCCGCACCTTCTCGTCCGGGAACGTGCTGCTGACCTACCGGCCGGCCTGAGCAACGGTTCGGCGGCGGCACGCGCAAGCCGTAGGCTTGGACCATGTCATCGCCGTCCCGCCACATCCTGACCGCCCCCGCCTGGCCGTACGCGAACGGCCCGCGCCACATCGGGCACGTCTCCGGTTTCGCCCTGCCGTGCGACATGTTCAGCAGGTACCAGCGCATGCTGGGCAACCAGGTGCTCATGGTCTCCGGGACGGACGAACACGGGACCCCGATCCAGGTCCAGGCGGACAAGGAGGGCGTGACGGCCCGCGAGCTGGCCGACCGCTACAACCGGGTGATCGTCGAGGACCTGCACGGGCTCGGCATGTCCTACGACCTGTTCACCAGGACCTCCACCGAGAACCACTACGCCGTCGTCCAGGAGATCTTCAAGGGCCTGTACGACAACGGCTACATCTTCCCCGAGACGACGATGGGCGCGATCTCGCCGTCCACCGGCCGCACCCTGCCCGACCGCTACATCGAGGGCACCTGCCCCCGGTGCGGCTACGACGGCGCCCGCGGCGACCAGTGCGACAACTGCGGCAACCAGCTCGACCCGATCGACCTGATCAATCCGGTCAGCAAGATCAACGGCGAGACCCCGAACTTCGTGGAGACCGAGCACTTCATGCTCGACCTGCCGGCCTTCACCGAGGTGCTGGGCCGCTGGCTGCGCGGCAAGGAGGGCGACTGGCGCCCCAACGTGCTGCGGTTCTCGCTCAACCTGCTGGAGGACCTCCAGCCCCGGGCGATCTCCCGCGACCTGGACTGGGGCGTGCCGATCCCGCTGGACGGCTGGCGCGACCAGCCCAACAAGCGGCTGTACGTCTGGTTCGACGCGGTCGTCGGCTACTTCAGCGCCTCGGTCGAGTGGGCCCGCCGCACCGGCGACCCCGAGCGCTGGCGCGAGTGGTGGCAGAACCCCGAGGCCCTGGCGTACTACTTCATGGGCAAGGACAACATCGTCTTCCACACCGAGATCTGGCCGGCGATGCTGCTGGGCTACAACGGCGAGGGCGCCAAGGACGGCACGCCCGGCTCGCTGGGCAGGCTGAACCTGCCGGACGAGGTGGTCTCCAGCGAGTTCCTGACCATGGAGGGCAAGAAGTTCTCCTCCTCGCGCCAGGTCGTGATCTACGTCAAGGACTTCCTGGACCGCTACGACGTGGACGCCCTGCGGTACTACATCGCGGTGGCCGGCCCGGAGAACCAGGACACCGACTTCACCTGGCAGCAGTTCGTCGACCGCAACAACGGCGAACTGGTCGCCCAGTGGGGCAACCTCGTCAACCGCAGCGTCTCCATGGCGGCCAAGGAGTTCGAGACGATCCCCGAGGCCAAGGACCTCACCGAGGCCGACCACGCGGTGCTGGAGTTCGGCCGCGCCGCGTTCGCGAAGGTCGGCGCGGAGTTGAACCGCTCCCGGTTCAAGAACGCCATCACCGAGGCGTTCGAGGTGGTCCGCGAGGCCAACCGCTACCTCGCCGAGCAGGAGCCCTGGAAGATCAAGGACGACCCGGTGCGCAAGGGCACGATCCTGCACGTGGCGCTCCAGTCCGTCTGGGACGCCAAGACCCTGCTCACCCCGTTCCTGCCCAACAGCTCGCAGAAGGTCTTCGAGATGCTCGGCGGCCAGGGCGTCTGGTCCGGCATGCCGCGGATCGACGAGGTGTCCGAGGGCGAGCGGACCTACCCGGTGATCACCGGTGACTACACCACGGCCCAGGCCCGCTGGGAGCACCAGCCGATCACCGCGGGCACCCCGCTGCAGCGGCCCGTCCCGCTCTTCCCCAAGCTGGACCAGAGCGTCGTGGAAGAGGAGCTGGCCCGCCTTGGAGCCTGAGGGGCCGAAGACGGCGGAGGGGCGGAGGAAGGCGGGTAAGGCCGCCAAGGCCCCGGAGCCCGTCCCGGTGCTCCCCGTGGACGTCTTCGACAGCCACTGCCATCTCGACATGCTCGAGATGACGGTGGCCGAGGCGGTCGAGAAGGCCCGCCAGGCGGGCATCCGGCGGATCATGACGATCGGCTGCGACCTGCCGTCCTCGGAGTGGGCTGTGAAGGCCGCCTCCGAGCATCCCGACGTGTACGCGGGGGTGGCGATCCACCCCAACGACACCAAGGGCCTCACCGACGACGTCCTGGCCCGGATCGCGGAGCTGGCGCGCGATCCGCGGGTCGTCGCGGTGGGGGAGACCGGCCTGGACTACTACCGCGACCACGCCTCCCGCGAGGAGCAGCAGAGCTCGTTCCGCGCCCACATCGCCATCGCCAAGGAGACCGGCAAGGCCCTGGTCATCCACGACCGCGAGGCCCACGACGACGTCCTGCGCCTCCTGGACACCGAGGGCGCCCCGGACAAGGTGGTCTTCCACTGCTTCTCGGGCGACGCCGCGATGGCCGAGGTCTGTGCCGACAAGGGCTACGTGATGAGCTTCGCGGGCAACGTGACGTTCAAGAACGCGCAGCCGCTGCGCGACGCCCTGGCCGTCGCGCCCCTGGACCTCCTGCTGGTGGAGACCGACGCCCCGTTCATGGCGCCGGTCCCCTACCGGGGCAAGCCGAACGCCTCCCACCTGATCCCCTTCACCGTCCACCTCATGGCCGAGGTCAAGGGAGTCCCGGTGGAGGAGCTGTGCTCGGCCATCGCCGGGACGGGCTCGCGTTTGTTCGGCTTCCCCGAGGGGTAGATCGGGGAAAGACCCGGGAGATCCTCGCCTGACACGCGACAAACCGACACGTTGCGTCATTCGGCCCTCACGCTACGGGTTCGGCCCCTAATGTTCTGTGACCGTGACTCGTAGTGGAAGGCATGCGGCGGGCAGGCCCCCGAGCCGAGCCCTGCCCGTCGTCGGGGCGGCGTTCCTGCTGGCCCTCGCGGCCGGCGGATGGTCCCTGTTCGCCCAGACCCCTTCGGAGGCCGAGCAGCTCGCCCTCGCGGGCGAGCAGAGCACCATGGTCCTGCCGCCCGCCCTCCGGACGGTGACCGCGGCCCCGGCACGGCCCGAAGGCGGCGCCCGGCGCCAGTCCCGGACCGCCGGCCCCGGATCGCGCCCGCACGAGGCCTTCGAGGCGGACGAGGAGCTCACCTCCCACCCGATGATCACCCCGCCCGAGGTCCCCACCGTGGTGATGCCCACGGCCGCTCCCGCGCGTCCCGAGCCCGAGGTCCCCGAACTCCAGCCCAAGACCACCGCGGTCGAGAAGCTCGGGCACCTCACCGACTCCGCCGCCGAAGGGCTGGCCTCCGAGCTGAGGGCGGCCGAGGCGAAGGTCCGCGAGCTGAAGGCCGCCGACCTCAACTGGGACGCCGTGGCCCGCTGCGCCTCCCGCAACGACCCCAAGGCCGTCACCCCCGGCGGCGAGCACGGCCTCTACCACTTCACCCTCGAGAACTGGCGCTCCGTCGGCGGCACCGGCCTCCCCAGCGAGGCCGCCCCCGCCGAGCAGACCAGGCGCGCCCAGCTCCTGTACGCCCGCGAAGGCGGCCGCTGGGAGTCCCTCTGGCCCCAGTGCGGCCGCCTTCTCTTTCTCAAGTGACGGCGGGCGCCGCTCAGTCGACGGCCTCCAGGTCCACGATCAGGTGGCCGTCCTCCACCGGAGTGGCGTACATCCGCGAGCCCGTCCCCTTCAGGAGGGAGTAGGTGGCGTCACCGTCCGACAGCATCGGGGCGATCGACCCGACCCGCCCCGTCCGGAGGTCGTGCACCAGGATCCGGGCCTTGTCCCCCGAGCCGGTGGTGCTCAGGGCGAACCGGTCGAGGGCCACCCTCCCGTTCACCAGGCGGCCGGGCAGGAGGGCCATGCGGTTCCCGTCCCTGCTCGTGACCGACCTCCCGTCCTGGGAGAGGCACCAGGTGATCCCGCAGTCCCAGTTCGTGTCCCCGTCCTCGAGGGTCGTGGACCTCTTCTCCCCGGTCTCCAGATTTCGCAGTTCCCGATGGGTGATATGCGCTTTGCCCCCGTCCTGTGAGCGGTCGCGGACCGGGCCGCCCGCCCAGGGCCACTGCACCAGCAGCTCTTTCTCGGTGCCCGGGACCAGTTCGGCGGGACCCCCGGTGAGCGGCGCGGTGTGGACCCCGCCCAGGGAACCCGACCAGTAGATCTTTCCGCCGGAGACGGCGAGGTCGACGATCCCGGGGGAGACCGGATCGACCGTGGTGCCGTCTTTCGCGGAGGCGGTGGCGCCGTCTTTCGCGGAGGCCGAGGCGGTGGCGCCGTCGCCGGTCTCGCCGGGGATCCGCTCGACCGTCGCGACCGCGGCGCCCCCCTCCACGGGGACGGACCAGATCGTGCTGGTCCCGTCGGTGGAGGCGGTGTACCAGATGATCTTCCCGTCGCCGACGGTGAACCCGGACGCGAAGATCTTGGTCTTCTTCGGCGTCACCACATCGGTGATCTTTCTGGCCTCGCCCGTCGCCAGGTCGTAGGCGTACAGGACCGAGGTCTTCTCGAACTTCGACCAGGCGTTGACCAGGACCGTCCGCTCGTCGATCAGCGCCTGGGGCTCGATCTCGGTCCCGTTCGGCAGTTCGGTCGGGATCCGGTGCACGGCCTCCGGCCACAGCTTCTCGATCGGAGTGATCTCGAACGGGCTCTCCTTCTCCTGTCCGGGCGTGGAGGCGGCCGGGTTCAACGACCCCGAGGGAACCACCGTTCCGCCGTCGTCCGGCCACACGCCGAACGTGGTTCCGCCCAGGACGAGCGCCATCGCGGCGGCCGCTCCGGTCATCCGGGCCCGGCGTCGCTTGCGGTATCGGGTCTCCACCCGCTCGACCAGGTCGGGGGCTGGTGCGGGGGCCTTTCCCGCGTACCGTTCGAGGGTTCGGTTGAGGGTGTCTTCCAGGTTCTCCACGGGCTGCCCGGTCATCGGGTGCTCCCTTCCATGACGGCCGGGTTCCAGGCCCGGCGCAGTTTCTCCAGGGCGCGGGAGGCCTGGCTGCGGACCGTCCCCCGCGAGATGCCGAGCTGGGCGGCGATCTCCTCGTCGCTGAGCACCTCGTAGTAGCGCAGCACCAGGACCGCGCGCTGCCGTCGCGGCAGCGTCTCCAGCGCCCGCCAGAGCACGTCGTCGGACGGCGCCGGATCGGTGTAGGAGCCTTCGGGGACCAGGTCCGTGAGGGTCTCCCGGCGGGTCCGCCGCCAGAGCGAGACGTGCTGGCGGGCCATGGTGGTCCGCACGTAGCCCTCGGGGTCGCGCTTGTTGATCACTCGGGGCCAGGCTCCCCGGAGCTTGAGCAGGGCGTCCTGGACGAGATCGGCGGCGTCGTGCGGGTTGCCGCTGAGCACGTAGCCGTAACGCAGCAGGGACTGCGCGCGGGAGGCCACGAATTCCTCGTAGGTGTCATTCACCGGCTGACGACCGCCTGACGGCGTGCTGCCGGTGGCCGGATGCATGCTGGTGCGTGCTGAACGATCCACAGGGGTCCTCCTTCATGACCGGGACGCCGCGGGGCGCCCAACTGTTGCAGGGGAGAGGCACCCGATCCCTCTGGGAGAATCGAGGGGTGGGGGACGACGAGACCGCTGAGCGGGAGACGGCGCTGCTGGGCGCCGCTGACATCCGGGAGATCGCGGCTGCCTTGGGGGTCCGGCCCACCAAGCAGCTCGGCCAGAACTTCGTGGTGGACGCCAACACGGTGCGGCGGATCGTCCGGACGGCCGGGCTGACGCCCGAGGACGTGGTGATCGAGGTCGGGCCGGGGCTGGGGTCGCTGACCCTGGCGCTGCTCCCGGAGGCGGCCCGGACGGTGGCGGTCGAGCTGGATCCGGTGCTGGCGCAGGCGCTGCCGGCGACGGTCCAGGGCCGCGCGCCGAAGCTGGCCTCTCGGCTGGAGGTCGTCCACGGCGACGCCATGCGGATCGGGGAGATCCCCGGGCCGCCGCCGACGGCGCTGGTCGCCAACCTCCCCTACAACGTCGCGGTCCCGGTGGTCCTGCACCTGCTGGAGCTGCTGCCGTCGCTGCGCAAGGGCCTGGTGATGGTGCAGGCCGAGGTGGGGGAGCGGCTGGCGGCCCGGCCCGGGAGCAAGATCTACGGGGTGCCGTCGGTGAAGATGGCCTGGTACGCCGAGGCGCGGCGGGCCGGGAACGTGGGGCGCGCCGTGTTCTGGCCGGCGCCCAACGTGGACTCGGCGCTGGTCGCCTTCACCCGCAGGGAGCCGCCTTCGACCAGCGCGTCGAGGGAAGAGGTCTTCGCGGTGGTCGACGCGGCGTTCGCCCAGCGGCGCAAGACGCTGCGGGCCGCGCTCGCCGGGTGGGCGGGTTCGGCGCCGCTGGCCGAGCGGGTGCTGCGCGCCGCGGACGTCGATCCCACCGCGCGTGGTGAGATGCTCGACGTCCATGCATTTGCCCGTATAGCCGAACATCGTCTGATCTGAGGTCCAGCATGTCCGTGACCGTCAAGGTCCCCGCCAAAGTCAATCTCCAGCTCGGCGTGGGGCCGCTGCGCGACGACGGCTACCACGACCTGGTGAACGTCTTCCACGCGGTCTCGCTGTTCGACGAGGTGACCGTGACGCCGGGCCCTCTGGCGGTGACGGTCGCCGGGGCCTCCGTCGAGGGCGTGCCCACCGGCCCGGACAACCTCGCGGCCAAGGCGGTCGTGCGGCTCGCCGGGCACCTGGGCCGCGCGCCCGAGGCGTCCGTCCACATCGAGAAGGCGATCCCGGTGGCGGGCGGCATGGCGGGGGGCAGCGCGGACGCCGCGGCGGCCCTGCTGGCCTGCGCCCGCCTGTGGGAGGCCGACGTCCCCCTGCCGGTCCTCATGGACCTGGCCGCCGACCTCGGCAGCGACGTCCCGTTCGCGCTGCTGGGCGGTACCGCCGTCGGGCTGGGCCGGGGCGAGCGGCTGACCCCGCTTTCGTGCGAGGGCGAGTTCCACTGGGTCTTCGCGCTGGCCGACGGCGGCCTGTCCACCCCGGCCGTCTTCGCCGAGTGCGACCGGCTGCGCGCCGCCTTCGAGGCGGAGGCCGGCTGGCCGCACGAGTCCCCCGACCTGCTGGCCGCCCTGGCCTCGGGCGACGCGAAGGCGCTCGGCGCGGCGCTCACCAACGACCTGCAGCCCGCGGCCCTCAGCCTCCGGCCGTCCCTGGGCCGCACCCTGGCCGCGGGACGGGAGTTCGGCGCGCTCGGCGAGCTGGTCTCCGGGTCCGGGCCCACCTGCGCGTTCCTGGCCGCCGACGCCGAGCACGCCGCCGAGCTCGCCGCGGCCCTGGCGGAGGCGGGCGTGGCCCGCGCGCTGGCCGCCGCCACGGGGCCGGTCCCGGGCGCCCACGTCCTGTCCTGACCCCCGTCCGAACCGGCACGGGCGTCCGGGCCGGTCCATGCCGTCTCTCGGCGGTATTAGCCTGGTGGATGCCGTGAATCTGATCAATCTTGAGAACGTCTCCAAGGCCTACGGGCCGGAACCACTGCTCGACGGGGTCTCCCTGGGCGTCGAGTCGGGCATGCGCATCGGTGTCGTCGGCCGCAACGGAGGCGGCAAGTCGACCCTGATGGCGATCATGGCCCGCCGGCTCGAGGCCGACTCCGGGCGGGTCACCCACACCGGCGGGCTGCGCCTGGCCTACCTCCTGCAGCGCGACGAGTTCGGCCCGGACGCCACCGTCCGCTCGGTGGTGCTGGGCGACCGGGCCGAGCACGAATGGGCCGGGGACACCCGGATCCGCGACGTGCTCGCCGGGCTGCTGACGGGCCTGGACCTCGACGCCCCGCTGTCGGGCATGTCCGGCGGGGAGCGCCGCAGGGTGGCGCTCGCCGCGCTGCTGGCGCCCGAATCCGACATGATCATGCTGGACGAGCCCACCAACCACCTCGACATCGAGGCGATCACCTGGCTGGCCCGCCACCTGCGGGCCCGCAAGGAGTCCCTCGCGATCGTCACCCACGACCGCTGGTTCCTCGACGAGGTCACCGACCGCACCTGGGAGGTCGTGGACGGCCGGATCGAGCGGTATGAGGGCGGCTACTCGGCCTACGTGCTGGCCAAGGCCGAGCGGACGCGGATCGCCGACTCCGCCGAGTCCAAGCGCCAGAACCTCATGCGCAAGGAGCTGGCCTGGCTGCGGCGGGGCCCGCAGGCCCGCACGTCCAAGCCGAAGTTCCGGGTGGACGCCGCGCAGGCGCTGATCGCCGACGTGCCGCCGCTGCGCGACAAGGTGGAGCTGACGAAGTTCGCCACGGCCCGCCTGGGCAAGACCGTCTACGACGTCGAGGACGTCACCCTGCACCTGGGCGGCGAGCCGGTCTTCGAGCACGTGACGTGGCGGCTGGGCCCCGGAGACAGGATCGGCCTGGTCGGGATCAACGGCAGCGGCAAGACGACGATGCTGCGGCTGCTGGCGGGAACCGTCCAGCCGGAGAGCGGCCGGATCGTGCGCGGCAAGACCGTCGCCCTGGCCCACCTGTCGCAGGAGCTGGCCGAGCTGGACCCGCAGCGGCGGGTCCTGGAGTCGGTGGAGGAGATCGCGCGCCGGATCACCGTGGGCAAGCGCGAGTGGACGGCCGGGCAGCTGCTGGAGCGGCTCGGCTTCCGCGCCGACGCCCAGTGGAAGCCGGTCGGCGACCTCTCCGGCGGCGAGCGGCGGCGCCTGCAGATCCTGCGGCTGCTCATGGGCGAGCCGAACGTCATGCTGCTGGACGAGCCGACGAACGACCTGGACATCGAGACCCTCACCGAGCTGGAGGACATCCTCGACGGCTGGCCCGGCACCCTGGTGGTGGTCAGCCACGACAGGTACTTCCTGGAGCGGGTCACCGACGTCGTCTACGCCCTGCTGGGCGACGGCACCATCCGGATGCTCACCGGCGGCGTCGACGAGTACCTCCAGCGGGTGGAGGCCGGCACCGTCTCGGCGGTCCGGAACGCCCCCTCGGCCGTGGAGCAGGCGTCGTCCCCGGGCGAGGCGAAGCCCGTCCAGCAGGCCAAGCTCGACTGGAAGACCCAGAAGGAGCTGGACAGGCTGGAGCGCAGGCTCGGCAAGCTGTCCCAGCGCGAGGAGCAGCTGCACGCGGAGATGGCCGGGGCGGCCACGGATCACTCACGCCTGATGAAGCTGGACGAGGAGCTGAAGGCGGTGCTGGCCGAGAAGGACGAGGTCGAGATGGCCTGGCTGGAGCTGGCCGACGCCGACTGAGGACCGGAGCCCGATGCTCATTCCCGGTCGAAGGGGATGAGCAGGGTGCGCAGGAGGTCGGTCAGATGCCTGCGGTCGACCTCGCTGAGGGCGGCCAGCAGGTCGCGCTCCCGTTCGATCAGGTCGGCGAACGCGGCGTCGACGCGCTGCTTCCCGGTCTCGGTGAGCCTGACCTGCACGCCGCGCTTGTCCTGCGGGTCGGGGTGGCGTTCGACCAGTCCGGCCGCGGTGAGGCGGTCGATGCGGTTGGTCATGGTGCCGGAGGTCACCAGGGTGGCCTTCAGCAGCTGCCCGGGGTTGAGCTGGTAGGGGGATCCCGCGCGGCGCAGCGCGGTGAGGACGTCGAACTCCCAGGACTCGAGGTCGTGGGCCAGGAAGACCGCGCGTCTGGCGCGGTCCAGGTGGCGCGCGAGCCGGGAGACCCTGCTCAGCACCTCCAGCGGCGCGACGTCGAGGTCCGGGCGCTCCACGCGCCAGGCCGCGACGAGCCGGTCGACCTCGTCCTTCATATGCGCACCCTACCTGTCTCGACATCAAGACACATGCATCCCGGAGAGATGGCGCATTCCATCTTGACGTCGAGACATTTGTGTTGCCATCATGTATCTCGATGTCAAGAGACAGCTGAACGAGGTGCCGCCCGCAGTGGGAGGAAAGCGGCTATACGTTCCCCTGCGGTGCTGCCGACTCCCGTAGCGGGCGGCACCTACCCTCGGCGGCTCACCCGTCGCCACCCGGGCTCCCCATCTCGGAGCCGTTTCGGACCGGCGATCGTGTGGAAAACCTCCCACGATCGTCCGGTCTTCATTTATTTGGGGCGATAGCAGGAATTTGCCAAGCGGGTCTTTCAAGGTTACGAATCCGTAGGTTACGGTAGCGTAAGTACGTGACTTCGATCGAGAGACGATGCTTGTGACCGCTTCCTCCATCGCCACGCCGCAGCAGCCGATGAGCGATTTGTCCGACAGCCGCAACGGCGTCAAGCACAAGATCCTGGTGGCGATCTTCACCGGGATCCCCTTCCTCGCCCTGGCCGCCGTGGTGCCGATGGCCTGGGGGCGGATGCTGGGCTGGACGGACGTCGCCATCTTCGCCGTGTTCTACCTGCTCTCGGTCGTCGGCATCACCGTCGGCTACCACCGGTACTTCACGCACGGCTCCTTCAAGGCCAAGCGCCCGCTGCGGGTCTTCCTGGCGATCGCCGGCAGCCTCGCCCTGGAAGGGCCGGTCATGAACTGGGTCGCCGACCACCGGCGCCATCACAAGTTCTCCGACAAGGAGGGCGACCCGCACTCGCCGTGGAAGTACGGCGAGGACGCCAAGGGACTGTTCAAGGGCCTGGTCTGGGCGCACTACGGCTGGCTGTACGCCGACAAGGCGACGAACGTCGACAAGTACGCCAAGGACCTGAAGGCGGACAAGGACATCAACCGCATCCACCGGTACTTCGGGGTGTGGGTCGCGGCCACCTTCCTGCTTCCCGCGATCATCGGCGGCCTGGTCACCTGGTCCTGGGCGGGCTTCTTCACCGCGCTGTTCTGGGCCGGCCTCGTCCGCGTCACCATGGTCCAGCACGTCACCTGGTCGATCAACTCGATCTGCCACACCTTCGGCGACACCCCGTTCGCCTCGCGCGACAAGTCCCGCAACGTCTGGTGGCTGGCCATCCCGTCGATGGGAGAGTCCTGGCACAACCTGCACCACGCCGACCCGACCTCGGCCCGTCACGGCGTCCTCAAGGGGCAGATCGACATCAGCGCGCGGATCATCTGGATCTTCGAGAAGCTGGGCTGGGCTTCGGACGTGCGCTGGCCCTCCGCGGAGCGCCTGGAGGCCAAACGCGCTTAGGGTCTAGACCATGACCGACTCCCGAAGACGGCGGATGTCCGGCGGTGAAAGGCGCGAACAGCTGCTGGGCATCGGCCGCGCCCTCTTCGCCGAGCGAGGGCTCGACGGCACGTCGGTGGAGGAGATCGCGGCGAAGGCCAAGGTCTCCAAACCGGTGGTCTACGAGCACTTCGGCGGCAAGGAAGGGCTGTACGCGGTCGTCGTCGACCGGGAGATGGCCCTGATCCTCGAGGCGGTCACCGCCGCGCTGAGCACCGAGGCCGACTACCGGCGCAAGCTCGAGCTGGGCGCGATGGCGCTGCTGGAGTACATCGAGGAGAGCACGGACGGGTTCCGCATCCTGGTCCGCGACTCCCACTCGGGGCCGGGCCAGGGGAGCTTCGCCAGCCTCCTGTCGGAGATCGCCGCCCGGGTCGAGCACCTGCTCGGCAAGGAGCTCGACCACCAGGGCTACGACGAGGACTTCGCGGCGATGTACGCCCAGATGCTGGTCGGCATGATCGCGCTGACCGGCCAGTGGTGGCTGGGCACCCGCAGGCCCAGGCGCGAGGACGTCGCCGCCCACGTGGTCAACCTCGCCTGGAACGGGCTGGCCCGGCTGGAGGAGAGGCCCACGCTCGACCCGCGCCGCAGGGCCAAGGAGCGCGAGCGCCGGGAGCGCCGCCAGGAGAAGGCCCAGGCGAAGGCCGAGAAGGCCAGGGAGCGCGCCCTCCGCAGGCAGCCCCTCCAGCCGCTGGAGGAGGTCGCCCCACTGGAGGCCTGACGCCTCTGGGGCATCATGGTCCGATGGCAGAGCGTCGCAGGCGGATGACCGGCAAGGAGCGGCGGGAGCAGCTCATCGAGATCGGCCGCGCCCTTTTCGCGGAGCGGGGGTTCGACGGCACCGCCGTCGAGGAGATCGCGGCGAAGGCCGGGGTGTCCAAGCCGGTGGTCTACGAGCACTTCGGCGGCAAGGAGGGCCTGTACGCCGTCGTGGTCGACCGGGAGATGACCCGGCTGGTGGACATGGTCACCCGGGGCATGGCCGAGGGCCGGCACTACCGGGGCAAGCTGGAGGGCGCGGCCCTGGCGCTGCTGGAGTACATCGAGGAGAGCACGGACGGGTTCCGCATCCTGGTCCGCGACTCCCACGCCGCCTCCGGGACGGGCACGTTCGCCAGCCTGATCAGCGACATCGCCACCCACGTCGAGTACATCCTGGTCGAGGAGTTCGACCGGTACGGCTATGACGGAAAACTCGCCCCCATGTACGCCCAGATGCTGGTCGGCATGGTCGCGATGACCGGCCAGTGGTGGCTGGAGGTGCGCAAGCCCCGCCGGGAGGAGGTGGCCGCCCACCTGGTCAACCTGGCGTGGAACGGGCTGGCCCACCTGGAGCCGAACCCCAGGCTGCGCCCCTCCTCGCGGCGGAGGCGCTGACCTGCGGGGCGGAACGCCCGCGGGGGCGGCGGGATGGACGGAGATCACGGGGATAACGGCGCGCCGCCCGGTGCTCCGCGCGGTATCGTGGCCCCGGTGAAACGATCCGGCGTGGTGTAATCGGCAGCACAAGGGTTTTTGGTGCCCTTTGTTCAGGTTCGAGTCCTGGCGCCGGAGCTCAGTCTGTGCAGGTCCGGTGCGGGCGCCCATCGGCCCGGGCGGTATTCTCTCTACATGTCGGGTGAGTTACGCCCTGACGAAAATTTCCCGTCCTTGACGCCCAGGAGCCACTCTGTGAGCCCGGCCGCAGTCATCGTCCTCGCCGCCGGCGAGGGCACCCGGATGAAGTCCCGTACCTCCAAAGTCCTCCACCCGCTGGCAGGACGCTCGATGCTCGGCCATGTGCTGGCCGCGGCCGGAGAGCTCGACCCCGAGCGGGTCCTCGTGGTGGTGGGGCACCGACGTGAACAGGTCATCGACCACCTCCGGCAGGTGGCGCCCGCGGCGGTGCCGGTCGTGCAGGAGCGGCAGGGAGGCACCGGGCACGCCGTCCGGGTGGTCTACGAGCAGGCGGGCGCGCTGGAGGGCACCGTCGTGGTGACCAACGGCGACCACCCCCTGCTGAGGGGCGAGACCCTGCGCTCGCTGGTCGCCACGCACGAGTCCGAGGGCAACGCCGTCACGGTCCTCAGCACCGACGTCCCCGACCCGACGGGCTACGGACGCGTCCTGCGCGACGCCGACGGCTCCGTCGCCGGCATCGTCGAGCACAAGGACGCCACCGAGGAGCAGCGGCGGATCGTCGAGATGAACGTCGGCATGTACGCCTTCGACGGCGCGCTGCTGGGCGAGGCCCTCAAGCGGCTGACCACCGACAACGCCGGGGGTGAGGAATATCTCACCGACGTCCTGGGCATCGCCCGCGCCGACGGGCACCGTGTCGGAGCGCACAAGGTCGCCGACTGGGTGGAGACCCAGGGGGTGAACGACCGCGTGCAGCTGGCCGCGGCCCGCCGCCAGCTCAACGACCGGATCCTGGAGCGCCTCATGCGCGAGGGCGTCACGGTCGTCGACCCGCGGACCACCTGGGTGGACGTCCAGGTGAGCGTGGAGCAGGACGTCACGCTCCACCCCAACGTCCAGCTGCACGGCGACACCGTCGTCGGAGCGGGGGCCGAGGTCGGCCCCAACGTGACGCTGAGGAACTCCTCGGTGGGCGAGGACGCGGTGATCCGCGACGCCGTGGTCGAGGGGGCCGAGGTCGGTCCCCGGGCGAGCGTCGGCCCGTACGCCTACCTGAGGCCGGGCGCGAAGCTCGGTCCCGGGGCCAAGGCCGGGACGTACGTGGAGATCAAGAATTCCGAGGTGGGCGCGGGAAGCAAGGTCCCGCACCTGACGTATGTCGGGGACGCCACCATCGGCGAGGGATCGAACATCGGCGCGGGCTGCGTGTTCGTGAACTACGACGGGGTCGCCAAGTACCGCACGACGGTGGGCGACCACGCCAGGGTCGGCAGCGACAACATGCTCGTCGCTCCGGTCGACATCGGGGACGGCGCCTACACGGCGGCCGGCTCCGTGATCATCAAGGATGTGCCGCCCGGAGCCATGGCCGTGGCCCGCGGGCAGCAGCGCAACGTTGAGGGCTGGGTCGAGCGCAAGCGCGCCGGTACTGCCGCCGCGGAAGCGGCGAAACGAGCGCGTGAGAACAGCACCCAGGAGGGGGACAAGTGACCGAGATCAAAACCCAGGTGGAGAAGAAATTGATGCTCTTCTCCGGCCGGGCCTATCCGGAACTGGCCAAGGAGGTCGCCGCCAATCTCGACTGCGAGCTGGTGCCGACCGCGGCCTACGACTTCGCCAACGGCGAGACCTTCGTACGGTTCCTGGAGTCGGTCCGGGGCAGCGACGCCTTCGTCATCCAGAGCCACACCGCGCCCATCAACCAGTGGATCATGGAACAGCTGATCATGGTGGACGCGCTCAAGCGCGCCAGCGCCTCGCGCATCACCGTGGTCGCCCCCTTCTTCGGCTACGCCCGCCAGGACAAGAAGCACCGCGGCCGGGAGCCGATCTCCGCCCGGCTGATGGCCGACCTGTTCAAGACCGCGGGCGCCGACCGGATGATCACCGTGGACCTGCACACCGCGCAGATCCAGGGCTTCTTCGACGGCCCGGTCGACCATCTCTTCGCGCTGGAGCTGCTGGCCGACCACGTCGCCGCCACCCTGGACACCTCCCAGGTGACCGTCGTGGCCCCCGACGCCGGCCGCGTGCGCGTCGCCGAGCGCTGGACCGACCGGCTGGGCTGCCCGCTGGCGATCATCCACAAGCGCCGCGACCCGCTGGTCGCCAACGAGGTCAAGGTCTTCGAGGTGGTCGGCCAGGTCGAGGGCCGCACCTGCGTGATCGTCGACGACATGATCGACACCGGCGGCACCATCGTGAAGGCCGCCGAGGCGCTGTTCGAGCAGGGCGCGGCCCGGGTCATCGTCACCGCCACCCACGGCGTGCTGTCGGGTCCGGCCGTGGACCGGCTGAAGAACTCCCGCATCTCCGAGGTCGTGCTGTGCAACACGCTGCCGATCCCGCCGGAGAAGCAGTTCGACAAGCTGACCGTCCTGTCGATCGCTCCGCTGCTGGCCAGCGCCATCAACGAGGTCTTCCACGGAGGCTCGGTCACCTCGCTGTTCGACGGCGAGGGCTGATCCTCCGCTCGACCGGGCCCGGGGATTCCGTCCCCGGGTCCGGGAGAGCAGCGTTCGGGCGCATTTCAGCTCTGGATATCGGCTAGACTTTATGGACCGTGTGCGCCTCCTGCTGCGCGGCATGCCTGACCGGATCAGGCGGCCTGTGCCGGAGATGCGCCCGAACGACGCCCTAGGAAGGGCCGAGGTCTTTCAGCAGACACCACCAACGAGGAGTTTTCGCCGTGTCCGAGGTACGCATCGCCGCCGAGCCGCGCTCCGAGTTCGGTAAGGGTGCCGCTCGGCGCACCCGCCGGGCCGGGAAAGTGCCGGCCGTCCTCTACGGGCACGGCACCGACCCGCAGCACATCACCCTGCCGGGCCACGAGCTCATGCTCGCCCTGAAGACCCCCAACGTCCTGCTGCGCGTCTCCGGCCTGTCCGGCGCCGACGAGCTGGCCCTGCCCAAGGACGTGCAGCGCGACCCGCTGAAGGGCTTCCTGGAGCACGTCGACCTGCTGCTGGTCAAGAGCGGCGAGAAGGTCGTCGTGGACATCCCGATCACCCTCGCGGGTGAGGTCCCGTCGGGCGGCCAGCTGGCCCAGGAGCTGACCACCGTGTCGCTCGAGGCCGAGGCCACCCACATCCCCACCGAGGTCGTCATCGACCTGAGCAGCCTGTCCGAGGGCTCGACCGTCCTGGTCAAGGACCTCGACCTGCCGCGCGGCTCGATCGTCGCCGGCGACCCCGAGGCCCTGGTGCTGCAGATCACCGGTGTCTCGGTCGTCGCCGAGGAGGCCGAGGGCGGCGAGGCCGAAGAGGCCCCCGCCGCGGAGTGACCGCCACGGAGTGAGAGCACGTCATGCTGGGCCCGGACGCCGTGGAGTGTCCGGGCCTTCGCCATACCCGAAAGGCCTACCGTGAGCGGGAGGGTGCGATGAGCGAGGACCTGTGGCTGGTGGCGGGTCTGGGCAACCCCGGCCCGGCCTACGCCGGGCACCGGCACAACGCCGGCTTCATGGTGCTCGACCTGCTGGCCGAGCGGATGGGCGGCGCGTTCAAGTCCCACCGCAGCCGCAACGACGTGGTGGAGGGCCGGCTGAACGGGCGCAGGGCCGTCCTGGCCAAGCCGCGCTGCTACATGAACGAGTCCGGCGGTCCGGTGAAGGCGCTGCGCGACTTCTACAAGGTGCCCGCCGACCGGATCGTCGTCGTCCACGACGAGCTGGACATCCCCTACGGGGCGATCCGCCTGAAGAAGGGCGGGGGTGACAACGGACACAACGGACTCAGATCCATCACGAAGTCCCTGTCCGACAAGGAGTATCTGAGGTTGCGCTTCGGGGTGGGACGCCCGCCCGGCAGGATGGACGCGGCGGCCTTCGTGCTGAAGGACTTCTCCGCCGCCGAACGCAGGGAACTGCCGCTCTTCGTGGACCGGGCGGCCGACGCCGTCGAGGCGCTCCTTGAAACCGGTCTTTCCGCGACACAGAACACATTCCACGCGTTGTAATACCCCATACTGGCTCAGACACGAACGATAGGGAACCAGGTAGATGCCCTCCGAAGACGATCACTCCCTGGCCGCCAGGCTCGCCGCCGAAGCGGGGGAGGTGCTGCTGAGACTGCGCGCCGAACGCGGGTTCGAGGACGGCCGTGCCCTGAAGGACGCGGGTGACAGCGCCTCGCACGAGTACCTCATGGCCGCCCTCGCCGAGTTCAGGCCCGGCGACGCGGTGCTCAGCGAGGAGGGCAAGGACGACAAGGCCCGGTTGGAGAGCGATCGCGTCTGGATCGTCGACCCCCTCGACGGCACCCGCGAGTTCAGCGAGGAGGGCCGCGACGACTGGGCGGTCCACGTGGCGTTGTGGGAGGGCGACAGGCTGGCCGCCGGCGCGGTGGCGCTGCCGGCCCAGGGCGTCACCCTGTCGACCGGCAACCCGCCGAAGGCCGCGGAGCGTTCCACCGAGGCCATCCGGATCGTGGTGAGCCGCACCAGGCCCCCGCAGATCGTGCACGAGCTGACCGCGAAGCTGGAGGCGGCCGGGCACAGGGTGGAGCTCGTCCCCATGGGATCGGCCGGCGCGAAGATCGCCGCGGTGCTCACCGGGGACGTCGACGTGTACGTCCACGCCGGGGGCCAGTACGAGTGGGACTCCGCCGCGCCGGCCGCGGTGGCGCTGGCGGCGGGGGCGCACGCCTCGCGGATCGACGGCTCGCCGCTGGTCTACAACGAAGAAGACCCCTACCTCCCGGATATCCTGGTCAGCCATCCCTCCCTGGCACAGCTGATCCTTTCCGGGCTGAACTGAGGAACCCCATGCAACGCGCCGACTACTTGATGTCCCAGCTGGACGTGCTCGAAGCAGAGTCGATCCACATCATCCGGGAGGTGGCGGCCGAGTTCGAACGGCCGGTGCTGCTCTTCTCCGGCGGCAAGGACAGCATCGTGATGCTGCGCCTGGCCGAGAAGGCCTTCGCCCCCGCGCCCGTCCCCTTCCCCGTCATGCACGTCGACACCGGCCACAACTTCGACGAGGTCATCGAATACCGGGACCGCAAGGTCGCCGAGCTGGGCCTGCGCCTGGTGGTCGCCTCCGTGCAGGACGCCATCGACAAGGGCCAGGTCGTGGAGCAGAAGGGCCGCCGCGCCTCGCGCAACAAGCTCCAGACCGTCCCGCTGCTGAACGCCATCGAGGAGCACGGCTTCACCGCCGCCTTCGGCGGCGCGCGCCGCGACGAGGAGAAGGCCCGCGCCAAGGAGCGCGTGGTCTCCTTCCGCGACGAGTTCGGCCAGTGGGACCCCAAGAACCAGCGGCCCGAGCTGTGGAACCTCTACAACACCAGGATCCACCCCGGTGAGCACGTCCGGGTGTTCCCGCTCTCCAACTGGACCGAGCTGGACATCTGGGACTACATCCGGCGGGAGGAGATCGAGCTGCCCTCGATCTACTTCGCGCACACCCGGCCGGTGTTCGAGCGGGACGGCATGCTGCTGGCCGACCTGCCCCCGGCCAACCGCGGCGAGGACGAGCCGGTCTTCGAGGCCATGGTCCGCTACCGGACCGTCGGCGACATCTCCTGCACCGGCGCGGTGAAGTCCACCGCGGTGGGCCTGGACGAGGTGATCGAGGAGATCGCCGCCACCCGGGTCACCGAGCGGGGCCAGACCCGCGCCGACGACCGCGCCTCCGAGGCCGCCATGGAAGACCGCAAGAAGGAGGGCTACTTCTGATGGCCGCCCCGCGTATGGACATCCTGCGTTTCGCCACCGCCGGCTCCGTCGACGACGGCAAGTCGACCCTCATCGGGCGGCTGCTGTACGACTCGAAGTCCATCTTCGAGGACCAGCTGGAGTCGGTGGAGCGCACCTCCGCCGACCGCGGCGAGGAGTACACCAACCTCGCGCTGCTGACCGACGGTCTGCGCGCCGAGCGCGAGCAGGGCATCACGATCGACGTGGCGTACCGCTACTTCGCGACGCCGAAGCGCAAGTTCATCATCGCCGACACCCCCGGGCACATCCAGTACACCCGGAACATGGTGACCGGCGCCTCCACCGCCGACCTGGCGATCATCCTGGTGGACGCCCGCAAGGGCATCCAGGAGCAGTCGCGCCGGCACGCGTTCCTCACCACGCTGCTGCGGGTGCCGCACCTGGTCGTCGCGGTGAACAAGATGGACCTGGTGGACTACTCCGAGGACGTCTTCAACGGCATCGTCGACGAGTTCACCGCGTTCGCCTCCAAGCTGTCGATCGGCGACCTGTCCTTCATCCCGCTGTCGGCGCTGCACGGCGACAACGTGGTGGAGCGCTCGATGAACATGCCGTGGTACGACGGCAGCAGCCTGCTGCACCACCTGGAGAGCGTGCACATCGCCTCCGACCGCAACCTCATCGACGTGCGGTTCCCGGTGCAGTGCGTGATCCGCCCGCACAAGTCGACCGACCCGGCCCTGCACGACTACCGCGGGTACGCCGGCCAGGTCGCGGGCGGCGTGCTCAAGCCCGGCGACGAGGTCATGCACCTGCCGTCCGGCCTGACCAGCACCATCACCCGGATCGACAGCCCGAACGGGCCGGTCGAGGAGGCCTACGCCCCGATGTCGGTCACGATCCGCCTGGCGGACGAGATCGACATCTCCCGGGGGGACATGCTCTGCCGGCCGAACAACCAGCCGCAGACCGCCCAGGACCTCGACGCGATGATCTGCTGGATGGACGACGCCAAGGCGCTGGCCCCGCGCGCGAAGCTGACGCTCAAGCACACCACGCGCACCGTCAGGGCGCTGGTGAAGGACCTCCAGTACCGTCTGGACGTCAACACCCTGCACCGCGACGACACGGCCGAGAGCCTCACGCTCAACGAGATCGGCCGGGTGACCCTGCGGGTGACCCAGCCGCTGTTCGTCGACGACTACGGCCGCAACCGGCTCACCGGCGGCTTCATCCTCATCGACGAGGCCACCAACGCCACGGTCGCGGCGGGCATGATCTCCAACCCGCTGCGCTGACCCGTGTTGTTCCGGGGGGCGGTCCCCGGGCCCCCCGGGGGCCGGTCGGCCGATCCTCGCTTCGCTGCGGTCGTCCGACCGGTCGGGAACGACGAACGGGCCTCCCTTCGGGGAGGCCCGTTCTGTTGCGTTTTATTACAGGTGCGTTTGTCGCGGGATGTTCGTCAGGCGTTGGTGTCCATGTTCTTGGCGGGCTCGGCGGGCCCGGCGTGCCCGGCGGTCTCGGCGGGTCCGGCGTCCTCGGCGCGGCGGCGCAGCAGCACCCAGCTGAGCGCGGCGACGATGATGAGGGCCAGCAGCGTCCAGGCCAGGATGACGGTCGGGACGCCGAACAGCTTCAGCGCCGAGGCCAGCAGCACCACGGCCAGCGCGCGCCGGATGAGCTGCCCGGGCGCCCTGGAGGAGATGCGGGCGCCGATGTAGACGCCGGGGATGGAGCCGACCAGCAGGGCCGCCGTCACCGACAGCTGGAAGTCGCCGAAGAGGATGTGGCCGATCGCCGCGGCGATGACCAGCGGCACGGCCTGGAACAGGTCGGTGCCCACCAGCTGGTTGGCCTTGAGCATCGGGTAGAGCGCCAGCAGCGCCACGATGATGAGCGAGCCGGAGCCCACCGAGGTGATGCCGACGATCAACCCGCCGATGACCCCGGTGAGGACGGTCAGGACGGGCTTGACCTTCAGCTCGGGCGGCGCCTCGGAGGCGGGGGAGCCGGGCTCGGCGGTGACCCGAGCCTCCTCCGACCGGGCCTGGGCCTTGTCGCGGATGGCCTGGTACATCCGGACGATGAGCCCGGTCGCGGCGATGAGCAGCGCCACGCCCATGGCCTTCTCGAGGAAGTTCTGGGTGGTGTCGCCGTCGGGCAGCAGCCGGGTGACGATCAGTACGCCGCAGAAGGCGGAGGGGATCGAGCCGACGCACAGCCAGCCGACCAGCTTCAGGTTCACCGTCCCGCGCCGCAGGTGCACGAAGCTGCCGATCGGCTTCATCACCGCCGAGGCCACCAGGTCGCTGGAGATCGCGGTGATCGCGGGAACGCCGAAGAAGGTCATGAGCATCGGCGTCATCAGCGCGCCGCCGCCCATACCGGTCAACCCGACGACGATGGCCACCAGAAAGGACCCGATCGCCATCCATACGTCAAAGTGCATCGGTATATCCCACAGAAATACTAGGAAATATTCCGTCACACTTTACAGGCCCGCCGTCGCCTTCGTTTACCTGACCCAACCGCCGGCTGTCAGGAGCTTGAGCACCGAGCCCACGGCCTCCTCGGTGGACAGGCCGGTGGTGTCCAGCACGAGATCGGCGTCGGCCGGGGTCTCGTACGGGTCGGAGATGCCGGTGAATTCGGGGATCAGTCCGGCCCTGGCCTTGGCGTACAGGCCCTTGCGGTCGCGGCGCTCGCACTCCTCCAGCGGGGTGGCGACGTGCACCAGGACGAAGTCGCCGACGGTCTCGACCATGCGGCGGACCTCGGCGCGGGTCGCCGCGTAGGGCGCGATAGGGGCGCAGATCGCCAACCCGCCGTGGCGGGTGATCTCGGAGGCCACGAAGCCGATCCGGCGGATGTTGAGGTCCCGGTCGGCCTTGGAGAACGTCAGGCCCGAGGAGAGCATCTGGCGGACCACGTCGCCGTCCAGCAGCGAGACCGTGCGCCCGCCGTTCTCCACCAGGGCGTCGGCCAGGCCGCGCGCCACGGTGGACTTGCCGGAGCCCGACAGGCCGGTGAAGAAGACCGTGACCCCCCGCTCGTGCCGCGGCGGGCGCGCCCGGCGCAGCTCGACGGCGACCGCGGGCGGGGTGAACCACTCGGGGATCGGCGCGCCCTGGTCGAGCAGCTCGCCGAGCTCCTCGGGGGACAGCTCGGCCCGCGCGTGGCCGGCCTCGATCCGGGCGACCGGCCGCCAGACCTCCACGTCCGCGTCGTAGGCCCACGGCTCGGGGACGACGACCGACAGCGGCACGTCACCGTCCAGCGGAACCGGTGTGAATCCGGAGGACGACCCCCGGGCCCCCGAGGCGGCCCGGAGGATCCCCGCTTCGCTGCGGTCCTCCTGGACCGCGAGAAGGTGCGTGGCCCCGTAGGCGGCGGCCACGTGGGCCCGCAGCTCGGACTCGCGGCCGCCCGTCCTGGTCGCGAGGTTCACCGGGACGATCTGGGAGCCGTCGGGCAGGTCCTTGCGCACCGCCAGCAGGGCCCGGACGAGCTCCTGCTCGTGTGAGCCCGACAGCAGGGCCAGCACCAGCACCGGGGCGCCGAGCTTCTCCGCGGCCTGCCGCACCTGGCCGAGCTGCTTGCGGTGCAGCGGCTCGCGGGTGGCCACGGCCAGCAGCCGCCCCTCCCTGCCGGGGGCGATCTCCAGCTCGGCGGGGGTGCGCCTCAGCCCGTGGAAGGCGCCGTAGGCGGGCCGGCGCAGCTGGGTCAGCGGGCCGGCGAGCCGCACCCGGCCCTCGGGCAGGCTCGGGTCCCGCCAGGCCTCGTCGACCTCCAGGACCGCCAGCGGCACCCCCTCGGGGTCGGAGAGGATCAGCCGCCGCTCACCGGCCAGCCCTTCGGGCGCGGCCAGCAGGACCGGCGACGGCCACGGCGTGCCGTCGGCGAGCCTGCCGCCGGCCACCACGGCGGCGGTGTCCAGCGAGCCGAGGAACCCGGCCAGCGGGCGGAAGGCGCCCGCCAGCAGCAGTTCCAGATCGGCGAGTTCCGTCGGGTCGGGGGTCCAGGACTTCAGGTCGTGGAGTTCTTCGGGCAGTCCAGCGCTCACCGGGCCACGGTACCGCCCGCCGCGACGCCACGGGGTGTCCCGGTGGTCACATCAGGCTCCGGGGTCAGATGATGCGGGCGAAACGGCTCTCGGGCTTGCGGATGACGAGGACGAGTTCGCTGTGGTCGGCGGTGAGGCGGCCGCCGGTCAGCGTGGCCAGCGCGCGGGCGAGGGCGACGACGCTGCCGCCGCCCCGGGTCTCGGTGTGCGCCTCGGCGATGACCAGGCCGCGCTGCAGGCACCAGTTGCGCATGCCCTCCAGAGAGGTGATCGGCTCGTAGACGCTCGGATGGGTGTCGCCGACGTCGTCGCCGAGCAGGCGGCGCAGGCGCCGCGGAAGCGCGCGGCGGATCAGCCCGTAGGCGCTGTCGCGGTCGGTGAAGCGCACCAGCAGCAGCCCGCCGGGCTTGAGGGCGGCGATCATCCGGTCCAGCACCAGTTCGGCGTGGGTGATGCGCTCGATCAGCGAGTCGGCGTGCACCACGTCGTAGGCGCGCGGGGGCAGCGGGGCGTTGCGCAGGTCGCCCAGATGGAAGGTGTCCAGATCCTCCCGGGCCGAGGTGCGCGCCCGCAGCGCCGGGGTGTCGAGGTCGATCCCCGTCACGTGCCGGTCGAGGTCGGAGGGGAGCGCCAGGCCGGACCCCCGGCCGCACCCGGCCTCGAGGATGTGGACCTTGCGCAGCCCCTTGTCGTGGGTGTGCAGTCTGACCCGCTCGGCGAAGAGGTCGTCCTCCGCGACCGCGCGGTCCCTTACAGAAAGCTCGGTCATGATTCCGCAGCGTAGTAAAAGAAGGCGCGTGCGTCCCGTATTTGCTCTTTCTTGGAGGAATTCTTGATCCGGCAGCAGGTAGGCCGGAACGCGTAGGCTGGAGGCCGATCCCGGAAGCCTTCGCTCCGGGTGCTTCGGGCTGCGCGGACGCGCGCGGCCTCCGCCTGCCACAAGGTCGATGATGTCTCTCTCGCCACTGCTCGATGTCGTGCTCACCGATCCGGCGCTGCGCCGCTCCCTGGACGGCGGCGAGCACACGCTCGTCGGCCCTCCATCGCTGCGGCCGGTGCTGGCCGCGGTGCTGGCGCGCACCGCGATCGACGGCGCCGCCGTCCTGGCCGTCACCGCCACCGGCCGCGAGGCCGAGGACCTGGCGTCGGCGCTGACCAGCCTGCTGGACCCGAACTCGGTGGCGCACTTCCCGGCCTGGGAGACCCTGCCGCACGAGCGGCTCTCCCCGCGCAGCGACACGGTGGGGCAGCGGCTGGCGGTGCTGCGCAGGCTCAAGCACCCCGAGCCCGGCGACCCGGCCGGCGGGCAGCTCAGGGTGATCGTCACCCCGGTGCGCGCGGTGCTCCAGCCGATCGTCGCGGGCCTGGGCGACCTGGAGCCGGTCCGGCTGCGCCAGGGCGACGAGGCCGAACTCGACGACGTGGTGCTGCGCCTGGTGGAGACCGGCTACGACCGGGTCGACCTGGTGGAGAAGCGCGGCGAGATCGCGGTGCGCGGCGGCATCCTGGACGTGTTCCCGGCCGGCGAGCAGCACCCGTTGCGGGTGGAGTTCTGGGGCGACCAGGTCGAGGAGATCCGCTACTTCAAGGCCGCAGACCAGCGCTCCCTGGAGATCGCACAGGACGGGCTGTGGGCGCCGCCCTGCCGGGAGCTGCTGCTGACACCGCCGGTGCGGGAGAAGGCGCGGCTGCTGGCCGCCGACCACCCCGCGCTGGCCGACGTGCTGGACAGGCTGGCCGAGGGCGAGGCCGTGGAGGGCATGGAGACGTTCTCCCCGGTCCTGGCCGAGCGCATGGAACTCCTCGTCGACCTGCTGCCCAAGGGCAGCCGGATGCTGATCTGCGACCCCGAGCGCATCCGCAGCCGGGCCGTGGACCTGGTCAGCACCAGCCAGGAGTTCCTGGAGGCGTCCTGGGTGAACGCGGCCGCGGGCGGCGTCGCGCCGATCGACCTCGGCGAGGCCGCGTACCGGAGCCTGGAGGAGATCCGGGACAGGGCGCGCGAGCTGGAACTGCCCTGGTGGTCGACCAGCCCCCTGATGACCGGCGACGACGAGGACGAGAACGTCCTTCTGGACGTCCAGCCCGCCGACGCCTACCGGGGCGACCGGGAGAAGGTCGTCGCGGACGTGCGCCACTGGCACGACGAGGGCTGGAAGGTGGTGTTCACCAGCGAGGGGCAGGGCCCGGCCGAAAGGTTCGTGGAGGTGCTGCGCGACGCCGGGGTCCCGGCCTCGCGCCAGGAGGCCGAGGGTTCGGTCCTGGTCACCACCGGCCGCCTGGAGCACGGCTTCCTGTGGTCGGGCCACGGCGAGGTGAAGCTGGCCGTCCTCACCGAGACCGACCTGTCGGGGCAGAAGTCCTCCACCAAGGACATGCGGCGGATGCCGTCCCGGCGGCGCGGCGGCATCGACCCGCTGCAGCTGTCGGCGGGCGACTACGTGGTGCACGAGCAGCACGGCGTCGGCCGGTACGTGGAGATGGTCTCCCGGACGATCCAGGGCGCGACCCGCGAGTACCTCATCCTCGAGTACTCCAAGGGCGACCGGTTGTTCGTCCCCACCGACCAGCTGGAGGAGCTCACCCGGTACGTCGGCGGCGAGGCGCCGTCGCTGCACCGGCTGGGCGGCGCGGACTGGCAGAAGGCCAAGTCCCGGGCCCGCAAGGCGGTCAAGCAGATCGCCGGGGAGCTGATCCGGCTGTACTCGGCGCGGATGGCCAGTCCCGGCCACCCGTTCGGCCCGGACACCGTCTGGCAGCGGGAGCTGGAGGACGCGTTCCCCTACACCGAGACGCCCGACCAGCTCGCCGCGATCGAGGAGGTCAAGCAGGACATGGAGAAGCCGGTCCCGATGGACCGGCTGATCTGCGGCGACGTCGGCTACGGCAAGACCGAGATCGCGGTGCGCGCGGCGTTCAAGGCGATCCAGGACGGCAAGCAGGTCGCGGTGCTGGTGCCGACCACGCTGCTGGTGCAGCAGCACCTGTCGACGTTCTCCGAGCGGTTCGCGGCGTTCCCCGTCGTGGTCAGGCCGATCTCCCGGTTCCAGACCGACAAGGAGGTCGCCGAGACCCTGGAGGCGCTCGCGGAGGGCAAGGTCGACCTGGTGGTGGGCACGCACCGGCTGCTCAGCCCCTCCACCCGGTTCAAGAACCTGGGCCTGTGCATCATCGACGAGGAGCAGCGCTTCGGCGTCGAGCACAAGGAGGAGCTGAAGCGGCTGCGCACCCAGGTGGACGTGCTGGCGATGTCGGCGACGCCGATTCCGCGCACCCTGGAGATGGGCCTGACGGGCATCCGCGAGATGTCGACGATCCTGACCCCGCCGGAGGAGCGGCACCCCGTCCTGACGTTCGTGGGGCCCTACGACGAGAAGCAGATCGCCGCCGCGGTCCGCCGCGAGCTGCTGCGCGAGGGGCAGGTCTTCTTCGTCCACAACCGGGTGAAGTCCATCAACAAGGTCGCCGCGACGATCAAGGAGCTGGTGCCCGAGGCGCGGGTGGCCACCGCGCACGGCCAGATGAACGAGCAGCAGCTCGAGAAGGTGATGGTCGACTTCTGGGAGAAGAACTACGACGTCCTGGTCGCGACCACGATCGTGGAGTCGGGTCTGGACATCCCGAACGCCAACACCCTCATCGTGGACCGGGCCGACACCTACGGCCTGTCGCAGCTGCACCAGCTGCGGGGCCGGGTCGGCCGCGGCCGCGAGCGCGCGTACGCCTACTTCCTGTACCCGCCGGAGAACCCGCTGTCGGAGACCGCGCACGAACGGCTGGCGACGATCGCCCAGCACACCGAGATCGGCGCGGGCATGTTCGTGGCGATGAAGGACCTGGAGATCCGGGGCGCGGGCAACATCCTGGGCGCGGAGCAGTCGGGCCACGTCGCGGGCGTCGGGTTCGACCTGTACGTCCGGATGGTGGGCGAGGCGGTGCGCGAGCTCAAGTCCGAGCCCGAGCGGACGATGCCCGAGACCAAGGTCGAGCTCCCGGTGGACGCGCACATCCCGCACGAGTACGTGCCGGGGGAGCGGCTGCGCCTGGAGGCCTACCGGCGCATCGCCGGCATCGCCTCCGACGACGAGATCCCCGAGGTCCTCGAGGAGCTCAAGGACAGGTTCGGCGCCCCGCCCGTGCCCGTCCTCAGCCTGCTGGAGGTCGCCCGGTTCCGGTCGCGGGCGCGGCGGGCCGGGCTCACCGAGGTGGTGCTGCAGGGCAACTTCGTCCGCTTCGCCAAGGCGGGCGGCGAGGACCGCATCCTGCCGGAGTCCCGCCAGGTCCGCATGCAGCGCCTCTACCCCAAGAGCCTGATGAAGCCGGGCCAGATCCTGGTGCCCACCCCCAAGACCGCCCCGCTCGGCGGCCGCCCGCTACGCGACGGCGAGATGCTCCGCTGGGCGACGGAACTCGTGGACGCCTTGTTCCTCGAGGGCTAGACCGCTTTTCTCCATGTCGTCTCTCGGGCCGGTCGGTCAGTAAGGTGTGCGGGTGATACGAAAGATCCTCGTCGTCGCGGCGCTCGCTCTCGGCGTGACGGCCTGCGGAGACCAGACGCGCATGGGCGCCGCCGCGACCTTCGGCGACACGCCCCGGATCAGCGAGGCGGAGCTGAGCGGCGCCGTCAACGAGTGGAGGGACTCCTACAAGGAGAACCCGCTCCCGGCGCAGCAGCTGACCCTGGCCGACCCCGAGTCGACGCCGCGCAGCGTGCTCAGCCGGCTGATCTCGATGCGGGTCAGTGAGAAGGCCGCCGACGACCGCGGCATCGTTGTCACCTCCGCGCAGGTGGACGAGCTCATGGGCCAGGTCGCGCGCGAGGGCGGCGCGGAGTTCTTCGACCTCTTCACGATGTCCTACGGCGTCCCGCCGAGCCACCGCCGCGAGTTCGCGCGGATGATCGTCATCAACAACAGGCTCTCGACCGGCGCGGGCTCGGACGCGGCCGCGAACGAGCAGGTGCACCAGGCGCTGCAGCAGACCGCCCGGACCATGCGGATCAAGGTCAACCCGCGGTACGGCTCCGGCTACGACGAGGGCCTGCTGCAGGCTCCGGTGACCACCCTGTCCCGCAGGGAGAGCGGGGCGGCATGAGCCTGATCCTGCTGAGCACCACCCACCGGGTCGCGCCCGGCCTGCTCACCTGGAGGGCGTGGCGCGCGCTCCAGGACTCCAGGGTCCTCACCGCGGCCGCCGACCACCCCCAGCTGCCGTTCCTGCGGGAGGCGGGGGTCGCGGCCGAGGTGGTGGAGCCGGACGCACGCCCGGTGGTGGACGCCGCGCGGCGGGGCGACGTGGTGTGGCTGGCCGCCCCGGACGGCGACGCGGCCTTCGCCGAGCGGGTCGGCGAACTGGTCGTCGGGGACCCGCTGGACGTCGAGATCGTGCACGGCTCCTACGACCTGCCCGGCGCCCGGCTGCTGGACGTGGTCTCGGTGATGGAGCGGCTGCGCCGCGACTGCCCGTGGGACCGCAAGCAGACCCACCAGTCGCTCATCCCGTACCTGGTCGAGGAGACGTACGAGACGGCCGACGCGGTCGCCTCGGGTGACTTCACGTCCCTGCGGGAGGAACTGGGCGACGTGCTCATGCAGATCGCCTTCCACTCCGTGGTCGCCGCCGAGCGCGGCGAGGACGGCTTCACCATCGACGACGTCGCCGAGGGCATCGTCGACAAGCTCGTCCGGCGCCACCCCCACGTGTTCGCCGAGGTGGACGTCTCCGGCGCCGCCGAGGTCGAGGTGAACTGGGATGCCATCAAGAAAGAGGAGAAGGGCGAACGCGGTCTGCTGGAAGGCGTGCCCTTCTCCCAGCCCGCGCTGCTGGAGGCGGCCCAGCTCGTTCGCCGGGCACGCAAGGGCGGGGTGCCCGAGGAGCTGTTCGCCGACTACGCCGACCGGGCCGGTCCCGCCGAGGACGCCGAACGCGAACTGCGCGCGTGGTCCGCTCGCTTCCGGGCGAAGGTAGAGGAATGGGAGCGCGAGAGCCGGGGATGACCCTGGTATGAGCGAAGCCCGCCCCCGGGGCCCTGCTGGTTATCGGACATCTGTCCGGTCTATGGTGTGCCGCATGGAAGCGGACGGGGGTATCGGCAGAGCCGGTGCGGTACGGCGGCTCGCGGGATACAGCATGATGGCCGGGCTCCTGGCCGGGCTGCTGCTGGTGCCGCTCGCCTGGACGGCGGGAGTCGGCGCCCGGGACTCGGCGGACTGGCTGCTCAGCGAGCCGGCGGACCTGGACGAGCTGAAGGCCCCCCAGCGTTCGCAGATCCTCGCCGCGGACGGTTCGCTCATCGCCACGTTCTTCCGGCAGAACCGGGTGGAAGTGCCGCTCGACGAGATCTCGCCGGCCGTGAAGCAGGCGGTGCTCGCCATCGAGGACTCCAGGTTCTACGAGCACGGCGCGCTCGACACCCGGGGCACGGTGCGCGCCCTCATGTCGAACCTGAACAACTCGGGCGAAGGCGCGCAGGGCGGTTCGGGCATCACCCAGCAGTACGTGAAGAACCTGCTGTACATGAACGCCGAGAGCGAGGCGGAGAAGCAGCAGGCGGTGGAGATCACCAAGGGCCGCAAGCTCCGCGAGCTGCGGTACGCCATCGCCGTCGAGCGCAGGTACCCCAAGGACGAGATCCTGGAGAAGTACCTGAACATCGCCTTCTTCGGAGACCACGCGTACGGGGTCGAGGCCGCGGCCCGCAGGTACTTCTCGGTCTCCGCCTCCAAGCTGAACCTCAACCAGGCGGCGACGCTGGCGGGCATCCTCAAGAACGGCAACTTCTACAACGCGCGGCTGAACGGCGAGGGCGCCCGCAACCGGCGGGACGTCGTCCTGGACCGGATGGCGGAGCTCGGCTGGATCAGCCGGGAGGAGGCCGCGAAGGAGAAGGCCAAGCCGCTCGTCCTCAAGCTCACCGAGACCAAGAACGGCTGCACCGAGAGCAAGGCCCCGTTCTTCTGCGACTACGTGCAGCGGGAGATCCTCAACAACCCGATCTTCGGCAAGACGAAGGGGGAGCGGGAGCGGCTGCTGTGGGCGGGCGGTCTGAAGATCCGCACCACGATGGACTGGAAGACGCAGAACGCCGCGCGCAAGGCGCTGCTGCGGCACGTCCCGGCCAGGAACAAGGAGAAGAAGGCCGCGGCCCAGGTCCTCGTCGAACCGGGCACCGGTGAGATCAAGGGCATGGACGTGGGCCGGGAGCTGGGGCCCGACGAGGAGCCCGGCAAGACCTGGATCAACTTCGCGGCGGACGCCTCCCACGGCACCAGCGTCGGCATGGCGGCCGGCTCGACCTTCAAGGCGTTCACGCTGGCCGCCGCGTTCGACGAGGGCATGCCGATCGGCGAGCGCATCACCGCGCCGGTCGCGTACGCGCCCACCGGGTTCCGCGACTGCAAGGGCAAGAACGTCAGCGACACCACCGAGCTGCGCAACTCCTCGGACGGCGAGGGCGGACGCAGCTTCAGCCTGCTGACGGGCACCTGGCACTCGGTCAACACCTTCTTCCTCAAGCTGGAGAAGGAGGTGGGCCTGTGCGACACGGTGAAGATGGCCAAGAAGCTCGGCATCCGCCGGGCCGACGGCAAGCCGCTGCAGGAGTTCGCCTCCTTCACCCTGGGCTTCAACGACGTCTCCCCGCTGCGGGTCGCCGCCGCCTACGCGGCGTTCGGGGCGCGCGGCAAGTACTGCGAGCCGATCGCCATCAAGCGGATCGACCGCAGCGACGGCAAGAAGATCAAGGTCCCGTCGGCGAACTGCGAGCAGGTCATCGACAAGGGCGTCGCCGACGCGGTGAACCACGTGATGAGCGGCGTCCTGACCAAGGGCACGGCGCGGGGGCTGGGTCTGGGCCGTCCCGCGGCGGGCAAGACCGGCACGGTGGACAACTACTCCGCGGCCTGGTTCGCCGGGTACACCCCGGAGCTGGCCTCGGCCGTCTGGGTCGGCGACCCGCGCGGCGGCTACAGCAACCCGATGACGAACGTGTGCCTGCCGACGCACTGCGGCGGCCCGGTCTACGGGGCGAGCATTCCGGGGCCGATCTGGCAGGACACCATGGCCGAGGCGCTGCGGGGCGTGAAGGCCACCGGTTTCCGCAGGCCGCCGTCGGAGTTCTTCCGCAAGGGTTCGGGCGAGGACCGGGTGCGCATGCCCGACCTTCGCGGCCTGAAGCCGGAGGCCGCGGCCGACAAGCTCCGGGCGATGGGCATGGATTACCGGATCGCCTCGTCCGAGAAGCACTCCGAGTACCCCGAGGGCACCGTCGCCTCGACCGACCCGGCGCCCGGCGCGAGCATCGACCCCGGCGACTTTGACACCACCGTCGTCCTCACCGTCTCCAAGGGCCCCGAGCCCCACGAGGAGGAGCCTCCGCCGCACGAGGACGGCCCGTTCCTGCCCGAACTGCCCTTCCAGGCGACGCCCTTCCAGGTGCCCTTCCTGTCGCGCTGACCGGTCCGGACAGGCCCGCGCGCCTCAGGGCGACAGCAGGGCCTGGATCCGGGCCGGCAGGCGGCCGTCGCGCAGGTCGGCCAGGGTGACGGCGTCGATCACCTCGTGCTGGGCGGTGTCGGCGGCCCGCCACACCTGGCGCAGGGCGTCGACGAGGGCGGAGGGCTCGCCCTCGGGCGGCTCGGCGCGCTCCTCCGCGCGGGTTCCGCTGACCAGCCGCAGCACCTCGCCGACGGTGAGGTCCTCGGCGGCCCGCGCCAGACGGTAGCCCGGATGGGGGAGCCGCTGGTTGTAGACGAGGTCGGCGCGGCGCAGGTCGCCGAGGATCGACTGCAGGAAGGTCAGGGGAAGGCCGTGGGAATCGGCGAGCGCGTTGGCGGTGAGGGCGGACGGTTCGACGACGGCGAGGGCCAGCAGCGCGCGGAGCGCGTACTCGACGCGGGCGGTGACGTGCACGTTCTCCCCGATTATTTCGACTCTTTAAATAGGAAAATGCTTCCGGAAGGGCCG
>NZ_BAAATZ010000006.1:602298-603872 GCF_039533685.1 Actinocorallia aurantiaca | reverse complement strand
CCGATCCAGCCCCCAACGGGTGCGGATCGCCCGGTCCACCACGCCGAACAGCTGGTCGACCAGGATGCCGATGATCAGAATGATGATCATCACGGAGATCATCTCCGCGGTGTCGCTGACCTCGCGGGAGAAGTGCAGCAGGGTGCCGACCGACTGCTTGCCGATGATGACCAGGAGCTCGCCGGCCATCAGGCTGCGCCAGGCGAACGCCCAGCCCTGCTTGAGCCCGGCGACGAACGACGGCAGCGAGGCGGGGATGATCAGGTGCCGGTAGCGCGCGAATCCGCTCAGGCCCATGGTCTTGCCCACCCGCAGCAGGATCGGCGGGGTGTAGTCCACGCCCGCGATCAGGCCGTTGGCGATCGAGGGGGCCGCGCCCAGCACCACGACGAACAGGATCGCGCTCTCGCTCAGCTTGAAAAGCAGGATGGCCAGCGGGAACCAGGCGATCGACGGCATCGTCTGCAGGCCGGTGATGAGCGAGCCGAAGGCCCGGCGCAGCACCCAGGACTGGGAGATCAGCGCTCCGGCGACCCCGCCGATCAGCACCGCCAGCGCGAAGCCGATCAGCGCGCGCTTCATGGTCAGCGCGACCGCAGACCAGAACGTGCCGGTGCTGACGACCTCGACGAAGGACGGGAGCACGTCGCGCGGACCGGGCAGTACCCACGGCTCGCGCCAGCCGCTGAGCACGACCAGCTCCCAGGCCGCCAGCGAGATCAGGACCGCGGTCGCGATCGGCCACAGGGCCGACCAGACGCGGATCAGCGGGCTCTTCTTGGTGCCCGAGGTCAGCTCCAGCGCGTCGAGCCCGGCGATCTGCCGCTGCAGCTTGCCGCTGTCCTGCTGCTCAAGAACCATGACGGCTCACCTCCTCCTTGAGCCGGTCGGTAATGGTCGCGGCCAGCGTGGCCACATCGGGGGAGTCGATGCGGCGGGGCCGCGCGAACTCCACCGGGAACTCCTGGATCACGCGTCCGGGACGGCTGGACAGCAGGACGACCCGGTCGCCGAGCCGCACGGCCTCCCGGACGTTGTGGGTGACGAACAGGACGGTCAGGTTCCGCTCCCGCCAGATCCGCTCCAGCTCGTCGTGGAGCAGGTCGCGGGTCATCGCGTCCAGGGCGCCGAACGGCTCGTCCATGAGCAGGACGGTCGGCAGGTCGTCGTTCTGCGACTCGGTCAGGGCCAGAGCGCGGGCCAGCGCCACCCGCTGGCGCATGCCGCCGGACAGCTGGTGCGGGCGCTTTTTCTCGAACCCCGACAGGTGCACCGAGGCGAGCAGCTCGGACGCGCGCCTCTTGCGGTCGCCGCGCGGGACGCCGCGCTGCCGCAGGGCCAGTTCGAGGTTGCCGGTGACGGTCAGCCACGGGAAGAGGGCGGGCTCCTGGAACATCAGCGCCACCCGGGCTCCGCCCAGGTCGATCGTTCCTGCGCTGGCCTTGTCCAGGTCGGCGACGAGGTTGAGCAGGGTGGACTTGCCACAGCCCGACGCGCCGAGCAGGCAGACGAACTCGCCGGGCCGGACGTCCAGGGAGACGTCGTCCAGGGCGAGCAGCGCCGAGGCGCCGGAA
>NZ_BAAATZ010000006.1:532351-602248 GCF_039533685.1 Actinocorallia aurantiaca | reverse complement strand
CATGAAGTCTTGACCTCCGGCTTTCCGGCTGCCTTCAGGATCTCGTTCAGGTAGGTCAGGTCGTAGATGCCGTTCAGGTCGACCGGCTCGAGCAGGCCGACGGCCTCGGCGTTCTTGGCTCCGGTGGTCAGGGAGCTGGGGATCGGGTCGCTGAGGAACTCGATCTCCTTGAAGGCGGAGTCGAGGACCTCCTTCGACAGGGGCTTGCCGGACAGCTTCTCCAGCTGGGCGTTGGCCAGGGTCTTGGCGTCCTCGACGTTGCCGTTGATGAACTCGTTCGAGGCGACGACGCCCTCGACGAGCTTCTTCACGATCTCCGGGTGCTCCTTGGCGAACTTCTGCCGGACGATGAGGTGGGTGATGACGAACTTGCCGTCGGGCCACAGCTCCTTCTCGTTGAGGAGCTTCTTGCCCTTGGCCTCGAGGATCAGCCGGGAGGCGAAGGGCTCGGGCACCCAGGCGCCGTCGATCGCGCCCTGCTTGAAGGTGTCGATGGTCTGGGAGTTCTCCTGCGGCACGACCGAGACGTCGCCGGAGCCGTCCTTGTTGGCGGTGAGGCCCTTTTCCTTGAGGTAGGAGCGGATCGCCACGTCCTGGGTGTTGCCCAGCTGCGGGGTGGCGATCTTCTTGCCCTTGAGGTCGTCCAGGCTCTTGATCTTGTCCGGGTTCACGACCAGGGACACGCCGCCGGAGGCGGCGCCGCTCACGATCTTGATGGCCTGGCCCTTGGACTGGGCCCAGGCGTTGATCGCCGGGTTGGGTCCGATGAAGGTCGCGTCGACGCCCTCGGCGAACAGGGCCTCGATCGCGGCGGGACCGGCGTTGAAGGACTTGGGCTCGATCTTGACGTCCGAGCCGAGCTTCTCGGCGAAGATGCCCTTCTCCAGGCCGACCAGGGCGGTGGCGTGGGTGATGTTCGGGAAGAACCCGAGGTTCACGGTGGTGCTGCCGCCGCTTTCGCTGCTGGAGTCATCGCTCCCGCACGCGGAGAGCGCCGGCAGGCCGATCACCAGTGCCGCGGCCGCCGCGAGGGCTTTTCTCCTGCTGAGCTTCATCTGTTCTTCGCTCCCGGTCGATATTTTCGACTGATTTGATGTGAAAAGTAGAGCAAGGCATTGCCCATTAAGTCAACCTGATCGATAGGAAAAGTGGGCACGGTTGGATAACGCCGCAGGACGGCGAGCCCTTCGAAGACGCCGGGAGGCCCTTCGGTAGGCTCGGGACACAACCCCCGTGATGCTGAACAAGGAGCGCGCCACAGTGTCTGCGATCGAGGCCGTACACGCCAGGGAGATCCTCGACTCCCGCGGCAACCCCACCGTCGAGGTCGAGATTCTGCTCGAGGACGGCACAGAGGCCCAGGCCGCCGTGCCCAGCGGCGCCTCCACCGGCCAGTTCGAGGCCGTCGAGCTGCGTGACGGCGACGAGCGCTACGGCGGCAAGGGCGTCCGCAAGGCCGTCGCGGCCGTCAACGACACCATCGCCAAGGAGCTCGTCGGCTACGACGCCGACGACCAGCGCATCATCGACCAGGTCATGATCGACCTGGACGGCACCCCGAACAAGGCGAACCTGGGCGCCAACGCCATCCTGGGCGTCAGCCTCGCGGTGGCCAAGGCCGCGGCCGAGTCCGCCGAGCTGCCGCTGTTCCGCTACGTCGGCGGGCCGAACGCGCACGTGCTGCCGGTGCCGATGATGAACATCCTCAACGGCGGCGCGCACGCCGACACGAACGTCGACATCCAGGAGTTCATGATCGCGCCGCTGGGCGCGGCCACGTTCTCCGAGGCGCTGCGCCAGGGCGTGGAGGTCTACCACGCCCTCAAGTCGGTGCTGAAGAGCAAGGGCCTGAACACCGGCCTGGGCGACGAGGGCGGCTTCGCCCCCGAGCTGCCCTCCAACCGCGAGGCGCTCGACCTCATCCTCGTCGCCATCGAGAAGGCCGGGCTCACCCCGGGCCGCGACATCGCCCTGGCGCTGGACGTCGCCGCCACCGAGTTCCACTCCGAGGGCGCCTACACCTTCGAGGGCGCCGCCAAGAGCGCCGAGGAGATGGCCTCCTACTACGCCTCCCTCGTCGCGGACTACCCGCTGGTCTCCATCGAGGACCCGCTGGACGAGAACGACTGGGACGGCTGGAAGGCCCTCACCGACGCCATCGGCGCCAAGGTGCAGCTGGTCGGCGACGACCTGTTCGTCACCAACCCCGAGCGCCTGGCCCGCGGCGTCAAGACCTCCACCGCCAACGCGCTGCTGGTGAAGGTCAACCAGATCGGCTCCCTGTCGGAGACCCTCGACGCCGTCGCGCTGGCCCACAACAGCGGCTTCAAGTGCATGATGAGCCACCGCTCCGGCGAGACCGAGGACACCACCATCGCCGACCTGGCCGTCGCCACCAACTGCGGCCAGATCAAGACCGGCGCCCCGGCCCGCAGCGACCGGGTCGCCAAGTACAACCAGCTCCTGCGCATCGAGGAGCTGCTGGACGACGCCGCCCGCTACGCCGGCGCCGCGGCCTTCCCCCGGTTCGCCTGGGAGGGCTGACATCTCCGGTCAGCGCGGAACCGCCCCCCGCGAGCACGCGGGGGGCAGGTTCCACCTGACCTCCCGCGCGGCGATCCTGGCCGTCGTCATGTGCGCCATCGCGCTGAGCCTCGCCTACCCGGTGCGCGAGTACGTGGCGCAGCGCAGCCAGATCGCCCAGCTGCAGAAGCGGGAGGCCGCGGCGCGCAGGGACGTGCGGGAGCTCGCCGAGAAGAAGGCCCGGCTGGGCGACCCCGAGTACATCAAGCGCGAGGCCCGGAGCAGGCTGCACTTCTGCGATCCCGGAGAGCAGTGCTACGTCGTCCTGGACGGCCAGGGCGGCACGTCCGAGCAGGAGCGGGAGGCCGGACCCGCCCGCACCCCGCCTTGGTACGAGACCCTGTGGAAGTCCGTGGAGGCGGCGGACCGGCAGGGCTGACGGTCCGTCCGGAGAGGCGGTCGCGGGGCAATAGAATCGTGGACGTCCCACATGCCCGTATTCGAATACAGGGAGTAGCCGCGCCGATGGACGAGCGTGACGTCGAGGCCGTCCAGGCCCAGCTCGGACGGCCGATCCGGGGGGCCGCCGAGGTCGCCCACCGCTGTCCCTGCGGGCTGCCGGACGTGATCGAGACCGCCCCGTACCTGCCGGACGGCTCGCCCTTCCCCACCCTGTACTACCTCACCTGCCCCCGCGCGGCCTCGGCCATCGGACGGCTGGAGGAGCGCGGCCGGATGAAGGAGATGCAGGCCGGGCTCGCCGAGGACCCCGAACTGGCCGAGCGCTACCGCGCCGCGGACCGCGACTACCGCGAGCGGCGCGACCGGGCCGCCGCGAGGGAGGGCATGCCCCCGCTGCCCGAGGGCATGCAGACCGCGGGCGGCATGCCCGAGCGCGTCAAGTGCCTGCACGCCCTGGTCGCCCACGAGTTGGCGGCCCCCGGAACCAACCCTTTCGGACGTGAGGCACTGGACGAGCTGCCCGAGTGGTGGCGGTCCGGATGCTGCGTCGATGCGATGATTGCCGATTAGGCACGGCTGTCACCAGCTGCCTCTGGAGGAGACATGACGCGGGTAGCCGCGATCGACTGCGGGACCAACTCGGTCCGGCTTCTCATCGCCGACATCGACGGGGAGATGCGCGACGTCGAAAGGGAGATGCGCATCGTCCGCCTCGGACAGGGAGTGGACGAGACGGGCGAGCTCGCCCCCGAGGCGCTGGAGCGCACCTTCAAGGAGATGCGCGACTACGCCCGCCTCATCGAACAGCACGGCGCGGAGAAGGTCAGGGTCGTGGCGACCAGCGCCACCCGCGACGCCCGCAACCGGGCCGACTTCGTGACCGGGGTCACCGAGATCTTCGGGGTGAAGCCCGAGGTCGTCTCCGGCGAGGAGGAGGCGCGGCTCTCCTTCACCGGCGCCACCAAAGAGCTGGCCGCGCTCCGCCCCCTGCGCCCGTACCTGGTCGTCGACATCGGCGGCGGCTCCACCGAGTTCGTGGTCGGCAGCACCGGCGTGACGGCCTCCCGCTCCGTGAACATCGGCTGCGTGCGGATGACGGAGCGGCACTTCAAGGGCGCCAACCCGCCCTCGCCCGAGCTGATCTCCAACGCGGTCGCCGACATCGACGCCGCGCTGCGCGAGGTCCGTGAGAGCGTCCCGGTCGCCGAGGCGCGCACCCTGGTCGGGCTGGCCGGCTCGGTCACCACGGTCGCCGCCATGAGCATGGGCCTGGAGACCTACGACAGCGAACGCATCCACCTGTCGCGCATCACCGCCGCGCAGGCGCACGAGACCACCCGCAAGCTGCTGCACATGACGCACGAGGAGCGGGCCGCCCTGGGGTTCATGCACCCCGGCCGGGTGGACGTCATCGGCGCCGGCGCGCTGATCCTCGACCGCATCATGCGCGAGTACGGGTTCGGCGCGGTGGTCGTCAGCGAACGCGACATCCTCGACGGCATCGCCTGGAGCCTCGTCTGACCCCGGAACTCGACTCCGAGGCGGGGGACGACCCCCGGACCCCCGAGGGGGCCGGTCGATCCTCGCTTCGCTCCGGTCGTCCGGCCCCGTTCGTCCCGCCCGGCACCGGCTGGCCGGGGGATCCCGCGCTGCCGTCCACTCCGGTCGCGCGCTCCGCGGGCGAGGTGGCGGAGCTCGCGGTCCGGGCGCCGGACCTGGCGGAGCTGTGCGCCAGGCAGTCGGTCTGCCGGGCCTGCGACCGGCTGGTGGCCTGGCGCGAGCAGGTGGCGGTGGAACGACGCAAGGCCTTCCGCGACGAGGAGTACTGGGGCCGTCCGATCGCGGGGTGGGGCGCGCCGGATCCGGCCGTCCTCATCGTCGGGCTCGCCCCGGCGGCGCACGGCGGCAACCGGACGGGCCGCATCTTCACCGGCGACAGGTCGGGGGACTGGCTGTTCGCGTCCCTGCACCGGGTGGGGCTGGCCGCCCAGGCCGAGAGCGTGCACGCCGGAGACGGGCAGGAACTGCTGAACACCCGGATGGTCGCGGTCGTGCGCTGCGCGCCTCCGGACAACAAGCCGCTGCCGTCCGAACGCGACGCCTGCCGGCCCTGGCTGACCCGGGAACTGGCCTTCACCCGGCCCCGGGTCATCGTCGTGCTCGGGGGTTTCGCCTGGCAGGCGCTGTGGCCCGCGCTGGCGGAGCTGGGGACGGCGCTGCCGCGCCCGCGCCCGAAGTTCACGCACGGGGCGGAGGTGCGGCTGGGGGAGACGCTGCTGCTCGGCTGCTACCACCCGTCCCAGCAGAACACCTTCACGGGCCGGTTGACCGAGGCGATGCTGGACGAGGTCTTCACCCGGGCGAGGGAAGCCGCGGACCTCTGAGCGGGAAGAGGGAAGTGAGCACCGGGAAAGGGACAGGGCCGGGCTCAGCGGACTCGCCGCTGAACGCCCCCGTCAGGCCCTGACCCGTCCCCGCCCCCGGCCCCCGCCGGAGGTAGTGACCCCGTGGCACCCTCGTGCGTGACGAGAATGTGGTTACAGAAGATGAGATGTCGGAAAACGGTGGGAGGTTCGGGGAATCGGAGGAAAATCTCGACCCCGAACGGCCACGTGCTTCATGGCAGGCGCCACACTCCGTGCGGGACGAGTGAGATAGGGGTGGGCGCGCCTAAGATCGGCGGGGCGTCGTGAGAGGGAGAACAGCATGGTGGACGGGGCCGCGGGGCGGCTTGAGCCTCTGCTGACCCGGATCCTGGGCGATCCGCTGCCGGTCGGGGTGCGCGCCTGGGACGGGAGCGGGATAGGCCCGGCCGGAACCCCGGTCTTCGTGGTCCGCGATCGGCGGGCGCTGCGGCGCCTGCTGTGGAGGCCGGGCGAGATCGGCCTCGTCCGCGCCTACGTCACCGGTGAGCTGGACATAGAGGGCGACGTGTGCACCGCGCTCGGCGCGCTGCAGCGGGTGCTGCGCCACGACGACGAGGCGATCCGCCTGAGCGGGGACGACAAGCGCGAGATCGTCCGGACCGCGGTGATGCTGGGCGCGGTCGGGCCGGAGCCGAAGGCGCCGCCGGAGGAGGGCGGCAAGGGCCTGCTGGAGGACACCCCCGAAGAGCTCTACTCCCGGATGGCCGGCGACAGCCGCGCGCTCGGCGCCGGCCGCTGGGCGGGCGCCACGACGCTGGCGGAGGCGCAACGCGCCGACGAGGAGCGGATCGCCGCCGGGCTCGCCCTCGAACCGGGCGCCTCGGTTCTGGAGCTCAACGCGGGCTGGGCCTCCTTCTCCGCCAGACTCGCCCGCGAGTACGGAGCGGAGGTGACAGCCGTCACCTCCTTCGGCGTCACCCCTCCCGAAGGGGTGCGGGTGCTCCCCTTCGTCCCCGCCGAAGGCTCCTACGACGTGATCGTGGCGCTCGCCGGAGTGCTCCCCCTGCACGGGGTGATCGGGGAACTCGCCGCCCTGCTCAGACCGGGCGGACGGCTCCTGGTCCGCCAGCCCGTGCACCGGCGGGACTCCGTCCAGCGCCCGTTCACCAGCGACTACGTCTTCGGCTCCGAGGAGGAGCTGCCGACTCTCGGGTCCTTCGCCGAGGTGCTGGACGCGGTGGGCCTGGAGGTGCGGGGAGTGACGGCGCTGCGCGAGGACTACGCCCGCACCCTGCGCGCCTGGGCGGCCGGTCTCCAGCAGGGCCCCCTGGAGGACGGCAGGGCCCGCACCTGGCTGCTGCACCTCGCGACTACCGCGCTGGCCGCCGAAGCGGGCAGAATCGGCCTGTACGAACTGGATTCCGTACTGCGCTGAGACGCGTTCGCTTGCGCAGCGGAACGATTTTCAGGTATGGACCGTCTTATCGATGTGAAGATTCTCAGTTGCCGGAGGAAATGATGGAGAGCAGGAACCCCGCGTTCCGCAAGATGGGTGAGCAGGCGGGGCGCGAGCAGGCGCCCTCCCCGCAGCAGCTCCACGACATGTACAACCAGCCGGCGTACGCCCCGCCGGCCGTCCGGACCATGACGGTCGACGACGTCGTCGTCAAGGGCTTCCTCAGCCTCGGCACCCTGACCCTCACCGGTGCCGTCGCCTGGGTCCTGAACTTCGGCATGGGCGTGGCCCTGGTCTCGGTCCTGATCGGACTGGGGCTCGGCCTCTACCTCGGCTTCACCGGCAAGGCCAGCGCTCCGCTGACCCTGGCCTACGCGGCCTTCTACGGTGTCGCGGTCGGCACGATCAGCCACATGTTCAACGACCTCTACAACGGCATCGTCTTCCAGGCGATCATCGGCACCGCCCTGGCGTTCGGCGCCATGCTGGCCGTCTACTCGCTGCGCATCATCCGGGTGACGCCGAAGTTCACGAGGTACGTGCTCGCCGCCGGCATGGCCCTCATCGGCCTCATGCTGGTCAACCTGGTCGTCGGCCTCTTCAGCGAGGGCGGCATCGGCATCCGGGAGAACGGTGTCCTCGGCATCGTCTTCAGCGTCATCGCGATCCTGGTCGGCTGCTTCTTCCTGATGCTCGACTTCGACATGGTCGAGCGCGGCGTCCAGGCCGGCCTTCCGGAGAAGTACTCCTGGGCCTGCGCCTTCGCCCTCACCAGCACCCTGGTCTGGATCTACCTCGAGGTCCTGCGCCTCCTCGCGATCCTGAACAGTTCTGATTAGACCCGTCGCTGTGGCAGCAAGGTGACACCTGACTGTCATACCGGGACGGTGGGTGCCGTGAATGGAAGGCCCCCGGGAGCGCATCCCGGGGGCCTTTCCGTTTGTTCTCGGGTCAGGTCGTCAGCTGAGGCGCTCGAGGACCATGGCCATGCCCTGGCCGCCGCCTACGCACATGGTCTCCAGGCCGAACTGCTTGTCGTGGAACTTCAGGCTGTTGATGAGGGTGCTGGTGATGCGGGCGCCGGTCATGCCGAAGGGGTGGCCGATGGCGATGGCGCCGCCGTTGACGTTCAGCTTGTCGAGGTCGATGCCGAGGTCGTCCGCGGACGGGAGGACCTGGGCGGCGAAGGCCTCGTTGAGCTCCACCAGGTCGATGTCGTCGATGGTCAGGCCGGCCAGGGCCAGGGCCTTCCTGCTGGCGTCGACCGGGCCCAGGCCCATGATCTCGGGGGAGAGGCCGGAGACGCCGGTGCTGACGACGCGGGCGAGCGGGGTGATGCCCAGCTCGGCGGCCTTGGTGTCGCTCATGATGACCACGGCGGCGGCGCCGTCGTTCAGCGGGCAGCAGTTGCCCGCGGTGACCGTGCCGTCGGGGCGGAAGACCGGCTTGAGCTGGGAGACGGCCTCGTAGGTGGTGCCGGCGCGGGGACCGTCGTCCTTGCTGACCACGGTGCCGTCGGGCAGCGTGACCGGGGTGATGTCGGTGGCCCAGAAGCCGTTGGCGATGGCCTTCTCGGTGAGGTTCTGGGAGCGCACGCCGAACTCGTCCTGGCGCTGACGGGAGACGTCCTTGAGCCGGGCGACGTTCTCGGCGGTCTGGCCCATCGCGATGTAGACGTCGGGGACGATGCCCTCCTCGCGCGGGTCGGTCCAGTCCTGGCCGCCCTCGGCCAGCTTGGCGGTGCGGGCCTCGGCGGGCGCGAACTTCTCGTTCTGGGTGTTGGGCAACCCGTCGGAGGAGCCGAAGGCGAAGCCCGAGACGTGCTCGACGCCGGCGGAGACGATGACGTCGGCCTCGCCGGCCTTGATGGCGTGCAGCGCCATACGGGTGGTCTGCAGCGAGGAGGAGCAGTAGCGGGTGACGGTCGCGCCGGGGACGGTGTCCAGGCCGAGCAGCACGGACACGACGCGGGCCATGTTGTAGCCCTGGCGCCCGCCGGGCAGGCCGCAGCCCAGCAGCAGGTCGTCGATGCTGTTCGGGTCGAGCTGGGGGACCTTGTCCAAAGCGGCCTGGACCATGCTCGCGGCCAGTTCGTCGGCGCGCAGGTCCTTGAGGGAGCCCTTGAAGGCTCGGCCGATGGGGGAACGGGCGGTGGCGACGATCACTGCCTCGGGCATGGGATTCCTCTTCTCCTGGGGCCGTACCTCGGCCATCAAGTTACCGATAAGTACTCTAATCCTGTTCTAGGACGAGATTCTAGAAATCCCCGGAGAACTCGACGCCCGCGGGGGCCCCTCAGCCGTACATACCCGGAGTCGTGCCGGTACCGTCCCGGGTGCCGTGGAGGGCGCCCCGCTCGTCGCGCCAGACCCGGTGGCCGTCGAAGGAGCCGGTGTACCAGAGCGGGGGCGGGCCCGGATCGGGGGCCTTGGCGCCGGTGGCCAGGTCGTAGGAGCACAGGGGGGCGACGGGGAAGAAGCCGGGGGCGCCGCCCGCCAGCTCCAGGGGCTGGGGCGAGGTGGTGCAGAAGGACCAGGCGCGCAGGCCCTCGAGCGGGACGGACTCGGACCGGCGCAGGTCGAACGCCGCGCCCTGTCGGCCGGGGATCCAGAACCCGAGCGTCGACAGGTCGGTGGAGAAGGACAGCCACCAGGAGGAGCCGCGGGGCACGTCCGCCGAGGGGATCGTGGCGAGCTTGCGGCCGGTTCGGGCGTCGATCCGGGCGAAACCCTCGAAGTTCCCGGAGGAGCCGACCTCCCGGGTGATCAGGCCGACCGCCGGGTTCGGGCTCGGGTAGACCCGGAGCTGGCGCGGATGCGTCCACACGGGCGAGCCGTCGGCCAGCCGCAGCGCGAAGAAGCCGTAGGCCGACAGCGACCTGCCCCTCCGGGCGGGCGCGACGTGCCCGAGGAGCAGCTCGCCCGCCGTGCCGAACGACCAACCGCCGGACAGGTCGATCCCGGCGCCCACCGCGTCCTCCACCGGGAACGACCACAGCCGCCGCCCCGACCCGGTGGCGTACGCGGCCAGAACCGGCCGCTCGGCCATCCGGAAGACGACGATGCGGTCCCGGTCGGCGTGCTCGACCTCGGCGAGCCCGCGCAGCCGCCACAGGGTCCGCCCGGTGCCGCTCTCCAGCACCACGAACCGCGGGCTCCGCTGGGCCGTCGACTCCGACAGGCACACGTTCGTCCCGCAGGCCACCGGCCCGAACGTGGAGTTCACGCCCCGCGCCCACCTCTGCTCGCCCGTCCGGGCGTCGCGGGCGACGATCATGGCCTTCCACGGGCCGCCGGAGCGGGGCTCGAGCGCGACCACCACCGGACCGGCGACGGCGGGGGGCTGCACCCCCATGCCCGGGAGCCGTCCGAACATCGTCGCCGGGTGCGCCCACAGCCTCCGACCCGTCGCCAGATCGTCGACGACCGTCTCCAGGGAGCCGTCGGGGCGCAGGCCGGTGACGGCGGCGACGCCCGAGCCGAGCGAGGCCCGGCTGACCGCGTTCACCTGCGCGTCGGTCCAGCCCGCCGCGGCGTGGGCCGTGTCCCGGTCCTCCCCGCCGGCGCACCCGGCCGCGAGGAGTACCGAGATGGAGACGGAGAGTAGTCGCTTGAGGGCGGCCGAGGGCATGGGGTGAACTCCAGGCGAAGGGGAGAGCCGAGGGCTCAGGCCATGCCGGGAGCCACCTCCGGCAGGGTCGAGCCGTCAGACGAGGGACGGGCGGGAGCCGCGCCACCCGTGCGGCGCAGCAGCGTGGCCCAGCGGGACCGGGACGCGCCGTCGCCCCGTGCCGTCACCTCGGTGCCGGGCTTCTCCGCGGCCGAGGCGGCCGCGAGGTAGATGGGCAGGACTCCCTCGCCGAACCGGGCCTCGGGTTCGAGCCCCAGCGCGGCTGAGACCGAAGGTAGCAGGGCCGCCGCTGCCGCACCGTAACCTCTCGCAGACGGATGGTAACGATCCGCGGAGAAGAACTCGCCCGGCTCGATGGCGAAATCGCGGCCGAGCAGGTCGCCGAGGGACACCGTGCGCCCGCCGGTCTGCACCACGACCACGGTCTGCGCGGCGGCGAGCTGGCGGCTGGTGCGCTGGGCGATCCAGCGCAGCGGCTGCATGAGGGGCTCCACCGACCCCAGGTCGGGGCAGGTGCCCACGACGACCTCGCAACCCGCCTCGCGCAGCCTCCGGACCGCCTCCTCCAGGTGGCGGACGGACTCGGCTGCCGCGATCCGGGCGGTGACGTCGTTGGCGCCGATCATGATCACCGCGATCTCGGGCCCGGCCTCCAGCGCCTGGGAGACCTGCTCCCGCAGGGCCTCGGAGCGGGAGCCGGAGACCGCCACGTTGGTCAGCCGGACCGGGCGGCCCGCGCTGGCGGACAGGCCCGAGGCGAGCAGGCCCGCCGCGGTCTCCTCCGGTTCGTGCACGCCGATCCCGGCGGCGGTGGAGTCGCCCAGCATGGCGAAGGAGATCGGCTCGCCGGGCAGCCGCCGCCCGTAGAGGCCGTCGGTGGCGGGCGGCAGGAAGTTGACGGACCCCTGGATGATCCGCCTGGCGGATCTGGCCTCGGCCACCAGAAGGGCGAAGGTCAGCCCGCCCAGAACGGTCAGGCCGCCGCCGCCGAAAGCCGCCGCCGTCACTATCCGGCGCGTGGTCAGAGCCCTCAGCATTCGCTCGCTCACCCCCGCAGGCTGGGTTAGTGTCGAAAACGGAATCTATCCGAGCGGCCGTGCGCCCGCTGACGGAAACACCGGCCGAAACGGATAGGAAACATCTCGAGTATTCCCGTTCTTTCCAGCGCGCAAGACAAGGACGTCCCGTGCAGGTTCATGACTCGCTCATCCCCTTGATGGGGAACACCCCGCTGGTCCGGCTGCGGAGCGTGACCGCCGGGCTGTCCGGCCAGGTGATCGCCAAGGTGGAGTACTTCAATCCGGGCGGTTCGGTGAAGGACCGCATCGCGGTCCGGATGATCGACGCGGCGGAGGCCTCGGGAGCTTTGCGGCCCGGCGGGACGATCGTCGAGCCCACCTCGGGCAACACCGGGGTGGGACTGGCCATCGTCGCCCAGGAGCGCGGCTACCGGTGCGTCTTCACGGTCCCGGACAAGGTGGCCGCGGACAAGGTCAACGTGATGCGCGCCTACGGCGCCGAGGTGGTCGTCTGCCCGACCGCCGTGGCCCCCGACCACCCGGACTCCTACTACTCGGTCTCCGACCGCCTGGCCCGGGAGATCCAGGGCGCGTGGAAGCCCGACCAGTACTCCAACCCGGAGAACCCCAGGTCCCACTACCTGAGCACCGGCCCGGAGATCTGGGAGCAGACCGAGGGGAGGATCACCCACTTCGTCGCCGGGGTGGGCACCGGCGGCACGATCACCGGCGCGGGGCGCTACCTCAAGGAGGTCTCCGGCGGGAAGGTGAAGATCATCGGCGCCGACCCGGAGGGCTCGGTCTACTCCGGCGGCACCGGCAGGCCGTACCTGGTGGAGGGCGTGGGCGAGGACATCTGGCCCGCGACCTACGACCCGGAGGTGTGCGACGAGATCATCGCGGTCTCCGACAAGGACTCCTTCGTGATGACCCGGCGGCTGGCCCGCGAGGAGGGCCTGCTGGTCGGCGGCTCCTGCGGCATGGCGGTGGTCGCGGCGCTGCGGGTGGCCGAGCGGGCCGGGCCCGAGGCGGTCGTGGTGGTGCTGCTGCCGGACGGGGGCCGCGGCTACCTGTCCAAGATCTTCAACGACGAGTGGATGCAGAACTACGGCTTCCTGTCGGCGGCCACCGACGAGGCCAAGGTCGGGGACGTGCTGGCCGGCAAGGGCGGCCAGCTGCCGGAGTTCGTCCACGCCCATCCGGATGAAAGCGTCGGCTCGGTGATCGAGCTGATGCGCGAGTTCGACGTCTCCCAGGTGCCGATCCTCAAGGAGGAGCCGCCCGTCATGGCCGCCGAGGTGGTCGGCGCGATCGGCGAGCGGGAGCTCCTGGGCCTGCTGGTGGCGGGCAAGGCCCGGCCGGAGGACCCGCTGTCGCTGCACATGTCGGCGCCGCTGCCCACGCTCGGCTCGGGAGACCCGCTCTCCCGCGCGGTGGAGGAGCTGGAGAAGCACGGCGCGGCGGTCGTCCTGGTGGAAGGCAAGCCCGCCGGGATGATCAGCCGCCAGGACCTGCTGGGCTTCCTGTCGGCCTGATCCGGCGCACGGGAAAGGGCGGCCTCCTCGCGGAGGCCGCCCTTTTTTGTGCTCCGGAGGGCGTTTCATGCCCTCAGGGGCGGATCAGTGCTTGGCGAGTTCCGGCTGGGGCTCGGCCTTCGCCTTCGCCCGGTCGCCGTGCCCGGGCCACCAGGCCGCGTGGCCCAGCAGCGCGGTGACGGCCGGGACCAGGAACATCGACATGACGAACGCGGAGAGCATGATGCCGGCGGCCACGCCGAAGCCCATCTGCTGCATCATCGCGACCGGTGCCAGGACCATGACGGCGAAGGTGCCCGCCAGGATCAGGCCGGCGGCCATGACCGTCGGGCCGCCGTGCTCGACGGCCAGCGCCGCCGCCTTCCTCGGCTCGTGGCCGTCCCGGGCCTCCTCGCGGAGCCGGGCGGTCATCAGGATGTTGTAGTCGGTGCCGATCGCCAGAACGAAGAGGTACATGATGATCGGCAGTTGGAAGGTGACGCCCGGCTTGTCGCCCAGGTACTGGAAGAAGTACACGGCCGAGCCGATGGTGGCCGCGAAGCCCAGCAGCACCGCGGGCACCAGGTAGAGCGGGGCGACGAGGCTGCGCAGCTGCAGTGCCAGGATCAGCGCGATGAGCAGCGCGGCCACCGGCAGGATGACCGACAGGTCGCGGTTGTTCACCTCGTTGATGTCCGCGTAGATCGACGTCGCGCCGCCGACGTAGGCGCGTACGCCCTCCGGCGACATCTCGTGCACGGCGGGCCGCAGTTCGTCCTTGACCAGGTTGATCGCGTCGTTGGAGTTCGGGTTCTCCTTCAGCAGCAGGTCGACCCGCGCGATCGACTTGGTCGTCGTCCCCAGGACCGCCTGCTGGACCCTGCCGACGCCCGGAGCGGACGCGGCCTTCTGGGCGAAGGCGTCGAGCTGGGCCTGGGTGAGGTCCGACCCGTTCTCGCTCTTGAGGATGACCTGCACGGGCGTGGTGAGACCGGGCGGGAAGCCCTTCTGCATGTCCTTGAGCGCCTGCGCCGACTCGGTGTCCTGGGGGAAGCCGGCCTGGAAGTCGTAGTCGGCCTTGAAGAACGCCGCGCCCGAGGCCAGGGCGACCAGGAGGCCGCCGGACACCAGCGCCACCAGCACCGGCCTGGCCGCGACGAGGCCTCCGAGTTTGCGCGCGACGCCCGGCTTGGGCTGGGTCTTCCACGACTTGGACGGCCAGAAGATCGCGGTGCCCAGCAGGGTGACGATCGCGGGGATGAGGGTGAGCGAGGTGATGGCCATGACCACCACCGCGATGGCCAGGGACGGGCCCCAGGCGCTGAACACCCCGAAGGCCGCCAGGAGGAGGACCAGGAAGGCCGCGGCCACCGCCGCGGCGGCGGAGGTGATGACCTCGCCGACCCGCTCGACCGCGTGGATCATCGCGGTCCGCTTGTCGTCGCCGGCGCGCAGCCGCTCCCGGAAGCGGAAGAGCAGGAACAGGTAGTAGTCGGCGCCGATGCCGAACAACACGATCAGGATGATCGTCGACAGCGAGTCGTCGCCGGAGAAGTCCATCACCTTGGACGCGGCGCCGATCAGCCCCATCGCCACCATCATGGTGACGTAGATCACGATGATCGGGAGGATCGCGGCCAGCGGGGCACGGAAGATCAACAGGATCAGGCCGATGATCAGGACGAAGGTCGCGATGCCGACGATGGCGAAGGCCTGGTTGAAGGAGTCCTCGTTGTCGAGCCAGCTGGCGATGTCACCGCCGACCTTGGCCTCGAGGCCGCTGCCCTGGAGCTGCCCGGGAAGGGCCTTGCGCAGTTCCTTGACCGCTTCGAGCTGCTTCGCCTGGTCATCCAGGGTCTGGCCCTGCATCGGCACGGTGATGATCTGGACCAGTTTGTTGGGCGCCACCGCCTCGGGGCCGGTGACGACCGCGACGACCGAAGGCGGCTTGGGCAGCGCCTGGGCGACCGCCGTCGTCTTGGCGACGTCGCCCTCGGTGAACGGCTTGCCGTCCGTGCGCTTGACCACGATCAGGGCCGAGGTGGCCTCGGCCTGCGGGAAGGCCTGCGCGGAGATCTCGGCCGCCTGCAGGGACTCGTACTTGGAGGGAAGGAAGTTGCTCTGGTCGGACTCGGTCTCCAGCTTGGGGGAGAGGACGATGACGAGTACCGCCACCACCAACCACGCCGCGATGGTCCACCAGGGATGTTTGACGACAGCGTTGCCGAGCCGTCCGAACATTTCGGAGCCTCTCTGATGAAGTCGGTTTATAGAATTTTTACTTAACCTAGGGCCCGCATATACGTCTTGTGATCCATCCCATTGCGGAGAACGGGGCTGGTACCTGCGATGGAGGGCGACCTCCCTCGGGAGGAGGCGGATACCTCCTAGCCTGGGGGGATGAACGACCAGAGCTTCGAGACGCTGGCGATCCACGCGGGGCAGGCGCCCGACCCGGTGACGGGCGCGGTGGTGCCGCCGATCTACCAGGTGTCCACCTACCAGCAGGACGCGATCGGAAGCCTGCGCGGGGGGTACGAGTACAGCCGCAGCGCCAACCCGTCCCGTACGGCCTTGGAGGAGTGCCTGGCGGCCCTGGAGGGCGGGAGGCGCGGGCTGGCCTTCGCGTCGGGCCTGGCCGCCGAGGACGCCGTCCTGCGGGCCCTGTGCGGGCCCGGCTCGCACGTGGTGATCCCGAACGACGCCTACGGCGGCACGTACCGGCTGTTCGCCAAGGTCTACGAGCGCTGGGGCGTGTCGTTCTCACCCGTGCCGCTGGCGGACCCGGCGGCCGTCCGGGCGGCGATGAGGCCCGAGACGGCCCTGGTGTGGCTGGAGACGCCCACCAACCCGCTGCTGGGCATCGCGGACATCGAAGCCATGGCGGGGATCGCCCACGAGGCCGGGGCGCTGCTGGTCGTCGACAACACCTTCGCCAGCCCCTACCTGCAGCAGCCGCTGGCGCTCGGCGCGGACGTCGTGCTGCACTCCACCACCAAGTACATCGGCGGGCACTCCGACGTGGTCGGCGGGGCCGCGGTCACCGCCTCGGACGAGCTGGGCGAGCGGCTGGCCTACCACCAGAACGCGATGGGCGGGGTGGCCGGCCCGTTCGACTCCTGGCTGACGCTGCGCGGGATCAAGACCCTGGCGGTGCGGATGGACCGGCACAACGCCAACGCCGCCAGGGTCGCGGACCTGCTCACCCGGCACCCGAAGGTCACCGGCGTGCTCTACCCCGGCCTGCCCGACCACCCCGGGCACGAGACCGCCGCCAAGCAGATGCGCGGCTTCGGGGGCATGGTCTCCTTCCGGATGGCCTCCGAGGAGGCCGCGGTCGCCGTCTGCGAGGCCACGGAGCTGTTCATCCTCGGCGAGTCCCTGGGCGGCGTGGAGTCGCTGATCGAGCACCCGGCCCGCATGACCCACGCCTCGGCCGCCGGTTCCCCTCTCGAGGTCCCGGCGGACCTGGTGCGCCTGTCGGTCGGCATCGAGGAGGCGGGCGACCTCCTCGCCGACCTGGAGCAGGCCCTGAAGAAGGCCTGAGGAAGGCTTGGAAGAGACCGGGGAAGATGCGAGGTGGGAGGCGCAGGGGTGGAGATTCAAGGGGAGAAGCGCAGGAGGGCCAGGTCAGCCGACCGCAGCGAAGCGAGGATCGGCTGACCCGGGAACAACCGACCGCAGCGCAGCGAGGATCGGTTGTTCCCTCGCGGGGGTCTGGGGGTCGCCCCCCAGATGGATACGGCTCAGTCGGCGTTCCAGTAGCTGTCGCCCTCGAAGATGAGGGCGGCGGCGCCGACGAGGCCGGAGGTCTGGCCGAGGGCGGCGGGGACGACCCGCACGTTGCGGGCGTACTCCATGCGGGCGTGGGCGCGGAAGGTCTCCTCCAGGGGGGCGAACAGCAGCGGTCCGGCCTGGGCGAGGCCGCCGCCGATGGCGACCACCTCCAGGTCGCACAGGTGGGTGGCCGAGGCGATGCCGATGCCCAGGGCGCGGCCCGCCCGGCGCATGGCGGCGACCGCGATGGGGTGGCCGCGGGTGGCGTCGGCGGCCAGGTCCTTGGCGGTGGCCACCATCTGCTCGGGGCGCCAGCCCTCGGCCTGCGCCCAGGCCGACAGGGCGGGGCCGCGGGCGATCGCCTCCAGGCAGCCGCGCCCGCCGCAGGTGCAGGGCAGGCCGCCGGGGTCGACGACGATGTGGCCGATGTGCCCGGCGTTGCCGCTGGCGCCGTCGATGAGCCGCCCGTTGAGGATCAGCCCGCCGCCGACACCGGTCGACACGACCATCCCCAGCACGTTCTGCGCGCCCTTGCCGGCCCCGCGCCAGTGCTCGCCGAGCGCCACGGCCACGGCGTCGTTGTGCACCCGGACGGGGAGCCCGGGGTGACGCTCCCGCAGCCGGTCGCGCAGGGGGAAGCCGCGCCAGCCGGGGATGTTGAGCGGGGAGACCTCGCCGGAGGGCCAGCGCATGGGCCCCCCGCAGCCGACACCGACGCCGATCAGTTCGGCGTCGGTGTGCAGCTTGTCGAGCAGGGCCTCCAGGGTCCGCCACAGGCCTTCGGCGTCCACTCTGGGGGTCTCGGCTCTCTCGTAGGACTCGATCCTCCCGTTCGGATCGACGATTCCCACGGCCATCTTGGTGCCACCGATGTCTACGGCTAGAACGCGCTCTTCTTTCATATGGCGCTGTCCTTCCTGTTGTCGGATTCTGCGAAGGCGAGAATGGAGGCGGTGAAGCCGTGAATGTGGTTGCGGCCCCGGACGGGGCCGATCTCCCCGTCGGCGAAGAAGCCGCCGACGTGGCCGAACTGGTCCAGGGCCCGCACGTCGTGGTCCGAGGCGCCGAACATCGCGCGTCCCCGGCCGTTGCAGGAGAACAGGAGGGCCCCTTCGACGGGGCCCATGTCGAAGCCCCGTACGAGTCTGGTGAGGTTGCTGTCGGCGGCCCCGGCGTCCCGCACCTGGAACCTGACCGTCTGGCCGGTGGAGATCACGTCGCCGACGGCCAGCGCCCCGGTGTCGGCGTCGACCCCGACGACGCCGCGGACCAGGAAGTCGCCCTGCTCGTGCTCCTCGGCGTACTCGTCCATGGCGATCCCGATGAGCAGGCCCTGGGTGGCCAGCTCGCGTTCGGGTTCGGAGAGCTCGGTGATGATCTCCTCGAGCTTGTCCAGGGCGGGGACCCCGGCCAGCTCCAGCAGGATGTTCTGCTCGGCACTGGTGACCGTCATGGGCGGCCCGATCGGGCGGGCGCCCTGGCTGAGCAGGGTGATGGCGTGGACGGGGCCGCTGATGACCACGCCGACCGCGCCGGACTCGACGATCTGGTCGTCCACGAAGAGCCGGGTCTCGCCCTCCCCGCCGCCCGCGAGGCCGCCGACCAGCGGGAGCCCGGGGAGGACCTCCTCGGAACGCTCGACGAAGGCGTCGACCGGGAAGGAGAACGGGTCGGCGAGCAGGACCCCGACCACGTCCTCCGGCGTGCTCTCCGGCATGCCCACGACGACCAGGCGCTCGTCCGCCTGGAGGGTCTCCAGCCGGAAGGGCTCCAGGCGGGCCCCCGGCAGGATCGCGGCCCAGGCGCTGACCGCGGAGGTCTCCTCGACGCCCCGGCCCGCGGCGATCACCCCGTCGGCGCTGCAGCCCAGCACCGTGCGGGCGTCGCTGTAGGCCATGGCGTGCCGTACGGCGCGCTCGACCTCCTGGGGGTCCGTCCCGCTGACGAACACGCACAGGAGGTCGGCCCTTCCGTCCAGAGCCCGGGTCGCCTGCCGTACGGCCTCCTCGGCCGCGCGGACGAGATCGGGCCCCATCGCCAGTCCGTCCCCGAAACGAGTCATGCTTTTGATTCAACCGGGCTTGACCCGGATTCGAAACCACTCCCATGTAAACAGTGCGGTTGGGACATGAGGGACGTAATCTCGTTTAGGTGCCTTCTCAACCGCGTGAGACCACGCTCGCCGAGTTGCTCCAGTCCGGCCATGCGTATCGGCCGGTGAAGACCGAGCTGCGAGAGAATCTCCTGTCACGTTTGAAAACAGGGGAAACGAGATTTCCGGGGATCGTGGGTTTCGATGAGACCGTGCTGCCCCACGTGGAGCGAGCCCTGCTGGCGGGCCACGATCTGGTCCTGCTGGGCGAGCGGGGCCAGGGCAAGACCCGCCTGATCCGGACGCTGGTCGGCCTGCTCGACGAGTGGACCCCGGTGATCGAGGGCTGCGAGATCAACGATCATCCTTTCGAGCCCGTCTGCATCCGGTGCAAGAGGCTGGCCGAAAAGGCGGGTCCGGAGCTTCCGGTCGTCTGGAGGCACCGGGAGGAGCGGTACGGCGAGAAGCTCGCCACCCCCGACACCTCCGTCGGCGACCTCATCGGCGACGTCGACCCGATCAAGGTCGCCGAGGGCCGCACCCTGGGTGACCCGGAGACCGTCCACTACGGGCTGGTGCCCCGCACCAACCGGGGGATCTTCGCCGTCAACGAGCTGCCCGACCTCGCCGAGCGCATCCAGGTGGCGCTGCTCAACGTGCTGGAGGAGCGGGACGTCCAGATCCGCGGCTACTCCCTGCGGCTGCCGCTCGACCTGCTGCTCATCGCCTCGGCCAACCCCGAGGACTACACCAACCGGGGCCGGATCATCACCCCGCTGAAGGACCGCTTCGGCGCGGAGATCCGCACCCACTACCCGCTGGAGCTCGCCACCGAGCTGGACCTGGTCGTCCAGGAGGCCGACCTGGTCGCCGAGGTGCCCCGGCACCTGCTGGAGGTCATCGCCCGGTTCACCCGCCTGGTCCGCGAGTCCAAGGCCGTCGACGCCCGCTCCGGCGTGTCGGCCCGCTTCTCCGTCGCGGGGGCCGAGACGGTCGCGGCCGGGGCGCTGCGCCGGGCCGCGCTGGCGGGCGAGGACCGCGCCGTGGCACGGGTCTGCGACCTGCCCGCGGTGGTGCCGAGCCTCATGGGCAAGGTCGAGTTCGAGGTCAGCGAGGAGGGCCGTGAGCAGGAGGTGCTGGAGCACCTGCTGCGCCGGGCCGTCGCCGAGACCTTCCGGCGGCACCTGGGCGGGGCGGACCTGTCCGGGCTCCTGGAGAAGTTCGACTCGGGCGAGACCGTCGACACCGGCGAGCTGGTGTCCTCGGCGGACCTGCTGCGCCGGCTCGGCCCGGTGCGCGGGCTGGCCAAGCTGATGGAACTGCTGGAGCTGGACGGGGACTCGCCCGGGCAGGCCGCCTCGGCGCTGGAGTTCGCGCTGGAGGGCCTGTACCTCAACCGGCGCCTGTCCAAGGACGCCTCGGGCGAGGGCGCTACCTACCGCATCTGAGGGCGTCACCTGAGGGGGAGCCATGAAATACCGGTACGGACCCTACCGGGAGGGACCCGACCCGCTGGCGCCGCCGTACGACGTCCGCGAGGCCCTCGACGCCGTCGGCGAGGAGGTGCTGAACGGCGGCCGGGTGGGCGACGCCCTGCGCGACCTCCTGCGCCGCGGCCTGGACGGCGAGAACGGCCGCCGCGGCCTGGACGACCTGCTGCGGCAGGTCCGGGAGCGCCGCCGCGAGCTGCGGGAGCGCGGCCGCATGGACGGGCTCCTGGAGCAGGTCAGGTCGCTGCTGGACACCGCGATCGGCCAGGAGCGCGCCGAGCTGTTCCCCGACCCGTCCGACGACGCCCGGCTGCGCGAGGCCGAACTGGACCAGCTGCCGTCCGACACGGCCGGAGCCGTCCGGGCGCTGCGGGACTACCAGTGGCGTTCCGAAGCGGCGAGGCGGACGTTCGAGCAGCTCAAGGACATGCTGCGCAGCGACGTCCTGGACGCCCAGTTCGAAGGGCTCAAGCAGGCGCTCCAGAGCGGTGATCCGGCCCAGACGGAGCGGGTCAAGCACATGATGGCCGCGCTCAACGCGATGCTGGAGGCCGACGCCAGGGGGGAGCACCGCCAGGAGGACTTCGACGCCTTCATGGCCGAGTACGGGGACCTCTTCCCCGACGAGCCCGGCACGCTCGAAGAGCTGGTGGACTCTTTGGCCCGCCGCTCGGCCGCGCTGAACCGGCTGATGAACTCCCTCAGCCCCGAGCAGCGCGCCGAACTCGGCCGGCTCATGGCCGAGTCGCTGCAGGACGCCGGCCTGGAGCTGGAGATGTCCCGGCTGGGCGACGCGCTGCGCCAGCGCCGCCCCGACCTGGACTGGGCCGGGCAGGAGGGCATGAGCGGCGAGGACCCCCTCGGCCTTGGCGACGCCACCAGTGCGCTGGCCGACCTGGCCGACCTCGCGGACCTGGAGTCGGCGCTGAGCCAGGACTACCCGGGCGCGAGCCTGGCCGACGTCGACGAGGAGGCGGTCCGGCGGGCGCTGGGCCGCGGCGCGGTGGACGACCTGGCCGAGCTGCGCCGGATCGAGGCCGAACTGGAGCGGCAGGGCTACCTGAACCGCGAGGGCGGGAGGCTGGAGCTGACCCCCAAGGCCGTCCGGAGGCTGGGCCAGACCGCGCTGCGGAAGGTCTTCTCCCAGCTCAAGGGCGGCAGGAACGGCCAGCACGAACAGCGGAGCGCCGGGCAGTCGGGCGAGCTCACCGGCACGTCGAGGCAGTGGCGGTTCGGCGACGAACAGCCCCTGGACGTGGTCCGGACGGTCTCGAACGCCATCCTGCGGAACCCGTCCGACGTCCGGCTGCTGCCGGAGGACTTCGAGGTCAAGGAGACCGAGCGGCGCACCGGAGCGGCCGTCTGCCTGCTGGTCGACCTGTCGTACTCGATGGTCATGCGCGGCTCGTGGGCGGACGCCAAGCAGACGGCCTTGGCCCTGCACTCCCTGGTCAGCACCCAGTACCCGCAGGACGCCATCCAGATCATCGGGTTCTCCCACCACGCGCGGGTGCTGCAGCCCGAGCAGATGGCCGTCCTGGACTGGGACATGGTCCAGGGCACCAACCTGCACCACGCGCTGCTGCTGGCCGGACGGCACCTGGACGCCCATCCGGGCTTCGAGCCGATCGTGCTGGTGGTGACCGACGGCGAGCCGACCGCGCACCTGAGGTCCGACGGGCGTCCGGTGTTCGACTACCCGCCCGCGCCCGAGACCCTGGTGCTCACCTTCGCCGAGGTCGACAAGATGACCAGGCGCGGCGCCACCCTCAACGTCTTCATGCTGGCCGAGGACCGCAGGCTGGTGGCGTTCGTGGAGGAGCTGGCCCGGCGCAACGGCGGGCGGGTCTTCTCCCCGGACTCCGGACGTCTCGGAGAGTACGTGGTCAGTGACTACCTGCGAGCGCGAGGCTAGTGGGGAGGTTAGGCTCGTGGTATGTCAACAGCTGATCGCATCCTGCTCATCCTGCATGTCGGGTTCGCCATCTTCACGTTGGGTCCGCTGACCGCCGCGACCATGTCCACGCCCCGCTACATCAGGGCGCGCAACACCGAGGTCCTGCGCTACCTGCGGTTGGTGACCCGCATCTACGGGGTGGGCGCGCTGGGCGTCTTCCTGTTCGGCCTGTTCCTGGCGGAGGGCCAGTTCGACCAGGTGTGGCTGTCGGCCTCGATGACCCTGTTCATCGTCGCCGTCGTCCTGCTCGTGGTCATCGAACGGGACCAGCGCAAGGCCATCTCCAAGCTCTCCGGCGGCTCGCACCACGGGAAGCCCGGGAAGCCGGCCAAGGGCGACGCCGAGCTCCTGGTGGACACCAGGGCCGAGCAGAGCCGTGTCGCCGCCCTGTCGGGCATCGTGGCCGTGCTCTGGCTGGTGATCCTGGTCCTGATGTTCTGGCACTGACGCTCAGGGCGTCACTTGGCCCACTTGGCGATCCATTTGAGGACCTGCTCGTAGTTCTTCTTGTTCTTGAGGATCTCGCCGCCGTGGCGCTTGCCGGGCAGCTCCCGCAGCGTCACCGGAACGCCCGCCTCGCGCATCGCGCTGCGCAGGTCCAGGCTCTGCTCGGCGCCCACGAACTCCTTGGCCGAGTGGACGAGCAGGGTGGGCGCGTCCCCGGGGGAGGCGTGCTCGGAGGGCGTGGCGTCGACGAGCAGGGGCCAGCAGTCGGGGTCCTGGAAGACCGGCGTGCAGCCCAGCAGCCTGACCACGGCCTGGCGCAGCTTGCGGGTGTACTCGTCGGCGCCGTCCCGGCCGCCCGCCTCGTAGCCCTCCAGCGGGGAGTTCACGGGGGAGAGCGCCACCGCGGCCCGCACCCGCCCGCCGCCGGTCCCGTGCACGGCGAGCATGGAGGCGAGCTGGCCTCCGGCCGAGGTGCCCATCGCGATGATGCGCTGCGGGTTGACGCCCATCTTCTTGGCGTTCTTGCGCACGTACTTGACCGCGGCCTCGGCGTCCTGGCGCTGCGCGGGCCACACGGCCTGCTGGCTCAGCCGGTAGTTGGTGGCGAAGACCACATAGCCGCGTCCGGCGAGGTCCTTGGCGATGGCCTTCCAGTGCCCCTTGTCGCCGCCCCACCAGTAGCCGCCGTGGATGAGGAGGACGGCGGGCCGCTTCTTCTTCTTGGAGGACACGGCGTAGATGTCCATACGCTGGGGCTTCAGCTTTCCGAATGCCACGGTCTTGGTCTTGACCTGCGGCGCGGCCTGGGCGGGTCCCGCCCATCCCAGAGACGTCAACATCACCGCGAAAGCCACCAGAAACACGCGCATGGGTCAGCAGCCTAGTGGGTGTGAATCTCTCATAGGGGAGGACTGGGAAGGTTACCGGAACCCGTCACAGGAGCCTCCGCCTCGCGGAAGCCGGGTACGGCGCGGTAACGTCCCCTCTGACCAGCGCGACCGAGCCGAGCAGCCCGGGAGATGACCCAGTGAGCCGAACCCTCTACTGGACGGCGGCCGCCGTTTTGTCCGGGGTCCTGGTCGCGTCCGTTCCCTTCGCCCTGGACGCGATCGAGGACGACGCCTCGGGGGAGCGGAAGACCGCGGAACAGGGCGAGACCCCCGGGAAGCGCGAGTACGAGCGGGCGGGGTACTTCCCGCGCTGGGCCTCCTACCAGCGCAAGTTCCAGGTGAAGAACCTGGTGACCAGCGGGGCGGTCGGCAACCTCACCACGATCAAGTACGCCTTCGCGGAGCTGGACTCCGAGGGCCGGTGCTCGGTGACGGCCAAGGCGAGCTCGGGCAGCAGCACCGCCTACGACGACTACGTGCGCCCCTACAAGGCCGGCGCCAGCGTGGACGGGGTCGCCGACGGGGCGGACTCCCCGCTGCGCGGGCACTTCGGACAGCTGATGCGGCTCAAGGCGCAGTACCCCGACCTCAAGATCAACCTGGCGATCGGCGGCTGGACCGGCTCGAAGTACTTCTCCAACGCGGCGCTCACGCAGGCCTCGCGCAAGGCGGCCGTCGACTCCTGCCTCGACCTGTTCATCCGGGGCGATCTGCCCAAATCCGGCACCGCGGGCGGCCCCGGCGCGGCCAGGGGACTGTTCGACGGCATCGACATCGACTGGGAGTGGCCCGCCTCGCCGGGCTACAACGACAACGTCCACCGGCCGGAGGACAAGCGCAACCTCACCCTTCTGCTGGCCGAGTTCCGCCGCGGGCTCGACGCCCAGGAGAAGAAGGACGGCAGGCGGTACGGGCTGACGATGTTCATGCCCGCGTCCCCCGGCGACATCAAGAACATCGAGGCCGCGAAGGTCCACCAGTACCTCGACTACGGCAGCCTCCAGGGCTACGACCTGCACGGGCAGTGGGACGAGCGCGCCAACCACCAGAGCAACCTCTACGACGTCGCCGACGACCCGGGAACGCCCGGGAAGTTCAGCGTGGACTCCGCGCTGAACGCCTATCTCGACGCCGGGTGGCCCGCCTCCAAGATGATCCTCGGCATCCCGATGTACGGCCGCGGCTGGAAGGGCGTCCCCGACGAGAACCGGGGCCTGTGGCAGAAGTCGAAGGGCGGCGCCAAGGGCGCGCACGAGGTGGGCCTGGAGGACTACAAGGTCCTCATACGCCGCAAGGGCACCGTCTACCGGGACGACCAGGCGGGAGCCGTCTGGAAGTACGACGGGGACACCTGGTGGTCCTACGACGACCCGGAACTCGTCAAGGTGAAGGCCGCCTACATCAAGGACAAGAAGCTCCGCGGCGGCATGTTCTGGTCCCTGGACGGCGACGACGACCGGGCGTCCCTGAGCACCGCCCTGTTCAAGGCCCTCTCCTGACCGCCTGACCTGCGGCGCCCCTCCCGGCTGCGAGGATGGGGGGATGAGCGACACCGTCACCCTCGACAAGATCCACCGGGCGGCGGAGGAACTGCGCGACGTCATCGTCCGCACCCCGCTGCTGCACTCCCGGCACCTCTCGGAGCTGTTGGGCGGCCCCGTGTACCTCAAGTGCGAGAACGTGCAGCGCACCGGCTCCTACAAGATCCGCGGCGCCTACACCCGGATCTCCCGGCTGAGCCCGGAGGAACGGGCCAGGGGAGTGGTGGCGGCCAGCGCGGGCAACCACGCGCAGGGGGTGGCGCTGGCCGCCTCGCTGCTGGGCTGCAAGGCGACCATCTTCATGCCGGCGGGGGCCCCTCTGCCCAAGGTGGAGGCCACCCGCGCCTACGGGGCGGAGATCATCTACCCGGGGGACTCGGTGGACGCGTGCCTGCCCGCCGCCCGGGAGTACGCCGAGGAGCACGGGGCGGTGTTCATCCACCCGTTCGACCACCCTGACATCGTCGCCGGACAGGGGACGCTCGGGCTGGAGATCCTCCAGGAGTGCCCGGACGTCAGGACGGTCGTCACCGCGGTGGGCGGCGGCGGGCTCGCCTCCGGGCTGGGCGTCGCGCTCAAGGGCGGCGGTTTCACCGGGAGCCTGCTGGGCGTCCAGGCCAAGCGGGCGGCGTCCTTCCCGCCGTCGCTGGCGGCGGGAAGGCCCGTGAGCATCACGCTGAGCCCGACGATGGCCGACGGAATCGCCGTGGGCCGCCCCGGCGACCTGACCTTCGACCTGGTCTCCGAGTACGTCGACTCGGTGGTGACGGTCTCCGAGGAGTCGATCTCCCGGGCGATGCTGCTCAGCCTGGAGCGGGCCAAGCAGGTGGTGGAGCCCGCCGGCGCGGCCTCCATCGCCGCGCTGCTGGAGCACACCTACGCGATGCGACCGCCGGTGGTGGCGGTGCTGTCGGGCGGCAACATCGACCCGCTCCTGCTGTCCAAGGTGCTGCGGCACGGCCTGGCCACCGCCGGGCGCTACATGGTCGTCCGGGTGCGGCTCACCGACCGGCCCGGAGCGCTGGTGCGGCTGCTGTCCGAGCTGGCCGACCTCGGCGTCAACGTCCTGGACGTCACGCACGAGCGGGTGGCGGCCCGGCTGCACCTGGAGGACGCCGAGGTGGTGCTGCACCTGGAGACCCGCGGCCCCGAGCACAGCGACGAGGTCGTGGAGCGGCTGCGCAAGCACAACTACACGGTCAAGTTCACCTGAGCGGGCCGCGCGGGCCCGCCCCTCAGAGCTCGGGCCTGCCCGCGGTGTAGACCCACTTCTTGAACAGGCCGTCCAGCTGCTTGCCGCTGAACTTCTCGGCGAAGGCGTGGAACTGCTTCGTGCTGACGGTCTTGCCCCGGTAGGAGCCGAGCCAGGCGCGCAGGAGCCGGAAGAAGACGTCGTCGCCGAGCTCCTTGCGCAGCGCGTGGACGGTCATCGCGCCCCGCTGGTAGACGAGGTTGTCGAAGATATGGTCGCGGCCGGGGTTGCCCAGCACGCCCTTCCACACGTCGGCGCCGGCGCCCGCGGAGTGGGCGGTGAGGAAGCTCTGCTCGGCGGTGCGCCCGCCGTTCCGCTCCAGCCACATCCACTCGGTGTAGGTCGCGAAGCCCTCGTTGAGCCAGATGTCGCGCCATTTGGCGGGGGTGACGCTGTCCCCGAACCACTGGTGGGCCAGCTCGTGGACGACGAGGTCGTCCGGCGGGTTCTGGCCGGGGGTGTTCCAGTCGTGCACCGGGCGGCCCTGCGTCTCCAGGGAGTAGCCGACGTTCAGCTCGTCGACGATGCCGCCGGTCGAGGTGAACGGGTAGGGCCCGAAGAGCTTGGACTGCCACTTCAGCACGGCCCGGGTCTTCTTGTCGTAGTTCTTGAGCTGCTTCTTGGAGGTGGCCAGGGAGGAGTCGAACGCGGTGACGCTCTGCAGCCCGCCGCTCCTGGTCCGCAGGACCTCGTAGTCGCCGATGGCGACCATCGACAGCTCGCTGGACATCGGCTGGCGCATCCGCCAGCGGTGCACGGCCTTGGCGCCCTTGACCTTGCGGCTGACGAACTCGCCGTTGGCCAGCGCCGTCAGCTTCTTGGGGACGGTGATGGCGAACGTGTAGGTCGCCTTGTCCTTGGGGGTGTCGTTGACCGGGAACCAGGTGGCGGCGCCGAACGGCTGGTTGAGGGCGACCGCGCCGTCGGAGGTGGTGATCCACCCGGACGAGCCGAGCGGCTCGTCGGCGATCTTGCCGGGACGCCCGCTGTAGCGGATGGCGACGGTGAACTTCTTGCCCAGCGGCAGGCCCTTGGCCGGGATGACGGTCAGCTCCTGGAACCCCGAGCGCTTCCACTTGGCGGCCTTGCCGTCGACCCGGACGCTCTGCACGGTCAGGCCGCGCAGGTCCAGGTTGAAGCGCGACAGGTTCTGCAGGGCCGTGGCGGTGATGGTCACCGAGCCGGTCAGGTGCTTGGCGGCGGGCGCGTACTCGAGCCGGATCCCGTAGTGGCCGACGTCGTATCCGCCGTTGCCCATCTTGGGGAAGTAGGGGTCGCCGGCGCCCGCCGAGCCGGGACGGTAGCCGACCGCGGCGTCGGCGGACACCGGAACCAGGACCAGGGAGGCCGCCAGGGTGGTGGCTGCCAGCAGCCGGGGGACGGTCATCTACGGTGTCTCCTGTCGCGGGGGTCACTTCATCTTTACCCGTGCGACACCGTATCGGTGGTAACGACACGTCCCTCGCCGACCCGCCGATGATCATCGGCGGCCTCCGCCGGTCACCAGCCGCCCTTGGCGGGCTTGCCCTTCTGGTAGAGCCAGGCCTTGAAGAGCCGGTCCAGCTGCTTGCCCGAGATCCGCTCGGAGAGCTTGACGAACGCCTCGGTGTCGCCGTGGCCGTTGCGGTTCTCGGTGGCCCAGGTGCGCAGGATGCGGAAGAAGGCGCGGTCGCCGACCTTGCGGCGCAGCGCCTCCAGCGTCATCGCGCCCCGGATGTAGACCGAGAAGCCGAACATCTCCGCGCGGCCCGGCCTGCCCGGCACCGGGCTGAGGGCGGGGGAGCCGCCGGCCTGCCGGTAGTAGCGGTCGAAGATCTTCCGGGTGCTCTCGTGCTTGTTGGTGCGCTCCTTCCAGAGCCACTCGGCGTAGGTGGCGAAGCCCTCATTCAGCCAGATGTCCTCCCAGCGGCGCAGGCTCACGCTGTTGCCGAACCACTGGTGCGCGATCTCGTGCACGACGAAGGCCTCGTCCGGCACGAAACCGCCGTAGATCGGCCGGCTCTGGGTCTCCAGCGCGTAGCCGAGCTGGGGGTCGTCCACGATGCCGCCGGCGGTGGTGAACGGGTAGGCGCCGAAGACCTTCTGCTGCCAGCGCAGCGACTTGATCGTGGTGTCGTGCACCCGCTTGAGGGACTTGCGGTACTTGGGATCCACCGCGGTGATGACCTGGATGCGGCCCAGCCTGCTGCGCTGCTCCACGAACCGGCCGATGGCCACGGTCGCCAGGTAGGAGGCCATGGGCGTGCGCTCGTGCCAGCCGTAGGTGGTCAGGCCGCCCTTGGTGACGGGCTTGTCCGGCTCGCCGTTGGCGTAGGCGCGCAGCCTGGACGGCACGGTGATCGAGAAGTCGTAGGTGGCCTTGTCGCTGGGGTGGTCGTTGGACGGCAGCCAGGCCGCGGCTCCGTCGGGCTGGCCGGAGACCAGCGCGCCGTCCTTCGTCTTGTTCCAGCCGTAGGAGCCCAGCCCCGAGTTGGTGAAGGTGGGCGGGGTGCCCGAGTAGCCGACCTCGGTCTCGAACTCCGTGCCCTTCTCGATCGCCGTGGCCGGCGTGACGACCAGTTCCTGGCCCTCGCGCTTGTACTCGGCGGGCCGCCCGTTCACGGTGACCTCGGTGATCTTCGGTCCCCGGTAGTCGAGGTTGAAGGAGGTCAGATCCTGGGTCGCCTTCGCGTCGATCTCCACGGCGGCGTCCACCCGGTGCCCCTCCGGGGTGAACCTCAGCTCCACCTCGTAGTTGCGGACGTCGTAGCCTCCGTTCCCGCTCTTGGGGAAGTAGCGGTCACCGAGCCCGGAATCCCCGGGGTCGGCCGCTCTTCCCATCGCTTCGGCGGCCGCTCCTGAGGGAAGACCCATCAGAAGCGCCGCCGCGGTCCCTGCCGCCACTGTTCGAAACCCATGCACGGGACCCACCATGCGCGGGCGGGCAGGTGCTGTCGCGGACGCACACGGCACTTGACGGAGTGCTGACCACCGATCTACTCAGCGCGGAGGGCGGGTCGGCTCGTACAGCCAGGCCTGGAAGAAGGAGGACAGCTCCTGCCCCGACACCTTCTCGGCGAGGTCGACGAACTGCGCGGTGGTGGCGTTGCCGTACCGGTGCTCCTCGGCCCACTTGCGCAGCAGGGAGAAGAACTTCTCGTCGCCCATCTTGGTGCGCAGCGCGTGCAGGACCATCGCGCCCCGGTCGTAGACGGCGAAGGAGTCGAACAGCCGTTCGCGTCCGGGGTCGCCGGTGAGGACCTGCCAGGCCGCGGGGGACGTCTGCTCGTAGAGGGAATCGAACCGGCCCTGGACGGACTCACCGCCCATGCGCTCGCCCCAGATCCACTCGGCGTAGCTGGCGAAGCCCTCGTTGAGCCAGATGTCCTTCCACTGGGTGACGCTGACGCTGTCGCCGAACCACTGGTGCGCCAGCTCGTGCGCGATGATCGTCTCGCCGGGGTCGAAGTCGCCGTAGATGGAGCGGGACTGGGTCTCCAGCGCGAAGCTCACCGCCGCGTTGTCGATGACGCCTCCGGTGGAACCGAAGGGGTAGGGGCCGAAGAGCTTCGTCCACTCGTCGGTGATCTCGGCTTTGGCCCGGTAGAAGTCGTCGATCGAGGGGACCCGCACGGAGGAGTCCACGGCCACCGTGATGGGGATCCCGCCGGGCGTCACCCCCTCCTTCACCTTGAAGTCCCCGACGGCGATCATGGCCAGGTAGGTGGCCATCGGCTGCTTGACCGTCCACTTGGTGGTGGTCAGGCCGTTCCGGGTGGAAGCCGGCCCGCTCTCGCCGTTGGAGACGGAGGTGAGGCCCTGCGGGACGGTCAGGGTGAGGTCGAAGGTGGCCTTGTCGCTCGGGTGGTCGTTGCCGGGGAACCAGGTGTGCGCGCCGCTGGGCTGGCAGGCGACGGCGACCCCGTCGGGGGTCCTGATCCACCCGTACTGGCCGAGGATGGGGTCGTTGACCGCCTTCGGGGCGCCCGAGTAGGCGACGGTGACCGTGAAGTCGCTGCCGCCCGCGATCGAGGCGGACGGCCGGACGACGAGCTCGCCGCCCTCCTGGTCGAAGTCGGCCTTCCGCCCGTCGACCTTGACCTGGGAGACGTCCAGGCCGGCGAGGTCGAGGTTGAACCGGACCATCTCGCTCTGCGCGTGGGCCTTGATGGTGGCGACCGCGTCCAGGGTCTTCTTCGCGTCCGACGGGACGATTTTCAGCTTGAGGGAGTAGTGCCGGACGTCGTAGCCGCCGTTGCCGTTCCCGGGTACGTAGGGGTCGCCGGCCGAGCTCTGGCTGGGCACGACGGGGGAGGAGCCGGCCGTCGGGGGCCGGTCGGCCGGGGTCGTGGGGGCGGAGGGACCGGGACCGGGCCCCCCCACCTGGCAGCCGACGCTCAGCGCGGCCACCAGGGCGAGGGAGAGGGCCGCCGCTGCGGGACGTCGGTTATGCACGTTGCCCAGATTGCCGGTTCGGCAGTGAATTGAGCAACTGCCGACTGATGTGTGAGATCAATAAGGCTGTCCAGGAGTGCCCGCCTGGTAGGGATTCGGGCCGGTGGCCTCGACGACGACTGTCTTCGCGGCCTTGTCGTGCAGGGTCTGGTTCTTGGGATTGGTGAAGATCCAGATCGCGTCGACCAGGAAGCCGACGCAGCAGATGTAGGCCAGCACGACGAAGACGCCGGCCCGGACCGCCGAGGTGCTCGCGTCGACGGGCCCGCCGTCCTGCTCCCGCACGACCCGGGTGCCCATCGCCTTCTTGCCCAGAGTCTGCCCGTTCCAGCGGTGGGTCAGCAGCCAGAAGTACAGGAACGCCAGGACCGCCGCCAGCAGACTGGCGAAGACCTGGCCGCCGGAGTAGAGCCGGTCGAACTCGTAGGCCGTGGTGCCGTCCGGCCGGGTGACCACGAAGTCGCCCCGGTTGCCGCCGAAGGGCAGCGCGATGCAGCAGGCGACCAGCGCGTAGAGGATCCAGTCGATGATGATGCCGACGAGCCGTTTCCCCTTGCCGGCGATCGTCGGCGGGACGGCCCCGTAGCCCCCGCCGTAGCCCCCTTCATAGCCTCCGCCGTAGGGAGGCTGACCGCCCCCGTACGGAGGCTGTCCGCCCCCATAAGGAGGCTGCCCTCCTCCATACGGCGGTTGTCCGCCTCCGTAGGGAGGTTGCCCGCCTCCGTAGGGGGGCTGGCCTCCGCCATAGGGGGGCTTGTCTCCGCCGTAAGGCTGCCCGCCCCCGTACGGGGGCGGATTCCGGCCGTAGGGGTCGGAGGAACCGTGGCTCTCGTGGGGACCGGGCTGGTCCTGGGAGAAGGGGAGGCCTTCCGGGGGCCGCCCGCCTCCGGGCCGGTCCCACGGGTCCTGCTGCGGTTGCGTCATAGTCGCAAGATCGCCGGGAATCGCGCGCTCAAACCAACCGATTGTCCGACTTGATGCTCCATTGGAGGTGTCTTGATTGGTAAGGCGGGTAAGGAATGAGGCGAGAATGCTGACAAATTGGACAAAGGCAAAGGGGAAAAAGAGAGCAGCGCCCGCGGAAGAGGCCGCAGGCGCTGGGAAAACGAAGCCGTGAAGGCGAAGGGGAGGTCAGGCGCCCACGTAGGGCACCGCGTCGATGATCTCGACGGTCATCGCGCGCCCGTTGGGCAGCGTGTAAGAGGCCTTGTCCCCGACCTTCTTACCGTTGATCGCCGCGCCCAGCGGCGACTTCGGGGAGTACACGTCGATCGGCGAGCCCTGCTCCTCCCGGGAGGCGAGCAGGAAGGTGACCTCCTCGTCGTCGCCCTCGAAGGAGATGGTGACGGTCATGCCCGGCGACACCTGGCCGTCGGCGCCGGCCGGAGCCTCGCCCACCCGGGCGTTGTCGACGATCTGGCGAAGCTGGAGGATGCGGCCCTCCATCTTGCCCTGCTCCTCCTTGGCCGCGTGATAGCCGCCGTTCTCCTTGAGGTCGCCCTCCTCGCGAGCTGCCTCGATCTTCGCGGCGATCTCCTTGCGGCCAGGACCCGAAAGGTACTCGAGCTCGCCCTTCAGGCGGTCGTACGCCTCCTGGGTGAGCCAGGTGACGTTTTCAGTGCGGGTCTCGGTCACGGGTACTCCTAGCTTCCACGCGAGTGGCCGGGGTGCCTCCACGTCGTTCCCAGGTCGGGACCGTACGGGAAACCTCAAGCCTATCCGGTCGATCAGAGTAAAGGTTCCCACCGACGGCGATCTGGAACCTGCCATCCGATGGTCAGGAACGCGCGCAGTCCACCACTTCGGCCGTGGTGGCCTTTCTGCTGGTGGAAAGGTAGATCATCTGGCTGGAAGTGCTCTTTCCGGGCTCCGCCACCACCTCCTGCTGCCCCACGATGAACCCGTCCACGGCCTGCGCGCGGACGGTGCAGGCGACCCGGGCGTCCTCGGGCTTGAGGATCTGGAAGGTGACCTGCACGGAGGACTCGCTCTGGACGTCGTAGGAGATGGTCCGTCCCGCGATACCGTGGATCCCGCTGCGGCCGTCGCCGGCATTGCCCATGACGACGGCCCAACCCACCATGCACAGGGCGACGAACAGGCCGATGACCCCGTAGCCGATCAGAGTGCCCACGGACCGCTTCTTCGGCTGTTCCGGAGCGGCCTCCCCGTGCCGGCCCGGTTCGGCATCGACGGTCATGGAATCCTCGCGGTTCTGTCGGTGTTGACTGCGACAATCTCGTAATACAGGTTCACCTTAAGCATAGGGAGCGCCCCCAGTGGCTGAGACCTTGCGGCTGATGGCCGTGCACGCCCATCCCGACGACGAGTCGAGCAAGGGGGCGGCGACGATGGCACGCTACGTCGCCGAAGGCGTCGAGGTGCTTGTGGTCACCTGTACCGGAGGCGAACGGGGCGACATCCTCAACCCCGCGATGGACCGGCCCGAGATCAAGGAGAACCTGGCGGCGGTCCGGCAGGCGGAGATGGACGCCGCCCGGGAGATCCTGGGCGTGCGCCAGGAGTGGCTGGGCTTCATGGACTCGGGCCTGCCCGAGGGCGACCCGCTGCCCCCGCTGCCGGAGGGATGCTTCGCCCTGGTCCCGCTGGAGGAGGCCGCGGCCCCGCTGGTGCGGGCGGTGCGCGAGTTCCGGCCCCACGTGATCCTCACCTACGACGAGAACGGCGGCTACCCCCACCCCGACCACATCAAGACCTACGAGATCTCCGCGGAGGCCTTCGACGCCGCCGGCGACCCCGACCGCTACCCCGGCCTGGGCGAGCCCTGGCAGCCGCTGAAGATGTACTACTTCCTCACCTTCCACAAGGAGCGCCTGCTGGCCCTGCACGAGGTCCTGGTGGCGGCGGGCAAGGAGTCCCCCTACCTGGACTGGATCGCCAACTGGGAGGACCGGCCGATGCCGTGGCCGCTCACCACGAGGGTGCCGTGCGGTGACTTCTTCGAGGTCCGGGACGCCGCGCTGATCGCGCACGCCACCCAGATCGACCCCGACGGCTGGTGGTTCGCCTGCTCGCCCGACCTCCAGCGCGAGGCATGGCCGACCGAGGACTACCATTTGGCCAGGTCCCTGGTCGATACGGAACTTCCGGAGGACGATCTGTTCGCCGGCATCCGGGAGAAGGTGGGCGCGTGATGTTGATTCTGGCGCAGGAGCTGAACGACGAGACGGTTTCGCCGGGGACGACGGGCACGCTGATCGTGCTCTGCCTGGGCATCGCCCTGGTCTTCCTGATCAAGTCGATGAACAAGCGCATCTCCAACGTCGACGCGCCGCGCCAGGCCGACCTGGACCAGGAGGCCTGGGAGAAGGCCGAGGCCCTGCGCGCCGAAGAGGGCGACACCCGGTAGAGGGCCCGTCGGCCGGGCCTGCCGCCGGTCAGGAAAGCCCCATGTTCGGTTGAACGACGGCGGGCTCGGGGCGCCTTCGGGGCGTTCCTTGCTTGCATGGCGGCATGAAGCGGCTCGGGTACGGCTTGGCGGCGGCGTTCCTGCTCATTCCCGTGGGCTCTCATCTGGCGACGGGAAGCACGGACTCGGCGCCTCCGGCGTCCGCACGGCCGCCTAAGGCCGAGCTCGCGCCCCGGGCCGCGGCGGTGCGGGTGCATCCGACCGAGCCGCCCTGGGCGCCGGTGGGCTGGGGCCCGCCCGTCCTCGCCGAGAACTTCGAAGGAGACCGGATAGACCTCTCCCGCTGGGCGGTCTACCACGATCCCCAGGGCACCCACCCCCGCACCAGGAAGGCCGTCTCCGTCCGGAACGGCGTCCTGCGCCTGACCGGCGGCGTCTACGGCGGCGAGCACCTCTCCGGCGGCGTCGCCGCCCACTACGCCCAGACCTTCGGCCGGTTCCAGGCCAGGATGCGGGTGGAGCGGGGCGCGGGCTACTCGGCGGTCATGCTGCTGTGGCCCACCAGGCAGGGCGACCCCGAGTGGGCCGAGATCAACTTCGCGGAGATCCCCGACCCCCTGCGCGGGACCACCGGCCTCTTCGTCCACCACGGCAAGGACGACAAGACCTCCTCCAGGTCGATCGACGGGGACTTCACCCAGTGGCACGTCTTCACCCTGGAGTGGCTGCCGGACCGGGTGACCTTCTTCATAGACGGGAAGGCCGTCTGGGAGCACACCGGCGGGAACATCCCGCAGAAGGCCGACATGCACCTGGCCCTGCAGAACGACATCGTCTGCTATTCCAAGGACCAGTGCCGCGGGGAAGGGGCCCCGGAACAGGTGACGATGTACGTCGACTGGGTACGGATCCATCCAATGTCTTCGTAACATCCCCGCTTTAGGGTGACGCCATGAACCGTCTGAAGGATGCGACCAGCCCCTACCTGCTTCAGCATGCGGACAATCCAGTCGATTGGTTCCCCTGGGGTGAGGAGGCCTTCGCGGAGGCGCGAAGGCGGGACGTGCCGATTCTGCTGAGCGTCGGGTACGCGGCCTGTCACTGGTGCCATGTGATGGCGCACGAGAGTTTCGAGGACCGGCAGACGGCCGAGCTCATGAACGAGCGGTTCGTCAACGTGAAGGTCGACCGCGAGGAGCGGCCGGACGTCGACGCCGTCTACATGGAGGCCACGCAGGCGCTGACGGGCCAGGGCGGCTGGCCCATGACGGTCTTCATGACCCCCGAGGGACACCCCTTCTACTGCGGCACCTACTTTCCGCGGACCCGCTTCCAGGGGCTGCTGAACGCGATCTCGGGAGCATGGGAGGGCCAGCGCGAGAAGCTGGTCGAGCAGGGGCAGCAGATCGTGGCGGCGCTGGGCGGTGAGCAGGCGGGCCCGCAGGGGCCGGGGCCGACCGAGACGGCGCTCGTCCAGGCGGTCCAGGTGCTGGGGCGCTCGTTCGACGAGAAGTACGGCGGGTTCGGCACGGCGCCGAAGTTCCCGCCGTCCATGGTGCTGGAGTTCCTGCTCCGCCAGGGGGACCCGGCCGGCATGGCCGCGCGGACGCTGGAGGCGATGGCCCGAGGCGGGATCTACGACCAGCTCGGCGGCGGGTTCGCCCGCTACAGCGTCGACGAGAGGTGGATCGTTCCGCACTTCGAGAAGATGCTTTACGACAACGCCCAGCTCGCGCGGGTCTACGCGCACTGGTGGCGCAAGGGCGGGGCGCCGCTGGCCCGCCGGATCGCCCTGGAGACCTGCGACTGGATGCTCCGGGAGCTGGGGACGGCCGAAGGCGGCCTGGCCTCGGCGCTCGACGCCGACAGCGAGGGCGTCGAAGGCAAGTTCTACGTGTGGACGCCCGAGCAGCTCGCCGAGGTGCTGGGGGAGGAGGACGCGGCACGTGCCGCGCGCGCCTTCAAGGTCACCTTGGAGGGGACGTTCGAGCACGGCTCGTCCACCCTCCAGCTGGAGGGCGACCTGCCGGAGGACCTGAGGGACCGGTTGCTCGAGGCCCGCGCCTCGCGGGTGCGGCCCGCCCGCGACGATAAGGTGGTCGCGGCCTGGAACGGGCTGGCCATGGCCGCGCTGGCCGAGTGCGGCGCCCTGCTCGACCGGCCCGACCTGGTCGAGGCCGCCGAGCGGATCGCGGACCTGATCGAGGAGCTGCACGTCGTGGAGGGCAGGCTGCTGCGCACTTCCAGGGACGGTGTCGCGGGCTCCAACGCGGGCGTCCTGGAGGACTACGCGGACGTCGCCGAGGGGCTGCTCGCGCTGCACGCGGTCACGGGCCGCCCGGAGTACGTGAAGCGCGCGGGGGTCCTGCTCGACGCCGTTCTCGCCCACTTCGGCGACGGCCAGGGCGGTTTCTACGACACCGCCGACGACGCGGAGGCCCTCTTCCGGCGGCCCAAGGACCCCACGGACAACGTGACGCCGTCCGGCCAGTCCGGGGCGGCCGGGGCGCTGCTCACCTATGCGGCCCTGACGGGCTCCCAGGAGCACCGGGACGCCGCGCTGGCGGCGCTGGGAGCGGTCGCCCCGCTGGCGGCCAAGCACGCCCGCTTCGTGGGCTGGGGCCTGGCCGTGGCGTCGGCCGCCCTGCACGGCCCGCTGGAGATCGCCATCGTGGGTTCCCCGGACGATCCGGCCGCCAGGGCCCTGCACCGCACGGCGCTGATGACCACCTCGCCCGGCGCGGTGGTCACGATCGGCCACGGGGACGAGATCCCCCTGCTCGCGGGCCGCGAGCCGGTGAACGGCGAGCCCGCCGCCTACGTCTGCCGCGACTTCGCCTGCCGCATGCCCGTGACGACCCCCGCCGAGCTCGGCGCGGAGTTGATGGCGACCAGCTGACCGCAGCGAAGCGAGGATCGGCTGGTCGCTTCCGGGGGTCTGGGGGTCGTCCCCCAGGCGGGTGTGGTTGTCCGCAGCGAAGCGAGGATCGGCTGGTCGCTTCCGGGGGTCTGGGGGTCGTCCTCCAGGCGGGTGTGGTTGTCCGCAGCGAAGCGAGGATCGGCTGGTCGCTTTCGGGGGTCTGGGGGTCGTCCTCCAGGCGGGTGTGGTTGTCCGCAGCGAAGCGAGGATCGGCTGGTCGCTTTCGGGGGTGTGGGGGTCGTCCTCCAGGTAGGTGTGGGGTGTCGGGAAGGCCCCCGGTCCGTATGGGATGTAAGTCGGTGTTTACAGTGAGGGAACTCACGTTTTAAGGTCTGTTGGGCCTGCTGTAAACGTATGGCGTTCCGAGTGACCGGGGGATCGAGGAGTGCGGGTGCGTGTACCTGGCCGTCGTGCCGTTCCGGCGGTCATCGGGGTGGCCATCGCGACCGTGCTCTCGGTCGACGTGGCGATCCTGGCCGAGCAGGCGACGAGGAGGCCCTCCGCCGAGAGCGCTCAGGGCGCCGAGCGCACCGAGCTGGTGGCCGCCGCCGACGACAGGCGGATCTCCCAGGAGGTGGCGCCCCTGGGGAGGCGGCTGGACCCCCAGTTCATGATCGTCTCCAGGGACCGTGCCGCCGTTCCGGACGAGCTGCTGGAGAAGGTCCGCCGGATCGAGGGGGTCGCCGCGGTCGAGCGGGTCGACGGGGCCCGTGCGGAGCTCGCGGGCAAGGAGGTCGGGATCTTCGGCGTCGACCCGTCCACCTTCCGCAACCTCACCCCGAAGCCCACGGCCGGGCACGACGGCCTGTGGCGCAACATCGCGGCGGGCGACGTCGCGGTCTCGTTCGTGCTGGGCAGCGACGGCGGCGTGGAGCTGAACAGCCGGGTGCCGGTCAGCGGAGGCTCCCGGGCCAACCAGGTGCGGGTGGGCGCGTACGCGACGATGGGCATCGGCGACATCGACGCGGTGGTCTCCAAGGCGACCGCCCGCCGTCTGGGCATGGTCGAGGACAACGTCCTGCTCGTCGCACTGGACCCCAAGAGCGCCAAGAGCACGAAGGCCACCGGCCGGATCAAGAAGGCCGTGGGCCGGCTGGTGCCGAAGAAGACCGGGACGCTGCGGACGCTCGACCCGAGCTTCGACTTCAAGTCCTCCGGTGGCAGCGGCTCCTCCCTGAGCGCCCTGGAGATCAGGACGGCCATCAACGCGGGCATGACCAAGCTGGGCATGCCTTACGTGTGGGGAGGGGAGTCGGACGCCGAGGGCGGCTACGACTGCTCCGGCCTGCTGCAGTGGGCCTTCCGCCAGGCCGGGATCCGGCTGCCCAGGGTGGCCGAGGACCAGGCCCGCACCGGTCCGGTCGTGCCGTTCGAGCAGGCCAGGACCGGCGACCTGCTGATCTGGGCCAACGACCCCACCGCCCCGGGCCGGATCTCCCACATCGCCCTCTACCTGGGCGGCGACGAGATGCTGGTGGCCCCGCGCACCGGCGACGTCATCAAGATCCAGAAGGTGTACTTCCGCGGCTTCCGCGGCGCGGTGCGGATCGACCGGCGGGCCGCGGTCCGGATGGCGGGTTGAGCGGCCGCACCGTACCGGCCCCGACATGGATCCGTGATCTGGCGAGACAAACGTGCCTCGGCGGCGATAATTGAAGTGGCCGAACCGAGGAGGACTTCGTAGTGGAGGTCAAACGCAGCATCAAGGACCGGATCAAGCGCAGCCGTCCTTACGGGGCGGTCCGTGACCTGGCCTACCGGCTGTACGAGGGGCGTGTCGAGAAGTACCTGCCCAGGGACCAGGTGCCCCGGCACGTGGGAGTGATCCTGGACGGCAACCGCCGCTGGGCCAGGGAGATGGGCCTGGCGGACGTGAACTCCGGGCACCAGGCCGGCGCCGACAAGATCTCCGACCTGCTGCGCTGGTCCACCGAGGCGGGGGTCGAGGTGGTCACCCTCTGGCTGCTGTCCCCCGACAACCTGGCCCGGCCCGCCGGCGAGCTCGAACCCCTGCTGCGGATCATCGAGAACACCGTGCAGCAGCTCGTCCGGGAGGGCTGGCGGGTCCAGGCGGTCGGCGCCCTCGATCTCTTGCCCGACAAGACCGCCCGTGTCCTGAAAGATGCCGGGGAATCCACATCCAATGTCGACGGGCTGATTGTGAACGTCGCCGTTGGGTATGGAGGTAGACGTGAGATCGCTGATGCGGTTCGCTCCCTGCTCCTGGAGCAGGCGGCACGAGGCACCAGCATCGAGGAGCTTGCCGAAGCCCTCGATGTGGAGCACATCGCCGAGCATCTCTACACGCGCGGTCAGCCCGACCCGGACCTTGTCATCCGGACCTCGGGAGAGCAGCGCCTCTCCGGCTTCATGCTCTGGCAGAGCGCCCACTCGGAGTTCCACTTCTGCGAGGTCCACTGGCCGGACTTCCGCCGGGTGGACTTCCTCCGGGCGCTCCGCTCCTACGCCGCGCGGCACCGTCGCTTCGGCACCTGAGAAGAGTCGATCCGAACTCCGTGTTCACGGCCCCGTCATGCATCTGTCATGTCGGGGCTGTTCTCTTTCAGGAGCCGAGGTAGCAATTTCCCAGGTAAGGGCGTTCAACAGCGTCCGAAGGAGAGCGAGTGGGCACACCCTCCACGCGTCAGGCATCTGCCCGGCGCACCTACGTCCTCGACACCAGCGTTCTCATCGCGGACCCCGCGGCCATCACGAGGTTCGCAGAGCATGAGATCGTCATCCCGATCGTCGTGATCACCGAGCTGGAGGCCAAACGCGACCATCCTGAGCTGGGCTACTTCGCCCGTCAGGCGCTGCGAGCCCTGGACGACCTGCGGGTGGAGCACGGTCGGCTCGACGATCCGCTGCCCATCGGCGAACACGGCGGCACGCTGCGGGTGGAGCTCAACCATTCCGACCCCAGCGTCCTGCCGGACGGGTTCCGGCTGGGCGACAACGACACCCGCATCCTGTCGGTGGCCCGCTGGCTGTCCGTGGAGGGCAAGGACGTCGTCCTGGTCTCCAAGGACCTGCCGCTGCGGGTCAAGGCCTCCGCGGTGGGCCTGCCCGCCGAGGAGTACCGCGCCGAGATGGTCGTGGAGTCCGGCTGGACCGGCATACGCGAGCTCGAGGTGGCCACGGCGGACGTGGAGGACCTCTACGAGCACCAGCGGCTGGAGCTCGAGGCGGCCCGCGAGCTGCCCTGCCACACCGGCCTGCGGCTGCTGTCGGACCGGGGTTCGGCGCTGGGCCGCGTCCTGCCGGACAAGTCGGTGCGGCTGGTGCGCGGCGAGCGGGAGGCCTTCGGACTGCGCGGCCGCTCGGCCGAGCAGCGCATCGCTCTCGACCTGCTCCTGGACGAGGAGGTGGGCATCGTCTCCCTGGGCGGCCGGGCGGGTACCGGCAAGTCCGCCCTGGCCCTCTGCGCGGGCCTGGAGGCCGTCCTGGAGCGTCGCCAGCACCGCAAGGTGGTGGTCTTCCGGCCGCTGTACGCGGTCGGCGGGCAGGACCTGGGCTACCTGCCCGGCTCGGAGAACGAGAAGATGTCGCCGTGGGGGCAGGCCGTCTACGACACCCTCTCGGCGGTGACCACGCCCGAGGTGATCGAGGAGGTCCTGGAACGCGGCATGCTCGAGGTCCTGCCCCTCACCCACATCCGGGGCCGTTCCCTGCACGACTCGTTCGTGATCGTGGACGAGGCCCAGTCGCTGGAGCGCGGCGTGCTCCTGACCGTCCTGTCCCGGATCGGCCAGAACTCGCGGGTGGTGCTGACCCACGACGTGGCCCAGCGGGACAACCTGAGGGTCGGCCGGCATGACGGCGTCGCGGCGGTGGTGGAGCGGCTCAAGGGGCACCCGCTCTTCGCGCACGTGACATTGAACCGTTCCGAAAGGTCCCCGATCGCGGCTCTCGTGACCGATCTGCTGAACGACATAGGCGCGTGAGAAAGGTGCGCCGGGAGGGTCCCGAGACGCCTCGCTGAGGGGGATCGGCCACTCGATTCGAACACTCACCGTCCGCATTCCGTTGCGGGCGGTGAGTTTTGTTATGACTCCCGGTGATGTGACCTATTCGTTACGTTCTTAGTGACCAGGATCACAGAACCTCTCGGCAATGGCCGAAACCGCAGCTACGGCGGGGGTTTCGTAAAGTTTCCGGCAAGGTGATCACCTGTCGGAGTCATGCGAACACCGGGATCGGGTTGCGGTGCACCCCCGACTCTGCGGCATGGTTTCCCCCGGAAGTGTGAGAGGCCGGACCAATTCGCTGGAAAGGAGCCAGAGCGTGCCGATCGAAGCACCGCCCAAGGCTTGGGAACCAGCGGGTCCGCACAGTCCGCACCCGGACATCAAGGTCGCGGGCGGCGCCGCGGAGGGAAGGCCGGAACGGCTGGACCTCGACTCCCGCGCCCAGCCGAAGCCGAGCCCGCTCTTCGTGGCGGGAGCCGTCACCACGCTGGTCGTGGTGGTGGGGGCCTCGGTGTTCACCCTCCTCTCCGGCGGATCCACCCCGGAGAAGGACTCGCTCAGCGCCGCCAGCGTCGTCGAGCCGACCCGGCAGGTCCCGGTCGACACCCAGCCGCTGGAGACGGTCGATCCGAAGATCGAGGCCGAACGGCAGCGCAAGGATCTCCGGAAGCGCGCCGTCACCGCCGCGCGGAAGGACAAGGCCCCCTCGCCCACCCTGAAGAAGGGGCCGACCCCCGAGCCCACCGAGTCCGCGGAGGCCGAGGTCCCCGCGGGTCCGCCGGTGAAGCCCGGTACGGCGCAGGCGATCGCCAAGTCCATGCTGCCGCAGTTCGGCTGGAAGGCGAACGAGCAGTTCGACTGCCTGTACCAGCTGTGGAACCGCGAGAGCGGCTGGCGCACCACCGCCGGTCGCGTGGACGGCCCCTACGGCATCCCCCAGGCCAACCCCGGCACGAAGATGGCCAGCGCCGGGCCGAAGTGGCGGACGGACGCGGCCACCCAGATCAAGTGGGGCCTCGGCTACGTCAAGGGCCGCTACTCGACCCCGTGCGGCGCCTGGTCGCACTTCCAGGCCAACCACTGGTACTAGGCCGGCGGCCGGTACCTCCCCAGTCTCCGGGCCCCCCTGCCCGGTGAGGCGACGCAGGTGTCGCCTCCGCCGTCCCCCCAAGGCGGCACGTTTCGCCCGCACCGGAGCGGGCTCACAACCCCATAAGCGGTGAGCAGTCCCGAGAGGCCCTCGCCTCCCTCGCCGCGTCCACCCCGGATGAGCGGGCAGTCCGCCCGCGCCCGCGCGCCTTCGCGCGCTCTCCTCCCGGAGCCCGATCGTCGCCCTTTCGCGACGGCTCTGCCCGGGGTGCCCCTGTCCGAGACGTGATCGGCGTCCGGCCGGAGAAAGGATCCCCCATGTTCGAGCACATCTCCCCCCAGGCCCCCCAAAACCGGCCTAAGCGATCTACTTCATCTATCGGAATGCGCACGGCACTCGTTACAACGGTGACGGGTCTGACTTTCGGTCTCGCATCGGCGGTGACGGGCACTACCGCCCACGCTGGGACCGAAACGGCGGACAGCGCGTCGAGGGTCTCGACCGCCTCGGTACAGACGGTGAGCACGAAGACGGTCCAGAAGAAGAGGCTCTCCGCCAAGCAGCGCAACAAGGCCATCGCCCGGAAGATGCTCAAAAAGAGGGGCATGTCCGACCGGCAGTACCGGTGCCTGGCGAAGCTGTGGACCAAGGAGAGCAACTGGAACCACCGGGCCTACAACTCCTCCTCGGGGGCCGGGGGGATTCCGCAGGCGCTGCCCGCGTCGAAGATGAGTTCCGCGGGCAGTGATTGGCGGACTAATCCGAAGACCCAGATCAAATGGGGTCTGCGCTACATCAAGGGACGTTACGGGACGCCTTGCGGGGCCTGGGCGCACTTCCTTTCCCGCAACTGGTACTGATCCCGCGGTCAAGGCCGCGGCCGTCCGGTCAGGACGTGCCCGGGACACGGGCAAATCCCGGTTCCGATGAGTGGTTTCCATGATCGATCCGCTGGTTTCGCGGTGACGGTACCTGCCGTGTCACCTCGCATGGTGAGTGGGACGCGGAAGATCCCGCGCCCCACCAGAGCCCCGGAGACCCGCGTCCGCGCGGGCCTCTTCCAGGAGCAGGCGTCCGGCCACCCGCGCGGCATCCCGCCGCGCGGGTCACGCCTACGGGGCGGAACCGCCTGCGGCACGGTCGGTGCCGCGATCGACGAAGGAAGCATCTTGATCGGAACATGCCCGTCTTGGATCAGCCGCCTGCCGGTCGCGGCCGTCGCCGCCCTGGCCGCGACCGGGCTGTGGTCCGCCCCCGCCGCGGCGGAGTCGGACGCCGTGAGCCGGCCGTCCGGGCTCGACGCCGCGGCAGGCACGGTGCCCCAGATCCACCGGATCCACCGGGTCCACCGGGTGGGGCGCACGGCGGAGGTCCACCGGCTCGCCCGGCCGGGGAAGGCCCCGGAGGCCCAGGTGATCCAGAAGGTACAGAAGCTTCGGACGCTGAAGAAGGCCGTGAAGACCGTTGAGTCGGTGAAAGCGGTGAAAGCGGTGAAGTCGGTGAAGCTGTCCCGGCAGAGCCGGAAGCTCAGGTCCGCGTCCCGGGTCGAGCGCAACAAGCAGATCGGCCTGGACCTCGCCGCCGACTTCGGCTGGGACGGCCGCCGGCAGTGGCGGTGCCTGGAGCGGCTGTGGTCCAGGGAGAGCGGCTGGAACCACCTGGCCCGCAATCCCAGCTCCGGGGCGCACGGAATCCCGCAGGCCCTGCCCGGCTCGAAGATGGGCGGGATCTCCGCGGACTGGCGCACCAACCCCGAGACCCAGATCAAGTGGGGCCTGCGCTACATCAAGGGGCGCTACGGGACTCCCTGCGGGGCCTGGGCGCACTTCGGGGCCTCCGGCTGGTACTGACCCGGCTTCCTAGCCTCCGGCCCCGTCCAGAGGCGTCTCGGCCTTCCGGTGGCCGGTCATCCGCAGCACGTCGAGAGCGGCGTCCAGTTCCTCCAGGGACAGGGCGCCGCTCTCCACATGGCCGCGCTCCAGGACGACGTCGCGGATCGTCCGGCGCTGCGCCAGAGCCTGCTTGGCGATGACGGCGGCCTCCTCGTAACCCACGTGCCGGTTGAGCGGCGTGACGATGGACGGGGAGCCCTCGGCGTACTCGAGGCAGCGCTCGACGTCCGCCTCCAGCCCGTCGACGCAGCGGTCGGCGAGCAGGCGGGTGACGTTGGACAGCAGTGAGACGGACTCCAGCAGGTTGCGGGCGAGCATCGGCAGCTGGACGTTCAGCTCGAACGAGCCGGACGCCCCGCCGAACGCGATCGCCGCGTCGTTGCCCACCACCTGGGCGGCGACCATGGCGACCGCCTCGGGCAGCACCGGGTTCACCTTGCCCGGCATGATGGACGAACCCGGCTGCAGGTCCGGCAGCCGCAGCTCGGCCAGGCCGGCCCGGGGCCCCGACCCCATCCAGCGCAGATCGTTGGCGATCTTGTTCAGGCCGACCGCGACGGTGCGCAGCGCCCCGCTCGTCTCCACCAGGGAGTCCTGGGCGCTCTGCGCCTCGAAGTGGTTCCTGGCCTCGCGCACCGGCAGCCCCGTACGCTCGGCCAGCAGCGCCGAGACCCGCCCCCCGAAGCCGGGCGGGGTGTTCACCCCGGTGCCCACCGCCGTTCCGCCCAAGGCCAGTTCACCGAGCCGGGGCAGCACCGCCTCCAGCCGCTCGATCCCGTACCGGACCTGCGCGGCGTACCCGCCGAACTCCTGCCCGAGGGTCACCGGGGTGGCGTCCATGAGGTGCGTGCGGCCCGCCTTCACCACCGTGGCGAACTCCTCGGACTTGCGCTCCAGCGCGACGGCCAGGTGCGCCAGCGACGGGATCAGCGAGGTCACCACGGCCTCGGTGGCGGCCAGGTGGATGGAGGAGGGGAAGACGTCGTTGGACGACTGGGAGGCGTTCACGTGGTCGTTGGGGTGGACCGGGCGGCCCAGCCTCTCCTCGGCCAGGGTGGCGATCACTTCGTTGGCGTTCATGTTCGAGGAGGTGCCCGAGCCCGTCTGGAAGACGTCGACGGGGAAGTGCTCGTCCCACTCGCCGTCGGCGACCCGTCCGGCGGCCCAGGCGATGGCGTCGGCCAGGTCGGGTTCCAGCACGCCCAGTTCGGCGTTGACCGCCGCCGCGGCCGACTTGATCAGCGCCAGCGCCCGGATGTGGGCGCGGGAGAGCCGCTGGCCGGAGATGGGGAAGTTCTCCACGGCCCGCTGGGTCTGGGCCCGCCACCTGGCCTCGGCCGGTACCCGGACCTCGCCCATGGAGTCGTGTTCGACACGGAAGCCGCCTGCCCGAGAGTCATCCATGTTCAGGACATGTCCCGGGCAGGGCGGTTTATTCCTTATTCGACGAAGGCAGGGGTGTTCTGCCGGTCACTCGCGCTCGATGTCGCGGTAGGTCTGCTCGCCGGCCTCGGACGGCTGGAGCTCACCGTTGATCGTCACCTGGCAGACCTGGCCGTCGCTGACCGTCAGGTCCATCGGGACGGAGTTGTACCGGGCGCTCTGGCCGTCGCTCATGGTCACGTTGTTGACCACGCCGGCCGCGCCGCCCTCGCGCCCGACCACCGTGGTGAGCTTGCACCGGCCGCCCTGCGCCTTGATCACCACCACGTCGGCGTCCGCGCTGAGCGGGGTGGACGCCTCGGACGTGGGGGCGGCGGTGGCGGGCGTCTCCTCCGACCCGCCGTCGCCGAGCAGCGCGAACAGCGCGATGGCCAGCACGACGATCCCGGCGGTCGGAAGCCCGAACAGCAGGTACGAGGGCACCCTGCCGCCCGAGCCCTGCTTGGCCCGGTGCGCGCCGCTGCGCCGGCTCGGCAGCCCCGAGTAGGACATCGAGCCCGCGCCCTCCGGCGGGATGCTGGCCGACGCGCTGCGCTTGGGCGTCGCGGCGCGCTCCAGGCGCTCGGCCAGCCGGGAGTGGCTGAGCCGCCGCTTGGGGTTGCGCTGCAGCAGACCGTTGATGATCGGGCCGAGGTCTCCGGCGCGCTGGGAGGCCGCCGGGTCCTCGGTGAGGACGGCCGACAGCGTCGCCATGACGTTCTCGTGGTCGAACGGGGGACGCCCCTCGACCGCGCAGTAGAGCGTCGCTCCGAGCGACCACAGGTCGGACTCGGGGGTCGCCTTCTCCCCGCGCGCCACCTCGGGCGCGACGTAGGCGGGCGAGCCCACGAAGGTGCCGACCTTGGTGATGGTGGACGAGCCGTTGGTGACGGCGAGCCCGAAGTCGGTCAGCACGACCCGCCCGGGGGCCAGCAGCACGTTGCTCGGCTTGATGTCGCGGTGCAGGACGCCCGCCGCGTGGGCCTCGTCGAGGGCGTCGACCAGCTGGCGTCCGAGGGCGGCGGCCTCGTCGGGGCGCAGCGGCCCGTGCTCCTTGATGTGCTGCTCGAGGGTCGGCGCCTCGATGAGCTCCATGACGATCCAGGGCCGCGCGTGCTCCTGGACGACGTCGTAGACCTCGATGATCGACTTGTGCCGGACCCGGGCGGGGGCGCGGGCCTCGCGCAGAGTGCGTCGGTAGAACACGACGCGGTCGTTCTCGTCCAGCTCCGCGGGGAACCGGATCTCCTTGATCGCGACATCGCGTTCCAGCAGCTCGTCGTGGGCGCGCCACACCGTGCCCATCGCCCCGTGTCCGAGTGCATGGAGCAGGCGGTAACGCTTCGCCAGAACGAAGTGCTCCGTCTGAGTCATGCGGGCAAAGATACAGGAGCAAGAGGCTTGTCAGACACCGGATGCAATGTCTAGATATAACGCTTTCTTGCTCACTCGCCGCCAAACACGGAGCCGGTCGCGGTGAGTGGAGCGGGCCAACGCCCGCCCCACTTCCGCGTCCGGTGAACCGCGGCGCCGAGGCCCTATCCGCGCGCCGGAACGGTGGGCATGAACGTCACCTTCCGGCCTTCGCTGAAGAAGTCCTCGCCCTTGTCGTCGACGACGATGAAGGCGGGGAAGTCCTCGACCTCGATCTTCCAGACGGCCTCCATGCCGAGCTCGGGGTACTCCAGGACCTCCACCTTCTTGATGCAGTCCTGGGCGAGCCGGGCGGCGGGGCCGCCGATGGAGCCGAGGTAGAAGCCGCCGTGCGCGGCGCACGCGTCGGTGACCTGCTGGGAGCGGTTGCCCTTGGCGAGCATGACGAGGGAGCCGCCCGCGGCCTGGAACTCCTCGACGTAGGAGTCCATGCGGCCGGCCGTGGTCGGGCCGAAGGAGCCCGAGGCGTAGCCCTCGGGGGTCTTGGCCGGGCCGGCGTAGTAGACGGCGTGGTCCTTCAGGTACTGCGGCATGCCCTCGCCCGCGTCCAGCCGCTCCTTGATCTTGGCGTGGGCGATGTCGCGGGCCACCACCAGCGGTCCGGTCAGGGACAGGCGGGTCTTGACCGGGTAGCGGGTCAGCTCGGCCAGGATGTCGGCCATCGGACGGTTGAGGTCGATCTTGACGACCTCATCGTCCAGCTGGTCGTCGGTGGTGTCGGGCAGGAAGCGGGCCGGGTCGGTCTCCAGCTTCTCCAGGAAGACGCCCTCCGCGGTGATCTTCGCGAGCACCTGCCGGTCGGCCGAGCAGGATACCGCGATGGCCACCGGGCAGGACGCGCCGTGCCGGGGCAGGCGGATCACGCGGACGTCGTGGCAGAAGTACTTGCCGCCGAACTGGGCGCCGATGCCGAGCTTCTGGGTGAGCTCGAAGACCTGCTGCTCCAGCTCCAGGTCGCGGAAGCCGTGGCCGTCGGTCGAGCCCTCGGTCGGCATGTGGTCCAGGTAGTGCGCGGAGGCGTACTTGGCGGTCTTCATCGCGTACTCGGCGGAGGTGCCGCCGACGACGATCGCCAGGTGGTAGGGCGGGCAGGCCGCGGTGCCCAGGCTGCGGATCTTCTCCTCCAGGAAGGAGAGCATGCGCTTGGGGTTCAGGACGGCCTTGGTCTCCTGGTACAGGAAGGACTTGTTGGCGCTGCCGCCGCCCTTGGCCATGAACAGGAACTTGTACTCGTCGCCGTCCGTGGCGTACAGCTCGACCTGGGCCGGGAGGTTGGTGCCGGTGTTCTTCTCCTCCCACATGGTCACCGGGGCCATCTGGGAGTAGCGCAGATTCAGCTTCGTGTAGGCGTCGTAGACGCCCCGGGAGATGTGCGCCTCGTCCCGTCCGTCGGTCAGCACGTTCTGGCCGCGCTTGCCCATGACGATCGCGGTGCCGGTGTCCTGGCACATCGGCAGGACGCCGCCGGAGGCGATGCCGGCGTTCTTCAGCAGGTCCAGGGCGACGAACCGGTCGTTGGGCGAGGCCTCCGGGTCGTCGAGGATCTTGCGGAGCTGGGCGAGGTGAGCCGGGCGCAGCAGGTGGGAGATGTCGCGCAGGGCCGTCTCGGTGAGCAGGCGCAGCGCCTCGGGCTCCACCTGGAGGAAGGTCCGCCCCGCCGCCTCGACCGTGGAGACTCCCTCGGTGGTGAGCAGCCGGTACTCGGTCTCGGTGTCCTTGCCGAGAGGTAGCAGGTCGGTGTAGGCGAACTCAGGCATTCCATCCCTCGCACTGTGAAAATTTCAGAGAACCCGGCTTCGGGCCGCCCCCAGGGTAGACCTTCGCTCCCGGAGCTTTACGCCACAGGTCAGGCCCAACGCCACCAGCAGGCACCCGGCGAGCTGGAGGGGAGAGGGCGTGCCGAGCCCGAGCAGCAGGCCCGTTCCGGCCGCCGAGACCGGGACGAGCCCGGCGAACAGCACGGCCCGGTCGGGGCCGAGCCTGCCCAGGGCGTCGAACCACACGAGGAAGGCCAGCGCGGTGATGACCACGCCGAGGTAGAGGAAGCCCGCCCCCTCCGCGGGGGAGGGGAGGCGGGGGCGCTCGCCCGCGACCAGGCCGGCCGCCGCCAGGAGCGGTACGGCGAGGGCGACGCTGTAGGCCGAGACCCGCAGCGGGCCGAGCCTCGGCAGCAGAGGCACCGCCAGCAGGGTGAAGAGGACCTCCCCGGCCAGCGCGCCGAGGGAGAACAGCGTCCCCCTGAGATCGCCGTCGCCGCCCGGCCCGTTGGCCAGCACGGCCCCGGCCGCCACCACGAGGCCGGCGGCGAGGATCCGTCCGGACGGGCGCCGCCGTGCGGCCAGGGGCGCCACGATCGCCATGACCGCGGGAGTGGCGCCGACGACGGCGCCCACGGTGGCCGGATCCGCCGAGCGGGACGCCTCGACCAGGCAGTAGTTGAAGCCCGCGAGCCCGGTGGCGGCGAGGGCGGTCAGCAGGGACCACTCGCGGAGGCCCCGCGGCCGCACCGGGGAGCGCAGGACGAGCGGGAGCAGGATCAGCGCGGCCAGCCCGTAGCGGAGCGCCTGCCCGGTGAACACCGGATAGTCCCCGATCACCGCGGACACCGCCATGAGGGTGCCGATGAGGGTCATCGAGACGGCCGCTCCGGCCGTGCCCCGGAGGCTTCCGGGGCCGGCCGCGCCGGTCGTGTCCGCTTCTGTCGTGCCCGCGGTTCTCGCGGGCTTCGTCGCCAGGTCCATGGATGAGAAGGTAGAAACCCATTGGTCTGCGAAACAGATCCATTCAGACGAAGAAAAAAAGGACCATTGATGTCCGACCTCCACCTCGACCTGGACCGTTCGGCCGGGAGGCTGGCCGTCCAGCTTGCCGCCCGGCTGCGCGAGGCCGTGCGGAGCGGACGGCTGCCGCCCGCCACCCGCCTCCCCGCCACCCGCGCGCTCTCCCGGGACCTGGACGTCTCCCGGGGCGTGGTGGTCGCCGCCTACGAGCAGCTGACGGCCGAGGGCCTGCTCGCCTCCCGCTCCGGCGACGGCACCCGGGTCGCGCGGCTGCCCGCGTCCGCCGGGCCCGCCGTGCCCCGGTCCCGGCGGGCGGAGCCGTCGGCCGAGTACGACCTGCGCCCGGGCACACCCGACCTGTCGGCCTTTCCCCGCACGCAGTGGGCGGCGGCGCTCAAACAGGCACTGGACGGCATGGAGCACGCGGACTTCGCCTACCCGGATCCCGCGGGGGTGCCCGCGCTGCGCGAGGAGCTCGCCGGCTACCTGGGCCGGGTGCGCGCCGCCGTCGCGACCCCGGACCAGGTCGTGGTCACCGGCGGGGTCGCGCACGGGCTGTCGTCGGTGGTCCGGCTGGCGGGGGTGTCGCTCGCGCTGGAGGACCCCCTCTCCGAACGGCAGATGTCCCTGCTCGAGGCGACGGGGGTGCCGCTGCTCAGGGTGCCCGTGGACGAGGAGGGCATGGACGTCGACGCGCTGGCGCGGTCCGGGGCGAAGGCCGTGCTGCTCACCCCGGCCCACCAGTTCCCGACCGGGGTCGTGCTGTCGTCCCGCCGCAGGGCCTCGCTCGTCGCCTGGGCCGAGGCCACCGGCGGCCTGCTGCTGGAGGACGACTACGACGCGGAGTTCCGCTACGACCGGGACCCGGTGGGCTGCCTGCAGGGGCTGGCCCCGGACCGGACGGTCCTGCTCGGCTCGGTGAGCAAGGCCCTGGCCCCGGGGCTGCGGCTCGGCTGGCTGGTCGCCCCGCCCGCGCTCGCCGTGCGGGTCGCCCGCCACCGCGCCGACACCGACCTGGGCTCCCCGGCGGTCGAGCAGCACGCCCTGGCCCGCTTCCTGGCGTCCGGCGGCTACGACCGGCAGCTGCGCCGCATGCGCCGGGTGTACCGGGCACGCCGGGACGCGCTGGTCGCGGCGCTGGCCGAGCACCTGCCGGAGGCCGGGATCCACGGGATCTCCGCGGGCCTGCACCTGTACCTGCGCCTGCCCCGCCCGGTCCGGGGCCTGGCCGAGGCCGCCGCCGAGAGGGGCGTGCTCGTGCACACCTCGGGACGGGACGGCCTGGTCGTCGGCTACGCGGGACTCAACGAGCAGCGCCTGGCCGAGGCCGTGGCCCGGCTGGCCGAGGCGGTCAGGCGGCTGCCGGGCTCGTGATCCGCTTGGGCGCGAACGAGGGGGCGAGCGCGAAGATGACGAGGATGAGCACGGTCGGGATCATGAAGGCCGTCCGCAGGTCGCTCTCCCCCTCGGCGGGCGCGAAGGCGCCGATGATGGCGGCGCCGAGCACGAATCCCACGTAGTTGAAGAGGTTGACGCGGGAGACCGCGATGCCCAGGCCGGTGGAGTCCACCCGGTCCGCGGCGGCGAAGGCGATGGGCGCCACGACGCAGACGCCCAGGCCCATGACGGTGACGGCGGCGATGGCCAGGCCCGCGTTGGGCGCGGCGACGACCCCGGCCATGCCCGCGAAGCCCACCACGGCCCCGGCGCGGACGATGCTCACCGGGCCCCACCGCCGGACGCCGAAGTCGGCCACGCCCCGGCTGAGGACCATGGCGACCTGGTAGGCGACGTAGGCCAGGGGGGCCACCGTGGCGGAGGAGCCCAGCTCGTCCTGGAGGTACTTGGCGCTGTAGTTGGAGATGGCCGCGTCCGCGATGTAGAAGCAGGCCATCGCGACGCCGACCAGGGCGACCGGCTTCCACGGGACGAGCCTGCCCGCGGCCTTGAGCTCCTCGGCGGACGGCCCGGAGCCCTCCTCGTGCCTCTTGTAGAGGAACGACCCGAGGACGAGGGAGCCTCCGAGGCCCAGGAGCGCGGGAACGACGAACCCGGCGTACAGCGACAGCTCGAGGCGGCCCGCCAGGGACGCCCACAGCCCGCCGAGGATGCCGGCGGCGCTCCACACCGCGTAGAAGCCGGAGATGACGCTCTTGCCCTCGCGGCGTTCGACGGCGACGGCCTGGGCGTTCATCGAGGCGTCGACCGCGCCGACGGCCAGGCCGAACAGCGCGACGTACAGGTACAGGGGGAGGAGCTCGCCGCCGGTCAGGCCGATGAGGGCGATGGACAGGGCGACGGCGGGCTGCCCGATCCGCAGCACGGGGGCGCTGCCGAAGCGCTGGAAGGCGAGGCCGGACAGGAAGCTGCCCACGCCCGCGATGACCGGGACGAGCAGCAGCACTATCGCCAGGTCGGCGTCGCTGAGACCGTGCACGTCCTGGATGTGGGGGACGCGGGTGACGAGCGAGGCGAAGGACAGACCCTGGATTGCGAAGGCCGCGTAGGTGGCGAGTCTGGCCTGCCGATCCCGCATGGCTCGCTCCCGGAGGTGAGAAAGGTTCACGGAAGGCTATGGACCAGCCGGATTCGGGTCAAGAGTCACTTCTCAACCGTGACATTCCGCTTTCCGTCGGGCAGCCTGACCACCAGCTCGTCACCGGTCTCCAGTTCCTCCGCGCTGCGCACGACCGCGCCGTCGGGCCGCTGGACGATCGCGTACCCGCGCTCCAGGGTCGCCGCGGGGGAGAGCGCGGTCAGCCGGGCTCCCGTGTGGACGAGCTGGTCCCCGGCGCGGTCCAGCGCCGCGCTCAGCGCCCTGCGCGCCCTGTCCCGCGCCGTCAGCACCTGCTCGTGCTTGCGCTCGACCTCGCGCACCGGGTCGGCCAGCGCCGGACGGGAGCGGACGGAGGACAGCCACGTCCGCTCCCGCTCGATCCGGCCGGTGACCGCGCGGCGCCCCCGGTCCCGCAGCTGGCCGATGAGCGCGACCTGCTCGCGGACGTCCGGGACGACGCGCTTCGCGGCGTCCGTCGGGGTGGACGCGCGGTGGTCGGCGACCAGGTCGAGCAGAGGACTGTCCTGCTCGTGGCCGATCGCCGAGACCACCGGGGTGCGGGCCGCGGCCACCGCCCTGACCATCGTCTCGTCGGAGAACGGCAGCAGGTCCTCCAGCGACCCGCCGCCCCGGGTGACGACGATGACCTCGACCTCGGGGTCGGCGTCCAGCCTCCGCAGCGCCTCGACGACCTCGCCGACCGCGTAGGAGCCCTGGACGGCCACCGGCTCCACCTTGAAGGACACCGCGGGCCAGCGCCGCCGGGCGTTCTCCAGCACGTCCCGTTCGGCCGCGGAGTCCCGGCCGCAGATCAGCCCGACGGTCCCCGGCAGGAACGGCAGCGGCCTCTTGCGCTCGGGCCGGAACAGGCCCTCCGCGGCGAGGGTCCGCTTCAGCTGCTCCAGCCTGGCCAGCAGCTCCCCGATCCCGACCGCCCGCACCTCGACGGCGGTCAGCGAGAACGACCCGCGGTTGATGTAGAAGTCGGGCTTGGCGTGCACCACCACCCGCGCCCCGTCGACGACGGCCGGGTTGTCGAACACCCCCCGCGCGCCCACGACCCGCACCGACATGTTGGCCGCCGGATCCCGCAACGTCAGGTAGACGGTCCCGCCGCGCCGGTTCAGCTCGGTGATCTGTCCCTCGACCCAGACCCGTCCGAGCCGCCCGATCCAACCGCCCACCAGCTGGAGCACGGTCCGCACGGGCACAGGCGAGTCCGCCGAGGTCTGCAAAGCCATGCCCGCGAGATTAGCGCGGTGCTCCTGATCCGGGGGGCGACCCCCAGGCCCCCGTGTCCGGTCGACCGATCCTCGCTTCGCTGCGGTCGTTCGTGTTTCTCATCCGGGGGGCGACCCCCGGCCCCCCGCGTGTCCGGTCGACCGATCCTCGCTTCGCTGCGGTCGTTCGCCCGGGGGCGTTACGCTGGCGGTATGTCGGAGGAGACGCTCTCGTACGAGAAGGCCAGGGACGAGCTCGCGGAAGTGGTGAAGCGGCTGGAGGCCGGGGGGCTCGCGCTGGAGGAGTCCCTGGCGTTGTGGGAGCGCGGGGAGAGGCTCGCGGGCATCTGCGAGGAGTGGCTGGAGGGCGCGAGGGCCCGGCTGGCCGCCGTGATGGCGCCGCAGCCGGGCCGGGACGAGGCACCCTTCTGAGAGGGCGCGTCCGGCCGGTTCAGCCGTTCTTCGGCTGCGCGACCAGGGAGCCCGCCAGGACCGCCAGCTCGTCGTAGGAGGCGGTGCCGGTGAGCACGATCGTGCTGTCGGGGAGCCTGCGGACCAGCGAGTACTGCTTCTTGTCCCGCTGGTAGTACCGCTCCCACTCGGCGCCGCCCGCGGTCTGCCGTCCCTCCGCGTTCTCAGGCGTGGACTTGGGCACGTTGGTCATCCGCGCGACGAAGCCCTTCGGCCCGTCGGGGTTCTCGTTGCTCTGTTCGAAGGCGGCGTAGCGCTGGGACGGGGCGACCAGGACGAGGTGCCAGGCCACCGTGCCCTTCGCGGCCTCCTTCGCCGTGGCGTTGGTGCCGGTGAGGCGGCTGGCGGTGGCGGCCCACGGCGCGGGCAGCCCGGCGGGGGCGTAGGCCTGGTAGGGCGCCTTGCGGGCGAACTCCTTGGCGTTCCAGGTGTAGTCGATCGTCCTGGGGAGCGGCTTGTCGTCCTCGGCCGGGGTGATGAGGAAGACCGCCAGGATCAGCGCCAGGCAGGCGCCGATGGCCAGCACGAACTGCCCGGGCCCCGACAGGTAGCGCTTGAGCGTGCCCTCGGTGACCGTCCTGGTCTCCCGCTTGGGGCCGGGGGCGGAGCCGCCCTCCGCCGGGCCGGTCTGGTCGGTGTCTTGAATGGTTCCCACGGTCCCGGTCATTCGACTGGCTGGATGGTGGCGAGCACCTTGATGATGTTCTCCGCCAAGATACGTGAACGTTCCCTGTCCTCACCCGCGGAGACGACGTCGACCGCGCTGATCATCGCGCCGGTGAGCACAATGACCAGGGGCTCGTTGAAGCCGCCCGCCTTGGAGTGGAACAGCGCCGCGTTGCGGCGGGCCCACTTGTTCAGCCGCTCCCGCATGATCCGGTCGAAGCCGGGCGGGCCGTCCCCGGAGATGAAGAGGCGGGACAGCTCCCGTTCGGACACCGATCCCTCGAGATAGGCGGCGGCCCCGGCCAGAAACTGGTTCTTGGGATCGTTGTCGCCGTTCTCTCTGATCTGGTGGATGGCTTCGCGGGTGCGTTCCTGCTGGCGTCCCTGGAATTCCTCGAACAGCGTCAGATACAAGTCGGCTTTGCCGTTGAAATGGTGGTAAAGACTGCCGACACTGGCCCCGGCTCGGGCCACGATGTCGGTAACGGCGGCCTGGGCGAAGCCCTGTTCGCAGAACACTTCCCTGGCCGCGCGCAACAGGGCGCCCCGGGTGGCCTGGCCCCGTTCGGAGACCCTGGTGGAGGTCTCCTCGATCTCGCTGCTCATGAACGTCGAGATTACGCCACCACGGGGGAGGTCGGCGTCCGCCCCCGCTCTCTGGTCTGGTCCAATTTGTGAGATGACCTTCCAGGATCAGAGAATCCGGGAGAGCCCGCCTCGACCGAAGGGTCCACTATGTCTGAGAACTCACCGTTGGCAGCCGCGCCTGAGGCGCCGGACCGCAACCTCGCGATGGAACTCGTCCGGGTGACCGAGGCGGCCGCGCTCGCCGCGGCCCGCTGGGTGGGCCGCGGAGACAAAATAGGCGCGGACGGCGCCGCCGTCAACGCGATGCGCCAGCTGATCAACACGGTCTCCATGAAGGGCGTCGTGGTCATCGGCGAAGGGGAGAAGGACAACGCCCCGATGCTCTACAACGGCGAGCAGGTGGGCGACGGCACCGGCGCCGAGTGCGACGTGGCCGTGGACCCGATCGACGGCACCACCCTCAACGCCCTGGGCATGCCCAACGCCATCGCCGTGCTCGCCGTGGCGCCCCGGCACTCGATGTACGACCCGTCCGCGGTCTTCTACATGGAGAAGCTGGTCACCGGCGCCGAGGCGGCCGACGCCGTCGACATCGAGCGCCCGATCGGCGACAACATCCGCGCCGTGGCCAAGGCCAAGGGCTCGTCCGTCCAGGACGTCACCGTGGTGATCCTCGACCGGCCCCGCCACGAGGGCATCGTCAAGGAGATCCGCGAGGCCGGCGCCCGGATCCAGTTCATCCGGGACGGCGACGTGGCCGGCGCGATCATGGCGGCCCGCGAGGGCACCGGCGTGGACATGCTGCTGGGCATCGGCGGCACGCCCGAGGGCATCATCGCCGCCTGCGCCATGAAGTGCCTGGGCGGCGTGATCCAGTCCCGGCTGTGGCCGCAGGACGACGCCGAGCGGCAGAAGGCCATCGACGCCGGCCACGACCTCGACCGGATCCTGACCACCGACGACCTGGTCAGCTCCGACGACGTGTTCTTCGCCGCGACCGGCATCACCGACGGCGAGCTGGTCAAGGGCGTGCGCTACGGCAAGGGCCTGGCCAAGACCCACTCGCTGGTCATGCGGGGCCGCAGCGGCACCATCCGCCGCGTGGACGGCGAGCACCGCCTGGGCAAGCTGCGCGCCTACTCGGCGATCAACTTCGACGGCCCCGTCTGAGCGACGCGCGCCAGGGCCGCTTCGGCCTGACCACCTTCACCGAACCGAACAGGAGGGTGCCGGTCACCTCGACGACCGGGCCCTCCTCGGGAAGGTCCTGCCGCCTGCCCTGGCGGGCGGAGCTGAGGACCGTCCGCCCGGTGACCCGGACCTCCACCCCGTCCGGGACGATCAGCCGGAGCCGCCCGCACAGGGCGCTCACGTCCAGGGTGATGTGCCTGCGCTGCAGGATCGCCTGGCGCAGGTCGAGTTCGACGGTGCCGAACAGGGCGGCGACCGGCAGCCTCGCCGGGACCACCCACCGGCCGTCCCGCCGCTGGGAGCCGAACAGCGCCAGGAGGTTCTGGGCGTCGACCTTGAACGGCTGCTGCTCGGCGGGCAGCAGGTCCCGGGTGAAGGCGGTCAGCTCGCCGAGCGTCCGCGCCCGGTAGACCGCCTCGATCCGCTCGGAGTGCTCCTCCATGGTGAGCCGCCCGTCGGTGACCGCGTCGTGGAGGAGCTCCGCGACGCGTTCACGGTCGGCGTCGGACGCGCGCATCTCGCGCACGGGCACGGGCCGGTCGGAATCCACATCCTTGACGATAATGCGCCGATCCCCTTCCCGTACAACGGAAGGCCCCGTCCGGCGCCGTGTCCCGCACGCCGGCCCGGGGCCTTTCCAGATCCCGTCAGGCCTGCTCGGCGAGCTTCGCCAGCCGGTTGTCGTACATCGTGATGAGCTCCTCGCGGCCGGCGTTCGCCGCCTCGTACTCGCGCAGCATCTCCACCTGCGCGGCGGTCAGCTTGCGGAGCCGGGCGCGCAGCGAGGCGTGGGTGAGCTGGTCGTAGTTCGGGACGGGCAGGTCGTCCTCGGCGAGCGAGCCGAGCGGCGGCGCGGGCTCGGGCTCGATGATCTCCTCGACCACCGCCTCGATGACCTCCGGGTCCGGGGCGGGGACGGGCTCGGGGACCAGCACGGGCTCCAGCCGCTCGTCCTCCGGCTCGGCGGCCGGGGCGGGCGCGGGCACGGTGGCGGGCTTGCCGACGGTGATCTCGGCGGTCCCGGCGGCCCCGGCCGCGGACCCGTTGGCCTGGGCGGGACGCGGCGGCCGGGCCACCGGAGTCTCCAGCGGGACCGGCGCGGGCTTGGGCGCGACCAGCTCGATCACCTTGCCGACCGGGGTGCCCTCCAGCCGGGAGCCCACCTTGTGGGTGATCCGCTCGGCGTCCTCGAGCAGCCTGTCCAGAACCGGCCGCAGCTCGCCGCCGCGGATGTCCTTGTAGTCCTTGGTGACCCTGTCGGTGAGCAGCAGAGTCCGGCCCACGCCGAACATGGCCAGGCGCGCCGCGTGAAGGGGCAGATCCCTGACCTGCTCGTTCACCGCCTCCTGGACCTGCTTGCCCACTTCTCGCGGGTTACGCGGCATCGTTCAGCTCCTGTTTCGTCCGACGGCGCAGTGCGTCTGGCTCGTACGGGAAGTGTGGGAACAACCGTCAGTATCACTGTGCCGTACGCGTTCGGGGATGGTCACCCCCAGTGAACGGAAATATGGTGTGCCCCACGGTGGATTGGGTCACATCCGTCCGGTGGTATCGAGACACGGGTGACGGAAAGTAAAGTGTGACCATGGCCTCTTCAAGCACTCGCCGGGTACTGCTCGCCAAGCCTCGTGGGTACTGCGCGGGCGTGGACCGCGCGGTGCAGACGGTGGAGAAGGCGCTCGAGCAGTACGGCGCTCCCGTGTACGTCCGCAAGCAGATCGTCCACAACGTCCACGTGGTCAAGACCCTCGAGGGACTCGGCGCGATCTTCGTGAACGAGAACGACGAGGTCCCCGAGGACGCGATCGTCGTCTTCTCCGCGCACGGCGTGGCCCCCATCGTGCACGAGGAGGCCGCCCGGCTCAATCTCCGCACGATCGACGCCACCTGCCCCCTGGTGACCAAGGTGCACCGCGAGGCGGTGCGCTTCGCCAAGGACGACTACGACATTCTGCTGATCGGGCACCAGGGCCACCCCGAAGTGATCGGCACCACCGGTGAGGCCCCCGCGCACATTCAGCTGGTCGACGGCCCCAAGGACGTCGCCAACGTTACCGTGCGTGACCCCGAAAAGATCGTATGGCTCTCCCAGACGACCCTTTCGGTGGACGAGACCAACGAAACGGTCGACGCGCTCAGGGAGCGCTTCCCGTCGCTGCAGAGCCCGCCGTCCGACGACATCTGCTACGCCACCCAGAACCGGCAGGCCGCGATCAGAGAGATCGCCGCCGAGGCCGACCTGGTGCTGGTCGTCGGCTCGCGCAACTCCTCCAACTCGGTGCGGATGGTCGAGGTCGCCAAGGACTACGGCGCCAAGGACGCCCACCTCGTCGACTACGCCGACCAGATCGACCCGGCCTGGCTGGAGGGCGTGCGGACCGTCGGCGTCAGCAGCGGCGCCTCCGCCCCCGAGATCCTGGTCCGCGGCGTCATGGACTACCTGGCCTCCCAGGGCTTCGACGACGTCCAGGAGGTCGAGACCGTCAAGGAGCACATGATCTTCGGTCTGCCCCGCGAGCTGCGCCAGGACCTGCGCGCGCCCCGGCCGTCCTGACCGCCTGAGAGCCCGCGGTTCCGGGGCGGCCCGCACCGGGCCGCCCCGGAGCTCACTCGTCCCAGCGGACCGGGTCCTCCTCGGTCTGCCGCTCCTGGGTGAGGCGGAAGCCCGAGGCCTTGAGGCTGATCTCCCGCCACGCCTCCAGCACCCCGCGCCGCCAGGCGACGACCGCGGTCAGCACCGTGCCCGCGACCAGCCACGGCGCGCGGGCGCCCAGCTCCAGCGGCACCGCGATCAGCAGGCTCCGCAGGACCGAGCCATCGCTCAGCCCGCCCGCCACCTCGGCGGTCAGCGTCGCCAGGAAGCCCACCAGCGGCGGGGCCACCACCAGCGAGGGCAGGTCGGCGGGCTTGGTGAACACCGCCGCCAGCACGCAGGCCGCGACGAACACCAGGCCGGGCAGGACGGAGACGTCCACCAGCGCGCCGAGCAGGCTCAGCACGAAGACGGCGGCGATCCCGCCGCGCGCGGTGAGGCTGAGGGGCGCCGCTTTCTTCTTCTGGCGCCGTCCCTGCCTCCGCCGCTGCACGTCTTCCTCCGTCCGCGCGGCCCCGCCCTCGTGGTCGCCGGACCCGCCGCTCTCGTCCTTCTCGGCGACCGCATCGCCTTCGTCGGCCGGGCCCTTCCGGGGCTTCCGGGGCTTCTTGTGGGTCCGGGTGGTCATCAGGCCTCCTCCGAGCTCGGCCGGCCGGAGATGGGCCGCGCAGCGAAACCTACCTTGTCGACGGTGTCGGGAATCTCGGCTCCCAGAAGTTCCGCCGCGGACAGCGCGCGCGGGGCCTCCTCGACGGGCTTGGGGGCCTCCAGCACGGCGTCCGTGACCCCCAGCTCGACCAGTCTGCGGGCGCTGACCAGGACCCGGCTCTCCAGCGAGCCCACCGTCCGGTTGTAGCCGCGCACGGCTCCCGACAGGGCGCGGCCCAGGTCGTCCAGGTGGCCGCCCAGCACGCCGAGCCGCTCGTACAGCTCCCGGCCCGTGTCGAAGACCTGGCGGGCGTTGCGGGACAGCGCGGCCTGCTGCCAGGTGTAGGCGGCGGTGCGCAGCATGCTGATCAGGGTGGTGGGGGTGGCGATGTGCACCTTGCGGGCCATCGCGTGCTCCAGGAGGCCGGGGTCGCGGTCCAGCGCGGGGGCCAGGAACGCCTCGCCCGGCACGAACAGGACGACGAACTCCGGGGTCGGGCTGAAGGCCTGCCAGTAGGCCTTCGCCGCCAGCCTGTCCACGTGCTCGCGCAGGTGCCGGGCGTGCGCGTCCAGCCGGTTCTCCTTGCCCTCGGCGGCCTCCAGGTAGGCGGCGAGGGAGACCTTGGAGTCCACCACGATGGTGCGGCCCTCGGTCAGGCGGACGACCATGTCGGGGCGGACGGTGCCGTCGACGGTCCGGGCGCTCGCCTGCTCGGAGAAGTCGCAGTGCGCGGACATCCCCGCCAGCTCCACCACGCGGCGCAGCTGCAGCTCGCCCCAGCGGCCCCGCGCCTCCGGCCGCTGCAGCGCCCGCACCAGGGTCTGGGTCTGGTCGCGCAGCTGCTCGGAGCTCCGGCGGACGAACTCGACCTGCTTGGCCAGCATCGCGTGGGACTCCCGGCGGGAGGTCTCCAGCTCGCGCAGCTGCTCCGAGACCCGGCCCAGCGTCTCCTTCAACGGCTCCACGAGGTGCTCGACGGCCTGCTTGCGCTGCTCCAGCTCACCGGCGGCCTCCGCTCCCGCCGCCTTGAGCCGGGCGTCCGCCAGTTCCAGGAAGCGCTGGTTGGAGGCGTCGAGCGCCTGGGCCGACAGGGCGGCGAACTGCTCGCTCATGCGCTGCTCGACGTAGGCGAGCTTGTCCTCGGCGGCCTTCGCGCGGGCGATGAGCGAGGACTGGCGGGCCATGGCCAGGGCGAACCCCAGGACCACCCCGATCACCAGTCCCGTCAGCAGCGCCGCGCTCATACCCCCGATCGTCGCACGGGAAGGGCCCGAAGCCGGTTCACGACGCGGCCTCTCGGTTGTGTGATCCGTCCCCGCGGGTGAGACTGCCGGGCATGAGCGAAGCCTTCGAACGAGCTTTCCGCGAGGCGCTGGAACTGCGGCCCGACGCCCCGCCCTCCCGCGCGGCGCGGGTGACCGGGCTGGCCGTGCGGCTGGCGGGCAAGCGGATGTGGGCGTCCGTCCCGGACACCCCGGGCGGGCTGCTGCGGTTCCGGCGGGCGGCGGCCCTGGCCGGCCGCGCCATGCGGACGCCTCCCGGGGTCCTGGTCGAGCAGGAGGATTTCGGGCTGTTCTCCGGCGAATGGGTCAGGGCCGGGCGCCCGTCCGAGAAGAAGGTGATCCTCTACCTGCACGGGGGCGCCTACTTCTTCGGCGGTCCGGGGCTGTACCGGGGGTTCTCGTGGCGGTTGTCGGCGGCCACGCGCCGTCCCGTCCTCATGGTCGACTACCGGCTGGCGCCCGAGCACGCCCCGGCGGACGCCCTGGCCGACGCGCTGCTCGCCTACGACGCCCTGCTGGCCAGGGGGCACCGGCCCCAGGACATCACCGTCGCCGGGGACTCGGCGGGCGGCCACCTGGCGATCGGCCTGGTCCACGCGCTGAAGCGGCGCGGCGCCCCGCTCCCGGCCGCCGTCGTGGCGCTCTCGCCGTGGGCGGACCTGCGCTGCCAGGCCGAGTCCCACCGGTCCAACGAGCTGAGCGACGACCTCCTGCCGGCCGCGAAGATCGCCTGGCTGGGCGGGGTCTTCTGCGACGGCGCCCCGGAGGAGGACCCGCTTTTCGACCCCGTCAGGGGCGACTACACGGACTTCCCGCCGCTGCTCCTGATCTCCAGCTCCACCGAGATCCTGCGGGACGACGCCCGGCTCGTGGCGAAAACAGCGGCCTCGGCGGGGGCGGAGGTGGTGCACCACGAGTGGATCGGCCAGGTGCACGTGTTCCCGGTCTTCGCGGACTTCGTCCCCGAGGCCAAGGCGGCGCTCCGGCAGGTGGCGGAGTTCCTCGCCGCCCGGGACTAATACTGCAACGACAGGCAATGATCACAACCTGTCGTTGCAGTACTAAGGCCTGTTTCAAAGTCGGTCGTGGTCGGGTCGGTGGATGTACCGGGACGAGGATTTCGGTGCGGGTTTTGCCGGGTGGCAACAAGAACTTTGGTTACTCTCTGTATTTATTCGGTTGCGTATGGCAAGATCTGGGGTTATGCAGACCACCGCCGCTACCGGACCGGGGTCACCGGATGACTCCGGTGGCTCCGAGGGTGGTGTACGTCGCACGCGGGGTGCGAACAAGGCTCCTGCGTGGCGGTGGGACGGCCCTGTGTCGGTGGTCCGCCTGCCGCTGGTCGTCGACGAGCAGACCGCAGCGCGCCTGGAGTCCCTGTTCTTCGCGATGTTTCAGCTCAAACGGACGGTGCAGCGTGAGGCCCGCTCCCGAACAGAGGTGTTCTGGGCGGGCACGCGTCGCCGGGAGGCGAACGCGGCGGCCTGGCGGCGTGAGGTGGGCCTGACCCGCCCGGGGTTGGAGCGGGCCGCCTACGCCCATCTGGACGCCTCCGGCTGGCTGCGCCACCACGCCACCAAAGCGCTGGCGCTGCACCAGGCGGATGAGGTGTGGAACGGCGTGGAGCGCCACCTGTTCCCCGATGCCTCCGGCAGGCGTGCCGGACGTCCTCGGACGGGTTCGTGGTGGGAGTACACGCGCATCCCGGGCCGGGCGCGCTCACACACCACGGCGCGCAAATGGGAGACGTTCCGGCTGCACGGGAGCCTGCAAGGCCACCTGGACACCTGGCGGCATCCCACTCTGCCCGCCCACGTGAGGACCCCAGAGCAGGCCGCGCGGCTGGTACCAGGGACGCCGGTGCTGGCCCAGCCCCGCCGTATGCACCCACCCCGACCTGCAGCCGGTCGCGGGGGCAGGAGTTCGTGGTGGGAGTACGACGGGCCGCTGACGGTGGTGTTCACCGGCGGCCCCGACAGCAAGCGCGGGGAGATCGTGCTGCCGGTACGGCTGCCGCAGGGCGCTGGCCGGTGGCGGCGGTTGTTCCACTTTCTGGACCGGCCGCACCTGTGGCACAAGATCGACCTGGTGCGGCGGCCCCACCCGGCCGCGCCCGGCGGGTGGGCGTACGAGGCGCATCTGATGGTCCTGGACCGCGGCTACACCTCTCCGGCCACTCAGGAACGCAGGCAGAAAGCGTCTGCTTTGGAGCGGGTCGGCGGGGTGGATCTCAATGTGGGCAACCTGTCCGTTGTCTCCCTGCCCGCGACATTGCGCCTCGCCGACGGGCCCGTGCTGGCCGACCAGATCGTCCTCACCGACCTGGAGCGCGCCGCGGTGGAACGGGAGCGGCGCACCGCCCGCAGACGCGCCCGGGCACTGGAGCGCTCACGGCGCGCGAACAACAAGGCCCGCTACGAGTTGTCGCGCCGTCAGCGCAGGCGGCGGGAGCGCAGGCGGGCTGCCGGACTGCCCGAGCGGCAGGTCGGGCTGCCCAAGGGCCCGCGGCTGGCCAACGCGGCGGGCCGCCCCCTGGTCTCTCACAGAAAGGACCGGCTCACCGGCGCCTACCGGGCGCTGCGCACCCGTACCCGCGTACAGCAGGCCGGGCGCACCGAGGCCGGGCGCGCCCGCGCCCGGCGCGTGGCGGAGCGCATCACCGCCGCCCACGGGGTGCGGCTGACGGTCGAGGACGGGCCGGTCAGCTCCTGGTTTCGTTTGTGGGGGCGGGCGTGCGCGGTGTTCACCCCCGGCATGCTCAAGGCCGCGCTGGCCGCCGAATGCTCGGCTGCGGGCGGCCGGTTGGGGCGGGCGTCGACGTTCACCACCGCCCTGTCCCAGCACTGCCTGTGCGGACGCAGAACACCCAAGACCCTCGCTGATCGGGTGCACCACTGCCCGTCCTGCGGGCTGAGCGCCGACCGGGACCTGGTCTCGGCCGCACTGGGCGCGTTCGTGGTCTGGACCGACGAGGCCGACCCCAAGACCGCGTCGGTCGATTTCGATGCTTCCCGGCACGCCCTGGGCGTGTTCGGGCACGGGCTGCAAGGAGCCCTGGCCGAGTCAACCGCCACCCGCCCACCCGCCGCCCGAACAGGCGGCCGGAAGCGAGGCGGCAGCCGCCCTCAGGGGGCGGCCTCTGCTCGGCCGATTCCGGAACGCCAGAGGCGCCGACCCCGGACCGGGACCCTCCACGGGCCCCACCGGACAGACGCCACCGGGCACCGGACTGTTTCGGCCACTTTGAAACAGTCGTTAGACTTCCAGAACGTGAGCCTTTCGATCGGGATCGTCGGCCTGCCCAACGTCGGCAAGTCCACGCTGTTCAACGCCCTGACCAAGAACGACGCGCTGGCCGCGAACTACCCGTTCGCCACCATCGAGCCGAACGTCGGGGTGGTCGGGGTGCCCGACCCCCGGCTGCAGAAGCTGGCCGAGGTGTTCGGCTCGGCGCGGATCCTGCCCGCGACCATCGAGTTCGTGGACATCGCGGGCATCGTCAAGGGCGCGTCCGAGGGCCAGGGGCTGGGCAACAAGTTCCTGGCCAACATCCGGGACACCGACGCGATCTGCCAGGTGATCCGGGCGTTCGACGACCCCGACGTCACCCACGTCGACGGCGAGACCAACCCGCTGCGCGACATCGAGACGATCAACACCGAGCTGATCCTCGCCGACCTCCAGACCGTCGAGAGGGCGCTGCCCCGGCTGGAGAAGGAGGTCAAGCTCAAGAAGGACAAGGACGCCCCGCTGGTCCTGGAGGCCGTCCAGGCCGTCCAGGAGAAGCTGAACGAGGGCGTGACGGCGTACGCGTCCGGCGTCGACCTCACCCTGCTGCGCGAGCTGCACCTGCTGACGGCCAAGCCGTTCATCTACGTCTTCAACCTGGACGAGGACGAGCTGGTCGACGAGGCGCTGCGCGACAAGCTCAGCGCCCTGGTGGCCCCCGCCAAGGCCGTCTTCCTCTCCGCCAAGATCGAGTCCGAGCTGATCGAGCTCCCCGACGACGAGGCGCTGGAGCTGCTGCAGTCCATGGGCCAGGAGGAGTCCGGCCTCGCCCAGCTGGTGCGCGTCGGCTTCGACACCCTCGGCCTGCAGACCTACCTGACGGCGGGCCCCAAGGAGGCCCGCGCCTGGACCATCGACAAGGGCGCGACCGCCCCCGAGGCCGCCGGCGTCATCCACACCGACTTCCAGCGCGGCTTCATCAAGGCCGAGGTCGTCTCCTTCGACGACCTCGTCGCCGAGGGCTCCATCCCCGCCGCCCGAGCCGCCGGCAAGGCCCGCATGGAGGGCAAGGACTACGTCATGCAGGACGGCGACGTCGTGGAGTTCCGCTTCAACGTCTGAACGGCGACCTCGGTGGCGGGGCGGGAAACGGTGGCTCGAACATCCGGTGCTGACTGAATTCGTACGGGACCAGACCTTCACCGTCGCGTGGTTCGGCCTGATGGCCGTCGTGTGGCTGGGCTGGGCGCAGGAGGATCCGCCTCCCTCCTGGCGCAAGTGGCTCGGCCTCGGCTCGGTGCTCGGCATCGCCTTGGCGCTGGGTTTCGGCGTTCTGACCGCGCGGCACTGGTCCGACGGTACGGCCCTCGCCGACCGCTACCACTGGTTCGGGGTACTGGTGGCCGTCGAAGTGGCGGCCGCCGGAGCGGGCTGCGCCGTCCTGGCCCGGCGGAACGCCGAGCGCTGGATGGCCTGGTGGGTCGCGCTCGTCGTAGGCCTGCACTTCCTTCCCCTGTCCGCACTGCTCGACGATCCGAGCATCGCGGTCTTCGGCCTGCTGCAGTGCGCAGCCCTCGTCCTGCTCGCCCGATCCCTGCGCCGCAACGACGTGACGACCAGCCGTTACGCGGGTCCGCTGATGGGAGCGTCGCTCCTGGCCTACGCCGCCCTCGTGGTCCTGGCCGGCACGGCTTCCTGACCCGCCGAAGACCGGCTTCGCTTCAGGCGTCGTAGACCGCGGACCGATGCCCGACCCGCACCACCCAGACGACGAGCTCGCCGTTGTCGACGGTGTAGATGATGCGGTAGTCACCCACACGGAGGCGTCGGCGCTCCGGCTGGGACACGAGCGCGGTGGTGCCGTACCCGTAGGGGTCGGTTTCGAGTTCCGTCAGCTTGGTCAGGATGCGCAGGGCCATGCCCCGGGAGACTTTGCGCAGTTCCTCGCGTGCCTCCGGATGGAAGACCGTGCGGTACTCACTCACCGCGTGCCAGGGTTTCCCTGAGTACGTCTTCGAGTGGAACGCCCGCCTGGCGATCCGCCATCCGTTCGTCGATGATGCGGTTGATCTCGCGCTCCTCCCACTCCCGGTACCGGTTGAGCATCTCGATGGAGACGACCGCGGCGACCGGCTTGCCATGACGGGTGATGATGGTCGGCTGATCGTCGCGATCTGCGCGCTCGACCACTTCGGCCAGGTGTGCGCGGACGTCGCGGACGGACTCGATCGGGCACTGTGTCATGACCCTACGGTACTCAATGTACTTTGTGTACACAAGCGAACTCACCTCGCGGTGCTCTGTCATCGCGGCGCCTGGCAGTCGTGTTCAGAGGCGTTTCGTGGTGATCTTGACGTGGTCGAGGAAGGTCAGGCCGCAGGCGGTGAGTTGGTGCGCCCTCAGGTCCTTGTCCTTCTCGCCTATCTCGTAGACGTCCTCCAGGCAGGGTCGCTGGGAGGCGGGGAGCGCGACCACGTGGAAGCGGAAGGAGAGCCCCTGCGCGCGGGAGTAGCTCAGCGTGGACGGCGGCAGCTTCCAGCAACCGTCCGAGTCCGGTGAGATCTCCTGGTCTGGAGCCCAGGAGAAGAGACCGTTCCCCGGGTTGTTCTCGCTGTCCCTGGTGTTGGGATCGGACCACAGAAGGAAGTGCAGCTGATGGGCCGGAGGCAGACCGGTGACCTGGCCGGCCGCCTCCAAAAAGGCGAACGGCGCGTTGCCTTTGTGGCCGTAGGTGAGGTCGTGGTACATGGACGTCGTCCGCGGCCCGTTCCCCCCGTCGGGAACGATGTGCCCCGGCTTCGAGTTCGAAGGCCTGGGGCATCGTCCCGAAGGGTTCCACTTATCGACCAGGATCGGCAAGAGGAACGCCACGACAGCTGCCACCACTGGTCCCGCCGCTGCTATCAGAGCCAGACGGCGGTGGTTCGGTCCAGGGGCGGCGGCTTGGGGGCTGCGCTGTCTCCACCTCATCGATGTCTCCCGTTCGTGACGAGGAGGCGCTCACTCCGCATCGCGGTGGCCTCGGCCGTTTGAGAAGAGAAGTACGCGGATGGTCGCGCGGAGTGTTGGGACATGACGAAGTTGCTATGAGTCGGCTTCGGGGGATGCTCTCCGGGGGTGTGGAAAGCGCTGGATCTGGGCAATGTGTCCGGGGATTAGTCGGGCTTGTGCGAGAGTGCGGTCGTTCTAGTGGGTCGGTGGTGGTTGGTGTGATGTGTGTGGGTAGTGCGACATGCACATCCGCGCGCCGAGACTGGGCATCTTGGTGAGTCGCTGGAACAATTGCCTCTCGTGGCTACGCTTGGGGCCACATGACGGATGAGGCGCGCCGACAGGGCAAGGCGCATAGGCGGAGGCTTTGATGGCTCGCAGGTCGGCTGTGGACGAGGGTCCTGCTGCGCTCGACGAGCCGTGGGACGAGGAGCCGAAGGCTCGTAAGAAGCAGTGGAGCGGAGGCGGCGGCCGCTGGTGGATCTGGGTCGGGCGGGCGTTGCTGTGGACGTTCGTGCTGGTCGTGATAGTGAACGGGATCCGCGCGCCGTTCGAGCGGTTCACCGCGGAGACGCCGTCGTCGATCACCAGCGCGGATGACGGCGGGCCGAAGTTCCCGCAGACGCAGGCTTCGGCGTACGCGCTGCAGTTCGCGCAGGTGTACCTGAACTACGACGAGAACTCGACCGGCGGACGCCAGGAGGAACTGGCTCGCTTCCTGCCCGAGGGCGCGGACGCGCAGTTCGGGTGGAACGGTCTGGGACAGTTGTCGGCGCAGCACATCCAGGTGCTGTCCGTCGATGTGAAGGACGTGGACGACGCGATCGTCAACATCGCGGCGAAGGCCGGCGAGCGCTGGGTCACTCTGGCCGTCCCCGTGTACGCCAAGGGCGGCGGCTTCGTCATCTCCGGCGAGCCCGCGCTGCTCGAGGCGCCGAAGAAGGCGCAGCTGCCGCAGGAGAGCGGCGTGGAGCACGACGAGGAGCTGGAGGCCCAGCTGAAGACCCAGCTGGTCGGCTTCTTCCAGGCGTACGGCAACAGCGACGTGGTGAACCTGCAGCGGTTCACCGAGGGCGACGGCATCACCGGCCTGGGGTCGGCGGTCAACCTCCTCGAGATCTTCGAGGTGAGCGCCCCTCCCGGTGACTCCGGCGAACGCACGGTCACCGCGACCGTGCGGTGGAAGGTCCCCCCGACCCAGCCTCGCGGGACGGAAGGTCAGCTCACGCAGACCTACGAGCTCGCCGTGGTGAAGAAGGACGATCAGTGGAGTGTTCGTTCGATCCGCGGCGCCGTGCGGGCCGGGTCCTAGAAATGAGGTTGTAGTGCTGTTCCACCATCTGGCAGCGGCCCTCCCCGTGGAGACGCTGGCAGCCGCCGACGAGCTGAACACCGACGACCTGGCGACCTGGCTGCGGAACCTCTTCGGTCCGCTGTTCCTGGTGATCGTCTCGATCGTCGCGCTGTTCTTCCTCTTCACCCGGGAGATCACCCGGTTCGCGCAGTTCATTCTGCTGGCCATCGGCATCGGGATCATCTTCTACGTGCCCAACATCATCGAGGTGACGGCCAAGGCCATCGCCAAGGCGCTGGGCGTCGACCTGGACTGAGGTCGGCGACCGACGGCGAGGGGAGCGGCGCATGGATCTGCCCACATACACCAATGTCTGGCGTATCGAAAAACGGCTGTACAAGCTGTACGACCTGCGGTTGCCGATGCCGCTTCCGCTGGTCACGATCGGTGTGTACGCGGGCTCCTTCCTGCCCTGGATCGCCCTTCTGCAGTTCCTCGGCGTCCCGTTCGGCGCGCCGTGGCACGTGCTCTACCTCGTCCCGCCCGGGGTCGTCGCCTGGCTGGCGACCCGCCCGGTCATCGAGGGCAAGCGGCTCAACGAGCTGCTGCAGTCGCAGACGCGCTACCTCAGCGAGCCGCGCACCTGGTGCCGCCTGACGCCGATCCGCGAGCCGCGCGAGGTCGTGGTCGTCGCGCGCGTGTGGCGTTCGCCCCGCCAGTTCACGCCCTCCCTCGACGCGCTCACCGAGGTGCCGGCGCAGGCCCGCCAGCAGGTTCCCGCCGCTCCCGTGCCGATCCCCGCCACCGCCGCCGCCCCCCCGCCGCTGTCGGAGTACGCCGCCGAGTACGCGGCCGCCCACCAGGGCGCCGTCGCCCGCATGCAGGCGCAGATGGACGTCCAGCACGTGCCGGGGCCCGAGCCCGCCGAGCGCATGCCGCTCCCGGTCGCGCTCGACTCGCCGTCGGAGCCGCTGCGTACCGAGTCGGTGCCCCCCGGCGCCGTCCCGCTGGACGAGCCGGTCCCGGCCGAGGGCGTTCCCGCCGAGCCCGTCCGCGCGGAGGTCGAGCCCGAAGGCGACCCGGCCCCCGCCGGTCCGCCTCGCCCCGAGGCTCCCAAGCGCGCCCTCATCTCGGGCATCCGCCGTCCGGGAGAGGAACTCCAGTACTGGCGTCCCGCGGACTCCGAGGAGGGCGCCGCGGGCACTCCCACCCACGCCGTCCGCACCACCTTCGACGCCGCCGCCATCCGCCAGGCCGCCGCGGAGGCCCGCGCCGAGGAGGCGGCCCGCGCCCGGCGTCCCGCGCCCCGTCCGCAGACGTCCGTCCGCGCGGGCGAGACGGCTCCCGTCGAGCGGTCGCCGCGCGCGCCGGAGACTTCGCGTGAGGCCGCGTGGAACGAGAACGTGGTGCGGGCTCAGGAAACCGCACGGCTGGAGG
>NZ_BAAATZ010000006.1:518935-532338 GCF_039533685.1 Actinocorallia aurantiaca | reverse complement strand
CGCCGAGATGGAGGACGCCGTGCGGGCCCAGGAAGCCGCCCTTCTGGAGGAGGAGGCTCGGGCCGAGGCCGAAGAGGCCGTGCGGGCCGAGGAGGCGGCGCGGGCCGAGTCCGAGGCGCGGGCGGAGGAGGCCGCGCGCCTGCGGGACGCGGCCCTCACCGAGCGGGCCGCGCGGACGGGCCGGGAGGCCGTGCCCGTCGCGGAGGAGCAGACCTCCCCCGCGGAGCGGGACGTTCGTGTTCCCGAAACGGCACGGGCGGAGTCCGCCGGCCTCGGTCACGCGGAGGAAGCGGCAGGGTCCCGGGAGGCCGCCGAGATGGAGGACGCCGTGCGGGCCCAGGAAGCCGCCCTTCTGGAGGAGGAGGCTCGGGCCGAGGCCGAAGAGGCCGTGCGGGCCGAGGAGGCGGCGCGGGCCGAAGCCGAACTCCGGGACGAGGAGGCGGCGCGGCTGAGGGAGGCCGCCGAGGTCGAGGAAGCCGTGCGGGCCGAAGAGGCCGCGCGCGTAGGGGAAGAAGATCAGGCCGGGCGAGTGGAGCACGCGGAGGACGAGCGTGTTCCCGGGACAGACCGGCGGGGGGACGACGTCGGGCGGTCCGCGGACGGCCCGTCGCCTTCGGGGGAAGGGGACGGAGTGCGTTCGGAGGAAGAGGCGCCGGTCGGTTCTCCCGGCTCGCCCGTGCCCGTCCCGGAGGGGGACGAGGCCGTCGCGCGCGAGGAGCACGCGCCCGCCGTGGCCGACGAGGAGCGTCCGGTGGTCGGGCCGCCGCCCGTGACCGCGCTCGACATCCCGCAGGTGCCGGGTTCGTTCGGAGCCGCTTCGGCCCCGCGCGCCCACCCCGGTGAGGAGCCGCGGCGGGAGGCCGAGCAGCCGTCCCGGCAGGAGGCCCCCGCCGCGAGGGTGAGCCCCCCCGACTCGGTGGCGAACCGCACGGACCAGCAGATCTGGCCCCCGATCCCGGCACCGGGCGATCTGCCCCCCGCCCGGGTCTCCCGGCCGCCGACGACGGCCCCCGACATCCCCCAGGTGGCCCCGCGAACCCCCGCGGCCCCCACCCATCAGCCCCCTCGTTCGGTGCCGCGCACCCCCGCGGCCTCCGCACAGTCCTCCGCGCCCGCCGAGGAGACCCCGCAGCGGCCGGAACGCCAGGAGGCGCCGTCCGGCGGCTACGTGGTGCCTGCGGCGGGCCAGGAGGAGCGGGTTTCGGAGCGGGCGCACCAGGAGGCGCCGTCCGGTGGATATGCGATGCCGACGGCGGACCGGCAGGGCCGGGCTCCGCAACGCCAAGAGCGCCAGGAGGCGCCGTCCGGTGGGTATGTGGTGCCTGCGGCGGGCCAGGAACGCCAAGAGCGTCAGGAAGCGCCGTCCGGCGGATACGTGGTGCCTGCGGCGGGCCAGGAACGCCAAGAGCGTCAGGAAGCGCCGTCCGGCGGATACGTGGTGCCTGCGGCGGGCCAGGAGATTCAGGAACGTCAGGAGCGTCAGGAAGCGCCGTCCGGTGGGCACGCGGTGCCGCCGGCGGGGCCCCGGCAGGGTGGGCCTCGGGCGGGGGCTCCCGGGGAGCCCCCGGGGAGCTTCGGGAGGCGTGAGGAGCGGCCGCGGATCACCGCGGTGGAAGGGCAGCAGGAGATCGGCGGGCGGGCGCCGGAGCGGTCGGTGTGGCCGGGGGCGCCCAGCCGGGACCGGCTGCCCGAGCCGGTGCGGGGGCGGCCGGTCAAGCCGGAGCCGCCGCGGATCGTGCCTCCGCCGCGGGAGGAGCCTCCGCCGCCGCCGCGCGAGGTGCGCTCCGGGCCCGCGTCCCCGGTGCGGCCCCGGCCGATGCCGGTGCCGACCCCTCCGGTGGAGCGGGTCCAGGCGATCACGCCGCCGGACCAGCCCGTCGAGGAGCCGGGCGGGCTGCGCCGCCTGCTCAGCCGCGGCAACCCCGTCGACCAGGACTACATCGAGCGGCTGCAGCGCCCGTTCCAGGGCAAGCGCCACATCGTGGTGCTCGGCTGCACCGGGGGCGCGGGCCAGACGGTCACCACGCTGATGATGGGCCACACGTTCGCGCAGTTCTGCGGGGAGCCCGCCGTCGCGCTCGACGTCAGCCCGGGACCCGGCGCGCTGGCCCGCCGCACGAAGATCGACACGCACGAGACGCTCACGTCGCTCATCGCCAACGCCGAGCACATCGGCAGCCTGGCGGGGATCCGGCGCTACACCAGCCGGTCCAAGTCGGGCCTGGACGTCGTCGCGGCGGGCAAGACCCCGCTGCACGCGCTGGACGACCGCGACTACGCGCAGGCGATCCGCACGCTCGACCGGTTCTACAGCGTCACGCTGCTGGACGCCGCCGCGAGCGTGGTCAGCCGGGTGCTGCCGCACGCCGACCAGGTCGTGCTGGTGGCCCCCGCCAGCTCGGACGCCCCGCGCGCGGTGGCGATGACGTTCGAGTGGCTCGACGGCCACGGCTACCACGACCTGCGGCAGCGCGCCGTCACCGTCATCAACGGGGTGAGCCGCCGCAGCCAGACCGACGTGGAGCAGGCCGAGCAGGTGGCGCGCGGCCAGTGCCGGGCGCTGGTCCGCATCCCGTGGGACGACCACCTCAGCCTCGACCGGTCGCCCCGCAACGAGCTCAAGGCCCTCAGGCCGCCGACGAGACGGGCCTACCTGGCCCTGAGCGCGGTGGTCGCGGGCGGCTTCTCGGTCCTGCCCGAGAGGTACCAGGATCCCTCCCCCTACCACCAGGAGCGCACGCAGTGAGTCGGACGAAGACGAGTCGGCTGGCCGTCCGGTACTTCGACGACCGCATCCTGCTCAGCGAGCACTCGGCCTGGGCGTACTTCCGGCTGCCGACGTTCAGCTACGAGTTCACCACCGCCGAGGAGCGCGAGGCGCTCGCGACGAACCTCACCATCGCGCTCGCCGCGATCCGCATGCAGGACGCCGAGGTCCACCTGCGGATCGCGCACCGCACCTACCCCGCGGCCGAGTGGGCGCTGGCGCTGGACAAGACGAGCGACAACGGCTCCGGCTGGCGCGGCTACCTGGAGGAGATGTACTCGCACGTCTGGGCGAAGGACTTCTGGTCCAAGGAGGTCTACCTGGGCGTCCGGCTGGGCAAGCGTGGCGTGCAGCTGCAGGGTTCGCTCGGCACCATCCTGGGCTTCTACCGCAAGTCGGAGCGGACGCTCGGCCTGGAGGACGACGCGATCGACGAGCGCGAGATCAAGCGCTGGACGGAGCAGGCGGAGCGGCTGGGCCGCGCGCTGTCCAGCGGTGCTCTGCGCGCCCGCCACGCCACGTCCGTCGAGGTGGCGTGGCTGTTCCAGCACGCCGTGACGGGAGCGCTCGCGGACCCGCCTCCGTCGGCCGTGTCCAAGCGCCGCTGGGGCGCGGGCGAGATCGAGGCGCTGGTCGAAGGCGCCATCCACAACGGGCGTTCCAACCTGCGCATGGAGCAGCCGGGCGGCGAGTCCTACACCGCGTACCTGTCGTTCGCGCGCTTCCCCGACCTGATGCCGTTCCCGGACGGCGAGCCGTGGCTGCACTACTCGGACTCGCTCTCCTTCCCCGTCGAGATCAGCTCGCGGATGCGCCTCATCCCGCCCGCGCTGGCCTCCAAGGACGTCTCCCGCAAGCTGGCGCACGCCCGCGACATGGACGCCCACATCCGCGAGGCGGGCGCGGAGGCTCCGATCGCGCTGGCGGAGCAGATCGACGCGGCCCGGATGCTGGAGCACGGCATCACCAAGGAGCGCCTCCCGTTCGTCTACGGCTGGCACCGCCTCATCGTGACGGCGCACACCGAGGAGCTGCTCGTCCAGCGGGTGGACGCCGTCGTGGAGCACTACCGCGACATCGGCATCGACGTGGTGAACTCCACCGGCGACCAGTTCTCGCTGTTCAGCGAGTCCCTGCCGGGCGACCGCCTGCGCCTGAACGCCTACGCCCAGCGCCAGCCGCTGCGGACGATCGCGGGCGGCATGCCGGTGGCGACCGTCGACCTCGGCGACCGCAGGGACGACGTGGGCGGCGGCTGGACGGGCCCGTACATCGGCGAGACGCTGGGCCGGGCGCGCAGCATCGTGCACTTCGACCCGCTGGTGGCGGCCGCGCGCAACCGTCCGACGGCCATCGCCATCACCGGTGAGCCCGGCGGAGGTAAGACGACTCTGGCCCTTCTGCTCATCTACCAGATGGCGCTTCGCGGCGTTACGATCGCGGCTATTGACCCCAAAGGTGACGCGGAAGCGCTTGTGGAGCTGCTGAAGGCCCGCGGCCGCAAGGCCAGGACTCTTCCTTTGGGTTCGGCGGCTCCGGGCCTGCTCGACCCGTTCGGCTTCGGCGACGACCTGGCGGCCAAGAAGACGATGGCCACCGAGACGCTGCGGCTGCTGCTGCCGCGCATGTCGGAGGAGCGCGAGTCGGCGATGATCCAGGCCGTCGGCGCGGTCGCCAACGGCGAGCGCCCGTCGCTGGGCCGGGTCGTGGACCACCTGGAGGCGGCGGAGGACCCGGCGTCCAAGAACCTCGGCGCGGTGCTGCGGTCGATGTCGGAGATGCGGCTTGCGTCCCTGTGCTTCGACCCGTACGGCGGGGAGCGCATCGACACCGAGGGCTGGACGACCGTCTTCACCCTCGGCGGCCTGACGCTGCCGGACGTGGCGATCAGCCGCGAGGACTACTCGTACGAACAGCGCCTTTCGGTCGCCCTGATGTACCTGGTCTCGCAGTTCGCGCGCCGGCTCATGCACGGACTGGACCGGAGGCTGCCCAAGGCCATCTTCCTGGACGAGGCGTGGGCCATCACTTCGACACCCGAAGGCGCCAAACTGATTCCGGAAGTATCGCGGATGGGCCGTTCCCGCAATACTGCGTTGATCTTGGTTTCGCAAAATGCCGGCGACCTGTTGAATGAGCAGGTGACGAACTGTCTCTCGTCGGTCTTCTCCTTCCGCTCCAGCGAGCGGGGAGAGGTCGGCAATGTCATGGCGCTGCTCGGGGTCGAGGCCTCCGACGAGCACAAGAGCGTGCTTCGCAACCTCGGCAACGGCGAGTGCATCTTCCGGGATCTGGACGGTCGGGCGGGACGGATCGGCGTGGACCTCATCTCCGAGGAGCTCGTGCGCTGGCTCGACACCAACCCGACCCGCCAGAGGCCGGTTCTGTCCAAGACGGGGGCTGACCCAGAGGAGAGCGCCGGATGAGACTCCGACGTGCCGTCGGCCGTGTCCGCGAGGGAGCGGGTCGTCGCCGATCCGTGGTGCTGTTGTTGTGCATGGCGGTGTTCATGCTGATGACGCCCGCCGCGGCGGCCGCGCCGGACCCGCCCTGGAGCACCAACCCCAACGACGCCTGCGCGCCCGCGGCCGCCCCCGCCCCCGAGGCGTACGGCTCGGGGGCGGACGGCCTGATCAAGCCTCCGGACTACCCGAGTGAGCAGCTGCAGACCACGGCCGCCGACCAGCTCACCTACTACGACCGCTACGGCACCGCGGGCCAGACGTGGTACGCCGTCGACATGGGCTGCGGCGACGCCATGGCCATGATCGGCAACTCCCTCTCCAACACCCTCTTCACCCTGGTCCGCGCCGTGGACCGCACGACGATCAGCGTCTACCAGGCGGCGGCGTCGGAGTCGCTGCTGGGCTGGCTGAAGGACACCGTCGACGAGGTCATCACCGGCATCGGCAAGACCTTCAACGCCCGCTACTGGACTCCGGTCGTCATCCTCGGCGCGCTGACCCTGGCCTGGTGGGGCCTGGTCCGCAAGCGCACGTCCAAGGTCGCCGAGGGCACGATCTGGATGGTCGCGGCGATGGTCGGCCTGATCTGGCTGATCGCCCGCCCGGGCGACTTCACCACGCTGGGCACCACCGTCTCCAACGCCACGAGCGCGGCGTTCAACGCGGCGCTGCCGCAGAGCGGCGCGGGCACCACGTGCGTGCCGACGCCCGAGGGCAAGCCGACGGTGGACGCGTCCAAGCTCGACGCCACCACCCGCAACGCCAACGGCCTGTGGGTGGCCCTGGTCTGCAAGCCGTGGCTGATGGGCCAGTTCGGCACCACCGACTCCGAATCCAAGATCGTCAAGGACCACGCGGACAAGCTCCTGTACGCCCAGGCCGTCGACCTTCCCGAGACGTACGGGGCGGAGAAGCCCGACATGGGCGCCAAGGCCGACGCCTACCAGGAGGTCGCCAAGAGCATCAAGGCGGACTACCCGGGCGTCTACCCGCTCTTCCAGGGCAAGCAGTGGACGTCGCGGCTGGCCGTCGCGTTCGGCGCGCTGTTCGCCGCCCTGGTCGCCGGACTGCTCATCCTGGTCATCTCGGTCACCCTGATCATCGTGAAGATCGCGTTCCTGCTGCTGCTGGTGGCCGGCCCGATCTTCCTGGGCATCGGCATCCACCCCGGGATCGGCCGGGTGATCGCGGTCAGATGGCTGGAGCTCCTGCTGTCGATGCTGCTCAAACAGGCGGCGCTGATAGGGGTGCTCGCCCTGCTGCTGTGGGCCTACGGGGTGATCCTCGGCGAGGGGCTGCCCTGGGGCCTGCAGATCATGCTCATCGCCCTGGTGACCGGCGCGGCGTTCATCTACCGCAAACCGTTCCAGCACCTGTTCGCGTCCGTGGGGTACTCGGCCGTCTCGCGCTCCCGCTCGGAGAACGAGCTCGAGAAGTCCATCGCGTCGGTGCGCAAGAACACCCTGGGCGTCGCGCAGGCCGCCGTTCCGGGCGCCGCGCTGTCCCGGCTGGTCCGCCGCGAGGACGGGGCGCCCGCCCTGTCGGGCATCGGCCCCGACGAGCCGGCCGTCAAGTCCGGCTCGGGCTCGCTGGGCACCAAGGTCCGGGCCGCGGATCCGGCGGGCGCCGGCTCCGGCCGCGTCGCCGACACCGCGCCGCCGCTGAACCTGCCCAACATCAGGAGCGGCGGCGGAGGCTCGGGGAGCACCGCGGGCGGCGGCAGCGTCGCCGTGGCGGGCCGCGGACGCACGTCCGCGGGCGCGGGGGGACGTCCCGCGTCGAGCCCCCGCCCGCTCTCCCGCAAGGGCGGCGGCGGAGGAGGCGGCAGGCCCACCTCGTGGAGCGAGCGGCCCGAGCCGAGGCCCGCGTCCAAGCCCGCGGCGCCGTCCAAACCCGCCCCCGCGCCGAAGTCCGGCGGCGGCGTCACCGGCTCGTCGGTGCCCCGGCAGCGGCAGACCCCCGCGCCCGCGGCCCGCGACCAGGCCCCGCCGCTGTGGGCCAAGCGGGTCGCCGACACCGAACCCCCCACGCCTTTCTGGCTGAACCCGAGCGACTCCGACGACTGACCATGGACTTGAACAACGACCGGCAGCGGCGGACGCTGTTCGCCGGGATGGCCGTCGCACTGGTGCTGCTGGGCCTGTGGCTGTGGTGGCCCAGGCCCGACACCGACCCGGTGGAGCGCGACGGCCCCCCGGCGGCGGCGCCGCCCGCCGCGGCCCCCGCCACCCCGCCGCCGGGCATCGACGAGCTCGTCGACCCGGAGAGCTTCGACGTCTACCGGCTGCTGCCCTTCGACCGGGAGTCCTTCGCCACGGCCGCCACCACGGCCCAGCAGTTCGTCTCCCGCTACGGGACCTACCGGTACGACGAGGAACCCCAGACGTACCTCGACAGACTCCGCCCGCTGGTGAACGACCTGGTTTATGACGACCTGCTCGCCGCCGCCGCCTCGCCCGGCATCCTGGCGCAGCGCAAGACCGACCAGACGGTCGCGGAGGGCGGCGCCTCGCTGAACTCCGTCCGCACGATCGGCAGCACCTCGATCACCTTCCTGGTCACCGGGACGCAGCAGGTCACCGAGGCCGGGTCCACCGGCCGGGACGGCAAACAGTGGGCGGTGACGGTGCAGAACACCGGCGGATCCTGGAAGGTCCACTCCTTCGGCCCGGCCGACGTGGGACAGGACGGTGAGTCCGGATGAGAAGGCGCCTGCTGGCGGTCGGCGCGGTCAGCGTGTTCGCCGCCCTCTTCTTCGGACTCCTCATCGTCCCCACGTTCTTCGGCGCCTCCCAGTTCCTCTTCGGAGGGGGAGGCGGCCGGGGCAACTGCGTGGACACCGCGGAGGCCGCCGAGCAGCCGAGCGAGGCCGAAGCGGCCAAGGGCATCCCGGAGAACTACCTGGCCCTCTACAAGAAGGCGGGCGAGGACTACGGCATCCCGTGGAACATCCTCGCCGGGGTGGGCCGGGTCGAGACGATCCACGGCACGCTCGAGAGCGAGGGCGTCCTCAGCGGCGAGAACTACGCGGGCGCCGGCGGCCCGATGCAGTTCCTGGAGCCGACGTGGAAGGCGTTCGCCGTCGACGGCAACGGCGACGGGGCCAAGAACCGCTACGACCCGGCCGACGCCATCCCCGGCGCCGCCCGCTACCTCAAGCACAACAAGGCGCCGGAGAAGGTCCGGACCGCGCTGTTCCAGTACAACCACTCCTGGGACTACGTCGACGACGTCCTGGACTGGGCGACCAAGTACGCCGCCGGCGAGTTCAAGGTCATCCAGGCGGGCGGGCTGCCCGACTGCAGGGACACCGCCGACCTCCCCGCCTACACCGACGACGCCATCGCCCGCATCATCGACTTCGCGCTGGCCCAGCGCGGCAAGCCCTACATCTGGGGCGGCACCGGACCCGACGGCTACGACTGCTCCGGGCTGGTCCAGATGGCCTACAAGCACGTCGGCCTCGACATCCCCCGCGTCACCTTCGACCAGTGGCCGTTCGGCATCAAGGTCAAGGACGGCACGGAGGCGCCCGGCGACCTCGTCTTCTTCTCCTCCGGCCCGAACAACGCCCCCGGCAGGCCCGGCCACGTCGGCATGGTCATCGGCGAGAACAAGATGATCGTCGCCCGCTGCACCGCCTGCCGCCCCGCCATCGCCGTCATGCCCTACCGCATCGGCACCCTGGTCGGCTTCACCCGCCCCCTCCAGCACCCCGACGTCGCCGACCAACTGGAGAAGCTCGGCTGAGCCGGTTCGCCCGGGAGGCTCGTGGGCCGGCCTGGTCGGTCTTGTCCTTGCGAGGGCTCGGGTCGGCGGGTCGGTGGTTTGGGTTGGTCCTGGCGAGGGCTCGGGTCGGTGGGTCAGCGGTTTGGCGGGTCGGTGGGTCGGTCCTGTGAGGGGCTCGGGTCGGCGGGTCGGCGGTCGGCCTGTTCATTTTCTGGGGGGCGACCCCCAGACCCCCGGGGCGGCTCAGCCGATCCTCGCTTCGCTGCGGTCGTCTGAGCCGTTCGCTGCGGTCTGCTGGGCCGGGGCCTCTGGCAGACTGGTCGAATGCTGCCTGATGAGCTGTTCCACCCGCTTGACCTGGACGACGCCCTGGAGGAGGCCGAGAAGGCCGGGGGGCGCGCGGCCGTCGTCGAACTGCTCCAGCGGGCTCTGGACGACCCCAGGGCCAAGGGGGACGAGACGCTGCCGGAGTACCTGGACGAGCTGATCGACCAGCTCACCGAGCTGAAGCGCTACCCCGAGGCGATCGAGGCGACCTACCGGCTGATCGAGGTCGACGAGTCCGCCCGGCTGGAGGAGCTCGGCGCGATCGCCCACCTGCACGCGCTGAACGGCGACCACGACGCCGCCCGCGGGCTGCTGGAGGAGCTGCGCGGGCGGTCCGAGCCGCTGGACGCGCTGATGAACACCCTGGTGCTCGCCAATGACCTGGGCGACCGTGAGACGGCCGTCCGCTGGCTGACCGAGGACCTGCGGCGGGGCGTCTCCGAAGGCTGGGACCCCGACCTCGTGCTCATCCACCGCGGGCACTTCCGCCGCCTCGGCGGGTCCGACCCCCGGCTGGAGGCGCTGGTCGCCGACTACCTGCCGACCGTCGAGCAGCTCGGCACCAAGCGGCTGCCGACCGGCCCCCGCCTCGTCCACACGGGCGCCGACCCGCTGGAGATCGAACGGCGGATGCGCGCCGACATGACCGCGCGCATCCTCACCCCCGAGGGCGAACTGATCCCCTGGCCCCCCGAACGCAACGACACCTGCTGGTGCGGATCGGTCGCCAAGTACAAGAAGTGTTGCGGGCGTCCTACGATCTGATCCCGACCGGAAGGTAGGTTGCGGGGAACCTACGTGCCTCGGGAGGTTTCATGGTCATCGTGGTGGGCGCCGCCATCATCTCCGACGGCAGGCTGCTGGCGGCCCAGCGGGCCGCCCCGGCTTCGCTGGCCGGAGGCTGGGAGCTGCCGGGCGGCAAGGTCGACCCCGGCGAGTCCGACGAAGAGGCCCTGATCCGGGAGTGCAAGGAGGAGCTGGGAGTCCTCGTCGAGCTGACCGCCCGCGTCGAGGGCGACTGGCCGCTGGGGGAAGGCAAGATCCTGCGGGTGTGGACGGCCCGCCTGGCCGCCGGCGAGCCCGCGGCCCTGGAGCACACCGCCCTGCGCTGGCTGGCCCCCGACGAGCTCGGCGACGTCGCCTGGCTCCCCGGCGACCTCCCCGCCGTCGAGGCGGTACGCCCCCATCTGCTACCGCCGAGCCGCCGGTAGAGGGCGTTTTCGAGGCCCCCGGGTGACGTGGAACACTCCGTGACGGCGGGTCAACGGGCCGGGACGCACTAGAATCGTATGCAGACAGCTGATCTGCGCCGCCCGGTTCCGGATTCCGACCCTCGGACGACCCTCGGACGCGGCGAATCCCGAGACGAAACCGAGCGTGCCTTCATGCCCATCGCCACCCGTGACGACCTGCGAAACGTGGCCATCGTGGCCCACGTCGACCACGGCAAGACCACCCTCGTGGACGCCATGCTCTGGCAGTCCGGAGCCTTCCGCGACAACCAGTCCGTCGACGACAGGGTCATGGACTCCAACGACCTGGAGCGCGAGAAGGGCATCACCATTCTCGCGAAGAACACCGCGGTGCGCCACAGCGACCTCCTGCTGAACATCATCGACACCCCCGGCCACGCCGACTTCGGCGGCGAGGTCGAGCGCGGCCTGTCCATGGTCGACGGCGTGGTGCTGCTCGTCGACGCCTCCGAGGGGCCGCTGCCCCAGACCCGCTTCGTGCTGCGCAAGGCGCTGGCCGCCAAGATGCCGGTCATCCTGGTCATCAACAAGGTGGACCGGCCCGACGCCCGCATCGCCGAGGTCATCGACGAGGTCTACGAGCTGTTCATGGACCTCGACGCCACCGAGGAGCAGATCGACTTCCCGATCGTCTACGCCTCGGGCCGCGCCGGGCGGGCCAGCCTCAACCAGCCCGCCAACGGCGAGATGCCCGACCACACGGACCTCGAGCCGCTGTTCGACGTGATCAAGAGCACCATCCCGGCGCCGTCCTACGACCCGGACGCCCCCTTCCAGGCGCACGTCACCAACCTGGACGCCTCCAGCTACCTGGGCCGGATCGCGCTGTGCCGGGTGCACAACGGCACGATCAAGAAGGGCCAGCAGGTCGCGTGGTGCAAGACCGACGGCACCGTCGAGCGGGTCAAGATCTCCGAGCTGATGATGACCGACGCGCTGGAGCGCAAGCCCGCCGAGTCCGCGGGCCCCGGCGACATCATCGCCATCGCGGGCATCTCCGAGATCATGATCGGTGAGACCCTCGCCGACCCCGAGGACCCGCGCCCGCTGCCGCTGATCACGGTGGACGAGCCCGCGATCTCGATGCTGCTGAGCACCAACACCGGCCCGCTGGCCGGCCGGGAGAAGGGCACCAAGGTCACCGCCCGCCTGGTCAAGGACCGCCTCGACCGCGAGCTCGTCGGCAACGTCTCGCTGCGGATCCTGCCGACCGAGCGCCCCGACGCCTGGGAGGTGCAGGGCCGCGGTGAGCTGGCGCTGGCCATCCTGGTGGAGACCATGCGCCGCGAGGGCTACGAGCTGACCCTCGGCAAGCCCCGCGTGGTCACCAAGGAGATCGACGGCAAGCTGCACGAGCCCGTCGAGCGGCTGACCGTCGACATCCCCGAGGAGTACCTCGGCACCATCACCCAGCTGCTGGCCGTCCGCAAGGGCCGCATGGAGCACATGACCAACCACGGCACCGGCTGGGTCCGTATGGAGTTCCTGGTCCCGGCCCGCGGCCTGATCGGCTTCCGCACCGAGTTCCTCACCGAGACCCGCGGCACCGGCATCGCCCACCAGGTCTTCGAGAAGTACGAGCCCTGGTTCGGCGAGCTGCGCACCCGGCCGACCGGCTCGCTGGTCTCCGACCGGACCGGCGTCGCCACCACCTACGCGATGTTCAACCTGCAGGAGCGCGGCACCCTGTTCGTGGACCCGGCCACCGAGGTCTACGAGGGCATGATCGTCGGCGAGAACTCCCGCGCCGACGACATGAGCATCAACATCACCAAGGAGAAGCAGAAGACGAACATCCGCTCCTCCACGGCGGAGGAGTTCGACCGCCTCGTCCCGCCGAAGAAGCTCTCCATGGAAGCCGCCCTGGAGTTCATCCGCAACGACGAGTGCGTCGAGATCACCCCGACCGCCGTCCGCCTGCGCAAGGTCATCCTCGACACCAAGGAGCGCGAGCGCACCGCCGCCCGCGCCAAGCGCGGCTGACCTGCGACGATTCCGGCCCGGCTCCTTTCGAGGAGCCGGGTTTTTTCTTTGCGTTCTGGCTACCCTGAGAGACGACCGTCCCTACGATGGCAGAGCCGATCGTAATGGGGTGCTCGCAGATGGTAGTCGTTTCTGTTCCGCTGGGCTTCTATCACGTCGACCTGCCGGAGGAAGAGACGCCGTACGCCATGTGGCTGCGTGGCGAACTCGACGACTACCTGCATCTCCCCGAACTCTTCTATACCGAGATCATCAACGGGGAGATCGTGGTGTCACGTGCACCGGCCCATGGCCACGGTCAGATCATCGAGGCCATCGGGCTTCCCTTCCGCGGGAGGCTGTTCAACGATCCCTCGTTCCCCTGGCGCTGTGTGCAGGGGACCGGACTCAACATGGTCGGGATCGAACAGGGCCTTCTGCCGGATTTGATGATCATGGACGCCCGGTTCTACCAGGAGGCGTCGCGCGAACACATGCTCGTCTCCGACCAGATCGAAATGGTCGTCGAGGCCACGTCTCCCTCGAACGCCGGGAACGACCGTCGACCTGTCAAGGCGAATGCCAGGCGCAACAAGTGGTGCGGCTACCCGCAGGTCGGTGTTCCCTACTACCTCGTGGTCGACCGGGATCCGCGGATCGGCTCCGTCGTTCTGTACTCGATTCCCGATTCCAGCACAGGTTCGTATCTCCAGGAAGAATCGTGGAAGTTCGGTGAGACGATCCGGCTGCCCGAGCACTTCGACGTGACGGTTCCCACCGACGAGTGGATCCCTTGGGACTTCGCTTGAGGCGCTGTACGGGCCGTTGACGCGGATGGTCGGTGGGCACGGCCCATGACCTCCGGCCCCGAAGCCGCCCGATCGCGGGTGAGGGGCCGGA
>NZ_BAAATZ010000006.1:482130-518926 GCF_039533685.1 Actinocorallia aurantiaca | reverse complement strand
CCCGAACGATCAGGTCAGGTGCACCGTGCCGGTCACGTCGGCGGCCAGCCGGAGCGAGTCGCCGTCCTGGAGGAAGGCCTCGACGCCGGGGGAGAGCCGCTCGCCGTTGACGAACGTGCCGTTGGTGGAACGTTCGTCGCGGACCTTGGCCACGCCCGCGGGGTCCAGCCAGACGGTCGCGTGCTTGCGGGACACGTTGTCGTACTGGGTGAACGTCGAGGCGGCCGGGGACTGTCCGGCGTCGCGGCCGAGGATCAGCTGCTGACCCGGCACGACCTTCAGCTCCCCGGTGGGGAAGCTCAGCCGCAGGGCCGGGCCCATGCCGCCGGGGCGCAACGGCTTCAGGCAGACGTTGCACTGCGCCGCCGCGGGGTTGGCCAGCACGCTCTCGCAGTGCGGGCACATCGCGGCGGTGCTGTCCGGGTGGTGGCCGTGCTGCTGCCGCTGATCCGGCGGCACCAGCGTGCCGTCACGGGCCGGCGGCGGGTCGAACTGGCCGGGACGGCGTCCGTACGGGTCCTGGGGGGCTCCGTAGCCCGGCTGGGGGGCTCCGTAGGGGTCCTGTGCGGGAGGCTGTCCGAATCCCTGCTGAGGCTGCCCGTAGCCCTGCTGGGGCTGCCCGTACGGGTCCTGCGCGGGGGGCTGCTGCCCGTAGCCCTGCTGGGGCTGGCCGTACGGGTCCTGGGCGGGGGGCTGCTGCCCGTAGCCCTGCTGGGGCTGGCCGTACGGGTCCTGGGCGGGGGGCTGTTGCCCGTAGCCGCCCGGGGGGGCCGCCTGCGGCTGGCTGTACGGATCCGGTGCGGGCTGGCCGTACGGGTCCTGCGCCGGAGGCTGTCCGTAGCCGCCCTGCGCGCCCGGCTGGCCGAGCTGGTTGGGCGGGTTGGGCTGGCCGTAGGGGTCCTGTGCCGGGGGCTGCCCGTACTGGTCCTGGGCGGGCTGCCCGTAGGGGTCCTGCGCGGGGGGCTGTCCGTAGCCGCCCTGGGGGGCGGGCTGGCCGAGCTGGTTGGGCTGGCCGTACGGGTCCTGGGCGGGGGGCTGCTGCCCGTAGCCCTGCTGCTGCGGCTGGCCGTACGGGTCCTGTGCCGGGGGCTGGCCGTAGGGGTCCTGGGCGGGGGGCTGCTGCCCGTAGCCGCCCTGGGGGGCGGGCTGCCCGTAGCCCTGCTGGGGCTGCCCGTAGGGGTCCTGCGCGGGGGGCTGCTGCCCGTAGCCCTGCTGCGGCTGTCCGTACTGGTCCTGTGCCGGAGGCTGTCCGTACTGGGCGGGCTGCCCGTACGGGTCCTGTGCCGGAGGCTGCCCGTAGCCTCCCGCGGGACCCGGCTGCGACGAGTAGGGCTGCTCCGCCGGAGCGGGACGCCGACGGCGCCCGCGGGTGAGGTTGTTCCCGCAGGTCATGCAGATCAGGTCGCCAGGATTGTGCGGGGTCTGACAGACCTCGCAGGTCAGAGTCTCCATGAGGCCTCCCCGGCTCGTACTCCCGCCCCGTCCAGCACCGCGCTCAGACGATCCATGTCGCCTCGGCGCGGGATGCCGATGTAGTACACCCGCCGTCCTTCCGCACCGTCTTCGACGCACACCTGCATGCGCCGCCCGTCCATCTCGTCCGACCCGTACCGCCGGCGCCCGAGAGGGGACAGCGGCACGAGTTGCTGGTTCGCCGACCCCCGGAGCGGGGATCCGTCGTTGAGCCGTTCCACGTACGGACCGGTCACCACAGCGTCGCACAGTTTAAGGATGTCCCGCGACTCCTGATTCCGCGAGAGCCTCGAGATTACATATCCGGAATAGACAAGGATGTCCACCGGGCGTGAGCTACGCCACTCCCGGAGGCCCTCCAGCAGCTCGCGCAGGGCCTGGGGCTGCTGGAACGGCTCCCCGCCGGAGATGGTGACGCCGTCCAGTCCCGGCAGGCCCGCGACCCACTCCAACACCGAGGAGACCGGGATCCGGAGACTCTCGTCGGCCTCCCAGGTGTCCCGGGACAGGCAGCCGGGACAGGCCAGGGTGCAGCCCTGGAACCAGATCCCGGCCCGCGTGCCCGGGCCCAGCGCGGTCACCGGATGGTGGAGCTTGGCCAGCCTGACCGAGGCGCCGCCCCCCGCGTTCACGGCTGCTCGTCCGGGGGGCCGGAGCCCGCGGAGTCCGCGGAGCCTGCAGAGTCCTCGGAGTGCAGCTCCAGCTCGACGATGCTGCCCTCGCGCCTGATGCTCCGGACCGTGATCTGCTGGCCGGGGGGCAGGTCGAGCTCGAACAGGGCGCGGGCCAGCGGGTTGACGAAGTGGGACTCCAGCGCCATGCCGATGCCCCGCCCTCCCTTGTCCAGCTCGCCCGTGCACCATTCACGCAGGGTACCCATCACCTCGGACTTCACCGCCAGGCTGAGCCGGTGCTCCTCGGTGACCCGGCGGCAGATGTTCGCCAGCTGCAGATCGAAGATCTTCGACGCGGCCTCGGGGCCGATGAAGTTGAAGACGATCACGTTGTCGCCGAGCCGGTTGAGCAGCTCGGGGCGGTTGAGCGTCGAGGTGAAGTGGTCGGAGATCGCGCTCTTGATCCGGTGCTCGATCTCGGCGTAGCCCAGGCCCGGCACCACCTGGGACGAGCCCAGGTTCGAGGTGAAGATCAGGATCGACTCGGAGAAGTGCACGGTGTGGCCGCGCCCGTCGGTCAGCCGGCCGTCCTCCAGGATCTGCAGGAACTTGTCGAGGATCCGCGGGTGGGCCTTCTCGATCTCGTCGAAGAGGATCACCCGGAACGGGTCCTCGCGCACCGCGTTGGTCAGCTCGCCGCCCGCCTCGTGGCCGATGTAGCCGGGCGGGGAGCCGATCAGCCGGTCGCCCGCTCCCTCGGCGGAGAACTCCGACATGTCGAAGCGCAGGTAGGCCGAGTCGTCGCCGAACACCAGCTCGGTGATCGACTTGGCCAGCTCGGTCTTGCCGGTGCCGGTCGGGCCCGCGAAGAACAGCACGCCGCGCGGCCGGGCGCCGGACTTGGTGGCCTGCGCCCCCGACAGGCCCAGCACCGCCCGCTTGAGGATGTCCAGGGTCTTGGTGACGGCCTGGGGCTGGCCCAGGACCCGCTCGGGCACGCGGCGCTCGCCGTCCAGCACCCGGCGGCGCAGGTGGCCGCGCGACCACGGGTTGTCCAGGACGCCCAGCTTGTAGGTGCGCACGGCGTCGGGCAGGTCGGCCAGGTCGACGTTGCGCTCCTTGGCCAGCCGGGTGACCTCGATCATCGACTGGAGGGTCAGCCCGTCGGCCTGCTCGGCGAAGGCGTCGCAGGCCTCGGCGGCGGAGTGGTCGGTCTCCGGGTCGGCGGCGAAGGCGCGGGCCAGCAGCCGGGCCGTCACCTGCCGGTCGCCCAGGTGCGGGCGGGGAAGCGTCAGCTCGCGGATGGCGTCGTTCTCGGCGACCAGCCAGGGCGGGAGGTCGCCGGGGCGCTCCACCAGCCACAGGATCGGGTTGTAGAACGGCTTGGGCCGCACCCCGGGCGCCCGTACGGGCCGGGCGGTGCGGGAGAGCTTCTCGCAGAAGCGGAAAAAGTCGCGTTCGGCCGGCTGGAGGTCGGTGGGGGAGGCGGCGATCCGGGAGGCGCCCTCGATGAGGAAGGCCGCGCGGATCTGCTCCGCGGGCCGGGCCACGGCCGCCAGATGCTTGGTGAGCCCCTCCAGGGACGGCTTGGCGTCCCATTTGCCGAGCAGCTTCTCGGCGGCGGCCAGGGCGTCGTCGTCCTCGGGGAAGATGCGCAGGCCGTCCACCAGGTCGTAGACGAGCATGCAGGACAGTCCGCTGGACTGGAGCGCCTCCCACAGCAGTTCGCGCAGCGGGAGCAGCGCGATCTCGTCGTCGTTGGGGAAGAGGAAACTGTCGTAGAGGTTGCCCGACAGGACGTACTGGGAGTGCACCGACAGGGTCGCGTCGAGCTCGCGGATGAACGGAGGCCAGCCCATCAGGCGGCCGCCGAGTGTGGGCTGGTCAGTGCTCAAGTCGGCGTTCCCTCGGCTTGTTCGTCTTCTGCGTGGTGGTCGTCGTCGATTGTGCACCCAGCGGGAGCTCCTCGGCGCCGGGCTCCAGACGCCAGGTGAGCGCCATGTTCAGCCCGTCCTTCTGCAGCTTCTCCTTGGCGGCCTCGAAGGCGTCGCACCATTCGCGTTCGCGTTCGGCGTCGCGGCGGCGGTCGTCCTCGCTCGCCGCGGGACGGGTGCGCATCATCTTGGCGCGCAGGGTGGAGTCGTCCAGCTGCATCCGGACGGCCTGGTCCGGCCACTCGGAGCGGGTCAGGAGCAGGGAGCCCTCCACGGGGACGAACGTCGAGAAGCCCGCGTCCACCTGGTAGCCGAGCTCTTCGAACGTCCGGGTGACGGTCGCCAGGATGTACCGGCGTTCGGCTTCGGCCTGCGCCAGCCTGTCCTGCTCCAGCGCCCAGGCCTTGAGGCGTTCGCGTTCGGCCTTGACGTTCCTGCCGGCCTCCTGGACGCGCAGCCGCACCTCGGTGAGCATCGCCTCGGCCTCCGCGTCCGTGGTGGCCCGGGCGACGCGTTCGGCGGCCTCCTGGACGCGCTGACGGTCCGCGGAGGCGGTGTCGGGGAGAAGGCGTGAAAGGACGCGGGAGAGGTCCTCGCCGCGGTTCGCGGGCGTCTTCAGCCGGGCTGTGACGAGCCGTCCGAGTTCCTCGGAGATGGCGCGCTCCGCCTTGTCGAGCGCCTGGTCGACGGCCGCGCACCAGGTGACGAGCTCGCCGTAGTCCTCTTCCCCGGTGAAGGCCAGTTCCGCAGGAAGCGGCACGTTGAGTACCGTTCCGTGCTCTTGGTGCGTTCGGCTCAGCACATCACCGAGGGCGCGGATCCGGGCGTTCCGGTCGATGACCTCCCGCAGGGCGCGTTCGTACCGCTCGACCTCGGCGAGCGCCTCGGCCCGCCCGCCGGCCTTCTTCTCGGCGAGCGCGGCCAGCACCTCCGCCGTCTTCGCCCCGGCGCCCGCACCCGCGCCGAGCAGCCGGTTCATGCCCAGGCTGGCGATCACCGCGGCGTCCAGGACGATCTCCGCCTCCACGCCACTGCTCAACTGGTGCCCCTTCCAGATGCGCCCCGAATTCGCACGGAGTCAGCCTTCTATGACTTCCCGGCGGCGCGCGGAGTTCGCCTCACGCCACCGGTGGCTTCGCATGCCCCCGCCCAGCGCGTGCCCGACGGTCGCGACCGCGACCAGCAGCAGCCACAGCAGCCAGGCCAGGGAGCTGAGGACGGAGACGAGCAGCAGCAGCATCAGCAGGGGGATGGTCGCCGCCAGCAGCGCCGTCCCGCACCCGCGCGCGCCCGTCCGCCGCGCCGTGTTCGACATCGCCTGCGACGTCTTGGAAAGCCCGCCGCTGACGAGCCTGCCGCTCTTGGCGAGCGCCGCCCACGGCCCGCCCGCCAGGTAGTCGGAGCCCTGCTGGTGGGCGAGCGCGAGTTCCACGGCCGCCGAGACGAGCCAGGCGCCCGCGCTCACGAGCAGCATCAGCCCGAGCGGCACGGCCGCGGCCCGCTGCACCCCGCCGACGCTCGCCGTCTCACCGGGCTGCGACTCCCCGGCCATCGCCGCGATCGCGAGGCTCCCGGCGCTCCACAGGGCGAGGAAGGCCAGCGACCACAGGACGGCCCGCACCCGCGCGGCGCCGCGTCCTTCTTTTCGTCTGTTCTCCCGCTGCTCCCACAGCGCGGCACGCCCTTCGGCCCGGTAGGCGGCCTCGGCCTCGGACACGTCCGGTGCGGGCGCTGAGGAAGGCGCTGACGGCCGCGACGGCTGCGGCGGCACGTACGGCCGAACCGGCTCGGCGGTCTCCTCCTGGACGTCGGGAGCCCCGCCCCGCAGCCACTCCGCGATCTGCGGGTGCCCCCACCGCCGCCGCGGATCCCGGGTGAGCAGCCCCCGGCAGAGCAGCCGGAGGTGAGGGTCCCGCACGTCGTCGTTCTCGATGGCCCGCGTGGCCAGATGGTCGACGACGACCGTCTCGCTCAGCCCGTCGAACGGCTTCCGCCCGGTGATCAGCTCCCGCGCGATCATCCCGAGCGACCACCAGTCCCGCGCCGGCGACACCTGCCCCGACAGAGACTCCGGCGCCGCGTACGCCAGCGTCCGCGACGACGACGCGAACACCACGCTCTGCTCCAGCACCCGGCTGAGCCCGAAGTCGGTGATGACGAGTTCGCTCCCGCGCACCAGCACGTTCTCGGGTTTGAGGTCCCGGTGCACGATCCCCGCGTCGTGCAGCGTCCTCAGCCCCTCGGCCAGCTGCGCCACCGCCGCCGTCGGATCCACCTGCCGCCTGCGGGACAGGTCCCGCAGGTTGCCTTCGGGCAGGTATTCGAGGATCTCGTAGTCCCGCCCGTCCGCGTGCCCCGTCTCCAGGACCCGGACGACATGCCGGGACGTCAACCGCGGCAGGACCTCCCACACCTCACGGTCCGCCGAATACCCGCGCCGGTAGATCTTGACGACGTACCGTTCGGCGCCCCCGGAGTGCTCCCGCACCAGCAGGAGGTCGGATTCGGCTCCCTGGACGGGGAGTTCTCCCTCGACCGCGAACCGCGAACCCAGCACCCCCGGCAACCGCACCAGGGAGTCCCCTCCCGCCTGCTGCGCCCCCGGCGCATCCCGGCTGGTGACTCCCGGATCCCGTCGCGTCCACTGCGGGTCGTCCACGCCGCGAGCCTACCGCGCACGAACCCGGACGCACCCGACACAGTTATTTGGCGCCGCTCACGTCCTCGTCCCGCCCGCGGACGGTACGGGCTTGACCTCAAGTGAAGTTGAAGTTTCAGAATGGCGTCTTCGGTAGTTTCAGGAAGGAAAGCCATGCACGCTGTCGTACTGCACGTGTTCGGACCCGCTGAGAACCTCCGGTACGAGACCGTGCCCGATCCCGTGCCGGGCCCGGGTGAGGTCCGCGTGTCGGTGAGGGCCGCGGGAGTCCACCAGATCGAGACGGCGATGCGGGAAGGGCTGGCGATCGGCCCGCCGCTCCCCGAACTCCCGGCGATCTTCGGGGGAGAGGTGGCGGGCGTCGTCGAGTCCGTCGGACCGGGCGTGGACGAGGCCCTGGTCGGCACCGAGGTGGTGACGGGGCACGGCAGGCCGGGAGGCTACGCCGAACTCGCCGTCGCGGACGTCTCGTCCCTGCACCGGATTCCGTCCGGGCTGAGTCACGAGGCCGCCGTCACCATGGTCGTCACGGGCACCACCGCCGTCTTCCTGCTCGACGTCGCCGCACTGACCTCCGGCGACGTGGTGCTGGTCACCTCCGCGGCCGGGGGCATCGGCCGTCTGGTCGTCCAGCACGCCCGCAACGTCGGCGCCACGGTCGTCGGCGCGGCAGGCGGCCCGGCGAAGACGGCGGCCGTAGCGGAACTGGGGGCCGACATAGCCGTCGACTACAACCTGCCGGACTGGCCGGACACCGTCCGCAAGGCATTGGACGGCCGCGGCGTCACCGCCGTCGTGGACGGCGTCGAAGGGGACAAGGGCCGCGCCGCCTTCGGCCTGCTCGCGGAGGGAGGACGCTACATCACCATCGGAGCGGCCTCGCGTGAGGACTTCCTCCCGACCGAGAAGGAGTTGAAGGAACGCGGCGTGAGCTTCACCGACGCCCTGGCACTGCTGCTGGAGCGCCAGGACCGGTCCGCCGAAGAGGCCCGCGCCCTCGCGGCGGCCGCCGACGGAAGCCTGGTACCGGCCTTCCAGACCTTCCCCCTGTCACAGGCCGCCGCCGCACACGCCGCCCTCGAGTCGCGTGCCACGACGGGAAAGGTCGTCCTGGTTCCTGACGCCCACATGTGAAAAATGCTTTGTGCGGCGAACCGGCGTCTTCCTAGGATCCCCGGATGGGGCGCACCGTCATCGTGGGTGACATTCACGGCTGTTTCGACGAACTGCTCGACCTGCTGGAGAAAGTCGACCTCCGCCCGGACGATCTGCTGATCAGCGTCGGGGACCTGGTCGACCGCGGTCCGGCGCCCGGCGACGTCGTCGAGTTCTTCCGCGGACGTCCGAACTCCGTCGTGCTGATGGGCAACCACGAGCGCAAACACGTGCGGGGGATCTTCTCCTACGCGCAGGAGATCACGCGCCTGCAGCTCGGCGCCCGCTACGCCGAGACGGTCGACTGGATGCGGACGCTGCCCTACTACTTCGAGAACGAGCAGGTCCGCGTCGTCCACGCCGCGATGCTGCCCGGGGTCCCCCTGGCCTCCCAGAAGGAGGAGATCCTCTGCGGCTCGACCAGCGGGGAACGGGAACTCGCGGCGCTGTTCCCCGGCGGCCACTGGCACGACCACTACACCGACGCCGAACCGGTCGTGTTCGGTCACCACGTCACCGGCCGGGAACCGCTGATCCGCGACGGCAGGGTCTTCGGCCTCGACACCGGCGCCTGCCACGGCTGGAACCTGACCGCCCTGTGCGTCCCGGGATTCACGGTCCACGCGGTCCGGGCCCGTGCCGACCACTGGGCGATCACCAAACGCCGGTGGCAGCTGCCCGTCCTGAAGACCAGGCCGTGGCGCGACCAAACCTGGCCGGAACTGGCTCAGGCGATCGAACGGTTCTCCTCGACCACCGACGCGGCCGTGCACGATTGGCTGAAGGCACTCGAAGCATGGGCCGCGGACCTGCGGTCGTGTTTCCCCGCCCTGACCGCCGCGGCGCAGCGCATCGCCGGCGAGCTCACCACGGACGAGCTGCGTCGGCACCCCGCCGCGCCGGTCCTGTTCCAGGCCCGCGACGGCCGCCTCGACTCCGACGGCCTGGCCAGGCGGTGCCCGACCCCCCGCAGGACCATCGACCTGGCCGCGGCGCTGGGCCTGACCCTGCCCGACCTCCCCGACTGAACCACCGGCCCGACGCACCCTTCCGGACGTCTCACGAAGTCCATCGAAACACTATTGTTCTTTTGGTTCTTTCCGGGTGCCCGTGGAGATGTCGGTGCGGGTTCCAGCGGGAGGCGCGGTGGCGGCCGGGCCGGTGCATCCGCACGTCGCGGTGGTGCACGACATCGGACAGGACGAGGACGCGCCGTACCTGGTGATGGGGCCGCTGACGGGACGGTCGCCGTTCCCGCGGTGCTCAGCCCGGTTCCCGCTCGCCGTTCTGCGGGGGGAGGCCGGGCCTGCCGAACCAGCGGGAGAGGTGGTCGTCCAGGTCCTGCTGATCGTCGCCGATCCAGGCGACGTGGCCGTCGGGGCGTAGCAGGACGCACGGGACGTCCAGTGCCGCGGTGGGGTCCGCGAGGTGATCGACCCGGTCCGACCAGCCGCCGACGGTCAGGCGTTCGGTGCGGTCCAGCAGCAGGCCGCGGCCGCGATGCAGCAGACCGTAGAGGCGGCCCTGGGCGACGTCGATGTCGGGCAGGCGGCGGCCGAGCAGGTCGGGGCCCTCGCCGAAGTCGTAGCGGATGCCGATCGCGGTGATCTTCTCGATCAGATGGCGGTTCACCTCGTCGAGGTCCATCAGTTCGGTGAGCAGCCTGCGCACGGCCTGCGGGCCCGGTTCGGCGGACGTCAGTTCCGTCTGGGCGCGGGTGTTGTCCAGCACGTCCCGGGCGACCGGATGGCGTTCGGCCTGGTAGGTGTCCAGCAGTGTTTCCGGCGCCCAACCGCGGATCTGCGCGGCCAGTTTCCAGCCGAGGTTGAACGCGTCCTGAACGCCCAGGTTGAGGCCCTGGCCGCCGGCGGGCGGATGGATGTGCGCCGCATCGCCGGCCAGCAGCACCCGCCCGACCCGATAACACTCGGCGAGCCGGGTGGCATCTCCGAAGCGGGACAACCAGCGCGGGGAGTGCACGCCGAAATCGGTTCCGGCGATGGTGCGCAACCGTTGTTGGAAATCCTCGAGGGTGGGCGGTTCCGCACGGTCGCTGACTCCCGCGGCGGGGACTACGACGCTGTAGACCCCTCCGCCGAAGGGCCTGAGCCAGAATGGCTTGTGGGTCTCGCTGATTTCGGTCACCTTGGCGGCGATCTCCTCCTGCGGCACGCCCACTTCCATCTCGCCCATCAGCGTCTCGGTCCGTGAGGGCTCGCCGGGGAAGCCGACGCCGAGCAGTTTGCGCACCGTGCTGCGCGCGCCGTCACAGCCGACGAGATAGCGCGAACGCAACCGTTTCCCGTCGGACAGTTCGACGGTCACGCCCTCGTCGTCCTGCTCGAAACCGGCGACCGCACAACCGCGCCGGACCTGCGCACCTAGTCCGATCGCGTGTTCTTCTAGCAGGTGCTCGATGACCGGCTGCGGGATGCCCAGCAGATAGGCGTACGCGGAATCCAGGCCCTTGGGCGCGGGTTTGGGGATGGCGGCGAAGATGCCGCCGACCGGGCGCCGTCTTCCTCGTTCGAGAATGCGGTTCAGCAGTCCGCGCATCGCCATCAGCTCGAGGCTGCGTATATGCAGACTGACTATGCGGGTGAACGACGCGGGCTCGGTCTCCTTCTCCAGAACGAGTACCCGCACATCGTGCAGCCGCAGTTCGGCGGCCAGCATCGCACCGGTCGGCCCGCATCCGGCGATGATCACGTCGAACACGGGGTCGCGCTCGACCGTACCGTTCGACGACGGCTCGGCGGTGAATCGGGGAGAGTGCACAGGTGTTGCCTTTCGGGAGTGCCTTGTCATCGCGGCGCTCCCGGCGACACCTACGTCAATCGCCCGACCGTGACGGCAAGGGGGAGCACCCACATCGATACAGCGTTCATGGGTCTCACCTCCTCGGGCGGTGTCACGGTCGACCGCAAGCTACAAGCCCGACCATCGCCCCGTCCAACCCTTTTCCCTTACGGCCCTTGAACGGAGACGGGAACAGCGGGCAGGTCGGCTATTTCGGCTGTGGTGCCGGGAGTGGAGGGGAGCTGGAGGAGGGCCCAGAAGTGCTTGGTCTCGTTCGGATCGAAGTTGTTGGCGCCGATCCAGACTCCGGAAGTGGAGGAGCACAGGCAGAGGTTGGCGCGCGAGCTGCTGTCCCGCACCGTGTAGCGGGCGGGGCGGATACCGCGGTCGCCGTCGGCCAGCTTGACGTTGATGGCGGCGTTGAAACGGATGCGCTGCCAGCCCTCGTCGTGGGACATCTCGTGCCGCCACGTCTCCTTCGGGTTGGTGTTGGTGACGGTGTAGGTGAGGACGCCCAGGCCGCCGCCGATGGGCTGCAGCGGGTCGGGGGCGACGGTGAAGCCGTCGGCCCGGGAGGTTCCGGTGGTCGCGACGGGGGCCGGGGAGGGCGCGGTCGGGGTCCGGGTGAAGGTGACGGTGACCCGCCGGTTGCGGCGGCGACCCTCCTTCTCGTCGTTCGGGTAGAGCGGTTCGCGGGAGCCGAGGCCTTCGGCTTCGAACGTCGCGGCGGGGACGAGGGCGCGCAGGCGTTCGGCGACGGCCTCGGCGCGGCGAAGGGAGAGCGGGTCGTTGATCTCGTCCGTGCCGGTGCTGTCGGCGTGGCCCTCGACCTTGACGGCGCCGCCGCCGATCCGGGACGCGGTCTCGCGCAGCAGGCGGTCCGCGGCGGAGGTGAGGTCCGCGGAGTCGACGGCGAAGAGCACGTCCGCGGAGATGCTGACCTCCACCTCCCGTCCGTCGTCGCGGACCTCGGTCTCGGGGTCCTCGGAATGCGCCTCGATCGGGTAGTTCCGCTCCTCGCCGACGGGAGGCGGGACGGCCTGGCCGGGCGGCGCGGTCGGGGGCTCGTCGCTGATCGGGACGTTGAGGAACGGCGTGCCCATCTGGTGCAGCACCGTCGTGGTGCGGGCGCCGCCGGAGGGCGCGGGGACCACCGCGAAGAACGTCTTGTGCCCGCCGGGATCGAGGTACGGCTTGTAGCCGTCCTCGTCGGTGGAGCAGACGCACCCGCCGGCGGTCCGCAACGGGGAGAGCACGCGCCGGGCCGCCGTGTCGACCAGCGCGATCCCGGTCGCGTGCTTGAAGTCCGGGCGGTCGCCGACATGGTCGTTGATCTGGTGCATCGGGTTGTGCCGGTCGTCGTCCAGGTTGGTGATCCGGATCTGGACGAGGACGTGCGCAGGCCCATAACGGTTGAGCCCGACGAGCTCCAGTCGCGCCTTGTCATCGGTGTCGACGTCGACCGTCGCGAGCGCGGGCCGGGTGTCCGGCCCGGCGGGTGCCACGGGCAGGCCGGCGGGGGTCTTCCCGGGCAAGGAGGGCGACGGATCGTCGGTGCAGGCCGCGGTGAGGAGGAGCAGGGCCGCGGTCCACATCCGCCAGACCGGGGCGCGGCGTGTGCCGGAAGGGGGCATGGGGACTCCTGGGGAAGGCGGGGGGTTTCCCCGTGAGATTCTCTGCCCGGTCGTCCGGTTCGCGGTGGGTGTTCAATTTGTGACGAGGCGGGACCTTGCACCACGCCGGCCGGTGCTCCCCGGCCGTGGCGGGCGGGGAGCACCGGCAACGGGCACCGGTTACGGCCGAGGGGCGAGCTTGTTGATGACGCCCAGCCGGTTCATGGCGTTCATCTGGGCGATGGTCGCGATCAGAGCGGCGAGCAGCTCTTCCGGGTAGTGCGCGGCGGCCTCCTCCCAGACGGCGTCGGAGACGCCCTCGCCTCCCGGCAGGAGGGTGCCCTCCTCGGCGAGGGCCAGGGCGGCGCGTTCGGCCGGGGTGTAGAAGGGGGATTCGCGCCAGGCGGCCACGCCCCAGATGCGCCGGTCGTCCTCGCCCAGCCTCTTCAGGTCGGCGCTGTGCGCGTCCACGCAGTAGGCGCAGCCGTTGAGCTGGCTGATGCGCAGGTACAACAGGTCGACGGTGGCGTCGGGCAGCCCGGACGAGCGGATGTACTTCTCGAGCGCGCCGAACGCCCGGTGGACTTCGGGGGCTGTGGCCAGGATGTCGATTCTCATGGGAGGCTCCTCAGCTTCTCGGGATTCATCTGGATGTCGATCTCGCGGATCCGACCGCCGACGACGGTGAAGCCGAAGACGCCGGTGACCGTGCCGTCCAGCACGCGCAGCAGGCCGGGGGCCCCGTTGACCGTCGCGGGGACGAACACGGCGGCCGAGGCGAACTTCCGCTTGACCCCGGCGAGGAACCGGGCGACCCGCTCGGAGCCGGCCACGGGGTTGAGGGCCGCGCGGACCCGCCCGCCGCCGTCGGTGCGCAGGACGACGTCCGGGTCGAGCACGCCCAGCAGCTTCACCAAGTCGGCTCCCGAGGCGGCCTCGGCGAACAGCGCGACCGCCCGCCGGTGCTCGGCCTCGTCCACGTCGAACCGGGGCGCCCGCGCCCGCACGTGCCGCCGCGCCCGCGAGGCCAGTTGGCGGCAGGCCTCGGGCGTGCGTCCGACGGCCTCCGCCACCTCGGGGAAGGCCATCCCGAACACGTCGTGCAGCACGAACACGGTGCGCTCGGCGGGGCTCAGCGACTCCAGGACGACGTGCAGTGCCAGGCTCATCGACTCGTCCAGCGTCACCCGGTCGGCCGGGTCGGGGGCGGTGACGACGGGCTCCGGCAGCCAGGGCCCGACATACCGCTCCCGCCGGTGCCGGGCCGACCTCAGCACGTCGAGGGCGAGCCGCGACACCGTCACGACCAGCCAGCCCTCGACGTCCCCGTCCACCCCGGCACGCCACATCCGCAACCAGGCGTCCTGGACGACGTCCTCGGCCTCGGCCAGGTCGCCGAGCACCCCGTAGGCCACCCGGACGAGCCGCGGCCGCAACGCGTCGAAGTCGGTCACGAGATCGTTCATACCCTGAGCACGAGACGGCCGGGCGAAGTGTGACATCGGCTCAGCGGGCGGGGTGATCGGGCAGGTCCCGGCGCGCAGGGACGGGGTGAGGCAAGGGGGATTTCCCCGGTAAGAGGCACAGAACGCCGGGTTGATTCGATCTGTGATCTTCAGTTCCCGGTGAGGCCCGACTCCCAGGCCCAGACGGCGATCTCCACGCGGTTGCGGGCGGGGAGCTTGGCCTGCACGTTCGTGAGGTGCGTCTTCACCGTGCCCACGGTGATGGAGAGCGCGGTGGCGATCTCCGCGTTGGTGAGGCCCCGGGCCACGAGCCCGGCGACCTCCGTCTCCCTGGAGGACAGTGCCGCGTTCGGCCCGCGGGGGGCGGGCGCCGCGTCCTTGAACCTGCGCAGCAGCCGGAGCGTGATGGACGGGCTGACCAGCGCCTCTCCCGACGCGGCGGCCCTGACGGCCTCGACCAGCAGGGCGGGCCCGGCGTCCTTGAGGATGAAGCCGTGCGCGCCGCCGTGCAGTGCGCGGTGGACGTACTCGTCGTCGTCGAAGGTCGTCACCATGACGACCTTCGGAGGGTCGGCGAGGCCGGGGCGGGTGAGCAGGCGCAGCGCCTCCAGGCCGTCCAGGCGGGGCATGCGGATGTCCATGAGCACCACGTCGGGGCGGTGCCGGACGGCCAGCTCGACCGCCTGCGCCCCGTCGGCGGCCTCGGCGACGACCTCGATGCCGTCCTCGGCGGCGAGGATCATCCCGAAGCCGGTGCGGACCATGGCCTGGTCGTCGGCGATCATCACCCGGATCGTCACCGGAACTCCCCCGCCGGAAGGACGGCTTCGACGGTCCAGCCTCCGTCCGGTTCGGGTCCGGCCCGCAATACGCCTCCGACCATCGACACCCTCTCCTCCAGCCCTTTGAGCCCGAATCCTCCGCCCGTGCCATGCCGCCTGCGCCCGTCGTCGTGGACCCGCACGGTCACCCCGTCCGGGGCGCGGGCCACCAGGACCTCCACCTCGGCGCAGTCATGGGCGTGCTTGCGCACGTTGGTCAGCGCTTCCATGACCACCCGGTGCACGGTGCCCGCGATCTCCACCGGAAGGTCCTCGAGCGTCCCCCGTTCGACGAGTTCGGCCTTGGCGCCGTCCGGCAGGGAGAGCTCGCCGACGAGGGAGCGCACCGAGTCGATCCCCGGGGAGACGGTGCGCGCGAGACCTTCGTCGGACTCGCGCAGCATCCCCACCATGCGGCGCATCGACGTCAAGGCCTCCGCTCCGGCCCGTTCGATCTCCTCCAGCGCGGGCAGGACGAGTTCCGGCCTCTTCGCTGCGACGGCCCGAGCCCCCTGCGCCTGCACGACGATGCCCGTCACGTGGTGGGCGACGAAGTCGTGCAGGTCCCGGGCGAACTCCGCCCGCTGCTCCAGCCGCACGTTCGCCTCCCGCCGCCGCCTGTCCACCGAGACCAGACGGGCCGTGAGCCCCGCCCCCAGCACCGTCACGGCGGCCAGGGCGAGGAACAGGGCCATGATCACCCCGGTGTCCCGCACTCCGATCGCCACGGGCCTCAGGGCGATCGCCGCCACCAGCGTCGGCGCGGCCGCGACGGCGCCGGCCGGAGCCCCCCGCCAGGAGACGAGCGCCAGCAGGACGAGCAGGACGGCCGGCTCGGTGAACCCGAACGCGTCCGAAGCCGAGAAGTCCGCTCCGGAGACGACGCGGAGGGCGACCGTCCCCGCCAGCGACACCGCTCCGGCGGCGCAGGCCGCAGCCGACAGGGCACGGGCTCCCAGCCGCCAGGAGACGAGCGCGACCGCGAACGCCACCGCCAGGCAACCCAGCTTGATTCCGCCCACGGCCCCGTAGAACGCGTCCCACCGGAGGTCGAGCAGCCCGCCGAAGCCCACGACGGTAACGGCCCCCACCGCCAAGGCCGTGTCGAGGAGCCGGAACCGCCCGTCAGATTTCATATCGGTGAGGCTAACCGCGGGTTGGAGCGGACGGATCTGCCGAAAGTCGTAGTGCGGGCACGGGAGACCCTCCTTTCGGAAGATCCGGGGAGAGAGGGCGCGGACCGAGACTCGTCGGCGACGAAGTCCTCGAAGTAAGGAGCAAGCCGGTGAATGACATCGATTTCGAGATCGGTGCCGAGCTCGTCCTGGGGCCGCTCCTGGCCGCCTTCTGCGTCCTCACGGCCGTCCGCGCCGCGCGAAGGCACCCCGGCTGGACCGGCGGCCACGCCCTCGTCCGCCTCGCCGCGGCCTTCTACACGGCGGCCGTGCTCAGCCTCACGATCTTCCCGGTCGCGATCACGTACGGCCGTTACGCGAACCAGACGCCCTGGTACGAGATGGTCAACTTCATCCCGCTGCTCACCGTCGACCTGTCGTTCGTCCCCAACGTGGTCATGCTGGTGCCGCTGGGCTTCCTCATCCCTTTGATGTCCGCCCCCTCCTCCCTGAAGCGGATCGCGGGCCTCGCCTTCCTCGCCTCCCTGGCGATCGAGACGGCGCAGCTCCTCTCCTACCTGCTGTTCAACAACGGCCGCTCCGTGGACGTCAACGACCTCATCGCCAACACCCTCGGCGGCGTGCTCGGCTACCTGGCCTTCCGCCTGGCGGCGCGCGTCCCGAGCCTGGACGCCCTCCTGCGCCGCCTGACCCTGCCGGCCCCCGCTCCGGCCGGGTCACGGGAAGAGCCCGCCGTTCTCTGACCGGTCGCCCGGCACGGCGGGTCTCGGATCAGCTGTTGGTCAAGGATGCAGGGGTTCCGTCAGGGGCGGTGCCCACCGCCCACAGGGAGCCGGCCGGTGCGGGGAGGGGGTCGACGTCGGTGACCGAGCCGACCGGGAGGGGCGTGGACTGCCAGGAGGCGCCGTCGAAGCGGTGGGCGACGGTCTTGTCGACGCGCCACAGAGAGCCTTCGGCGTCCAGCAGGTATTCGTCGGCAGTGGAGCCCGGGAGCGGTTCTGGGGAAAGCGGAAGGGCGGTCGTGACGCCGTTGGACACGTGTTTCACGGAGCGGAGGTTCGAAAGTTCGGCGTAGTAGGAGCCGTCGCCGTCGACGCCCACGAGGAACGCGTTGGGGACTCCGTTCACCTCGGCCCAGGAGGCGCCGTCCCAGTGGAGCGGCTTACGGGCCGGGGAGACGGGAGACAGGTACACGTCGTTCGCGCCGAGCGCGTGGACCTTCTCGATGTGAAGACCGGGCGTCGGATGGACGGTCCATTCACCGGCCTTCCAGTGCATCACGCACTCGCGGCCCCAGGCGGCCCAGAGCTCGTCGGTGCCGACGGCGGTCAGGCTGAGTCCGCTGACCGTGCTGATGCTCGAGCAGATCCCCGTCGGCAGGACGATCTCGTTCCACTTGTTCCCGTCCCAGCGGAAGAAGCGGTCTTCGAGGTTCTTCTCCCCGGCGAACCACACGTTGCCGGAGGAGGAGGCGTCGAGGTCCAGCAGTTCGAGGTTCCACGTCGCAGGAGGGTTCTTGGTCTCCCAGAAGACACCGTTCCAGCGTTTGACGGTCGTGCTGAACTCGCATTTCCTCCCGGCTCCTAGGAGCGGGATCGACCAGTCGTAGCAGAACCGCCCCTCGTGACCGCCGACCCACACCTCCTCGGGCCCCAGTGCGGCCACCCGGGAGAGGCCGGCGTCGGACACCATCAGCGGAGTCCGGGTGACGCGCCATGGTCTTTCCTCGGCATACGCGGCCGGAGCCATGAACCCGGCCGCCAGAACGGCGGACACCGCGGCGATGAACATCTTCCTCATGCCGGCCATGGTGAATGCCGCCCGCTCCTCTTTTCTTGTTCGAAGAGCGGCAAACAGCACCGGAGAATTTTCCTCCCTCCGGACACTTCTCCGTTTCTGTCAACGACGCGGGGGCACCCTCAGCGACGCTTGACGAACCGCGCCCGTTCGTCCGGGGCCAGCCGCTCGGTCGCGTGCCGGACGGTGATCCTCGGCAGTCCGGGGGCATGCCGGTCGAGGAAGTCCACCAGCGCCTTCTCGTCGTGGCGGCTGATCTCCCGCAGCATCCACCCCAGGGCTTTGTGGATCAGCGGCTCCGGATCCCGGCGCAGCGCGAGCACCAGCTCGAACGTCGGCTCGTAGCGGCCGGCGCGGATCAGCGTCAGCGTGGCGACCACGGCGATCCGCCGCTCCCACAGGGAGGCCGAACCGGCGAGCCGGTCCAGGACGTGCGAATCCGACTCCAGCAGCCACGGCCCCAGCACGACCGGCGCGGAGCCGTCCACCAGGTCCCAATTGTCCACAGAGCCGGTGCGCGCCAGGTAGAAGTCCACCAGCGCCTCGCGGTCGGCACCGCGCGCCGTACGCACCTGCTCGGCCAGGACCAGCAGCCCCGCGAAACGCTCCTCGTGGACCCTGCCGCGCAGCAGCGAGTCCACGTCGTCCAGCGTCAGATCCCGGTAGGTCCGGGCGAGCCCGCGCAACACCGGGACCCGTACGCCGAGCAGCTCGTCGTCATCGGCGGGAGCGAGCACCCTCTCCTGCTGGGCGCGCACCCGAGGCTCGGCCAGCTCCCGCAACTCGGCCCGCAACCGCTCGAGAGGGGCATCCGTCATGCACCGGGACGATAGCGCAGCACACGGTCGCCCCCGGTGGCCTCCCCGATCCGCGGCCACGCCTCGCGGACGGTCTGCGGCCACCATGTCCTCCGGCCGGGTCGGCGGGTTCGCCGCCAGGTCAGGGCAGCAGGGGGAAGACGGCCTCCCAGGCGTCGAGACGCGGATCGGGGAGGCCGCCGGGGGAGACCTTCCGGAACTCGAGCAGGGGTTTCAGCATGTTCTTGGCGATGCGGAGGCGGAGCATCTCCGGTCTTTCCAGGGTGCGCCAGCGGGGGGCCGACTCCCTGGCTTGTTCCAGGGGAAGGGGGAGTTCGTGAAAGAGCAGGTCCAGGGCGTGGCGGGGATTCAGCAGGTCCACTTCGGCGGAAGGGGGTACTGCTCGAAGGAGGAGCGCGGTCATGTTGAGTCGCCGTATCACGGACTCCCGGTGGGGAAAGTCCCCGCTTTCTTCGGCTGCCCGGAGTGCGTGTGCGAACGCCTCGGCGCATTCCGGCCATTCGCCGGGCCGGAGCGTCGTGCACTCCTCGGCGAGGGCCCTGGAAAGGAGCTGGACGACGCCCAATTGGTATCCGCGGGGCGGTGGTTCGACGGACGGGGGCTCCGTGAGGAGAGCGGCCACGAGCCGCCGCAGATCGAGTGAGGGCAGTTCGCCGTAAATGCTCATGGAATCCGAATGCCGGGTTCTCGTGTCGAAGGCGAAGGGTCAGGCCGCCGGAGGCTTGAAGCGAGGTTCGGGTCCGGAGGCCCGTTGAGCGCCCTGCGGAGTGTCGGCGAGCCAGCAGAAGCCGCCGAGAGGCTCCCAGCCCAGTGTCTCAAGGCCCGCGATGACGCGCTCGACCGTCTTCTCGGGCGTTCCCTCCCAGGGCTCGAAGCCGCTTTCCCCGAGGTCTCCGACCATCATGAGGCGGTCGGCAAGGAGGCGGTGGAGCACGGCGGGGACGAGGTTCTTGAAACGGTCCGGCGGCGCAGGGAAGGCTTCTCGGACATGCCACAGAAGGGTGTCGACGGGGAGCCAGTCGTCCAGCCCCTCGCGCAGCAGGGTGTCGATGATCGACTCAATTTCCGCCGTCAATATGCACCTTCAACGGTTTTCCGCCGGGCGGGAAGATGTCGATGGTCTCTCCGCCGGACTGCGAAGCGGTCCTCCACTGGACGACCGTGCCGTCTTCGAGCTTGTAGACCTCAGGGATCTTCGGCCCGCGGGCGGGGAGCCGTTCCGCGCCTTCGGCCAGGTTATCGAACAGGGAGCGGAGTTCCTTCGCGTCCTTGACGATCTTCACGCTGCCCGCCTGGCGGCCGTCCGGGAGGGCGTCGAAGCGGTCGCGCCAGCATCCCCCGGCATTGTGGACGAGGACCGGGGTGCCGCCTGCGAGCGCATAGTAGGTGTGCAGGTCGGCGACGGTGAGGTTGTGGACGCGCGCGACCGCCGTGTGCGGCCGTGCGCCCGCCAAGACGGTCCGGCCGGAGGGCGTACGGAGGGATGCGCCGGGGGCGAGCTCCGCCGCGTTCCGCCAGTCGCGGGCCCCGGACGCCCAGAAGGGATGGTTCGCGGTGGCGGTGAGAGCGGGGCTGAAACGGCCGAGGAACCCGGTGGAGAGGGCGACCAGGTGTTTGGTGCCGTGGCTGGTGATGAGGCGGGTGACGGGCCGTGGCCCGGAGACGCCGTGGGCGGGGTCGGTGGCCCAGACGAGGTCGCCGATCCGGATGTGTTCGATGGGTTTCGAGGTGCCGTCGGCCAGCAGTATCCGGGTGCCGGGCAGGAAGCTGCTGGGGAGTTTGCAGACTCCCTTGTCGTCGAGTTTCTTCTTGGCGGCGTCGAGGGCGTCGTCGGCCTTCTTCTTGCGGGCTTTGGCGTCGGAGACCTTGTCCCAGAGTTCTTTGAGGCGTTTGGCGAGTTTGACGGCGCCGGGGATCTTCTTGAGGATTTTGAAGACCTTGCCCCAGGGGACGAGTCCGGCGAGGGCGCTGATGCAGGCGACGATGTCGCCTTTGGACAGGCAGTCCTCGATGTCGGTGATACCGACGAGGTCCTTGAGGAGGTCGAGGATCTCTTGTTTGACCTTGTCGGATTCGTCGCCGAGGTCGTCGAGCGCCTGGTTCGCGGCGTCGGCTTCCTGTTTGGCGTCGTTGTAGGTCTTGACGTCCGGGTCGTTGGGATCGAGCGCCGGGTTGGCGGGCGCGGCGGCGGGTGGCTGGCCCTGGGGGTCGGGGTCGGGTAGCGCAGGGTCGTCCCCGGCGGGGTCGTCTCCGGTCGGGTCGTTCTCACCCGGCGGGTCGTCGGCGGCCACCGGAGGCTGTTCGTCGGGGCAGTCGCGGGCGTCGTTGCCGCTGAAGAGCTGGCAGATGGCCGCAGCCGTGTTCGTCTTGACCCTTTCGGGGAGCGCCACGACCGCGAAGACCGCTGCGAGTGCCGCGACGAGGATGAGGATCGCACCGTACTCGACGGCTGAGGCGCCGCCGTCACGGCGTAGACCCGTACGTCGTCTGCGGCTCACGGACGACCTCCCTGGAAGGCGGTGGAACCGTCTAAGACAACCGAAGGGAGGCGCTGGAGGAGAAGGGCCCAGGGACCCAGAGCGGCGTCAGGGGCGGGGCGTCGCCGAGGGTTCTTCGTCGGTTTCTTGCGCTTCGGGTACCGGACGCGGCCGGGGGCGCGTGGTGAGGCGGTGGTAGGCCAGGCCGGCCAGGAGGCCCCAGAAGGGGGCGCCGATTCCCAGGGCGGTGATGCCGGAGGCGGAGACGACGAGGGTGATGACGGCGGCTTCGCGGGCTTCGGGGTCCTGGACGGCGGCGTGGAGGGAGGACGCGAGGGCGGCGAAGAGGGCCAGGCCCGCGACGGATCCGATGAGGAGGGGCGGGGCGGTGGCGACGAAGGAGACGGCGAGGCCCGAGACGGGGGCGAGGAGGAGGTAGACGACGCCGCCGGTGACGGAGGCGATCCAGCGGCGGTCGCGGTCGGGGTGTGCTTCGGGGCCGGCGGCGAGCTGGGCGGTGATGGCGGCGAGGTTGACGACGTGGCCGCCGAACGGCGCTCCCAGGACGGTGGCGGCGCCGGTCGTCGTCAGGACGGGGCGCAGGTCGGGGCGGTAGCCGTTGGCGGCCAGCACGCCCATGCCGGGGATGTTCTGGGACGCCATCGTCACGATGTACAGGGGGAGGGCGATGCCGATGAGCGCGCCGAACGACAGCGTGGGCCACTCGAAGTCGAGGGCCGGCAGGGGGCTGGAGAAGGCCGGCGCGTCGGCGGGCCGGGTCAGCCAGACGGAGGCGAGGGCGACGGCCAGCGCGGCGGGCACCGCCCACATCCTGGTGCGGGCGAAGCGGCCTAGGACCAGCCAGGTCAGGACGACGGGTACGGCGGCCCGGGGGAGTTCGGCGACGGCCTTCACCGGCGCGAGGCACAGGGGCAGCAGGACGCCCGCGAGCATCGCCGACGCCAGCGGGACGGGGATCGCGGCGATCAGCCGGGCGAGCCGCGCGGACAGCCCGGTGAGCGCGAGGAGCACTCCGGTGACGGCGAAGGCCCCCAAGCCCGCCCGGTAGGTGATGTCCTGGCCGACGCCGGACGCCAGGAGCGCGGCGCCGGGAGTGGACCAGGCGATGCTGATCGGCATCCGGTACCGCAGTCCCAGGAAGATCGAGCTCAGCCCCATCGTCACCGACAGGATGAGCAGCCCGGACGCCGCCTGCCGCTCGTCCGCGCCGATCGCGCGCAGCCCGGAGAGCACGACGGCGAAGGTGCTGGCGAAGCCGACGATCACCAGCACGATTCCGGCGAGTACCGGTTGGAGTCTCACGTGTGCCACCGCCTCGCGGGTCGGAGGGAGCCCGAGTGTTCCGTTTACGGAACACTGAGTGTAGGGCGCACTGTTCCGTAAACGGAACAGTGCGCATCCGGCATGCTTGGGCCCATGACCGACGGACCCAGCCTCGCAGCCGAGATCGGGCGGCGTATCCGCGAACTCCGCAAGGCCCGGGGGCTCTCCCTCTCGGAGCTGGCGCACCGCGCGTCCGTCGGCAAGGCCACGCTCTCCGCACTGGAGTCGGGCACCCGCAACCCCACCGTCGAGACCCTCTACGCGATCACGGCCCAGCTGAACGTCCCGCTGGCCGCCATCCTCACGGATCCGGGAATCCGCCCCCCCGAGGCCGTCTTCCACGGCGAGGCCGTCTCCGGGCAGCTGCTGGAGGCGTTCGAAGACCGGGAGTACGTCACCGAGCTGTACCGGCTGCGCATCCGCCCCGGGCGCCGCCAGGTCTCCCCGGCGCATCCCGAAGGGGTCACCGAGCACCTGACGGTGTTCGCCGGCGCCGCCAGGGTGGGCCCGCTGGACGCGCCCGTGGTCATCCCCGCCGGCTCCCACGCGTCCTGGCGCTCGGACGTCCCGCACCTCTATGCGACGGAGACGAGCGAGGAAGTGCACGCGGCGCTTCTCATCCGCCATCCGCGTGCGTGAGAAGGGTCACCGTGGCCGTATCCGGACGTACGGGGCCTTGACTCTTCTTTCTCCGTGATGTTCTGACCTGAATATCCAGCGGCGTCACGATCTCGTGGTAATGGCCGACCGGTGGCCGGAACAGGACGGGGGAGCGGGGCCTCGGGGCCCTTTTCTGCCGCGCCGTCTTCTGGTAGGGCCGCGAATAATCCCAGTTCAGCACGGGACGTGTGACACCTGCGGGCCGCCCGTCGCTGTCTTCTGGGCCTTTCCGGCCGGGAACTTGCTTGAATTATTAAGCAGATGGCAAGGGGCTCCGGAGGGGTCTCTGATTCCTTTGTCAGAGTTCGTTATGGTCCGTTACTCTCGCGCTGAAACCGACTTAGGCGTCAATTGGGGTGGAATGCTGAGCGGAGGTGCGGGGGTGACGTCTGTGGTCCTCCTGGGCGATTTCCCGACCGTCGGGCTGCGGGGCGCGGCCATGGCGGCCCGGATGCCCCCGACCGGACCGGGGACGGGCCCCGCCGCCGCCCACGAGCTCGCCGAACGCCTCGCCCCGATGCTCGACGGGGGAAGGGCGGTGCTGGCGCTCTACCCGTCCTGGCGCGAGCAGGCCGACCTCCCCGTCCTGCGGATGGCGCGCAAACTCCTGGACGCCAGGCGGCTGGCCTTCGGCGAGGTGTCGCTGCCCCCGCTGGCACTGTCGTTCGTCGCCGACCAGTGCGCCCACCTGGCCCCGCACGTGGAGCCCGGCGTCCTCACCAGCCTGCTCCCGCGGCTCTCCCGGGCCGTGGCCGCCGGGGCCTGGGTCTCCAGCGTCGCCAAGCTCGCGCACGTCAAGACCGGGCTGCGCCAGCACATGCGCTCCTACCTGCCGCGCGCCGGATTCCTGGTGACGGCCTCACCCGCGCAGGACGTGCGGCGCGTCACCGAGGACGACCCGCTCTCCGCCTGGCCCGGACGGCTCGCGGACCCGGCGATGATGCTCGTCGCCGACCAGCAGGGCGACGCCGCCTGGATCAACGACCGGCTCCGCGTCTCCCTCGCCGCCCAGTCCGTCTCGCTGACGCCGCCGCAGCCGGCGAGCGCCGCCTACTGGGGCACGCCGAAGTTCACCGAGTTCGTCGTCTGGTCCGGCCACCCCCAGGCCATGCAGATCCTCATCCGGGGCATGTCCTGCCGCCCCTGCCCGTGGTGCGGGGAGCAGACCGGCCTCCCGGTCTGCGCGTTCTGCGGCTGCGCCCAGCCCCCCGGCACCGTCGTCCCCCAGCCCGACCTGCCCGACCTGTGGACGACCATCGAGACGGCGACGGCCGCCGTCCGCGAGGCCGTGCCCGTACCCCAGCCCGTGCACCGGCCCGCGCCCCCGCTTCCTCCCGGACCTCCGCCCCCGCTTCCGCCCGGGCCGAAGCAGGCGACCCCGAACCCCTACCCGTCCGAGCCGCGGACACCGTCCGCCGAGGTGACCAGGCCCGAGCCGCTGCCGCCCCCGGCCCCGGCGCGCCCGCCGTCCTTCGGGGCGTCGGCCGCGCCGCCGCGGCCGGAGATCCCCAGCCGTTAGAGCCGCCCTCCACACCCCCCAGGAGCTCCCTCATGAACCCCCGCCAGCGAAGAGGCGTCCTGCTCATGGCCGTCGCGGTGGTCGGCGCCGTCGTGGTCTTCTTCATGGTGGCCGGATACCTCGGCCGGGTCCGCGCCGAGGTCGGGGCCAAGATCGAGGTGCTGCAGCTCAAGCAGGCCGTTCCCGCCTACACCACGCTGACCGGCGACATGTTCCAGCCGGTCATGGTGCCGCGCAAGTGGACGCCCAAGACGATGATCAGCGATCCGGGGCAGCTGGCGGGGCAGGTCGCCGCGACGGACCTGCCCGCGGGCGCCCACCTCCAGCAGGGCATGGTGATGCCCGCGCCGCTCCTGCAGCCGGGCCAGCGGGAGATCGCGATCCTCATCGACGCCGAGACGGGCGTCGCCGGCAAGGTCGATCCCGGCTCGATCGTCGACATCTACGCCACCTTCCCCGCGGGCCAGAGCAACAAGGCCTGCGCCATCCGCATCATCAGGGCGGCCAAGGTCATCCAGATCGGGCAGCAGACCGAGCAGCGCGACGACCGCAACGCCAAGGTCAGCGAGGTCGTGCCGATCACCTTCGCGCTGAGCAGCACCGACAGCCTCAAGCTCACCTACGCCGAGAGCTTCGCCACCAAGGTCAGGCTGGCGCTGGTCGGCGGCCAGGACGGCCAGGCCCCGCCGACCGGCCAGGTCTGCGACGCGACGGCGGCCAAGTGATGGGCACTCCGGCGGGGAGCACGAGCGGCGAACTGCGCATCCTGCTGGGCGCCGAGGACCGGGAGCTCGCGGCCCGGCTCGCCGCCCAGTTCCAGGAGCTGCCGGACCTGCAGCTCGTCGGCGTCGAGGCGCACTCCGACGCCCTCATCGGCGCGGTGGAGACGCTGCCGGACCTGGACGTGGTGCTGCTGCACCAGAACCTCGGCCCGCTGCCGGCCTTCGACGCCATCCGGGAGCTGGGCGTCCGCTACCCGCAGCTGGCCGTCGTCCTCATCGCGGACGAGGCGACCGCCGAGGTCTACGCCGCCGCGATGGGGGTGGGCGCCCGCGGCGTCATCTCCGACGACCCGACGCTGGCGGAGCTGCAGAACCGGCTGCAGACGGCGGGCGAGTGGTCGCGGACGATGCGGCGGCACTTCGACTCGTCCTACAACAGCCCGATGCCGGGACGGCTCGGCACGATGCTGTCGGTCTGCGGGGCCAAGGGCGGGACGGGCTCGACGACCCTCGCCGTCCACCTGGCGATCGCCGTCGCCTACGGCAAGCGCAGCGTCTGCCTCGTCGACATGGACCTGCAGAAGGGCGACGTCCCCACCTACCTGGACGTGCAGCACCGGCGGAGTATCGCCGACCTCGTCCGGGCCGCCGACGACCTGGACGGCGCGATCCTCTCCGAGGCCCTGTTCGTCCACAAGGACGGACCGCACCTGCTGCTCGCCCCCGAGCAGGGAGAGCTGTCGGAGGACGTCACGGCCCGCGCGGCACGGCAGATCCTCGCCGCCCTGCGGTCCCGGTACGACGTGGTGATCGTCGACTGCGGCTCCCACGTCACGGACGGCACCGCCACCGCCGTGGAGCTCGCGGACACCGTCGTCGTCGCGGTGACGCCGGACCTCCCGGCGATCCGCTCCGCCAAGCGCCTGACGAAGATGTGGCGACGCCTGAACATCCGCAAGGAGGAGGACGTCGTCGCCGTGCTGAACCGGCACGACAAGCGCAACGAGATCCAGCCGGACCTGGCCCGCAAGATGCTCGGGCTGACCCTCCTGGACACCACGCTTCCCGCCGCGTTCCGCGGGCTGGAGGAGGCCGCGAACACGGGTGTCCCGCTGGACGTGAAGGACGCGGCGTTCCGCAAGGCGGTGGGGTCGCTCACGCGGGAGACGGGGCTGCTGGAGAAGCGCAAGGACGAGGACGATGAGGCCGGCGAGCTCGCCAGAACCGGTAAGTCCGGTAAGTCCGGGAAGAAGGACAGCGGCGCCGTCATCACCGAATTCGCCGGCATCATCCCGCTGCTCTGCCTGCTGGGCCTGCTCGTCGCCCAGGCGATCGTCACCGGCCTCACCTCCATGTACGCCTCGCACGCCGTCAACGAGGCGGCCCGTGCCGTCGCCGTGCTCGGCTACGACGATCCCGCGAGCCAGGCCGAGGTCCGCGAGCGCACCGTCGCACGCATCTCCGGCCGCTGGGGCAATGAGGACCACCTCACCCTGAAGGTCGAAGGCGGGTACGCGAAGGTCGCCATCGACACCCCGTTCCTGCTGCCCGGCCTCCGCACCGGATTCGACGTCACGGCCGAAGCGAAGATCGTCCCGGAGGGGGACTGATGAACCGCGACAGGGGAGCGGCGGCCGTCGAGTATGCGGGCATGTTCCCGATCACCGCGCTGCTCCTGCTCACCCTGTTCGAGGCGCTGATGGCGTCGCTGAGCGTCGAGCGCGTGGAGAACGCCGTGCGCACGGGAGCGCGTACCGCCTCCCAGACGCACACCGTCGCCGCCTGCGTCCCTGCGGCTCACGGGGCGATGCCGGACTGGCTGAACGGCAAGGTCGTCACCGCAGCCGCAGCGGACGGGGGCGTGGAGTGCTCGGTGAAAGCCGAGGTGCCGCTGCTGTGGCCCGGTGTCCCGCTCGAATTCACCGTTGAACGCACTGTCACCATGCCGATGGGGTAGCCGATGGCACTCAAGGACAGACTTGAAGACGACCGGCAGGCAGACGAACGCGTCAGCCGCGCCGGGGTCGCGCACTGGCGGCAGCGGCTCCTGGAGGAGATCAACCTCGACGAGCTCGCCTCCCTCACCATGGCCCAGCGCCGGGCCAGGCTGGAGAAGGTCAGCGGCCACCTCATCGCCCGCGAGGGTCCCGTGCTGTCGGCGGGCGAACGCGCCGCGCTGATCCGCCGCGTCGTCGACGAGGCGCTCGGCCTGGGCGTGCTGGAACCGCTACTGGCCGACGAGAGCATCACCGAGATCATGGTGAACGGCCCCGACCACATCTTCGTGGAGCGCGCCGGGCAGGTGCAGCGCATCGACACCACCTTCACCAGCGTCGATCAGCTCTACCAGACCATCGACCGCATCGTCGCCCTGGTCAACCGCCGGGTCGACGAGTCCAGCCCGATGGTCGACGCCCGCCTCCCCACCGGGGAGCGCGTCAACGTCATCATCCCGCCGCTGTCCCTGGCCGGGCCGATCCTCACCATCCGGCGCTTCCCCCGCGCCTACACCATCGAGGAGCTCACCGAGGGCGGCGCGATGGACACCGCGACGGCACTGCTGCTCGCCTCGTTCGTCCGCGCCCGCATGAACCTCGTCATCTCCGGCGGCACCGGCACCGGCAAGACGACGATGCTGAACGCGCTGTCGGCGTTCGTCCCCGGCCACGAACGCATCGTCACCATCGAGGACTCCGCCGAACTCCAACTCAAGCAGGAACACGTCATCCCCTTGGAGTCCCGGCCCGCCAACATCGAGGGCAAGGGCCAGATCACCATCCGCGACCTGGTCCGCAACGCGCTGCGCATGCGACCGGACCGCATCATCGTCGGTGAGGTCCGTGGTGGCGAGACCCTCGACATGATCCAGGCGATGAACACCGGACACGACGGGTCGCTGGTGACCGTTCACGCCAACAGCGCCGAGGACGCGGTGTACCGGCTGCAGACGCTGGCGAGCATGAGCGACGTCAAACTCCCCTATGAGGCGATCCGTGACCAGATCAACAACGCGATCGACGTCATAGTTCATCTGGTGCGGGGTCCGGACGGCTTCCGGCGGATCGGAGAGGTCGCGGTGGTGTCGGCACGGCGCACGGAGAAGTTCGCGCTGAAAACGGCCATGGAATTCGAAAGCGAGCCGATTTCGCCTGATCGGGTGGTGCGCGGGGTGTTCCGCCACCACCGGCTGCCCGGGCTCGTGGCCGACCGGCTGCTGGCGGCCGGGGAGAGCGTCCCGGGATCCTTCGGCATCGAATCGTCAGGGGGCGGGTCATGAGCCCCCAGACCATTCTCGTCGCTCTCGCCGTGACGCTGCTGGTCGCCGTCTTCGCCCTCCGGGAACTGAACGAAGGCTGGCAGCAGCGTCGGCGTCTGCTCGCAAGCCGTTCACTCATCGGCGACGAACGAAGGATCGACGGGTTGTGGGGCCGCCTGGACACCCACATACGCCGCGTCGAACTGGGACGTTACGTCGGGCGGCGGCTCGCCGCGGCGGGGGTGCGGATCCCCATCTCGGTGTTCTTGTCCCTGATGGCGGCAGGGGTCGTGGTCACCGTCGTGTTCATCGGTTCCTGGATCGCGCCGCTATTCGGGATCGCGGCCGCGGCGGTCGTGATCGCGTTGTTCTTCAGCTACCTGAGTCGTCAGGAAGAAAGACGCAAGGAAGAGTTCATCGCCCAGCTTCCCGAACTGGCACGCGTACTGTCCAACGCGACGAACGCGGGGCTGGTGCTGCGTACGGCCGTCGAGATCGCCGCGGGCGAACTCGCCGACCCCGCCGGAGCGGAGCTGCAACGCACGGCGGACGCCCTGAAGCTCGGCCAGCCGGTGGAGGAGGCCCTGCGGGACCTCGGGGAGCGGCTGCCGTCACGGGAGCTGGCCGTGCTGGTGTCGACGCTCGTGGTCTCGGCCCGCGCCGGCGGTTCGCTGGTGACGGCGCTGCGGACCATCGCCGACACCCTCGAGGACCGCAAGGAGGTCCGGCGGGAGGTCAAGACGATCATGGGTGAGGCGGTGGTCGGCAACTGGGCGATCGGTGCGATGGGGCTGGGCTCGCTCGTGCTGGTCAACCTCATGCAGCCCGGGGCACTGCGCTCGATGAGCGAGAGCACGATCGGCCAGGTGCTGCTCGGCGTGGCGGCGGTCCTGTTCGTCTCCTCCATCCTGATCATCCGCCGCATCACGCGGATCGACATCTGAGCGGGAGCCATGTTCATACTCGGGATCTCACTGGCCTCCGCGCTCCTGACCCTGATCGCCTTGCGGGGATTCGCGCTCTACACCGGCGGCGACCGGGTGGTGCCGAGCTCGCTGCCCCAGGCCCCGCCCAAGCCCAAGAGCGAGGGTGTCTTCATTCTCAACCGCATCGCCGACGTGGTCGGCAGGCCCTTCACCGGGCCGATGCTGGAACTGCTGGCACCCTGGCGCACCCGCATCCGGCGGCGCATCGACGCCGCAGGACGCCCCGGCGGGATGACCGTGGAGTCGTATGCCCGGCAGACGGCGGGAATGATCGTCTTGTTCGGAGGGCTCAGCGTGCTGATGTTCCTCCAGGGCAAGATGTCGATCGCGATCGCGACCCTGGTCGCCATGTTCCAGAACGAGTTCCTGCTGTACGGGCGAGCCCAGAGCCGCAAGGCCGAGATCGAACAGGCGCTGCCCGACTTCCTCGACGTTCTGGCCGTGACCGTGACGGCGGGGCTGAGCTTCCGGACGGCTCTCGCCAGGGTGGTGGAGAGCATGCCCGGCGCCTTGGCGGAGGAGTTCCGCATCGCCCTGCGCCAGATGGAACTGGGCACTCCACGCCGGGATGCCTTCGAGGACCTGCGTACGCGCAACAACTCACAGGCCATCGGGCAATTCGTCACCGCGCTGCTGCAGGCCGAGGAGCTCGGCGCACCGCTGAGCACCGCGCTCATGGACATCGCGGCCGACATGCGCCGGGAGTCGGCGCAGTGGGCCCGGCGCCGGGCGCAGCGGATGACCCCCAGGATCACGGCCGCGACCACCGCGCTGACCCTGCCGGCGATGATGCTGGTGATCGTCGGGTCGTTGTTCTTCAGTTCGGGATTGGACCTCGGTGGTCTCTTCGGCTGAGGACAGGATCAGGCTGGCCCGTGACGCCCTGACCTCCAGACTGGGCACGATGGTCCGGCTGCTCATGCAGGTGCGGCTGCTGCTGGTGGCGATCTCCGTACTGTTCCTGTCGGTCGAGGACCTGAGGGCGGGGACCCTGTCGCTGGTCGCCTGCGTCGCCCTGCTCTCCTGGCTGACCGCCCGTTACTGGGACGTGCTGGTGCCGTGGGCGCTGGCCTACCCGGTGCTCGCATGGGTGGACATGGTGGTCTCCTTCGCGGTGCTGGGGGTCAGCGGCCTGGAAGGGCCGTTCTTCCTGTTCACCCTGGTGAACGCCGCGGTCGCGGGACTGCTGTACCGCTGGCCCGGCATGGTCCTCATGTGCCTGTCCGAGATCTGCTGCTACTACCTGATCCTCTGGAGCACCGAAACAGAGAAGATCACCTTTCAGACGATCGTGGGACAACCGTCGTACTACCTGCTGCTGGGTTTCTGCGGGGTGGCGATGCGCCGCTTGCTGGACGACCAGGCGCGGCAGGAGAAGGCCCGGCGGGCCGCCGAGGTGAACGCGGCGGCCTGGTCCGAGCGGACGAGACTGGCCCGGGAGATGCATGATTCGCTCGCCAAGACGCTGCGGGGCGTGGCGCTGCGGGCCGCGGCGCTGCCGCTGTGGGTGAAGCGGGACGTCCAACGGGCGGTGGTCGAAGCCGAACAGGTGGTGGCGGCGGTCGAGATCGCCTCACGAGAGGCCCGGGAACTCCTCGTGGAGCTCCGGGACGGACGGCTCTCCCGACCGCTGGCGGAGGTCGTCCGGGAATCGGCTGAGAACTGGGGTGCCGAGCACGGTGTCGAAGTCGAGTGCGTGCTCGACGCGACGGTGGAACTCGAACCGCTGACCAGGCACGAGCTGCATTCGATCCTGAACGAAACGCTGACGAACACCGCCCGTCATGCGCGGGCCGGACGGGTCTCCATTCGGCTCGAGCGCGAAGAGGCGGAGGTCGTTCTGACCGTCGAGGACGACGGAGTGGGATTCACCCTGGTGGAACCTCGCGAACTCGCGCGGGGAGGGCACTACGGGCTGATCGGACTGCACGAGAGAGCGGAACGGGTGAACGGCCGCCTCGAGGTCAGGGGACGGCCGGGCCTCGGAACGACCGTGGCGGCCTGGTTCCCGCTCTCCCACGAAGCCGCGTTGAGAAAGGCGGGCTAGATGAGCGCACCCAGAGTGGTAGTCGTCGATGACAACCTGGTCGTACGGTCAGGCCTCGTATCGCTGCTCGAAGCCTCCGGAGTGACCGTGGTCGGCGAGGCCGGGGACGGTGAGACCGCGATCGGGCTCGTCGAGCGGCTCCGCCCGGACCTGGTCCTGCTGGACGTGCAGATGCCGCTGCTGGACGGGGTCTCCGCGTGCGAGAGCATCAGCCGGACCAGCCGGGTCATCATGCTGACCTACACCAGGGACCCGGACGTGATTCGCGGCGCCCTGAACAACGGGGCGTCCGGTTACCTCGTCCACGGCGAGTTCAGCGCACAGGAACTCGCCGACGCCGTCCAGACGGCGCTGGACGGGGGGAACCCGCTCTCCCCGCCCGCCGTCTCCGCCCTGGTGGGCCTGGTCAGGTCCGAGCCCGTCCCGCTGCCGGAGCGTGTCAGGTCCGAGCCCGTTCCGCCGCAGGGCCGCCGGAGCCGCGAGGAGTACGGGTTGTCGGCCCGTGAGATCGACGTCATCAACCTGGTGGCGCAGGGACGGTCCAACGGAGAGATCGCGGGTCGGCTGTTCCTGTCGGAGAAGACCGTCAAGAACCACATCAACCGGATCTACGCCAAGCTCGGAGTCGTCTCCCGGGGAGCGGCGATCGCCACCTGGCTGGGCACCATCGACCAATGGGAGAACACGCCGTGAGTTGTTCTCCCATGGTGGGGGCCCAACGTTTTCTGGGCCCCCGGAGTTGGGTCTGCGGGCCCTGTCCCGGAGCAATTTCTCTCTTTAACGTCTCCTGCAGAGCGAACCCGTGGTGGACACCTCTGGAGGAGAGAAATGAACCCGCTGATTCCCTTGTACGTGACCCTGCGGACCTTCGTCCAGGACCGGGTCGAGCGTCTTCAGAACCCGGAGGACCGCGGTGCCGGCGTCGTGGAGTACGCGGCGCTGCTGGTCCTGGCCGGCGCCCTGATCGTGGCGCTGCTCGACACGGACATCATCGACACGCTGAAAGAGAAAGTGGAGGACGCGCTCGACGACGTGTTCTCCGCGGGAGACTGACGACGGCGGAAATCCTGTTCGTCCAGAACATGTGGTGGTGGATTCATGAAAGTGAATCCACCACCATTTTTGCTGTGAGGAAATGGTGATGAAGAGAGTTCTGTCGCTCAGGAGCGCAGCGCGTCGCGGTGTCGCCGTCGGCGCGGTGACCGCCCTTCTCGCAGCCGGGTGCAGCGATGCCGGGGAAACCGGAACCGAGCCTCGCGCCTCCGATGCTCAGAGCACGCGGGGAACCGACGCTCAGGGCACAGGGGGAATCAAGCCCCTCCAGGTCCAGCGGGTGGAGTTGGCGAGCGGCCCGGCGCGTCTGGAGTTGCTCTCACTCGGCAGGACGGACGGAGGAAGAGTCGCCGCGCACCTGCGGTTGACGACCGAGACCGAGACGGGCCGCCACTTCCGCAGGGCCCTGGAGTACCAGAGTTCCGGCGAGTACGACATCGGAGGGATCGCGCTGGTCGACGTCGTGGGGAACAAGCTCTACTTCCCGTTGCGCACCACCACGGGTGAGTGCTTGTGCACCACGGTTCCGCGGGAGCTTCCGGCAGGCGGCTCCCTGGATCTGCACGCGGTGTACCCGGCTCCGCCGGAAGAGGTGGCGAGAGTGACGATCTGGGCTCCGCGCACGACGCCGTTCCACGATGTGGAACTGGCTGCGGGCCAGGTGGCTCCGGTTCCCACCCTGACCGTGGATCCGAGTACCGCGGAACTGGCCGCGCCGACCATCCGCTCCTTGCTGAACAACGCCGAGGGGCTCGAACAGTCGACTGACGAGGAGGGGGAGAACCGGAGGATCCGGATCTCGGCGGACGTGCTCTTCGAGATAGACAAGGCGAACCTCGGCCCGGAGGCGCAACGGATCCTCAAGGGGGTGGCGAAGGAGATCGACGCCTCCTCCGATGAGGCGGTCGAGGTCGACGGCTACACCGACAACACGGGGACGAATCGACACAACAAGGATCTGTCTGAACGGCGTGCGGAGTCCGTGGTGAACGCGCTCAAAGGGCTGGTCACCCGTTCAGGCGTGACATTCCGGGCCGAAGGGCACGGAGAAGATGATCCGGTCGCATCGAACGAGGCCGAGGAAGGTCGCCGCCTCAACCGGCGGGTCGCCGTCAGCTTCACCCGTCCCACTCCGACTCGTCCGTCCGCTCCGCCGGCGGCGTCCGGGAGCGGAGCCTTCACCTGGTCGGACTCCCTCCCTGTCATCGGAACACTGCGCCCCAGAGCCGAAGCCGGGGCCGGTGACGTGGCGAAGCGGGTCGAAAACCTCCAGTACGACATCAACGCCCTTCATCGGGACTCCACCGGATCGGTCAGCCTGGTATGGACCGTCACCAACAAGGGCACCGAGGAGATGAACCTCTCCATCGATTTCAAAGAGCACCTCACCAGCCGGTACGAGGGCGGCGGCACCGGTGGAGTGATGCTCGTCGACCCTGCCGCAAAGGTCCGCTACGGCCCGCTGCGGGACGACGAAGACGTCTGTCTGTGCTTCCACGGCCTCATATCCGGCAACTACATCCTGGACCCGGGTGAGCAGGCGGTCTATTCCGGCCTCTACAAGCTTCCCGAGGACGTGACCGCCATCGACGTCCAGATCCCCTTCTACTCCAGCAGCCACACCATCCCCGGCCTGAAGATCGGCTGATCCGGGCCCCACGTTGGGTCTGCGGGCCCTGTCTGGATATTCCGGACGCATGTTCCCTTGAAGCGGCATTTCGCTGCTTCTCGGGAAAGGCTTCCATTGGGCCGCAAGAGATGTTCGGGGCCGCGCCGTGACGGGGGCGCGTCAGCCGTCGAGTACGGCGCGGTCCTCATCCTCGTCGCGGCGCTGGCCGCGGTCTTCACCGTGGTGGCGCTTCCCGAGAGGGTCAAGACCAGCACCGCCGCCGCGATCTGCCAGCTCTTCAGCGGCACCGACGCGCGTGACTGCCCCGAAGAGCAGCCCCCGGCGGCCGTCGACGGCCCGGACGCCGAGGACGACCCCGCGCTGCCCGACCCGACCACCGAAGGCCGCCCCCCCGACACCGATCCTGCCGACCCGGCGCTCGATCCCGACGACCCGGACGTCCAGGCCTACAACGACGCCAAGCAGGAAGCCGGGGACGCAGACCAGGCGCTCGACGATCTCGGTGACGAATCCGAGGACGTCAAGCAGGAGATCCTGGACCTGCTCAAGGACGTCGTCGGTATCACCGACATCGAGGACTGCCTGTCCAAGGGCGACATCGTCGCCTGCATCAGTGCCCTGGCCGGGCTCGTGCCCTGGGGCAAGGTCCTCAAGGTCCTCAAGAAGATCCCCGGAGCGGTCAAGCTCGCCAAGAGGCTCAAAGAGCTCTGGGACAAGGTCTCCGACGCCAAGGCCCGCAAGAAGAAGGCCGACGACGCCCTCGACGCGGCCGAGAACAAACTCAAGGACAAGGGCATCTGCCCCGTCAGCGCGCCCAACAGCCTCCTACCGGGTTTGAGAGCGCCCACGTTGACCGTGGTGCGCGTCCACGATCGCACCCCAGCCGGCCCGCACTTCCAACGCCTGGTGGCGGTCGGCACACCGGTCCTCGTGCCCGTCTCGGCGGACGACCGGTTCAAGCACCTGAACCGGCCCGGCTACCGGAACTACGTGCTCGTCGACAAGAACGGCAAGGTCTACTACACCGGCATGTTCGGCCCCAACGACACGCCCGCCGGGGTGCAGAACCGGCACGGAAACAACCACAACCGGTTCGACCCCTCCAACGGCGACACCATGCGGGTGACGCCTGGGACCAGGACCTACGGGGAGTCGCGGCTCATGGAACAGCGGCTCGCCGAGCAGCACGGGACCATCATCGGCAGGGACGGGGACAACTACCGAGGCAACCGGCAGAACCCCCTGGACCCGGCTAAGCTCAGCGAATACGAGGCGTACGAGCAGCGCATCAAGGGAGGATGCCCGTGAGCGCGGAACCCGCCCTCGACGAGGAGACGCTGCGGACGGCCGTGGAACTGCTGTCCCGGGTGACCGAGGGATTCACCGAGGAGCTCGGCGGTGAACCGGCGCTCGGGGAACTGCTCGAGATCATCGCTCAAGCGGTCCCGTTCGACAGCGAACTCGTCGAAGGGGCACGGCTCCCCGTCCGGTTCAAGGCGGAGCTCGCACGCGGCCGCCGGTACACCCCTCCGGCGGATTCTCGCACGGCCGAACTGAACGACAACACGTTCGCGGAGGCGTCCTCGCTCGTCAGCTTCCTGACGGAGCACTTCGCGCCCGCGGGAGGGAAGCACTCCTCCTACGAGTTCCTGGGCCCGCTGCTGCTCCAGGTCCTGCATTCCGCAGAGACGCCCCTGGCCGACCTCGACCCGCGCACGGTGTCCGGCCTCGCCGTCGAGCACCCCAAGGGCAAGCCCGGCGGCAAGCCCGGAGACATCGTGGCTATCCCCGCGAAGAACGGATTGTTCCGGTTCGCAGTGCTCGTCGCCCGCAACCAGTTCGGCCTGGCTCTGGGCTTCCTCGAAGGCGCGTCCCGCGTCCCCCGTCCGAAACCCCCGCTGACGCCGGGAGCCGTCTTCTACACCGACGACCTGCTCATCACCTCCGGGGACTGGCCGGTGGTCGCCCGGGACGAGCACCTGCTCGCCCTGTTCCCGGCCGAACCTGAGATCTACCACGGCACGGACCTGGCCTTCCCCGGTGTCTCCGTCGGAGAGTTCGGAGCCGCGGAGACCCCTTCTGGCGAACTGCGCGAGATCGACGAGGACGAGGCCCGCGCGGTGGGCCTGCTGGACGGCACCTACCAGCAGGCCTACATGAGCAGCCACCTCCAGCGCCTTCTCCTGGAAGGCTCCCTGCCCGGCGTCCCCCACGAGACCTGACGCGCCCGTCGGCTCGGTCCGCCCCAGCCGCTCGAGCGCACCGGGTGTGCCCGTCACCCGCGACCCACCCGGCCGGGAGGCCTACTGCTTCGCCCAGTAGATCATCCGACCGTAGGAGCCGAGCATCTTCGGATCCGGATGTCCCTCATGGACGTTGGACTCGATCAGCGGGTGTTCTTCGGAGAAGAGGGAATCCAGTTCGAAGATCGCCTGGTCGATGTCCTCCTCGAGCTCTTGCGTGCGGCGGCGAACCCAGAAGGACAGTTCGACGCGATGCGTCTCGACGAGGACCGCCACGGCGATGACGTCCGAAGAGATCAAGCCGAGCAGCGCCTGAACCGCGTCCAGGACGATGGCGTTCTCGCGCCGCAGCGCTTCCGGGCCGGTCACGGCGGACTCGCCTGGGGATTCATCGGCACCACGCTCGGACTCTTCGTTCCCTTGATCATGAAAATGTTCGTGGGTACGCCGTTCCGGCCTGCTCGCGGGTTGTTGTCGAAACCCGTGACGGACGTGACTCGGATTTGAATGTGCCCGTTCTTGGTTATCCCCATGATCTGCGCCTGACCGTTATGGTACGCATCGAGTACGGACT
>NZ_BAAATZ010000006.1:362885-482082 GCF_039533685.1 Actinocorallia aurantiaca | reverse complement strand
GGATGTGGCGATCCTGTTTCTGTTTGCTGATGGTCTTCTGGACCTGCGGGAGCTCGACGACATTACCGGCTTGGTCGACGATGAACCTGGGACATTTCGAATTGTGGACCAGCACCGGGATCTCGCCCGCGAGGACATAGTACGTGTGGAGACCGCCCACGGTGAGGTTGTGGACGCGGGTGGTCTCCGTCCGTGCCCGCGTGTCCGTCAGGGTGGTCCGGCCACCGGGGGTGCCGAGCGGGGTGCCGCGGTCGAGCCGCCCTGCGTTCTGCCAGGCGCGGGCACCGGGGTTCCAGAACGGGTGGTTCGCGGTCGCCGTGACGGTGGGGCCGAATCTGCCGAACGGGTCGGCGGAGAGGCTCACCAGGCGTTTGACGCCCTCGTCGGTGATGAGACGGGTGACCGGACGGGGGCTGTGGGCTCCTGACACGGGATCGGTGGACCAGACGAGGTCGCCGACCCGGATCCGTTCGATGGGTTTCGAGGAACCGTCGGCCATGAGGACGCGGGTGCCGGCCAGGAAGCTGTTGGGCGGGTCGACGGGACAGGCGCCCTTGTCCTCGAGCTTCTTCGCGGCGTCGTCGAGGGCGTCGTCGGCCTTCTTCTTGCGCTTGCGGGCGTCGGCGAGCTGGTCCCAGAGGTTCTTGAGTTTTTTGGCGAGTTTGACGGCGCCGGGGATCTTCTTGAGGACTTTGAGGACCTTGCCCCAGGGGACGAGTCCGGCGAGGGCGCTGATGCAGGCGACGATGTCGCCTTTGGTGAGGCAGTCCTCGATGTCGGTGATGCCGACGATGTCTTTGAGGAGGTCGAGGATCTCTTGCTTGGCTTGCTCGGAGAGGCCGTTGAGGTCGTTGAGCGCCTGGTTCGCGGCGTCGGCTTCTTTTTTGGCGTCGTTGTAGGTCTTGACGTCGGGGTCGTCGGGATCGAGTGCGGGGCCGGCCGGGTTCTCCGGGTCGATGACGGGCGGTCGGCCCTGGGGGTCGGGGTCGGGTAGCGCCGGGTCGTCTCCGGCCGGGGCGTCTCCGGCCGGGTCGTCTTCTGTGTTCGGGTCGTCGTCGACGGCGACCGGAGGCTGGTCATCGGGGCAGTCACGCGCGTCGTTGCCGCTGAAGAGCTGGCAGATGGCGGAGGCGGTGTTGGTCTTGACGCGTTCGGGGAGCGCCACGACGGTGAAGACGGCCGCGAGCGCTGCGACGAGGATGAGGATCGCGCCGTATTCGACGGCCGACGCGCCGCCGTCGTGGCGTAGACCTGTACGGCTTTTGCGGCTCACGTACAGCCTCCCCCAGAAGACGGCGAACACCCGGCCCAAGGCAACCGAAGGGAGTAACCGGTGGAAAGGGCCCAGAGGCCTAACCGGGGACCTGTTTCGAGGGCGGGAGGTCCAGGCCGGAACGGATCGGATTCCGTCCGTCGATCATTCGCAGCTGAGCGAAGACGCTCCCACCAGGGGGAGGGAGGAATCCCGGTCGGGGAGTCCGCGCCTGATCGTCTCCTCGTCGTCAGTTCCGTAGTCGGAGATCTGCGGTACGAGTTCGGGGAGGTCGGCGACGTAGAACTCCGCGCTTTTCACGGTGAACCGCAGTCGCGCGTCGGAGAAAAGACGAGTTCCAGGGTGAACAGGCCGTCGGCGGGCAGGGGGGCGATCAGGAAGGCGGCGTCGCCGGCTCCGGGGAATCCCAGGGCGGTTGTTCTCGGCCCCGGCTCCGAGTGACCCGCATCCTGGTCCTCCCTCAGGATGCGTCGGGTCGTGGACGGTGTCCGCGTCCCTCCCGATGCGCGGCGAACTCGTACAGGAGGGCGAACATGGTGCGGGCGACGTCCTCGTCCGCAGGGGACGCCTCGTGTTCTGAGCCGTGGATCCGGCGGACCAGCTCCCACCACACGAGGTTGGCGCCGAGGCCCAGCCGTTCGGCGAGCCATTCCCGGAATCCGTCGAGAGGAGACCGGTCCGCGATCGCGTTGCAGCCGTTGATGAAGGCGACGAATTCCCGGTAGGAGCCGTCCAGGCCGTAGGCCCCGGGCCTGCGCTGCACGTCTCGGAGCAGCGTGGGGAAATCCATGGACCACTCACTTTCACGGTGCGGGGCTGAAGACGAGGTCGTCTCCGTATTCGAAGCGGCTGCGGTAGACGTCCATCGGCTCGCCTTCCGGGCCGGTCCAGGCATCGTAGACACGCCCGTCCTTCACCACCACATCGTGGTGTCCCCAGAACGAGTCCTGCCCGCGGTACTTGCCCAGCGTCGGAGCACCGTAACGGTCGGTGATCCGCATCCGCTCCCCGCCGATGACCCGCTGGATCGTGCGGGCGACATCCTCACAACCGGTGCTTCCGGAGATGTCGCACAGATCTGAAGGCTCGCCCTTCGGCCAGAACTTCTCGGTGCACGGGTCGGAGTTGTGCGCCAGTACCGGGGTGTCGCCTATGAGCACGTAGTAGGTGTGAAGGCCGGCGACGGTGAGGTTGTGGACACGGACGGATCCGGTGTGCCCGTCAGCCTCGGTGAGCGCGACCGTCCGTCCGTCCGGCATGGACAGAGAGGCACCCGAGGCGAGCTGGGAGGCCTTGCGCCAGGCGCGGACGTCGGGAGCCCAGAACGGATGGTCCCCGGTGGCTGTGACGGTGGGACCGAGACGGCCCAGGAAGCCGGTGGACAGGGTGGTGAGGTGTTTGGCGCCGCGGCTGCTGATGAGGTGGGTGACGGGCCGAGGGCCCGAGACCCTCGAAACCGGATCGGTGGCCCAGACGAGGTCACCCACTTCGATCTGATCGATGTGCTTCGAGGAGCCGTCCGCGAGGAGAACGCGAGTACCGGGCAGGAAGCTGCTCGGCTTCTTGACAGGGCAGAGCGCGGGTTTCTCGTCGAGTTTCTTCTTCGCCTCGTCGAGTGCGTCGTCGGCTTTCTTCTTGCGGGCCTTGGCGTCGGCGAGCTGGTCCCAGAGGTTCTTGAGTTTCTTGGCGAGTTTGACGGCGCCGGGGATCTTCTTGAGGACCTTGAGGACCTTGCCCCAGGGGACGAGTCCGGCGAGGGCGCTGATGCAGGCGACGATGTCGCCCTTGGTGAGGCAGTCCTCGATGTCGGTGATGCCGACGATGTCTTTGAGGAGGTCGAGGATCTCTTGTTTGGCCTGTTCGGAGAGGCCGTTGAGGTCATTGAGCGCCTGGTTCGCGGCGTCGGCTTCTTTTTTGGCGTCGTTGTAGGTCTTGACGTCGGGGTCGTCGGGATCGAGTGCGGGGTCGGCCGGGTCGGTGGCAGGCGGCTGGTTCTGTGCGGGAGGGTCGGGGAGCGCCGGATCGTTCCCGTTGGGGTCGTTTCCGGTGTTCGGGTCGTCGCCGACGGGGGCGGGGGGTCGGCCATCGGGGCAGTCGCGGGCGTCGTTGCCGCTGAAGAGCTGGCAGATGGCCGCGGCGGTGTTGGTCTTGACGCGTTCGGGGAGTGCCACGACGGTGAAGACGGCCGCGAGGGCGGCGACGAGGATGAGGATCGCGCCGTACTCGACGGCCGAGGCGCCCCCGTCGTGACGCAGACCGGAGCGTCGCCTGTGGCTCACGGACAGCCTCCCCCGAAAGACGGTGAACACCCGGCCTAAGGCAACCGAAGGGAGCAACTGGTGGAAAGGGCCCAGAGGCCTAAGCGGGGACCCGTTTCAGGGGCAGGAGCTCCGGATGACGACTCCGCTCAGCCGGAGACCGTGCGCCATCGGGCGTCGAGGTCGGCGCAGGAGACGACAAGGGATCCGCAGGTGAACCGGATCTCGTGAGTGCAGCCCGCAGAGGCGGGGAGTAGTTCGTCGAGGAGGACGCGGTCCAGGCCCAGGGGGTACTCCTCCTCCGACTGGTCCTCTACCTGCACGGACAGCGCGGAGACGCCGGAGTATTCCAGGACCAGGGACTCGGTGTGCATCCATTCGTTGGGAGAGAAGACGGCGACCAGCCCGGGGCTGGGACCGTCGCTGAAAGTGAGGTTCTCGAGCTTGAGGTTCTTCACGCAGCGGGGGTCGCCGAACGCATAGTGCGCGGGATCCAGGACGAAGGCGCGGGCACCGGGCGGGAGATCGGCGGAAAGGGCTGGGAGCACGTCCAGATAGGGCTGGGGGTCGAGCCAAAAGGACGCGACGTACTCATCTTCCCGCCACTCGACGATCACATGCCTCATCGAGACTCCCTCTAGAGGACGTACTGGTCGATGTCGATGGACGCGCCGGCCTGGGCTAGCCACTCTATTGATTCTCGGCACAGGGATATCCCCTTGGACATGTAGTCGTCCTCGCCTTCGATTCTCTGGACTATGACCAGCTGGGCCGTCCATCCGTGTCGCCGGAGCCCGTTCAGTCCCGCCGCGACGGCGGGTCCCCAGGATTTGTGAATCTCGCAGATCGCGTCCTCGACACGGGCGACCGCGTCTTTCGGACCGACATGTCTCACCCATGCGCTGCTTCGGCTGGGGGCGCCGGTCGGACCGTACGGCCGGCCGGCGGTTCTGCTCTCATCGGGGACCAAGCCGATCGCCTCGGTCACGACGGCCGGTTCCGAGGAGCTGTGCCTGACCGAGAGATAGACGGAGAACATCACGGTGTCCTGTAGGAGGGCCCGGCGACGAGCGCCGTTCAGGGAGTGGAGGGGCCGCGGGTGAGGGAGGAGGCGCCTCTCAGGGAGACCCTGGAGGACCAGGAGGGGAGGTTGTCGCGGATGGCGGTGGCGTCGGTCTCGTAGTCGGGGACGCGGGGGCCGAGGCGGGGGATGTCGGCGACGTAGAACTCGGCGGTCTCGGCGGTGAGGCGGAGCCGGGCCTCGGGGGAGAAGGCGAGTTCCAGGGTGAACAGGCCGTCGTCGGCGAAGGGGGTGGAGCCGACCACGCTCCAGGCGGTCCTGAGGGTGGGGCGGGGGTCGGCGGTCCAGGTGAAGTCGCGGACGCCTCCGACGACGAGGACGGCGGCGTCGCCCTTGCTGAACTCCATGGTGGTGCGCAGTTCGAAGAGGAGCCCGGCGCGGGAGGAGAGCGTCTCGACCCGGGTGTCGAGCAACTGGGCCTCCAGGAGGCCGTCGGCCTCGCGGAGCGGGTCGCGCTCGGGGAGAGGGACGCCGTCGGGGGACGGGCCTCCGTGGAAGAGGTCTTCGGCTCGCAACATGGATGGGCCTCCGGGGAGAGGTCTGCGCCAGGTCACCGAATCATAGACGCAGACGTCTCGCTGACGGCGAAGGCTCCACATGTGTCGCATGCCGGACACCAGGGGAGTGGGGAATTCGTCCGAGCGTCATGGTTCGGCGACCATGTGCCGGGAGTACTCCTCCAATTTGTTCAGGAGGGCGGCCTCGCGTTCCGTCGCCGGGGCCGGTTCGATGCCGCCGCGTTCGAGCATGACGAGCGATATCAGCAGGGGCGCTTCGATCAGCGCGTGGACGAGCGGGTTCTGCGTGCGGAAGAAGGATCTGCGGAGCTTCTCCGTGAACACCTGGAGAGCGGTCAAGTCCACGGTGTAGGTGTCGTCGTCGTTCGCGGTCAGGCCCGTCGGCGCCTGGACGACTTCCGCAGCCGCGTCGGCCAGGGCGGCATACCATCGCCCAAGCCCGGTCGAGGGATTCCACAGGGTCTTGCCCTGGTGTTCGAAATATACGCTGATCCAGCGAATTCTATCCGCAGGCCATGTCACGCGGAATGGCGCTGTGATCCCTGGTCGTATTCGCCACTCGCTTCGGATTCAGGGGGTCCCCAGCCGGAGAGCCGCCATTGGGACGCTGCCGCGATCAGCTGGACGCGCCACTCCGCACCGCCGTCGAGGGCGAAGGAGAGCTGGAGCCCGTCGGTGTGGCCCTGTTGGTTCTCCAGGATCCAGGCCCAGAGCACCGGGCGGCCGAGCGCCGGCGCCCAGAGACCGGTCGAGGACGCGTCGGAGAAAACGAGTTCGGGATCGGCGGAGGCGGGTTCGGAGACCTGGACGGTGTCGTCGTCCAGGTCGACGTCCAGCAGCCAGGAAGCGGACCGGAAGCGAAGGAGCACCGCCGAGACGGAGTCCGGTAGATCCGGGTGGACGCCGTGGGCCACCGATTCCAGCTCTCCCGCCTCCTGGCAGACCTGCCGGTGGAATCCCAGGTGACGGGGATCGAAGGTTTCAGGCATCACGACATCCGAATACTCATCTGAGTTGCCCAGATAGACCACTTCCATGGGAGTTGTGGCGTAGCCGGCGGTGGACTTCTGCCAGGCGGGGGCCGAGGTGCCGGGAAAGGTCTTCGCCGGGCTGCCCCGAGTAGGGAAGGTTGTCGATGAAGGACGTCACGATGACTTCACGGGCGAGTGCGTCGTTCTTGCCGTACTCCTCTTCGAGGAAGTCCAGGACGGGGCGCCAGTCCTGGAGTTCGCCCGGTCCGCCGAGGTAGCACTGAAGGATCTCTTGGGTGACGTCCCAGAAGAAGACATGTGCGAGAAGGCCGCCGTTGTTCTCCACGTGGATCTCGTAGATCTCGCGCAGTTCGGGGAAGTGCTCGACCAGCTTCTCCACCAAGGTCCTGTCGCCGTCCATCAGCATCCTCCCAACCCCGGGTAACCCTTGTATCTTCCGGCGTGCGCTATGTGTTCGCGGATCGCTCGCCGGTGTCCGCGGTCTCTACCTCCTGAAGCATTCCCCAGGCGAATCTGAGGAAGTACTCGTTCGGGTCTTCGGGGCGGCGAGTCAGATAGGTCCGGTAATGGCCCCAGGTGTCGACCATCCGGGCTTCGCAGAAGGGGCCGAGGAGATCCGCCTCGAGGAACTCCCAGACGGCGGGCTCCGGGGGCTCTTCCGCGGTCCCGGGTTCCCTGACGAATTCCGCGCTCTCGATGAGACGGCCCGCACCCGCGAAGGAGACTCCGAACACGAAGCCCTCCCAGAGCGGCAGCCTGTAGAACCGGCGGTCGTCGATGTCGTCGAGGCGGGGTACGAGGGCCTTGCCCAGGATCGCCTGGAGGTCTGCTGCCATGTTCGTTCCAGCCCCGGCGGGTCCCAGCCGCGGCCGGAGCACCGGGGAGATCCGCTCCGCCGCGTTCCGCATGTCCGCGTCGGTCAGCCCCAGGCGGTCGAGGGCCTCGGTCAGGAGCCGTGCCGGAGGGTCCATCGTGTGCAGGAGGTACAGCTGGAACTCGACGACTCCGAGTCCGTGGGCCGACATGGTGGATCCTCCGATAGACGCGTTCGGTCTGCTCGTCAGGGGGACGGTGCCAGGTCCATGAGGTTGAGGTCCGCGTTGCCGTCGAGTCCGATCTTTCCCTTCCTGCCGATCACCTTGCCCGCCGGGGTCACCTCGAACCAGGCGCCCACCTGGAGCTGCGAAGGAAGCACCACGAGGTTTCCGTTGGGGGCCAGCATGACGCCTCCCGTCTCCCCGAAGGCCCTTCTCGCCGCGGCCTCGGTCGCGGTCGCCGCCCCCTTCTGGTCCAGGCCGAGTTCGCTGACGCGGTCCGAGATGTGCGTCAGCTGGCCGCTTCCGCGGGGAACGGACTTGGTCTCCTCCCCGATCTCCTCCCCGAGGGTGGAAGGGCAGGGTTCCTCGTTGTGGACGAGAACGGCCGTGCCGCCGACGACCACGTGGTAGGTGTGCGGACCGGCGACGGTGAGGTTGTGGACCCGCGTGACCTCGGTGCGGCGGGACGTCGCGGCCACGGTGACGGACCGGCCGTCGGCCGCCCGGAGCAGGGCTCCGGGAACAAGACCTGCCGCGTGGCTCCAGGCCTTCGTGCCGGCCTCCCAGAAGAGATGGTCCGCGGTCGCGGTGACGGTGGGTCCGAACCGGCCGAGGAACCCGGTGGAGAGGGCGACCAGACGTCTGGTCCCCTGGCTGTCGATCAGATGGGTGACGGCGCGGGGTCCTGAGCTTCCGCTGATCGGATCGGCGGCCCAGACGAGGTCGCCGATCCGGATGCGTTCGACGGGTTTCGAGGTGCCGTCGGCGAGGAGGACACGGGTGCCGGGCAGGAAGCTGCTGGGGCGTTTGCAGACGCCCTTGTTCTTCAGCTTGTTCTCGGCGTCGTCGAGCGCGTCGTCGGCCTTCTTCTTGCGGGCCTTGGCGTCGGAGACCTTGTCCCAGAGCTCTTTGAGCCTCTTGGCGAGCTTGACCGCTCCGGGGATCTTCTTGAGGACCTTGAGGACCTTGCCCCAGGGCACGAGCCCGGCCAGGGCGCTGATGCAGGCGACGATGTCGCCCTTGGACAGGCAGTCCTCGATGTCGGTGATACCGACGACGTCTTTGAGGAGGTCGAGGATCTCCTGTTTGACCTTGTCGGATTCGTCACCGAGGTCATTGAGCGCCTGGTTCGCGGCGTCGGCTTCCTTCTTGGCGTCGTTGTAGGTCTTGACGTCCGGATCGTTGGGATCGAGCGCCGGATCGACGGGCGCAGCGGCGGGCGGCTGGCCCTGGGGGTCGGGATCGGGCAGCGCGGGGTCGTCCCCAGCGGGGTCGCCCCCGGTCGGGTCGTTGTCGCCTGGTGCGTCGTTGACGGCGACCGGGGGCTGTTCGTCGGGGCAGTCGCGGGCGTCGGTGCCGCTGAAGAGCTGGCAGATGGCTGCGGCGGTGTTGGTCTTGACGCGGTCGGGGAGCGCCACGACCGCGAAGACCGCTGCGAGTGCCGCGACGAGGATGAGGATCGCGCCGTATTCGACGGCTGAGGCGCCGCCGTCACGGCGTAGACCCGTACGTCGCTTGCGGCTCACCGGAACCCCCCGAAGGCATGCGAATGCAGCTTTCAAGGGAATCGAACGGCGAACCGGGCGGACAGGGCCTGCGGGCCCAAAAGGGGGCCCGGTCAGGCGGCCTTGTGGACGCGGACCCAGTCGACGACGAGGCGGGCGGGGAAGCGGGTGGTGCGGTCGGGCGGGCCCACCCAGCTGCCGCCCACCTGGAGGCTGAAGACGAGGAAGAACGGCTTGGTGAACGGCCAGTTCTTGTAGCGGGGGAGTTGGGCGTAGGGCTTGCCGTCGACCCACCAGGTGATGGACTCGGGGGTCCAGTCGACGCCGTAGACGTGGTAGCCGGCTTCGAGGGGTTCGGGGAGGAGGAGGACGCCGCCGCCCTTGAGGTTCTTGGCGTGGGCGTAGCCGCGGGCCAGGTGGGGTTCCTGGCCTCGGGTCTCGATGATGTCGATCTCGCCGTAGGTGGGGTCGCCGACGAGGCCGCCGTTCTTGCGCTGCATCCAGAAGGCGGGCCAGATTCCGGCGCCGGTGGGGATGCGGATGCGGGCGGAGAAGCGCCCGTAGGCCTGGGAGAAGGTGTCCTCGGTCTGGATGCGGGCCGATTCGTAGGCGCAGCGGCCGTACCAGCATTGCGGGGCGCCGCCGCGGGACGTTCTGGTGGCGGTGATGACGAGGTTGCCGTGCCCGTCGAGGCGGGCGTTGCCGGGGGAGTAGTACTGGCGGGCCTCGTGGCCCCAGCCGGTGCCGCCGGTCACGGCCCGCCACTTGCCGGAGGGTCTGCCCTTGCCGTTGAACTCGTCGGACCAGGTCCGCTTCCAGCGGGTGTCGGGGAGCGTGAACAGGGGCGCCTGGGTGGCGCGGGCGACGGGTGTGGAGCGGACGGGCGCGGAGGCCTCGTCGTCGAGCCGCCAGACGGACAGGGCCGTTACCAGGGAAACCGCGCAGATGACGGCGGACGTGGTGCGGCGCATGTCACCCCCGTAACGGTATGGCGCGTGCCGGTTGCTATTTCCCGTGGCATTAGATCATCATTTTGCGAGATTTCAGGGGCTTTGGTGAGAGGCGGGGCGTTGTGAGCGGCTGGGCACCGTGGAATCGGAAGCGAGAAGGCCGTGGCGCTTACGACCCGTATTTGACCGTTCCAGATTATGGCGGCGGATTCAATCCGAAACCGGCGAAGCCGCCGCGCAGAATCGCCTGGCCATGGGTGATGCTGGGCGCGTCCACGCTGGCGCTTCTGCTGGTCGTCACCCTCGTCGTGGTGAAGGCGACCCAGCGGGACACGGGGTCCTGGCAGCTGGCCGGCGAGGAGTTCGCCGCCGATCCCGTCGCCCGCTCCGACGGGCGCGACCAGGAGCTGCGCTCCGTCGCCTCGGTCGGGAGGCTGACCGTCGCGGTCGGCGGCGAGCGGAGCGTCCTCGGTTACCGGGCCGTCTTCCTCGTCTCGCCGGACGGGGGCCGGACGTTCGCCTCCGCGCGGGTCCGCACCCCCTCCGGAGAACCCGCCCCGCTGGACGACGTGCCGTCCTTCGTCGCCGGTTCCCCCGCGGGCTGGACGGCCCTCGGCCGCAGCGTCGCGGGCGGCACCGTGGTGTGGACGAGCCCCGACGGCCGGATCTGGACACGCCAGCCCGACCAGGCCGGACAGCCGTTCGCCGCCCAGGACAGGGTCCGCGCCCTGACCCGCTACGCGCAGGGCTTCATCGCCACCGGAGGCACCACCGCCAAGGGCGACCACAGCGACACCGCCCCCGTCGTCTGGTTGTCGCAGGACGGCCGGAGCTGGCGCCGCGTCACCGGCTGGCAGCTGCACCCGCCCGCCAAGGGCACCCTGGAGTTCACCGAGGTCGCCGCCGTTTCCGGCGCCATCGTGCTGAGGGGGGTGGCCGAGAAGGGCGCCGAGGTCACGTGGCGCTCCGTGGACGCGGCGGCGACCTGGCAGGAGTTCGTGCCGCCCAAGCCGAAGGACTCCAAGGGCCTGCGCCTCGCCGCGACGGCCGGCGCCCTCCACGTGATTCGCCAGGTCAAGGACGGCGCGAAGCTCTACTCGTCCGCCGACGGTCAGGAATGGACGGAAGGTCCCGCCCTGGAGGCGCCGGGCCTGGAGAGCGTGCAGGGCCTCGCCGGAGAGGGCGGGGCGTTGACCGCCTCCGTCGTCACCGACCGGCGGCTCGACCTGCTGGCCTCCAAGGACGGCGCGGCCTGGGCGCCGGCCGGCTCCCTCGCCCTGCTGGAAGGCCGGGAGGTGACGGGCCTCTCGAGCGTGGAGGGCGGCGCCGTCATCACCGGCCGGGACACCGGCGGCGACGACGTCAACGCGCTGCTGGCGGTCCGTGACACGGCGGGCGGGGAGATCCCGGCCAAGATCTCCGGGCTCGTCGTTCCCGACAAGTCCGTCACCGCGCTGGCGCAGCGCGGCGGCACCGTCATGGCGGTCGGCAGCACCAACGGGGACGCCTCCGTCTGGCTCTCCTCCGACGGGCGCTCCTGGCGCAGGGCCAAGGGCGGCACCCTCGCACGGCCCGGGACTCAGCGCCTGCACGGGGTGACGGCCGGGGACGCGGGGTGGCTCGCGGTCGGCGCGGACACCACGGGCCGTCCGATGGTCGTGACGTCCCAGGACGGCACCGACTGGATCCAGGCGGACCGGGAAGAGATCTTCGCCGCCGACGAGGACACCCCCGTGACGGCGCACGCGACGGTCAGCGGACCGGGCGGTTACGTCGTCGTCGGGGACTCCGGGGACAGCGCCATCACCTGGCACTCCACCGATCTGAAGACGTGGGAGCGGGGGGCGGGGGCCAGCGGGGACAACCTGGAGGGCGCGCCGACCACCCGCAGGTGGATGCGTTCGGTGGCCGCCGGGCAGTTCGGCTTCGTCGCCGCGGGCGGTGTGACGGACCCCGAGGCCTACGGCGGGGTGTTCGTGCGGAGGCCCACCGTCTGGGCGTCGCCGGACGGGCGCAAGTGGATCCTCACCCGCCTGCCGCTGCCGACCGGCGTCAACGAGGGCTGGCTGACGCACATCGTGGCCAAGGACGACCTTCTGGTCGCGTCGGGGACCGCGGTGGTCGCGGACGGCGCGCGCACGTGGTCGCTCACCTACCTGTCCTCGGACGGCGGACGGACGTGGCAGGCGGTGGAGCTTCCGGCCGAAACCGGCCAGAACGTCACCGTCACGGCGATGACGGTGACGTCCAAGGGGGTCCTGGTCGCTGGAACGGTGGGGCGCCCCCGGGACGTGATGCTGTGGTCGACCCGGGACGGGAGGTCCTGGAGCAGGTCCCGCCCGTCGGGGCTCGGCGCGAACGGGCCGGGGGACCAGCTGCTCACCGCGGTGACGGCGGCCGGAGGGTCGCTGATCGGGGTGGGCGCGAACGCCGCGGGCGGGGAGGACCAGCCGACCCTGCTGGTCAGACCGGATGAGTAAGCGGAGTCACATAGTTGTTGAAATCTGTATGACTGATGAGGCGGTCGGCCCTCCGCAGGATGCGCGTGGCCGGATTCGGTCAAAGAGACGGCTGTGAATTCGAGGGTGGTTGCTCCGCCATTGACTACATTCGTCGGGAGGTTCAGAGAAGGCGGAAATCGTGGGGATTTAGCGTGAAAACGCGTTGGTCGGGGGGCGTCGTGACGGTCGCCCTGCTGCTCGCGGCCCAGACCGGCCCCGGACAGAGCCTCCTCACCGCCGCGGGACTCCGCCAGGCCCCCGAGGGCTTCACCGAACTGGCCTTCGCCAACCCGCACGCGCTGCCCGAACTGGTGCTGTCCACCACCGTGCTGCCCCTGCCGGAGTTCACCATCCGCAACCGCACCGGGCACGCCCGCGACTACGGATGGACCGTCACCCTCACGGCCGGCACCGAGACCAGGCTGGTCGCCAAGGGCCGCGTCCGGGCCGCCCACGACGGCACGGCGGTCGTCGAGCCCTTCTCCACCTTCCAGTGCGGAACCGGCGAGTTCACCCTCGCGGTCCGGCTGGAGGGCAGCGGCGAGAGCATCGACCACCGGTCGGCGTGCACCTCCGACCCCGACCAGAGGAGACCAGGGTGACCTCCCGCCCGGTGGTGGCGGTCGTCGTCGACGCCGTCCACCCCTACAGCTTCGGCGGGCGGGAGAACCGGTACCGGGAACTGTCGGGCCACCTGTCCGAACGGTTCGACCTGCACGTCTACACGATGAACTGGTGGCGGGGGCCGCGCGTCCGCGAGGAGGACGGGCTGACCTTCCACGCCCTGTGCCGCCACCTGCCGCTCTACCGCGACGGAGCCCGCTCGCCGCTGCAGGCGGTCTTCTTCGCCGTGGCCTGCCTGCGGCTGCTGGGACGCCGCTTCGACGTGATCGAGGCCGACCAGATCCCGTTCTTCCCGATCCTGGTCCTGCGCCTGGTCGCCACGCTGCGCCGCCGCCCCCTCATCGGCACCTGGCACGAGGTGTGGGGGCCGGACTACTGGCGGGACTATCTGGGCCGCCGGTGGCGGCTCGGCTGGTGGGTGGAGCGGCTGGCGATGCGCGCGCCCGACCGCATCATCGCCGCCTCCTCCGAGACCGCGCTCAGGCTGGAGGCCCACCTCCGCGGGAAGGTGCCGGTGACGGTCGCGCCGAACGGCGTCGACCTGGCCCGCGTGGCCGCCGCCGAACCCGCCGACGACCCCTGCGACCTGGTGACGGTCAGCAGGCTGATGCCGCACAAGCGGCTCGACCTGCTGCTGGAGGCCGTCGCGGTGCTGCACGCCCTGGAACGCCCGGTGACCTGCCGCATCATCGGCGACGGGCCGGACCGCGAACGCCTGCGCCGGCGGGCCGACGAACTGGGCATCAGCGACTCCGTCGACTTCCGCCACGACGTCCGCGAGCAGAAGGACGTGTACTCCCTCATCAAGTCCGGGCGGCTGTTCGCCTTCCCGTCGGTGCGCGAGGGGTTCGGCGTGGCGGCGCTGGAGGCGCTGGCCTGCGGCGTGCCGGTGGTGACGACCTCGGCCCGCGACAACCTCGCCCAGTTCCTGGTGGCCCGCTCCGGCAACGGCATCGTCTGCGCCCCCCACCTGGCCGACTTCACCGTCTCCCTGGTCCGCGGCCTGGACCGCGCCCCGGAGAGGCGCTCCGACCGCTGGCTCGCGGAGTACGAGTGGAGGCTGGTCGCCGACCGGGTGGCGGAGGTCCTGGCCGCCTCATGAGGATCCTCCACATCGGCCCCTACCCGCCCGCCAGGGACGGCATCGGCGTCTACACCCGCACCCTCGCCGGGGCGCTCACCGCCCGGGGCCACGAGACGGCCGTCGTGTCGGCACGGCCCCACCCCTCCTCCCCGCCGGAGGTCATGGCCGCACTGGGAGACCCGGCCCTCCCCGAGAAGACGGCCCGTTTCAGACCCGACGTGGTGCACCTGCAGTTCGCCGTTCCCGCGTTCGGCCCCCGAACCCCCGCCGTCCTCCGCCTCCTCGACGCGCTGGACGCACCCGTGGTCGCCACCCTGCACGAGGCCGCCCGGGACCTGGCCCTTCTCCGCGCCCCCGGCCGCATGCTCTACCGCCGCCTCACCGACCGCTGCGCCGCGCTCGTCGTCCACACCCGGGACGCCCAGCGCGCGGCAGGCCCGAAAGCGGTACTCATCCCGCACTTCTGCGCCCCGCCGCCTCCTCCCGCGACCACTCCCGACGCGCTGCGCGAACGCTTCGGCCTGGGCTCCGCTCCCGTCCTCCTGGCCTTCGGCTTCATCCACGTCGACAAGGGCCTGGACGTCCTCGTCGACGCGCTCCGGTCACTCCAGGCTCCGGTGACCCTCGTCGTCGCGGGAACGGTCCGGGGCAGGACGGGCCCGTTCAGGCTGATGGAACTCCGCGACCACCTTCACGAGCGCGGAGTCCGCGCCTCGATCAGGCGGCACGGGTTGGAGAACCGGGTGGTCTTCACCGGTTACGTCCCCGACGAGGAGGTCGCCGCCTGGTTCGCCGCCGCTGACGTCGCCGTTCTTCCGTACCGCAAGGCCGCCCAGAGCGGAGTCGCGCACCTGGCTCTGGCGATGAACGTGCCGGTCGTCGCCACCGGGGTGGGCGGCCTGCGGGAATTGTTCGGGTCCTCGACGGTGCCTCCGGGAGACGCGGAGGCGTTCGCGAAAGCGGTCACGGAGGCGCTGGACGGGGGCGGAAGCCCGTCACCCGGCGTCCCGCCCGGACCCGAGGAGGTCGCGGCCCGGACCGAGGCGCTCTACGAGAAGGTGCTGGCCGGTGCCGCCTGACCTGACCGTCGTCGTCTGCAGCAAGGACGGCGCCGGACGCATCGAACTCTGCCTTGACGCCCTGGACATGCAGACGATCAGGGGCGGGCTCGAAATCATCGTCGTCGATGACGGGTCGTCCGACGCGACCGCCGAGATCGCACGCGAGCGGGGCGCGAAAGTCGTGCGGCATCCCCGCAACCTGGGGGCCCCGGCCGCCCGCAACACGGGCCTGCACGCGGCTTCCGCGCCCGTCGTCGCCTTCCTGGACGACGACTGCGCGCCGGAGGAGAAATGGGCGGAACTGCTGCTGTCCGCCTACAAGAACGAGGACGTCACCGGAGCGGGCGGACCGATCGTCCAGGCGGGCGGGCGCGGGTACACCGCACGGTTCATGAAACGGAACCACCGGCACGTCCCGCTCGAACTCGGACTAGCCGAGCGGACGGGCCTCCCGGCGCGGTTCCTCATGTACTTGCGACGGCAGTGGCAGCCGTCCGAAGCCGAGGGGCGCCGCTACGTCCACGCCTTCTGCGGCGGCAACATGTCGTACCGGAAGGCCGCGCTCGAAGCGGCGGGAGGCTTCGACGAGGAGTTCCGGTACGCGTCGGAGGAAGAGGATCTCGCGCGACGGCTGGACGGGCGGCTGCTGTTCATGCCGGAGGCCTCCGTCGAGCACCACGGGGTGCCGTCGCTGTTCGGGCGGAGCCTCGCGTACGGACGCGGGAACGCGATGCACTACCGCAAGTGGCCCTCCGTGCGGCCGACGGTCTTCCCCTGGCCGGTGCTGGCGGTGGTCCTCGCCGTCGCCTCTCTGCGGTTCCCCGCCCTGGCGGCCTCGGTGGTCCTGCCGCTCCTGCTCTACCCGGGATGGGCGCGGGTGGCGTTCAGGGGGCAACCGGACGCCGTCGCGGACCCGTATGTGCGGCTCGTGCAGGAGGGGATGGAGAACGTCGGGTTCGTCCGGGGGCTGCTCCACGCGCCCCACGGGCCGAGCGCGGAGCAGCGTCAGTACGGGTACGGCGCCCTTCTGGTCGCCATCGCGGCCCTGACCCAGGTCAGGGAACTGTGGGCCGCGCAGTTCGTCCTCGCGGTACTGCTGCTGACGGTGCCGGGATGCCTGCTGCTGCGGGCTCTGCGCGTTCCGGGAGAGCGGATCGCGGCCTTCCCGCTCTACGTCCCGGCGGCTTCGCTGGCGGTGCTGCTGGCCTCGGGCCTGGGCGTCGACTTCGTGTGGCCGCTGTTCTCGGACGTCCCGCCGCTGCGGGCCGGTCCCCTCCTGGCGGGCCTGGAGCTGTGCCTCCTAGCGCTGCTCGCCGCGGGAGGGAGGGCGGGCCCCGGCACGGTGATCCCCTGGCGGGAGCTGCCGTCGCCCCTTCCACTGGTACTGCCGCTCGTCGCAGCCGGCGGGGCGCTGTGGCTGAACCATGGCCGGGGGCCGGTCCTGGCGGCCGTCGCGGTCTTCGGCTGCCTGGTCCTGCTGGCCGTCGGAGCGGTGGAGGCGAGGAGTCGGGACGGCCGCCCGGCGATGATCCTCTACTCGGTCGCGCTGGCGATGATGTGGTCGTACTCGCTGCGAGGCGACATCGTCTACGGCTACGACGTGGCGACCGAGTACTTCATGGCGTCCCGTACGGTCACGGAAGGCGTCTGGCACGCCGGGCCGCATCCCGACGCCTACGGCGCGATGCTCAGCATCACCGTGCTGCCCGCCCAGCTCGCCGCGCTGACGGGGCTGCCGGTCCTGATGGTGCTGAAGCTGCTGCTGCCCGCCGTCTTCGCGATGCTCCCCGTGGGCGTGTTCTTCCTGGCCCGCCGGATCCTGCCGGGGCGGTGGGCGTTCGCGGCGGCGGTGCTGGTGACGGCGCAGGGCGGACTGGCCCAGCAGATGCCCGCCGTGGCCCGGCAGGAGATCGCGATGCTGATGTTCGCGGCCCTGGTCGGGGCGCTGCTCGACACCGGCCTGCGGGCCCGGCAGCGCACCGTGCTGGCCGGCCTGTCCGGCGCCTCGATCGTGGTGTCGCACTACACGACCGCCTACGTCACGATCGGCCTGCTCGCGGGCGCGCTGCTGCTGGTCCTGCTGCTGAGGCTCGGCGGCGCCGGGCCGGTGACCGCCGCGCTGGCCTGCTGCGCCGCGGCGGCGTTCGTCTGGTACGTGCCGGTCACGGCCTCGACGTCCAACGTGGGGGAGCTGAGGGTCGCGCTGCAGTCGGACGGGTTGCGGCTGCTGCCCCGGGCCGTCAAGGGGGAGAGCGCGTGGAACGCCTTCCTGCGGGGAGCCGAGGCGACCCGGATCTCGACGGTCGCCTACGCCGACCAGGTCGTCCTCAAATACCGGCCGCCGAACATCGCCGTCACCCCGGCCGAGGACGCCTCGAAACCCCAGTACGCGCTCGGCGACGCCCAGGCCCCCGAACCCGCCGAACGGCTCCCGGCCGTCAGCGCGGGACTGGACGTGGCCCTGCTGATCCTCCAGCAGCTCGTCAACGTGCTCTGCCTGCTGAGCGCCCTCTGGCTCCTCGTCCGGCGCGGGGCGGCGCCCACCGCGCGGAGGCTCGCGGCGCTGGCCCTGCCGATGCTGGGCTTCCTCGTCCTGGTGCGCTTCTCCGGCACCCTCGCCACCGCCTACAACCCCGGGCGCGCCCAGCTCCAGGCGATGGTCCTCACGTCGATCACGCTCTGCTGGCTGCTGCGCTCGCTGGTGCCGCGGCTCCGCCTCCTGCGGCCCGCGCGCTGGCTGGCGGGGACGGCCGTCGCGGCGGGCCTGCTGCTGTTCGCCGGGACGAGCGGCGCCACCGCCCTCGCCCTCGGCGGCCCCCGTGCCGCCAACCTCGCGGACGACGGCGAGGACGTGGAGCGGTTCGAGCTCTCCCGGCCCGAACTGGCCGCGGCGGACTGGCTGGGAGACCGGCTCCCGTACTCGGCCGACCGCGTCTACGCCGACAGGTACGGCCAGCTCAGGCTCTTCGCCGCCGAAGGCCCGGGGGTGCGGGTCCTGACCGACCTGACGCCGCTCACCCTGGACCCGGCCGCCTGGATCTACGCGAGCCGCGCCAACACCCACCACGACAGGGCCCGCTCGCTGTTCGCCGGGAAGCTGGCCGTCTACGCCTTCCCCGAGCTGTTCGTCGCCGACCACTACGACCGGGTCTACACCAACGGCAGGGCGGAGGTGTTCCACCGGTGAGCCCGACGCTGAGCATCGTGATCATCACCAGGGACGAGCCGGGCCTGCCCGCCGTCCTCGACGCCCTGGCCGGGCAGACGGACGACCGCTGCGAGGTGATCGTCGTCGACGCGTCCGCCGAACCGGCGGCGCGCACGGACGCGCACGTCATCCCCTTCCAGGGTCCGCCCGGCGTCCGGGTGACGATCCCGCACCAGCGCAACGCGGGAGTCCGCGCCGCGAAGGGGGAGGTCGTGGTCTTCCTGGACGCGAGCTGCGTCCCCGGACCGCACTGGCTGGAGCGGCTGACCGAGCCGATCCTCGCCGGACGGGAGAACGTCACCGTCGGCCTGACCGTCAGCCCGCCCGGACGCGAGGGCCTGTACGACGAGGGGCTGCGGAACGCGGGCCCCTACCTGGAGGAGGCGCCCACCCTCAACCTGGCGTTCCGCAGGGAGCTGTTCACCGCGCTGGGCGGCTTCGACGAGGGTTTCGCCTACGGTTCCGACGTCGACTTCACCTGGCGGCTGCGGGACCGGGGAGAACGGCTGAGGTCCGTCCCCGGCGCGGTGGCCGTCCACGACTGGGGCGACGCCCGCAGGCAGGCCCGCCGCTCGTTCGCCTACGGCGCGGCCCGCGCCCGCCTCTACCGCAAGCACCGCGCCCGCCGGGCCGGCCTGTGGCGCAGGGAGCCCATGGTCGTGGCCTACCCCCTGTTCCTGCTGGGCCTCCCGCTGACGTTCGTCTTCCCCCTCTACCCGCTGCTGCTGCTCGTCCCGGCCTGGCGCCACCGGCACGCCGGCGTCCGGCGGACCCTCGCCGACCATCTGCTCTACGGCGCGGGCGTGCTCAGCGAGCTGACCCGCCGATGAGGCTGCTGGTCTTCCCGCGCGACGCCAACCCCTACCAGGAACTGCTCCACGGAGAACTCCGCGGGCAGGGGGTGAGAGTGAGCCACCTGGGCGAGCTGACGCCCTCGCACACCCTGAACGTCCTCCTCCTGCCGGTGGAGCTGGCCTGGCACCGGCTGCGCGGAGCCCGGCTGGTGCACCTGCACTGGACGTGGGGGTTCCGCCTCGCCTCACCGGCCCTGGCCCGCTGGTGGTTCACGGCGGTGCTGGCGGCGGTCGCCCTGCTCGGGCAGCGGCTCGTCTGGACGGCGCACAACGTCCTCCCGCACGGCCCGGTGTTCGACGACGACGTCGCGGCCCGGCGCTTCCTGGTGCGGCGCTGCGACCTGGTGATCCTGCACGACCCCGCCACCCGCGACGCGCTGCGCGAGATCGGCGCGCCGCCCCGGCACGACGCCGTCATCCCGCACGGCCCCTACCCCGCCCCGCCGCCTTCGGGCAGACCGCCGGGAGACCCGCGCACCTTCCTGTTCTTCGGCCGGATCGAGCCCTACAAGGGCGTGGAGGAACTCCTCGCCGCGTTCGCGCGCGTCCCCGGCAAGGCCAGGCTCGTGGTCGCGGGCGACTGCCCCGATCCGGGGCTGGCGGCACGGCTGCGCGCGGCGGCCGACGAGCGGACGGAGCTGCGCCTCGGCCGGGTGCCCGAAGCGGAGATCCCCGCGCTGATGGCCGAAGCGGACGTCGTCGTCCTGCCGTTCCGCTCCATCACCACCAGCGGCAGCGCGCTCCTGGCGTTGAGCCACGGCCGCCCCCTCGTGGTGCCCGACCACGACACCCTCGCCGAGCTCCCCGCCGTCCGCTACGACGGGACGGTCGAGGCCCTCACCGAGGCGCTCACCGCGCTCAACGAGGTGGACGCGTCCGTCCTCAAAGCGGGGGAGAGGGCGAGCCTCGCCTACGCGCACCGGGTCGGCTGGCCGGAGCTCGCCCGGACGACCCGCGCGGAGTTCGACGCCCTGCTCGCCCGGCCCAAACGGCCCGTCTGGCGGACGTTCCCGCGGGACGCGCTGCTGCGCGGCTCGACCCTCCTGCTGGCCAACACCGCCGTCCTGGCCGTCCTCGGCTTCGCGTTCTGGACCCTGGCGGCCCGCCGGTACCCGCCCGCCGACGTGGGGCGGCTCGCGGCGGTGGTCGCCGCCGTCAACCTGCTGGCGACCGTGGCGGCGCTGGGCCTGCCCAACACCCTGCTGCGGCACCTGGCGTCCGCGCCCCGGCCCCGGCTGCTCACCGCCGCGGCCGTCGGAGCGGTCGGGTCGGCGGGCGCGGCGCTGGCGGCCCTCGCCTTCGTCGCCTGGAGCGCCCTCCCGTTCTCCAAGGACCTCGACCCGGCTCCCGGCACCGTGGCGCTGGTCGTCGCTCTGGTCGTCGCGACGGCCGCGGGGAGCACCTTCGACGCCGGGCTCATCGCGGTCCGGGCCACCGGCCCCCTGCTCGCCAAGAACACCGCCGGATCGGTGCTGAAACTGGCGGTGCTGCTGGCCGCCCCGGCCGGAGCCGCCGCGCTCGTCGCCTCCTACGGCTCGGGAATCGCGGCGGCCTGCCTGCTCGGCGGCCTCGCCCTGCTGCCCCGGCTGGCCCGGGGCGGCGGCCCGGCGGGGCTGCGCGACAGGCTCGGCTTCTCGCTGCGCAGCCACCTCGGCACGGTGCTGGGCATCCTGCCGAGCACCGTCGTGCCGCTGCAGATCCTCGCGATCCTCGGCGCGGGCCCGGCCGCCTGGTTCGCGGTCGCCTTCCAGATCGCCGCCTTCCTCACCTTCATCCCGGCCGCGGCCGGGCAGGTGCTCTTCGCCGAGTCCCGGCGGGCCTCCCGGCGCCGCAACATCACCCTCGCCCTGCTGTGGACCTACGGGCTGCTGCTGCCCGCCGTGTCCCTCACCCTCCTGGCCGCGCCCCGGCTCCTGGCCGTGTTCGGCCCCGGCTACGCGGCCGAGGCCGCCGGACCCCTCCGCCTGCTGGCGCTCTCGGCCCTGGTCGGAGCCGGGAACTACCTGGTGGACGCCCTGCTCATCGCGGACGACCGGACGGCGGCGTTCACCTTCGCCAACGGGGCCAACGCCGTGCTCGTCCTGGCGGCCACGGCCCTGTGCGCGCCGCACGGGGTGACGGCGGCCGCCGGGGGCTGGGCGCTGGCCCAGGCCGCCTCGCTGCTGATCGGGATGGGGCTGCTCGCCCGGGGCCGTCAGCCGAGCCGGGAGACGCGGACGTAGTCGACGAGCATGTGCCGGGGGAACTTCGTGCTCTTGTCCGGCCCCTCGGCCCAGTCCCCGCCCACGGCCAGGTTCAGCAGCAGGAAGTACGGCCGGTCGAACTCCCAGCCGGGGGTGGCCGCCTTCTTCCGGCAGGCGTGGGTGAGCCCGTCCACGGAGAAGCAGATGCCGTCCTTGCGCCACTCGGCGGCGAAGACGTGGAAGTCCCCGGCGAAGTCCTGCCCGTCCGGCAGCCGGTAGGTGTCGGTGACGTCGAGGTCCCGGTCGCCGTGCAGGCTGCTGTGCACCGCGCCGGGGTCGCGGCCGAGGATCTCCATCACGTCGATCTCGCCGCGCCCGGCGTCCGGCGGGTCGCGGCGGGCCCAGAACGCCGGCCACATGCCCTGGCCGCCCGGCACCTTGATGCGCGCCTCGATCCGGCCGTAGGTGAAGGTGAAGCGCCCCTCGGTGGTGAGCCGGGCGGAGGTCGCGGCGCAGCGGCGCGGACGGCAGTCGAACAGGTGGGCGTTGTCGTCCCTGGCGGTGATGACCAGCCGCCCCCGCCCGTCGAGCGCGGCGTTCTCGGGCCGGTAGTAGTCCAGTTCGTCGTTGTAGCCCAGGTGCCCGTCGATGAGGTTCCACTTGTCGAGGTCGGGAGGCCCCGCCGGCCCGTCGAACTCGTCGGAGAAGACGAGCCCGGGTCCGGGCGGCCCGTCCCGCAGCGAGGCCGAGAGACCGGCTCCGGCCAGCGCGCCCAGAACGAGGCCGCCGACGGCCATCACCCCGCTCGACCGCAGGAGACGTGCTCTCCCGAGGCCCTGCTGCTTCTTCTGCGGTACCGGCATGATCGGTGCGTCCCAGTCGGTCTTCGCCTATTGTCGAAAATACGGGCTGATCGAGATCTTCACACGGAGCGGCCCGGCGAGTTCGAACGGACAGGTCGTTCCCGGAGGCCCAGGTGTCGGCAGCGAGCCCGCTCGACCGCGCCGATCCCAGGCGGATCGGCCGCTACCGCCTGGTGGGCAGGCTGGGCTCGGGCGGCCAGGGCGTCGTCTATCTCGCGCAGGCGCCCGACGGCCGCAGGGTGGCGGTGAAGGTCCTGCACGCACGGCTGTCGGACGATCCTAAGGCGCGCCGCAGGCTGCTCCGCGAGATCGAGGCGACCCGCAAGGTCCGGCAGTTCTGCACCGCCAGGGTCCTGGACGTGGACGCCACCGGCGACCGGCCGTATGTGGCCAGCGAGTACGTGCCGGGGCCGACCCTCGCCGAACTGGTGCGCGCCGAGGGGCCGCGCGGGCCCGACGCGCTGGAGCGCCTGGCCACCTCCACCCTCACCGCGCTGTCCGCCATCCACCGGGCCGGGGTCGTCCACCGCGACTTCAAGCCCGGCAACATCATCTACGGGCCGGACGGGCCCCGGGTCATCGACTTCGGGCTCGCCCGCCTCCAGGACGGCGGGTCGTCCACCACCGACTCCATCGGCACCCCCGCCTTCATCGCCCCGGAGGTCGTCTCCGGGGCGCCCGCCGACTCCCGCGGCGACATGTTCGGCTGGGGCGTCACCATGGTCTTCGCCGCGACGGGCGAACCGGCGTTCGGCAGCGACAGCATCCCGGCCGTCCTGCACCGCATCCTGCACGAGGAACCCGACCTGGAGGGCCTGGCCGAACCGGTGCGCTCGGTCGTCGCGTCCTGCCTGTCCAAGCAGCCCGCCGACCGGCCCTCCGCCACCGAGGCGCTGCTCGCGCTGCTGGCCCACGACGGTGAACCGGAGGAGGCCGGGGACCACGACCCCGCCGCGACCCTGGCGATGGAACCGCCGCCGTCCGTCGAACCGGACGAGCAGGAAGAAACCGACAGGCCGTCCGCCGAGTACGCCGAGTACGCCGAAGATACCGACCCTCCCACCGACCTCGGACTCGGCGAGACCCTGGCCGGAGCGGCCACCGAGCCGCTCCGCCCGCCCCGGATCCGGGGAGTGCCCGGCCGCCGCGTCCTGCTCGGGGCCGCCGCGGGGACGGTGTTCCTGGCCGCGATCCCCTCGGTGCTGCTGCTGAAGGACGGAGAGGCGACGGGACCGGACGGGCCGCCGACCCCCGCCGGAAGCGCGCCGCCCCGCGAGGTCGCCGAGGCCGGGACCCTGCCCGTACAGCCGGACACCGTCTACACCGCCGTCTACAGCGTGGACGGGACCGAGCTGTTCACCAGCACCGCCGAAGCGGTGCTGCGCTGGAACGTCGAGAAGAAGAAGGTCGTCGAGACCTACCGGGGAGTCCGCAGCAGCCTCGAACCGAGCCCGGACGGGAGCGTCTTCGCCTCGGTCGCCTCCGACAACTCTGCGCGGCTCGTCGAAGTCGCGGGCGGCAGGCAGATCCGGAGCATGCCGCACTCCTCCTGGGTCGCCGCGCTCTCCTGGAGCCCCGACGGACGCACCCTCGCGACCGGGAGCCACGACGGAGAGGCCAGGCTGTGGGACGTGGCGACCGGCGAAGTCCGCCTCACGCTCACCGGCCACACCGACTGGGTCACCTCCGTCGACCACAGCCCCGACGGACGGCTCCTCGCGACGGCGAGCAACGACCGGACCGTCCGCCTCTGGGACGCCGCGACGGGGGAGCCGCGCCGGGTGCTCACCGGCCACACCCACTGGGTGCAGACGGTCAGGTTCAGCCCGGACGGCACCCGCCTGGCCTCCGGCGGAACCGACAACGCCGTCCGGATCTGGGACGCCGGCACCGGACGCCGGCTGGCGGTGTTCTCGGGCCACCGCAGCCGCGTCAACATGGTGTGCTTCAGCCCCGACGGCAGGACCCTCGCCTCGGCCGGTCACGACCGGACCGTCCGCCTGTGGGACGTCGCCACCGGGACGTCCACGGCCGTCATCACCGGCCACGAGGACTGGGTGTTCACCATCGGGTTCACCCCGGACGGCAGCGGCCTGGTCACCGCGGGCACCGACCGCACCATCCGGCTGTGGCGCATCAGCTGATCGTGGACACCTGGTTGGCGGGCGGCGCCTCGATGGTCACCGGCACGCCCCAGCGCGAGTAGTCGACGGTGAAGCTGGAGTCCTTCAGCACCGCGTAGAACCGGCGGGGCAGCCCGTCCGTGCCGACCCACAGCGTCCAGCCGACCGCGCCGGAGCCCTTGAACTTCTGCTCGGTGAGCTTCGCCGCGTCGGTCTCGCCCTCGTACCGGCGGACCTGCGTGCCGTCCAGGTTCTCCTCGGCGGGGTCGCCCTTGAGGCGGCCCTTGCGGACGATGTCCAGACCGGTGTCCACTGAGAGCTCACGAAGCGACGACTCGACGCCGTCCAGCAGGGCGGTGAGCATCTGCTTCACCTCCACGGGCTCGGCCGGGATGTCGTCCCGGGAGAGCTTGGCCCACGGCTTGCCGGGCTCGATCTCCTCGCCCTCGGTCCGGGCGTAGACCACGCCGTCCAGGACCACGGCCTCGGTCGGGGGCGGCCCGGAGATGGTCAGCCGGAGCGCGGGCGACTCGGTGTCGGTGCGCAGGTCCCCGCTGCCCTTCTCGGCCCCCTCGCCCTTGGCGGTGATCTCGGCGTGGACGCTCCCCGCCTCCTTCACCCGTCCGCTGATCGTGTCGACGAGCGGGCCGGCGGAGTCCGGCAGCTCCACGGAGGGGAGCTGGACGGCGGGATCGCCCGCCGGGCTGCTCGCCGGGGCGCTCGTGGGGGTTGCGGGCTCTTCGACGCCGCCGGACGAGCAGCCGCCGAGCAGCAGCGCCGGGACCAGCAGGGAGGCGGGCAGCAGGTTCCTCAGAGGACGCGCGGGGATGGACATGGAGACCGAGGCTAGCCCGAGGCGGCCCGCCGGGGCATGGGTCCAGGGACCCTGTCGGGTGAGCCGCGCCGTTCCTACAGTTCGTCCATGATCGTGGCGTTGTGCTTGGGCGTGGGGCTGGCCGGGCTGCTCGCAGGCTGGTTCCTCGCACCGGCGGCCGAGCGGTACACCGGGGAACTCGGCGCCCGCCGCAGGACGGCGACCGCGGTGACCGCCGGGCTGGTCTCGGCCGCGCTGGCACTGCGCTTCGGCGCGCACCCCGTGCTCGTCGCGTACCTGTACTTCGGGATCGTCTGCACGCTGCTGACCTTCATCGACCTGGCCGTGCAGCGACTCCCCGACCCCTACACGCTGCCCGCCTACCTGGCCGGCCCGCTCCTGCTCGCGGCGGCGGCTCCCTTCACCGAGCAGGGCTTCCCCCGGCTCGTGTACGGGCTGATCGGCCTGGCCGCCCTGTGGCTCGTCTACGGAGTGCAGCACTTCCTGCTGCCCGACGCGATCGGCCGCGGCGACGTCAAGCTCGCCGGCGTGCTCGGCCTGTACCTGGGCTGGCTCGGGCTGGACGCCTGGATCTGGGGCATGGTCGGCGGCATGCTGGCGGGCGGCCTGTGGGGAGTGGTGCTGCTGCTGCGAGGCAAGCGCGGCACCCACTTCCCCTACGGTCCGTTCATGATCGGCGGAGCGCTGGCGGCGGTGCTGCTGCCGCCGTGACGGATTGGGCCCACGGGCCCTGTCCGCGCGCGCCCGCGCCCCTCTAGGTTGCTCGGGGACCGTACGGTCCCGCGACACTGCCGTTCTCTCGAGGGGTGCTCGATGGCGAGGCGGATCCGAGGGCGGCGCCGGGACGAGGGCGCGGCCACCCCCATTCTCATGATGGCCATGGTGCTGTTCCTGGCCATGGCGCTGCTCCTGTTGTCACGGATCGCGCAGGCCGGCGACATGCGCACCCGCGCGCAGACCGGAGCGGACGCCGCGGCGCTGGGCGCGCTCGCCGCGCTGCGGGACGAGGCGGTGGACCTGACGCTGACGCAGGGCCTGGACCCGTCCTCGGCCGGCTACTGGCTGGTTCCTGGCGGCCCCCAGCCGCCCGCCGCCGAGTACGCCGACAAGAACGGCACCGCCCTGGTGGGCGCGCCGGAGCTCAGCGGCGTCGCGGGCGACACCGTGAAGGTCTCGGTGAAGACCAAGGACTGCCAGCTCCTCGAGGAGGACGAGCAGGCCGACGGCGCCGAGGACTGCACCGACTCCGCGGGGCGGAAGGGCCAGGGCCGTTCGGGCACCGCCACGGCGACCGCCACCGTCAACTGGCCCGTCTGCGTGCCGGTCGTCACCGAGGCCACCGGGTACCAGCTGTTCTGCGACGGAATCCAGGTCTACCCGAACGGCGACCGCGGCATCCTCGAGAAGCTCATCAAGATCCGCCTGGTGGACGAGGGCTCCGCCGTCCCCTACCTGGGCTTCCCTTCGGACGAGGACGGCGGCAACTACCCTCCCGAGGCCATCGGCCCCGGCGGCATCACCGAGCGCACCGCCGAGATGCGCGCCAAGGTCATCGAGACCTTCGGCGCCCCCTACCCGGTCGGCTGCCTGCGCGAAGGCGACCCGCAGGACCACGGCAAGGGAAAGGCCTGCGACTTCATGACGGGCCCCTACGGCCAGATGCCCAACGCCGCGCAGGAGGCCCGAGGCGACGCCATGGCCGCCTGGGCCGTCGCCAACGCCAAGGCGCTGGGCATCCACTACGTCATCTGGAAGCAGCAGATCTGGAACGCCGACCGCGCGGGCGAGGGCTGGCGCCCCATGGAGAACCGCGGCAGCATCACCCAGAACCACTGGGACCACGTCCACATCTCGATGTACTGACGCCTACTCCAGGGTGAAGGAGGCGGCGATCGGGTCGACCACGGCCGGGGTGAGGGACTCCGGGGGGCCTTCGAGGGAGACGTAGCAGAACTCGTCGTCGGAGACGGGGACGCGGACGTCCACCTGCTTGTAGGTGACCTGGTCGTGGCTGCGGGTGCCCGAAGAGGTGATCTTCAGGGCGGGCTTGCCGCCGACGGCGGTGTCCTCCACCTGGGCGCCGGTCTTGGCCTGGGCCTTCCTGCGGAGGGATTCCAGGTCGCTGCCGGTGAGGCCGCCGGAGTCGCAGGCGGCGCTCAGGTGGACGGCGAACGAGCCGGACGCCGACGCCGGGTCGAGCGCCCAGACGGCGCCCTTGGCCTTGAGCTCCTTCTGCAGGTCCATCACGAGCTCCCCGAGCGGGTTGTCCTTGACGCCCCAGGAGACCTGGACGACCTCGGAGGTGTCCGTCGTGAGATCCACCTGGTTCCATCCGGCGGGGACGGTGACGCTGAAGCCGCGGGAGCGCAGCACCTGGCCCTGCCCGGCGGCGGCCGGAGACTCTGTCGGGTCCACTGAGGCCGCCGAGGAGGACGTGTCCGGGGACGCGGGAGGCGCGGTCGTGGACGGGTCGCCCTGGCAGCCGGAGAGCAGCAGGGCGCCGGCGATCGTGCACAGCGTGACGCGAGAGAACACGGGAGCTCCTGAGATGTAGGGGGTTGCCTCAGGGTAAGAGTCCGGTTCCCCGCGGGGGGTTCAAACTGAGATGTTCAGCGGCCCGTGGTGTTGCGGCGGATCTTCTGCAGCTCTTCGGTGATCTTGAACTGGTTGATCACGAACTCCAGGGCCATCCGGACGAAGAGCACCTGGAACAGCCAGAAGAGGGGGGCGACGACGAGGGCCACGTAGAAGAACTTGTCGGAGTCGCCCTCGTCGTAGGGGTTGTTGCCGTCCAGGCCCCAGATGCCCAGGAACAGGAACACGCTGATCAGCGTGATGACGGCCAGGGACAGGAGGTAGAAGCCCCGGATGAGCATCGGGGTGACCATCGCGTCGAACTTCGTGTCCAGCAGGGCGCCGAAGAAGCCCTTCTTGCGGACGACGGGGTGCCCCTGGGACTGGCCGGGCGGGGGCGACTGCGGGCGCTGGCGGTCCTGCGGGGGGAGCGCCTGCTGCGGGCCGGTGTGGCTCTGCGGAGGGAGGGCCTGCTGCGGGCCGGTGTGCTGCGGGCCGGGCTGCCACTGCTGCGGCGGGTTCTGCGGGCGCGCCTGCTGGCCGGGCTGGCCCTGCTGTCCCGGCGGGTTCTGGGGGCCGGGGCGGCCCTGCTGCTCGGGGGGCTGGTTCGGGCCGTATCCGTACTGCTGGGGGTTGAACCTCGGCTGTTCGGACGGGGTGGTCATCCGGCCTGCTCCTGTCATCGGGGAACCTGCGTCCACCTTAGAGCGCGGGGGGTGGCGAGCGTGGCCGACACGGAGTGGGGTTACCTGTTGTAGGGGAAAGAGGAAGGGGCATAAAGGGCGAATCAATCAGCCGAAACCAATTCCCTTCAGATGTCCTGTCCATAGCCTCCGGCTATCGAGTCGGGGAAAAGCATCTGTGATGAGCATCACAGCAAGATGGCGCGTTGTTAGCTGTGTCACATCGGTCGGGGAAGAGCGTAAGGTCGCCTTCCTCAGACCCCTGAGGAGGCTGCGATGGCTACGGTCGAAGCACCCGCGAAGACGCGGGCGCGGATCTCGGCGAAGACCTTCCGGACCGACGACTGGCGGAAGTATCCATATGTCACGTTCATCATCTTCACCGCCTGGGTCGCCTACGCGACGGTCCGCGCGATGTGGGGCTCCGCCTTCTACGTCCCCGAGTACAACTACCTGACCCCGTTCTACTCGCCCTGTGTGAACGAGGCGTGCAACAGCGTCACACTCGACGGGGTGACGGGAAGCGCCGCGCACTTCGGCACGTTCGTACCCGCGAACGTGCCTTTTTTCATTCCCTACGCGCTGGTCTCCCTGCCGTTCCTGCTGCTCTTCCGGTTGACCTGCTATTACTACCGCAAGGCCTACTACCGGTCCTTCTGGGCGTCCCCGCAGGCTTGCGGAGTCCGCGAGCCGCACGCCAAGTACACCGGCGAGACCCGCTTCCCGCTGATCGGGCAGAACCTGCACCGGTACTTCTGGCTCATCGCGGGCGTCATCTCGGTGATCAACACCTATGACGCGATCCTGGCCTTCAAGGGCAAGGACGGCGGCTTCGGCATCGGCCTGGGCAGCCTCATCCTGCTGGCCAACGTCATCCTGCTGTGGCTGTACACGCTCTCGTGCCACTCCTGCAGGCACGTGGTGGGCGGCAGGATGAAGAACTTCTCCAAGAACCCCGTCCGCTACCGCCTGTGGACGTGGGTCTCGAAGATCAACGCCCAGCACGGGACGTACGCCCTCGTCACGCTCGGGTCCCTGGTGGTCGCCGACTTCTACGTGATGCTCGTGGCCAGCGACACCATCAACGACTTCCGCTTCTTCAACTGAGGTCCTCATGACTGAATTCGAGCGACACTCCTACGACGTCGTCGTCATCGGCGCGGGCGGCGCGGGAATGCGTGCGGCCATCGAGGCCCGGCTGCGCGGCAAGAAGGTCGCGGTCATCTCCAAGTCGCTGCTCGGCAAGGCGCACACCGTCATGGCCGAGGGCGGCGCGGCGGCCGCGATGGGCAACGTCAACAGCAACGACGACTGGCAGGTGCACTTCCGCGACACCATGCGCGGAGGCAAGTTCCTCAACAACTGGCGGATGGCCGAGCTGCACGCCAAGGAGGCACCCGAGCGGGTGTGGGAGCTGGAGGCCTGGGGCGCGCTGTTCGACCGCACCAAGGACGGCAAGATCTCCCAGCGCAACTTCGGCGGCCACACCTACCCCCGGCTGGCGCACGTGGGCGACCGGACCGGCCTGGAGCTGATCCGCACCACCCAGCAGAAGATCGTCGCCCTCCAGCAGGAGGACCACGCCGAGTTCGGCGACTACGACGCCCGGATCAAGGTGTGGGCCGAGACGACCGTCACGCGGCTGCTGAAGGACGGCGACCGCATCTGCGGCGCGTTCGCCTACGTCCGCGAGACCGGGAAGTTCGTGGTCTTCGAGGCCCCCGCCGTCATCCTGGCGACCGGCGGCATCGGCAAGGCGTTCAAGGTGACCTCCAACTCCTGGGAGTACACCGGGGACGGCCACGCGCTGGCGCTGCTGGCCGGGGCGTCGCTGATCAACATGGAGTTCATCCAGTTCCACCCGACCGGCATGGTCTGGCCGCCCTCGGTGAAGGGCATCCTGGTCACCGAGTCGGTCCGGGGCGACGGCGGGGTGCTGACGAACTCCGAGGGCAAGCGCTTCATGTTCGACTACGTCCCCGACGTCTTCAAGGACCAGTACGCCACCACCGAGGAGGAGGGCGACCGCTGGTACACCGATCCCGACAACAACCGGCGCCCGCCGGAGCTGCTGCCGCGTGACGAGGTGGCCCGCGCGATCAACTCCGAGGTGAAGGCCGGCCGGGGCTCCCCGCAGGGCGGCGTCTTCCTGGACGTCTCCTCGCGGCTCCCCGCCGACGTGATCACCAGGAAGCTCCCGTCGATGTACCACCAGTTCAAGGAGCTGGCCGACGTCGACATCACCAAGGAGCCGATGCAGGTCGGCCCGACCTGCCACTACGTCATGGGCGGCGTCGAGGTCGACCCCGACACCGGCGCGGCGCTGGTCCCCGGCCTGTTCGGGGCGGGCGAGTGCACCGGCGGCATGCACGGCTCCAACCGGCTGGGCGGCAACTCCCTGTCGGACCTGCTGGTCTTCGGCCGCAGGGCGGGCGCGGGCGCGGTCGACTACCTGGAGTCGCTGGAGGCGCCGCCCTCGGTGCCCGAGGCCGAGGTCGAGGCCGCCGCGGCCGAGGCGCTGGCTCCGTTCGCGCGCCCCGAGGGCGAGAACCCCTACACCGTGCACGGCGAGCTCCAGCAGACCATGAACGAGCTGGTCGGCATCATCCGCACCGAGAGCGAGCTGGAGACGGCGCTGGAGGCGCTGGTGAAGCTGCGCGAGCGGGTCGAGAACGTCGGCGTCCTGGAGGCGGGTCCCGGCGGCCGCGGCTACCACCCCGGCTGGCACCTGGCGCTGGACCTGCGCAACATGCTGATCGTCTCCGAGTGCGTGGCGAAGGCCGCGCTGACGCGGCAGGAGTCGCGCGGCGGCCACACCCGCGAGGACCACCCGGCCATGTCCCCCGAGTGGCGCAAGGTCAACCTGGTCTGCCGGCTGGACGCCGACGGCGGGGTGGAGCTGCGGCGCCAGCCGCTGGACCCGATGCGCCCCGACCTGCTGGCCCTCTTCGAGAACTCCGAACTGAAGAAGTACCTCACCGAGGAGGAGATCCCCTCATGAGCTATCTGGGCAGGTTCCGCGTGTGGCGCGGAGACAGCGGCGAAGGCTCGCTCCAGGACTTCGAGGTCGAGGTGAACGAGGGCGAGGTCGTCCTCGACGTCATCCACCGGCTGCAGGCCACGCAGACCCCGGACCTGGCGGTCCGCTGGAACTGCAAGGCCGGCAAGTGCGGCTCGTGCTCGGCCGAGATCAACGGCAAGCCCCGGCTGCTGTGCATGACGCGGATGTCGACGTTCGCCGAGGACGAGACCGTCACGGTCACCCCAGTCCGCACGTTCCCGGTGATCCGCGACCTCGTCACGGACGTGTCGTTCAACTACGAGAAGGCCCGGCAGATCCCGGCGTTCGACGGCGGGGACACCGCCCCCGGCGACTTCCGGATGCAGCAGATCGACGTGGAGCGCTCGCAGGAGTTCCGCAAGTGCATCGAGTGCTTCCTGTGCAACAACGTCTGCCACGTGATCCGCGACCACGAGGAGAACGAGCCGAAGTTCGCCGGCCCGCGCTTCCTCATGCGCATCGCCGAGCTGGAGATGCACCCCGCCGACGTCCAGGACCGCCGTGAGATCGCCCAGAACGACCACGGCCTGGGCCTGTGCAACATCACCAAGTGCTGCACCGAGGTGTGCCCCGAGCACATCAAGATCACCGACAACGCCCTGATCCCGATGAAGGAGCGGGTGGTCGGCAAGAAGTACGACCCCCTGGTCTGGCTGGGCTCCAAGCTCGGCATCGTCCGCAAGGGCGAGGACACCCCGAGCGCCTGAGCGCCCGAACGCGAAGGAGCCCCCGTCCCGGAAAGGGACGGGGGCTCCTTCGTGAGGGGGGTTACCGGGCTGAGAGGGCCACGTTGACCAGGATGTTGGCGACGACCTGGCCGTTGCGCTTCTTGCCCGCGTCCTGCAGCAGGGCGTCGAGGACCCAGGCGATCTTCTGGTCCTGGGTGTCGCCGGGGGCGGAGACCTGCTTGAAGACGGGGCCGCCGTTGAAGGAGGCGGGCGTGACGACCGGGGCGGGGTCCGTGACCGGGGCGGGCTCGGTGGCCGGCGGCGGCGTGGTGGCCGGCGGGGGCTCGGTGCCGCCGAACTGGCCCAGGATCGTCTGCAGCGTGGCGATGATCGTGTTGATCTGGGTCGGCGTCAGCTTCATGGCCTCGGTGAACAGCTCGAAGAACCGGGTGAAGTCACCGGCGAGGAGCTGGCGGGCGATGTCGGCCATGGCGGGCGGGAACGCGGCCAGGACCTGCTCGACCAGGCTCAGTTCTTCGACGAGGGCGGCGGCCAGGACCTGGGCCTTGGAGGGGGCGGCCTGCGCCGGGGTGACGGCGGTCAGGGCCGGGGTGATGGCCAGGGCCAGGGTGGCGGCGGCCAGAGCGGGCTTGCGGATCTTCAAGGATGGCTCCTCGTGGGGCGGAACTCGGGGGGACGGCGAGGAGGAGGCTCGAACTCCCTCGCGTCGAGCCTGCTAAGAGTAGTGACAGAAATGAACAACTTTCAAGATCTGGCCCTTTCTGGTCCAGGCGTGACAAAAACCAACAAAAAGACGCTCCAGGGTCGAGCCCTGGAGCGTCCTTCGTGCTGATTCGCGCCGGTACCGGAGAGGTTACTTTCCGGAGGCCTTCAGCCAGTCCTTGTTCATCCGGCCGATGAACTCCAGCGGGATGCCCTTCGGGCAGGCCACGGTGCACTCGCCGGTGTTGGTGCAGCCGCCGAAGTCCAGCTCGTCGTGGGTCTTGACCATCTCGAGGACCCGGCTGTCACGCTCGGGCTGGCCCTGCGGGAGCAGGCCCAGGTGCGAGATCTTGGCCGACATGAACAGCGAGCCGGAACCGTTCGGGCAGGCCGCCACGCACGCGCCGCAGCCGATGCACTCGGCGGCGACGAACGCCTTGTCGGCGTCGGCCTTGGGCACCGGGGTGGCGTGCGCGTCCGGCGCGGTGCCGGTCGGGGCGGAGATGTAGCCGCCCGCCTCGATGATCTTGTCGAACGCGCCGCGGTCGACGACCAGGTCCTTGACGACCGGGAAGGCCTTGGCCCGCCACGGCTCGACGTCGATCGTCTCGCCGTCCCTGAACTTGCGCATGTGCAGCTGGCACGTGGTGGTGTTGCGCTCGGGACCGTGCGGCTGGCCGTTGATCACCAGCGAGCACATGCCGCAGATGCCCTCGCGGCAGTCGTGGTCGAACGCGATCGGCTCCTCGCCCTCCAGGGCCAGGCGCTCGTTGAGCACGTCGAGCATTTCCAGGAACGAGGCGTCCTCGGAGATGCCGTCGACGTCGTAGGTGACCATCTGGCCCTTGTCATCGGCGTTCTTCTGACGCCAGATGCGGAGCTTCAGCTTCATGAGATTCGCGCCTCTTACTTGTAAGAGCGGGTGCTGGGCTTGACGTATTCGAAGAGGAGCTCTTCCTTGTGGAGCACCGGCAGGTCACCGCCGGTCCACTCCCAGGCGGCGGCGTAGGAGAAGGCCTCGTCGTCGCGCTTGGCCTCGCCCTCCTCGTCCTGGGACTCGGCACGGAAGTGCCCGCCGCAGGACTCGGTGCGGTGCAGGGCGTCGACGCACATGAGCTCGCCGAGCTCCAGGAAGTCGGCGACCCGGCCGGCCTTCTCCAGCGACTGGTTCAGGTCGTCGCCGGAGCCCGGAACGGTCACGTTCTGCCAGAAGTCCTCACGCAGCTCGCGGATCATGCCGATGGCCTTGCGCAGGCCCTCGTCCGTCCGCTCCATGCCGCAGTACTCCCACATGATCTGGCCCAGCTCGCGGTGGTAGGAGTCCACCGTGCGGTTGCCCTTGATCGACAGGAACTTCTCGACCTGGGCCTTGACCGCGCCCTCGGCCTCCTGGACGGCCTCGTCCGGCACCGGGGCGGCCGGGTTCTTCGCCAGGTAGTCGCCGACGGTCTGCGGGATGACGAAGTAGCCGTCCGCCAGGCCCTGCATCAGCGCGGACGCGCCGAGGCGGTTGGCGCCGTGGTCGGAGAAGTTGGCCTCGCCCAGCACGAACATGCCGGGGATGGTCGACTCGAGGTCGTAGTCCACCCACAGGCCGCCCATCGTGTAGTGCACGGCGGGGTAGATGCGCATCGGCTGCTCGTACGGGTTCTCGCCCGTGATGCGCTCGTACATCTGGAAGAGGTTGTCGTACTTGGCCTCGACGGCCTTGCGGCCCAGACGCGTGATCGCGTCCTTGAAGTCCAGGTAGACGCCCAGGCCGCCGGGGCCGACGCCGCGGCCCTCGTCGCAGACGTTCTTGGCGGCGCGGGAGGCGATGTCACGCGGCACCAGGTTGCCGAACGCCGGGTAGATGCGCTCCAGGTAGTAGTCGCGCTCGTCCTCGGGGATGTCCGAAGGCCTGCGGGCGTCGCCCGCCTCCTTCGGCACCCACACGCGGCCGTCGTTGCGCAGCGACTCCGACATCAGGGTCAGCTTCGACTGGTGGTCGCCGGAGACCGGGATGCAGGTCGGGTGGATCTGCGTGTAGCAGGGGTTGGCGAACAGCGCGCCCTTCTTGTGCGCCCGCCAGGCCGCCGTCACGTTGGAGCCCATGGCGTTCGTGGACAGGAAGTACACGTTGCCGTAGCCGCCGGTCGCCAGGATGACCACGTCGGCGGTGTAGGACTTGATCTCGCCGGTGATCAGGTTGCGGACGACGACGCCGCGCGCCTTGCCCTCGTGCATGATCAGGTCGAGCATCTCGTGCCGGGCGTGCAGCTCGACGTTGCCGAGGTCCACCTGGCGCATCAGCGCCTGGTAGGCGCCGAGCAGCAGCTGCTGGCCCGTCTGGCCGCGGGCGTAGAACGTCCGGGAGACCTGCGCGCCGCCGAAGGAGCGGTTGTCGAGCAGGCCGCCGTACTCGCGGGCGAACGGGACGCCCTGCGCGACGCACTGGTCGATGATCTGGGTGGAGATCTCCGCCAGGCGGTGCACGTTCGACTCGCGGGCGCGGAAGTCGCCGCCCTTGACCGTGTCGTAGAACAGACGGTGCACCGAGTCGCCGTCGTTGCGGTAGTTCTTCGCGGCGTTGATGCCGCCCTGCGCGGCGATGGAGTGGGCGCGGCGCGGGGAGTCCTGGAAGCAGAACTGGATGACCTTGTAGCCCAGCTCGCCCAGGGTGGCGCCCGCCGAGCCGCCGGCCAGGCCGGTGCCGACGATGATGACGGTCTTCTTGCGCTTGTTGGCCGGGTTGACCAGCTTCACGTCGAACTTGCGCTGGGTCCAGCGGTCCGCGATCGGCGTGGACGCCGGGGCCTTGGTGTCGGCGACCGGGTCGCCGACGCGGAAGTATTCGGTCTCGCTCATTAGTCGATCAACCCCACGGTCACGGAGAAGGGAACAACCAGGAATCCGACGACGATCAGCAGGGAGAAGGCGGTGGCGAAGAGGTTCAGGGGAGCCTCGTGCTTCGGGTTCTTCAAACCGAGCGTCTGCACCGCGCTGACCAGGCCGTGGCGCAGGTGGAAGCCGAGCGCGATGACGGCGGCCGCGTAGAAGAGGGTCACCCACCAGCGGTCGGGGGCGAAACCGGCGACGACGTTCTGGTAGGCCTCGCCGTGCACGCCGTTCGGGTTCACGGTGCCGACCGTCAGGTCGAGGATGTGCCACACGAGGAAGAGCAGGATGATCACGCCGCCCCAGCGCATGGTGCGCGCCGCGTAGGAGCCGTTGACCTTCGCCCGGTGCTGGTACTTCACCGGACGGGCCCGCTTCGCCCGCGCCGTCAGCTCGGCGGCGGTGCTGAAGTGCAGGAAGATGACGACCAGCAGGCCCACCCGCTGGATCCACAGGAACCAGCCTTCGTGCAGGGCGGGTTCACCGAGGGTGCGCAACCAGGCCGCATAGCCGTTGAACTCCTGGAGCCCGAAGAAGATCTTCAGGTTTCCGATCATGTGCCCGAGAATGAAGAGCACCATCAGGCCGCCGGTCACGGCCATGATCGCTTTCTTGCCCACCGTGGACCGGTAGAGGGCGGGGATCGTCGCTATAGCCACGGGCCGAACCGTACAAATGTGACAACTATTAGGTCCAAGTCATGAACCTTCTAGTTTCCATAGCCGCAGACTATGAGTGCTGCCGGGCAGGCGAATTCGCCGGTTGGTTCAGACCACTCCGGTGACGGATTTCACATGCTCACCGGGAACCCCGGGAGGCCGTGAGCTGCCCGGACGGGACCTCGCGCCCCTTCCGAACCGGCTTCGAACTCACCGTACCCCTCACTTTTCCGGCCGCTCTCCGGGGTGCCCCGAAGGGATCGGCCCACACGAATTCCGCCGGGGGCGTCCCGGGCGACCGGAGCACGCCTCCTCCGCGCGCGGGGGCGCGGAGGAGGCGTGCTCCGGCGGGAGGGGTCAGCGGGCGGCCAGGGCGTCCTTGAGGAACGAGACCTGGAGGTGGAGCAGGTTCTCGGCGACGACCTCCTGAGGGGTCATGTGGGTGACCCCCGACAGCGGCAGGACGGTGTGCGGGCGTCCGGCGGCCAGGAGGGCGCTGGACAGGCGCAGGGTGTGGGCGGCCACGACGTTGTCGTCGGCGAGGCCGTGGATGATCATCAGGGGGCGCTCCAGCTTGGGGGCGTCCTCGATGAGGGAGTTGGCGACGTAGGCCTCGGGCTCCTCGTCGGGGTGGCCCAGGTAGCGCTCGGTGTAGTGGGTGTCGTACAGGCGCCAGTCGGTGACGGGGGCGCCCGCGACGGCGGCGTGGAAGACGTCGGGGCGGCGCAGGACGGCCAGGGCCGCCAGGAAGCCGCCGAAGGACCAGCCTCGGATCGCGACGCGGTCCAGGTCCAGCGGGTACCGCTCGGCGGCGGCCTGGAGGGCGGCGATCTGGTCCTCCAGGACGACGTCGCAGAAGTCGCCCGCGATGGTGCGCTCCCAGACCGGGCCGCGGCCCGCGCTGCCCCGGCCGTCGGCGATGACGACGGCGAAGCCCTGGTCGGCCAGCCACTGGGCCTCGCAGTACATGCGGCCCACCGCCAGGACGCGCTGGGCGTGCGGGCCCCCGTACGGGTCCATCAGCACGGGCAGCCGCTCGCCGGAGGCCGGGTCGAAACCGGACGGCAGCAGCACGGCGGTGCGGATCTCCCGCTGCCCGGCGGAGAACAGCGCGACGTCCGGGGTGATGACCGGCTGCTCGGCCAGGTTGGAGATCTCCACGCCGGTGCCGTGGATCCAGGTGCGGGAGCGGGTGGAGCCGAGGGTCGAGCCCGTCAGCACCGTCACCTCCCCGGCCCGGACCCCCGAGTACACGCCGGGCTCCTCCGTCAGCCGCGTGACGCCGCCCTCGGGGGAGTAGGTCCACACGTGGACCTCGGTCGGCTCCTGCGAGGCGGTGAACAGCACCGAGGCGCCCTGGACGCCCAGCACCGAGCGGACCTGGAGGCCCTCGGGGGTGACGGGCTCGCCGCCGACGGTCAGCCGCCGGGTGCCGTCGTCGTCGAGCGTCCAGACCAGGGCGCCCGAGGAGGTGCGGGCCGGGACCCCGGAGACGATCTCCAGCCAGATGGAGTCGTGGTCGGCGTGCTCGACGGTGGTCTCGCCGTCGAGGTCGTCCACGTTCAGGACGCGCAGGGTGCGCTGGTCGCGGGTCTGCACGACGATCAGCGGCCCCCGCTCGTTCCAGGAGGCGCAGACCAGGTAGGGGTACATGCCGCGGTCCCAGGCGACGGCCGCCCTGCCGGTGCCCTCGGCGGTCACGATGGACAGGGAGACGATGGCGTTGGCGGTGCCGGCCGCCGGGTAGGCGACCTCCTGCGCGGGCCGCTCGGGATTGGCAGGGTCGGCGATGTGCCAGCGCTGCACCGGCGTCTCGTCCACCCGGGCGACCAGGAGGTTGCGCCCGTCGGGCGACCACCAGTAGCCGCGCATCCGCCCCATCTCCTCGGCGGCGATGAACTCGGCCAGCCCGCACGAGATCTGCGGGCTCTCCGGCCTGGCCACGACGGTGTCGGCGCCGGTGGCCAGGTCGATCACGTGCAGGGAGCGCTCGGCGACGTAGGCGACCCGGCCGCCGCGCGGGTCGAGCCGGGGGTCGAACACCGGCGTCACGGCGTCCAGCTGCCGCACCGCGCCGCTCGCCAGGTCGACCAGGAACAGCTGCCCGGCCAGCGCGAAGACCGCTTTGCGGACGGCGTCGTCGGTCGTGTAGGCGACGATGCCGCCCGCGGCCTCCCTGGCGCGCTCCCGGCGGGCCCGCTCCTCGGCGGGCAGGTCGCCCTCGTCCACGTTCAGCCGGGCCGGGTCGGCCAGGAGGGTCTCCTCGCCGGTGGCCGGATCGAGCCGCCACAGGCAGGTGACGGGGTCTGTGCCGCCCCGGCTGCGCAGGAAGAGCACGGCCGAACCGTCGGGAGCGATCGTGATGCCGCGGGGCGCGCCCAGGGTGAAGCGGCGGGTCCTGGCGCTCTGCCGGGGAAAGCTCATCGTCATGCGTCCAGCGTAGGACGAGCCGCCGACACCCGGGCACGCCGCCGTCCCTCCTGCGGATCACCGCGGTCCCACCCCTGTGCCGTGACCGATCTCACATCGTCACTGGAGATCTACTGCGCTCTTCTCGTAATCAGAGCAAACTGGCAGCAGTCACCTCAGGCAGGGCGACACGACTCCGGGAGCCGTCCGATGAAGCAGATCACCCCCTTGCTCACCCTGGCCGCGGGAGTCATCGTGGGCGGCGTCGTCTACGGGCTCGACGTCCGCGCCTACAAGGACGACGGGCCGCCCGAGGCCGCCGCGCCCGCGGCCTCCTCCCCGGCGGTCGCTCCACCTCCGACGGCCGGATCCGCCGAGCCGAGCGCCTCCCCGTCCGGGGCCCCCGCCGCCGACGGCAGTTACGCCGGGTACGCCCAGGTCAAGGGACAGCGGGTCCCGCTGGCGATCACTATCCGGGCAGGCAGGGCCATCGCCTACCTGTGCGACGGGCAGAGCCTCGAGGCCTGGTTCAAGGGCGCGGTGGACACCGGGCTGAACCTCGTCGGGAAGAACGGGGCGGCCCTGACCGGCCGCTCCGCCTCCGGGGGGATCGCCGGCGAGGTCACCGTCGCCGGGGGCACCTACGCCTACACGCTCCAGGAGGCCCGCAAACCGTCCGGCCTGTACCGGGCGACGGGCCCCACCCGGGAGGCCATCGGCTGGATCGTCCAGGCCGGCGGGCAGGTCGGGTTGGCGACCTCTCCCGACGGCACCTCCCGTCCCGCGCCCGTCCTCGACCCCGCCACGTTGACCGCCACGGTCGACGGCGCCCAGATCACCGCAGCCCCCGCCGATCCGGAGGAATGATGGCCACCGCACCCCCGCCCGCCCCGCCCCCGCAGTCCGCCGCCCAGGCCCCGCCCGCCCCCGGCCCGTCCGCGGCCCTCCTGCTGGTCCCCCTGCTGGCGGGCTGCCTGGTCGCCGTCGCCCTGGGCGTCTACGGCGGCCTCCACGAACCGACGAGAGTGGGCGTCCTGCTCGCGGGGTTCTCCTCCGCGCCGGCCGCGAAGGCCTGGACCGCGACGGGGGCGATCGTCTTCGCGGGCGTCCAGCTGCTCTCGGCACTGGCCATCTACGGCAAGCTCGGCACGGCGCCCAAGTGGACGGGAGCCGTGCACCGCTGGTCGGGGCGGGCCGCCTTCCTGATCGCGATCCCGGTGGCCGTCCACTGCTTGTACGCCCTGGGCTTCCAGTCGGGAGACACCCGGGTCCTGCTGCACTCGCTGCTGGGCTGCCTGTTCTTCGGGGTCTTCACCGTCAAGATGCTCGGCCTGCGAATCGACCGGCTGCCCGGCTGGGCGCTGCCCGTCCTGGGCGGGCTGGCCTTCACCCTGCTGGTGGGGGTGTGGCTGCTGTCGTCCGTCTGGTTCTTCTCCACCAGCGGCCTCACCCCCTGAGGCGCCTCGGGATCTGAGGGACCCCCGGCCCGTGAGGCCCGGGGTCCCGGCGCCTCGGGGGCTACCCGACGAGGAACAGGTCGTCGCCGCGCAGCTCGACGGTGGCGGGGGGCAGGGGCTCGGACGCGGGCCCGCGGGCGACCGTTCCGTCGGCCACCTTGAACCTGCTGCCGTGGCACGGGCAAGCGGCCTCGGCGCCTTCGATCTTGTTGACGGTGCACCCCTGATGGGTGCAGACGGCCGAGAAGGCGACGTACTGGCCCGCCGTCGGTTGGCTGACGATGACCTTGGCGTCGGGGAAGACCTTGGAACCGCCGACAGGGACGTCGGCGGCCTTGCCGATCGCCTTGTCGGCGACCTCCTCGGGCTCCACCTTGCCGTAGACGCCGCAGCCGGTGGCGGCGAACGCCAGACCCGCGGCGCCGGTGGCCAGGACCGCGCGCCGTGAACTCGTGTGCTCCGTGATCGGGTCGCTCATGATCCGAATCGTGACACCTCCAACCCCCTCATGTCTCTCTATGGGAGGGAATCGGTTCCGTCCTATGGCGGACGGGTAAGCAACAATGGCGGGTGTGCAGCTCCAGCAACTGGCCTACTTCGTCGCGGTGGCGGAGATCCGCCACTTCACGCAGGCGGCCGAGTCGCTCGGCATCGCGCAGCCCTCGCTGTCCAAACAGATCCGGACGCTGGAGGGCGAGCTGGGCGCGCCGCTGTTCAGCCGGGCGCGCGGCAACATCACCCTGACCCCGGCCGGGGAGATCCTGCTCCCGCTGGCCAAGCGCATCCTCGCCGACGTCGACACCGCGCGGCTGGAGGTGCGGGAACTGGCCGGCCTGGTGCGCGGCCGGGTCCGGCTGGGCGCCACCCCGTCGCTGTGCGCGGGCCTGCTCGCGGACGTGCTGCGCCGCTTCCACGACGTCTATCCGGGCATCAGCCTCACCGTGGAGGAGGGCGGCTCCCGCGACCTGGTGCGCGAGCTGACCCGAGGCTCGCTGGACCTGGCGCTGGTCATCCTGCCGCTGGCCGAGGACACCCCGCTGGTGACCACCCCGATCCTGCGCGAGCACCTGGTCGTGGCGATGCCGGCCGACCAGCGTTCCCGGCGCTCCCCGATGTCCATCTCCGACCTGCGCGACCGCGACCTGGTGATGTTCCGCTCCGGGTACGACCTGCGCGACTCCACCATCGCCGCCTGCCGCCAGGCCGGTTTCGAGCCGCGTTTCGCGGTCGAGGGCGGCGAGATGGACGCGGTGCTGCGCTTCGTCGAGGTGGGGCTGGGCATCGCGGTGGTGCCCAGCATGGTGCTGGCCGGACGGCCCCGCCTGCGCGGCGTCCCGCTCACCGGGGCGGACAACCTGGCGAGCACGACGTCGGTCACCCGGCGGGAGCTGCCGCCGCCGCCGGGACTGCAGCGCACCATCGCGATCGCGCACCGCAAGGACGTCGCGCCCACGCACGCCGCCCGCGCCTTCCGGGGCATCCTGGAGGAGTTCCTGGTCGAGGCGGCGCGGGAGGAGACACTGCCGGCGGGCGTCCAGTACCTCTCCTGACCTGCCCCGGACCCCGGGGACTGATCGGCCGATCCTCGCTTCGCTGCGGTCGTCTGATCAGGTGCCGTTCCAGGTGCGCCACAGCGCGGCGTAGGAGCCGGACAGCGCGAGGAGCTCCTCGTGCGTGCCGAGCTCGGTGATCCGGCCGTCCTCGACGACCGCGACCCGGTCGGCGTCGTGCGCGGTGTGCAGCCGGTGCGCGATCGCGACGACCGTCCGGCCCTCCAGCACCGCGCCGAGGGACCGTTCGAGCTCGCGCGCCGCCTGCGGGTTCAGCAGCGAGGTCGCCTCGTCCAGGACCAGGGTGTGCGGGTCGGCGAGGACCAGCCGGGCCAGCGCGAGCTGCTGGGCCAGGGCGGAGGACAGCTCGGCGCCGCCGGAGCCGACGACCGTGTCCAGGCCGGGCCCCGACCAGCCGACGGCCTCCAGCGCGCCGGTCAGCTCCTCGTCGGAGGCGGGGCGCACCAGGGTGAGGTTCTCGCGCAGGGTGCCGCGGAAGACGTGGTGCTCCTGGCTGACCAGGGTGATCCGGTGGCGCAGCTCCTCCAGCGGCAGCTCGCTCAGCGGCACCGAGTCCAGCGTCACCGAGCCGGTGCGGGGCGCGTCGATCCCGGCGAGCAGCCGCCCGAGGGTGGACTTGCCCGCCCCGGACGGCCCGACGACCGCCAGCCGCTCGCCGGGCTTGAGGTCCAGGTCGACCCCGTGCAGCACGTCGCGGGTCCCGTAGGCGTACCGGACGTCCTGCGCCGACAGCTCCACCCCGTCGGGGGCCTCGCGGTTCTTGCGGTCCTCGGCGAGGCCGGCGACGCCCAGCAGCCGGGCGAGCGAGGACCCGCCCAGCTGGAGTTCGTCGAGCTCGGCCAGCAGCAGGTTCAGCGGATGGGCGAGCTGCTGGACGTACAGCGTCGCCGCCGTCACCTGGGCCAGGGAGGCGTGCCCGTTCAGGTACAGCCAGCCGCCGAACAGCAGGGTCAGCGTGACGGGGAAGACATAGGACAGCTCCAGGACGGGGTACCAGACGGTGCGCAACCGCAGGGACCGGCGTTCGGCCGCGTAGCTGAGCGCCATCTGCGCGTCGGCCTGATCCCTGCGCGACCGCTCCCTGCCCAGCGCCACCACCGTCCGGGCGCCGTTCACCGTCTCGGCGAGCCCGTCGATGACCTCCGCCCAGGCGGCGTTCTCACGCAGGTAGGCGTCGCGGGCGCGGCTCAGGTACCAGCGGGTGCTGATCCACAGCACCGGCACGACCAGCAGGACGGGCAGCACCAGCAGGGGGCCCGTCAGCACCAGCGCGCCCAGGGTGCACAGGCAGGTGACCAGGGCGATCACCACCTGGAGCAGGCCGTGGCGCACCGACCGGTTGAGGGTGTCGATGTCCCGGGTGGTGCGGGAGAGCAGGTCGCCCGTCCCGGCGCGTTCCACGGTCGCCAGCGGGAGCCGGAGCACCCGTTCGACGAACTCCTCGCGCAGTTCGGCCAGGACCCGTTCGCCGAGCCGCGAGGAGGCGGCGAACGCCTGCCGGGTCAGCACCGCCTGCAGGACCACGAACACGGCGATGCCGACCGCGATCAGGTCGATCCGCCGGGCGTCGGGGTTCTCCAGCAGCCGGCTCAGCAGCCAGGGCGTGGTCAGGCCGCTGGCGGTGGCCAGCGCGTGCAGGGCCAGCGCGAGGCCCAGGGGGCGGGGGTGCCGCCGCACCAGCAGCCCGGTGTAGGCCCGTACCTCCGCGGCGGAGGCCACCGGCAGTCGCATGATCACTCCTTGGTTCCGGCGCCGGCGGTCTGCCTGGTGACGGCGGCCCGGTAGTCGGGGGCCCGGTCGAGCAGCTCGCGGTGCGCGCCTTCGGCGGCGACCTCGCCGCCGGAGACCCAGACGACCCGGTCGGCCCGGTCCAGGACGAGGGGGCTGGAGGTGAACACGACGGTGGTGCGTCCCGCCCGGTGCCCGGCGAGCCGCTCGGCGACGCGCGCCTCGGTGTGCGCGTCGACGGCGCTGGTCGGCTCGACCAGGATGAGCACCTCCGGGTCGGCGGCCAGGGCCCGCGCGAGTTTGAGCCGCTGCTGCTGTCCGCCCGAGAACTCCCGGCCGCCCTCGGCCACGAGGCCGTCCAGCCCCGTCGTCTCGACGACGTCCTCGGCGCAGGCCGTCCGGATCGCCCGGCGCAGGGCGCGCTCGTCGCCGTCCGGGGACAGTTCGGCGGCCAGGGCGCCGGTGAACAGCCGGTCCTCGTTCCCGCTGACGAGGATCCGGCGGCGCAGCCCCGCCAGTTCGGCGAGCGGGACCCCGCCGTAGCGGACTCCCTCGCCGGTGTACCCGCCGAGCCGGTCGGCCAGCTCCCCTGCCCGCTCGCCCGCGACGACCGCGGTGAGCAGACCCGGCTCGGCCCGCAGTCCGGAGCCCGGATCGACCAGCACGGCGGCTTCGGGCCCGTCGGGTTCGCGCGTCCCGTCACCGGGGTGCTCGGGTTCCAGCGCCAGGAGGCGGACGACGCGGGCCGCCGCCACATGGGCCTTGATGAAGGACTCGGCGGCGTCGGCGAGCGTCCACAGCGGGTTCACCAGGAACGCGGTGTAGCCGTAGGCGGCGACGAGCTCTCCGGCGCTGATCGTCCCCGCGGCCAGCTGGTGGGCGCCCAGCCAGGTGACGGCCAGGACCAGCAGTCCGGGCAGCAGCACGCCCGCGCCCTTGAGGGTGGCCTCGGCGCCGGCCGTGTGCGCCCCGGCCCCCCTGAGCCGCTGGGACCGGGCGCGGAAGCCCCGGCCGAACGGCTCCTCGCCGCCCAGCCCGCGCAGCACCCGCAGCCCGGCGACGAGGTCGGCGGCCTGGCCGGTCACCTCCCCCTCCAGCTCGCGCTGCAGGGTCCGCCGCCGGTGCACCGGGCGCATCAGGGGGGCGCTGACCGCCATGATCAGCGGGACGCCGAGCAGGACCACCAGGCCCAGGCGCGGCGTGGAGGCCAGCAGGACGACCGTCACCGTCGCGATCGCGATCACCGCGCCGGAGCCGCGGGTGAGGATCTCCACCGCGGAGGACAGCTTCGAGACGTCCGAGACGCCGACCGCGACGACCTCCCCGGTGCTCATCCGCCTGGGCAGGGTCGCGCCCAGCCGGGTGGCCTGCCGGGTGACGAACTGGACGGTGCGGTAGGCGGTGTCCAGCCAGACGAAGACCGCCAGCCGGTGCAGGGGCGTCCCCACGGCGGCCTGGACGAGGCCGAGCAGCAGCAGGATCAGGGACCAGCGCAGCAATTCCGACTCGTCCCGTCCGACCAGGCCCCGGTCGACGGCGCGGCCGATCGCGGCCGGCATGAGCGCCTGGACGGCCATGAAGACGGCGCTCAGGCCGATGGCGGGGAGGAGTGTCCGCGCCTGCGCGCGTGCCAGCCACCCGAGGAACCGCCAAGGTCCGCGATGGTCGGGCGTCCCCGGGTCGGAGAGCGGCAGAGAGCGCATCCTCTGACGGTAAGTAACAAAGTGTTGACGATGCCAACCATTTTTTTTCCGGCTCTCCTCCCGGTCAGTGCCGGTAGGGCCGTTATCGGGTGTGGAGCCGGGGGACCCTGGTATCCGGAGTGGTCCGCACCGCTGATTAGGCTGCTGCACATGAGCGATCGCCGCATCCTGTTCATGCACGCCCATCCCGACGACGAATCGATCAATACGGGCGCGACCATGGCCCGGTACGCGGCGGAAGGCGCCCATGTCACCCTCGTCACCTGCACGCTGGGGGAGGAGGGCGAGATCATCCCGCCGGAGTACGCCGAACTCGCCTCCGACCAGCAGGACAGGCTGGGCGAGCACCGGATCTCCGAGCTGGCCGACGCCTGCAAGGCCCTGGGCGTCGCCGACCACCGGCTCCTGGGCGGCGCGGGCCGCTGGCGGGACTCGGGCATGGCGGGCGTGGCCTCCAACGAGCGGCCCGGCGCGTTCTGGCAGGCCGACCCGGACGAGGCGGCGGCCCAGCTCGAGGAGATCGTCCGCGAGGTCAGGCCGCAGGTGATCGTCACCTACGACGACAACGGCTACTACGGCCACCCGGACCACATCCAGGCGCACAAGATCTCGTGGCGGGCGTTCGAGAACTCCCAGGGCACCGACTGGCAGGTCGACAAGTTCTACGCCATCGCCATGCCGCGCTCGGTGCTGGCCCGCTCGGTGGCGGTGCTGAAGGCCAGCAGCCCCTTCCGCAGCCCCGGCAGCGTGGACGAGCTGCCCTACGGCGTTCCCGACGACCAGGTGACGACGGCCATCGACTGCCGTCCCTACCTGCCGCAGAAGCTCGCGGCCCTGGCCGCCCACCGCAGCCAGATCACCGTCGAGGGCGCCTATTTCGCGCTGTCCAACAAGGTCGGCCAGCAGGCCTTCGGGGTGGAGTACTACACCAGGCTGGCGGGGCCCGAGGGGCCTCGGGGAGCGGACGGGCGTGAGAACGACCTGTTCGGCGGGCTAACCTGATTTTTCGTGAACAGGTCGGACAGTGTCCTCACGGGCGCACTCTACGGACTTCTCGCGCTGGGGGGCGTGTTCCTCGCCCTGGTCGGCTCCTTCAGCTACGGGCGCTCGCCTCTGGCCGCCCTGGGGCTGTGCGCGCTCAACCTGGTGGCCTTCCGCGCCGCGGGCTGGGCGGCCGGCGGGCGCACCGGCGCGTTGATCCCCGCCGCGACCTGGCTCACCACCGCCGGGCTGCTCTCGACGGCCCGCGCCGAGGGTGACGTGATCATCACCGGCGGCGCCCTCGGGATGGTCTTCCTGCTCGGCGGGGCCTTCGCCGCGCTGGCCGCCGTCGCCCTCACCCCCGCCGCCCGCTCCTGGCTGACTGGACTGCCGCATGACGTCCCCGCCCGATCCCGCTGAGTTCCGCCGCGTGGTCGGGCGCTTCGCCACCGGCATCACGGTGGTGACGGCCGTCGCGGACGGGGTCGACCACGCGATGACGATGAACGCCTTCACCTCCGTCTCGCTCGACCCCCTGCTCGTCCTCTTCTGCGTGGAGAAGAAGGCCCGTTTCCACAAGGTCGTGCTGGACGCCGGGACCTGGGCGGTGTCCATCCTGGGGGAGGGCTCCGAGGCCGCCTCGTCCTGGTTCGCCACCCGGGGCCGCCGCTGGGAGGACCAGCTGGAGGGCTGGGCGACCCACCGCGGCGAGGTCACCGGTGTTCCCGTCCTGGCCGAGGCCATCGGCGCGCTGGAATGCCGCACCCACTCCGTCCACGACGCGGGCGACCACACCGTGGTGATCGGCGAGGTGCTGTCCGCCGGCTCCCCGTCGGAGGCCGACCCGCTGCTGTACTACCAGGGCGCCTACCGCACGCTCCGGAGCGAGTGACCGGGTAAAAAAAGAACCATGGATCCCGCGCCTGTTTCCCGGGACGGCGGGCAGATTTAGCCTGAATTCATGACGACCACTTCCGCCCGGCTGCTGGAGCTGTCCGACGCGCATTCGGCGCACACCTACCATCCGCTTCCCGTGGTGATCTCCCGGGCGGAGGGCGTCTGGCTGACCGACGTGGAGGGCAGGCGTTATCTGGACATGCTCGCCGCCTACTCGGCGGTCAATTTCGGGCATGCCAATCCGAGGCTGACCGCCAGGGCGAAGGAGCAGCTCGACCGGGTCACGCTGGTCAGCAGGGCCTTCGAGCACGACCAGTTCGGCCCGTTCGTACGGGACCTGGCCGCACTGTGCGGCAAGGACATGGTGCTGCCCATGAACTCCGGCGCGGAAGGCGTCGAGACGGCGCTGAAGACCGCGCGGAAATGGGGTTACGAGGTCAAGGGCGTGCCCCCGGGAAAAGCCAACGTCATCGCTTTCCGCGGCAATTTCCACGGGCGGACCACAACGATCATCTCCTTCTCCGACGACCCGGACGCGCACGACTCCTACGGCCCCTACACGCCGGGTTTCCGGCTCGTGCCGTACGGGGACCTCGAGGCGCTGCGGGCGGCGGTCGACGGCGCGACGGTGGCCGTCCTGATCGAGCCGATCCAGGGCGAGGCGGGGGTGAACGTGCCGCCGTCGGGGTTCCTGCGGGCGGTCCGCGAACTGTGCACCGAGACCGGGGTCCTGATGATCGACGACGAGGTCCAGGCGGGCCTCGGCCGGACGGGGCGGACGTTCGCGGCCGACCACGAGGACGTCGTCCCCGACGTCTACATCCTCGGCAAGGCGCTGGGCGGCGGGATCATGCCGGTGTCGGCGGTGGTCGCGGACCGGGACGTGCTGGGGGTGTTCGAGCCGGGCCAGCACGGCTCCACGTTCGGCGGCAACCCGCTGGCGTGCGCGATCGGCCGGGAGGTCGTCGCGATGCTCAGGGAGGGCGCCTACCAGCGGCACTCGGCCGAGCTCGGCGCCTATCTGCACGAGCGGCTGGGCTCGCTGCCGGGGGTGGAGGGCGTGTCGGGCCGGGGCCTGTGGGCCGGGCTGAGCCTGGGGCGCGCGGCCAGGCCGGTGTCCGAGCGGCTGATGGAGCTGGGCGTGCTGGCCAAGGAGACCCACGAGACGGTCCTGCGGCTGGCGCCACCCCTGGTGATCACCAGGGAGGAGCTGGACTGGGCGCTGGAGCGGCTGGAGGCCGCACTGGCCGTGAGCCAGGGAGCTACCGGTCGGTAGGATTTCGGTCATGACCTTCGCGACGGCAGACCTCATCGACGACTTCGACGCCGAACTGCTCAGCTGTGAGACCCAGTTCCGCCAGTACGGCGGCAACCCCGTCTTCGGCGGTCCCATCACCACGATCCGCTGCTTCCGCGACAACGGCCTCGTGAAGCGCACGCTGAACGGCCCGGGCCGGGGTCGGGTCCTCGTCGTCGACGGCGGCGGCTCCCTGGCCTCCGCGCTGTGCGGCGACCTCATCGCCAAGGCGGCCGTCGACAACGGCTGGGGCGGGATCGTCGTCCACGGAGCCGTCCGCGACACCGTCACCCTCGCCACGCTGCCGATCGGCATCAAGGCGCTCGGCTCCAACCCGCGCAAGAGCGCCAAGGACGCCGCCGGCGAGACGGACGTGCCCGTCACGTTCGGCGGCGTGGAGTTCAAGCCCGGCGACTGGCTCTACAGCGACTACGACGGCATCGTCGTCGCCGCCCGTGACGTGCTGGCCGGGCCGGTCGACGAGGCCTGACCGGCCGCGCTACCTGCTCGCGCCGGGCTGGATCCGGCTCATCAGGGTGGAGAACTCCTCCAGGGTCAGCTTGCCGTCGAGGCTGAGGTCGGCGGTCAGCATGATCTCGACCACCCGCGCGGTGCTGGCCTCCTGGCCGAGCGCGCGCATCAGGTTGCGCAGCTCGTCGGTGTCGATGTAGCCGTCGCCGTCGGCATCGATCAGATCAAAAGTCGCCTTGTACTCATTCGTCACGCGTGCACCGTATCTCAGTGCCCCTTGATCAATCCGACTTTGGCCACTTTGACGGTCCGCGCGCCGCGCACGCCGCCCAGCACGACCCTCCGCGAGGACGTGTTGTCGGCCAGGCTCGTCTCCACCAGGCGGCGGGCCGGATTCGCGGCGACCTCCAGGTGGTAGACGCCGTTCGGGACGCGCGTGATGTCGAAGGACTGGCCGGGCAGCGAACTCCCGTAGGTGTCGCCCGACCCGGCCTCCAGGACCTGGCGCACCGACACCGAGGTGTTCTCACCACACGAACTGGACAGGTCGGTGTTCTCCGGCCGCCAGTTCGCGCCTTCGACCGTCAGGTCCACCTGGTCGGTGTTGGCCAGGCAGAAGGCCTCCTTCTGGCCCCGCACGACGCGCTTCTTGTCCGCGGACAGCAAGCGGTAGGCGGCGAAGTCCTTGAAGTGCCAGTGCTCGTGGCCCGTCTTCGGGTCCCATTCGAACCCGCCCGTCTTCGTGAAGCCCGTCTGGGCGCCGTCCGCGCCGTAGAAGTACTGGTAGGCGTCCATGACGTCCCCGCCCTCGCGGCGGAAGCCGTCGACGACGAGCCGTGACGGGCCCGCGTTCCACACCGTGGCGGCGAACCGCAGGTAGTCGCGCTTCCTGACGACCCGCCCGGCGTCGTCGACGTGCGAGACCGCGACGTCCCAGGCCGGCAGCGCCCGCAGGTTCGGCTTCGGACCGTCCGGGACCGTAGAGCGACCGGACGGGCGGCTGCCGGGCTTCGTCTTCCGGTCCCGGGCGGACAGCGAGACGCGGCCTTCCGAGTGCGCCCTGGCGTCGCGGACGGTCAGCCGGACCGTCCGGGCCCTCCCCGAGATGCCGAACAGCCGCCGGTACTTCCGCGCGACGGCCACTTCGACGCTGTACTTGCCGGGCTTGAGGTCGACGGGACGGTCGGCCGGGGCGACGGCCAGTGCCCACCCGGGCTGGACGCCCCACACCGTGCCGAGCGTGAACGGATGGGTCGGACACGACTCGGGATAGAGGCCGAGCGGCTCGGCGTCCTGCCGGACCCGGTTGGCGACACCTGCCGGACAGAACTTCTGGGCCAGCCGCTTCACCGTCCTGCCGCGCGTGTTCTTCACCTTGACCTCGAGGAAGCCGGGCAGGCCGGAGAAGTCCTTCACCAGCCCGCCGGGCAGCTTCACGTCCCGGCTGCCGACCCTCCGGAAGACCTCGGGGCGGCGCTTGTAGGAAGTGCGCTTCACGCGCAGTTCGAACCGCTCGTCGGCGGCGAGGTACACGCCGAGGTCGAGCACCACCCCGGGAGCATCGGAATGGCCGGGATAACGGTCGATGACCACGCTCTTCGCGGCGGTGATCAGCCGGAGGGAGGGTTCGGCCGCGGAGGCGGGGGCGGCGGGCAGGGAGGTGGCTACGGCCAGGCAGGAGAATCCAGCACAAAGAACACGGAACATGGCTACTCCGAGTGATCAGAACGGGGGATAACCGAGAGTATCCGGTCGATCACTTCATGTGCGGTGAATTCGTAAGAACACCTTGCCCTCGCGGCTGTTCGAGGATTGTTGACGTTGGGTGACGTGTTCATGGCTTAAAGTTGCGGTCATGCTTTTCTTGAGGAGACGGAAGCTGCTGCGGCAGCCCCTCGCCTCGCCGGTCACTGCGCAGGGCCTGCACCGTTCGCTGGCCCTGCCCAGGGGCCGCTCGGTGACCCTGGCCGAAGGGCGCGTGCGCATCGACGGCGGACGGGACGCCCGGGCCCTCGCCGCCCGGCTGGCCTGGGAGCTCCCCGACGAGGTCCGCGTTGAGCTCTACGACGAACGGATCGTCATCGCGGGAGAGCCATCTTCCGAACACGACGCGGTGGTGGAGCGCCTGGCGGAACAACTCGCCCCCTTCGCGGAGTCCCGCGGGTGGGCGGCGCGTCGCGCCCCGACCGTCCTGATGCCGCACGGCCCCGCCTACGTGCGCTCCGACCTGGTGTTCGTCCGCGCGGGCTCGTCCTGGCCCGGGGAGGTCCTGCTCGGCTCGGACCTGGCCCTGGCCGTGGAGGTCGCCGCCGCCCCCGACCCCTCCGACGACAGGGGCCTCAAGCGCGTCTTCTACGCGCTGGCCGGCGTGTCCTGCTACCTGCTGTTCGACCTGGCCCTGGAGCAGGTGACCCTGTTCGACATCCCCTGCGACGGCGACTACCAGCAGGACGTCACCGTCCCCCTGGGCAAGCCCCTCCAGCTGCCCGACGGACCCCTCCTCCAGACCGCCATACCCGACTGATCGGTAAGGCTGCGAAGAGTACCCGGATGGTCGCACAATGCGCTCATGATGCGACTCATCGTCTTCTGTTCCGCTCTGCCGCTGGTGCTGGCCGCCGGCTGCGACGCCGACCCGGCAGAACCCGCCCCCGTCCCGTACACCGCGGTACCCGAGACCCCCAGCCCTTTCCAGCCCCCCACGGCCCCCGTACTCCAGCCGTGATCCAGCTGGTGTGGGAACTGCATCGATCTTGTGGCCTGGACGTGATCAACCGCCGGTTATCGTGCGATCACCGGAGAAGAAGGAGAAAGGGTGGAACGATGACGGAGGAAGCCAACAGAGGGCGCAGAGTGTCCGGAGACCAGCGGGCAGAGCTGTCGAGGATCGCCGCAGAGCAGTACGCGGCGGGCCGCAGCATCCGGGCACTCGCCGCAGAACTCGGCCGTTCGTACGGCTTCGTCCACAAGCTGCTGGGCGAGGCCGGAGTCGAACTCCGCGGCCGGGGCGGCAACAACCGCTCCAAGAAGAGCTGACCCGTCCCGGGCGCGCTCGACCGGCACGGTGAACTGGGGGCGGTTCCCGTGCCACATCCGCAAGAAGACCGTGGGCCGCTCATCCCGAGCGGCCCACGGCCTTTTCCGCGGGGCCCGTCCGGGCCCGCGCCGCCCGTCCCGGCAACGTCCGCCCAAAGAAGCCCCCGGTGTCCGGCACGCTCCGTTGACAACGCCGTCACGGAAAGCGAACCTCGTCGGTATGGATCGTCCCGTACGGCTCGCGCCGGGGCTCCTGGTGCTGCTGGGGCTCGCCTCAGCGGCCGTGGTGCTCACTTTCCTGCGCACGGCGTCGGGATGGGCGGCTCCGGCCGTCCTGGCCCTGATGCTGACCATCGCGGTGCACCCCATCCGGGCACGTCTGGCCCGGATGGGTGCACCCGAATGGGTGCGCTTCCTGGTGCCGCTCCTGACGGTCCTGGTCTTCCTGGCGGCGATGGGCCTGGCCGTGGCCGTCTCCGTCAGCCAGCTGATCTCCCTGCTGCCGCAGTACTCCGCCGAGGTCGTGAACATCGGCGAGAACCTGACGGCCCTCCTGGCCCGCGTCGGCGTGGACACCAGTTACCTGAGCCGCCAGGTCAAGGACCTCAATCCCGCCAACCTCGTCCCGGTCCTGCAGACCTTCCTCAACGGCGTCATGAGCCTCTCCTCCACGGGAGTGCTCCTCGTGACGCTCCTGTTCGCGATGTGCCTGGACGCCACGGCCCTGGGCCACCAGCTGGCCGTCCTGGAATCTGACAAGCCGGACCTGGTCCGGGCTCTGCGCAGCATCGTCCGCGACACCTACAGCTACCTGAAGGTCAGCACCATCTTCGGCTTCCTCATGGCCACCCTGGACGTCATCGCCCTCACCCTCCTGGACGTCCCCCTGCCCCTTCTCTGGGGCCTCCTGGCCTTCATCGCCAACTACATCCCCACCATCGGCTTCCTCCTCGCCCTGATCCCGCCCGCCCTCCTGACCCTCCTCATCGCGGGCCCCGCCAAGGCCCTGGCCGTCGTGGCCGCCTACCTGGTCATCAACTTCGTCACCCAGTCCCTCCTGCTCCCCAAGTTCCTGGGCGGCGCCGTAGGCCTCTCCGTCACCCTGACGATGCTGTCCCTCATCGTCTGGACCTCGGTCCTGGGCCCCCTGGGCGCCATCCTCGCCGTCCCCCTCACCCTCATGGTCCGAGCCCTCCTCCTCGACATAGACCCGGAGAAAGCCTGGGCCGGCCGCCTCCTCACAGGCGCGTCCCCCCGCCCGGAGTGAAGCCCGTTCCCTCCACGCCACGTGGGCTGGAGCGGAGAACCAGCGGGTCAGCCCAGCACGGTGAAGCGAGGCAGACGGCCCTCGGTGCGCAGGCCGGCTTCCTGCAGTGAGATCGAAGTGGAGCCGAGCTTGGCCGAGTCGATCAAGCCGGGTGGGTTGAAGGCGGAGAGCAAATAGTCGCCCGGTTTGACGCTTTCAGGGACTTTGAAGGTGAAGGTTCCTTCGATGGGGAAGATCCAGGCACACTCTGAGGTGCGGTATGTCTGCTCTTGTTCGTCCAGAGTGAGTTTCGCTGGGATTCTCGAGACAGCGGCGACAGCAGAAAGGCCGGGCAACGTCTGCGAGGCCGGATAGAGCCAGACTTCGTTGTCCGCCTTCTTGAACTGGTCGCCTGCGTTCGTTCCAACAAAATAGGACCGGTGATAGGCATCGGCCTTGTTGCTGTTGGGCCCGTGGCATCTGTAGTCGTTCTCGGATAGGTATTCCATGCCCCAGACCGCGCGTGCTTCGTAGCGGACTTGCAAGGTGACCCGGGTTCCGTGCACGGCTTTCGCGGGGGTCGCCGACAAACGATAGCGTGTTCCAGGGCCAGCTTTACTGCCATGCGGGATGCTTTCGTTCCCCGTCACCAGAGCGGCATTGTCGAACCACTGTTCGTAGGAAGTGGTCGAAGTGCCGCCCGTATCAGGGCCGCTCATGATCAACCAGCAGAGGGCGCCGACGGCAACGACACCTGCCCCCGATGCGGCGGCCTTCCCTCCTCCGACCTTCGCCAGCCAGTTACTTTTTCCAATTCCATCATTCAGGACCGTCGTAGCGACGCTTGTTCCTACCTGTGCTGTTCCCGAACCCGAGGTGAGCAGAGCCAGCGGGAACAGAGCGGCGAAGGCTGCTGCTCCGGCGGCCAGCGCAGCCAGCCCTCGCGACTCCCAGTCAGGTCCGTAAGCCTCGCCGGCAACCTGTTCCAGCTTCTCTACGAAAGCCAATGCTCTCGGGGGGCGGTGCGCTGCTTCTTTGGCCATGCCGGCGGTAACCAGTTCGCGCAGCTCTTCTGGGAGCCTCTCCAACGGCACGGATGCTCGGAGATGCTGTGTTGCCATCTCCATCAAGGTTTCTGCTTGAAACGGCCGGTATCCCGTCACGCACTCGTAGAACACACAGGTAGCCGCATATACATCGGTGGCGGTAGTGGAACCCTCGCGTCTCCACTGCTCTGGAGCCATGTACGAGGGAGTCCCGCTCAGTGAACGTTCGCCTGACAGCGCAGCGACTCCGAAGTCGATGAGCTTGCTCTGGCCGTTCTCCTGCACCATCACATTCGCAGGCTTGTAATCTCGGTGCACAATTCCTATTCGGTGGGCTGCGTCAAGTCCCAGCAACGACCCTTTTAGTATGGCCAGCGAGGCTTCAGCCGTCAGCTTTCCGTGCTGCTCGAGGATCTTCTGCAGGGACACCCCGTCGACGGCCTCCATCACGATCGCCGCTTGGCCTCCGTGATGCAGGTACTCCCGTACCTGGGCCACATGCGGGTCACGCACTTTCGACAGGAGCTCCGCCTCTCGGCGGAGAGCATTCACTTGCCGCTCGTCATGCAGCAGTCCTGCCGCAAGTAGCTTGATGGCCACCAATTCCGACGACCCGGTGTGCCGAGCCAACACTACGCGTCCCTGCGCTCCCTGCCCCAGTTCTCGCAGCTCGGTGTACCGGGGAAGCAGTTCGGCTGCGCTCACCCGAATCGCTGCAACTGCTCCGTCAAGATCTCTGTGGCCTTTTCTGCGATCGGATCGCCAGAGTCCTTCGGCTTCACTCGCTGCCAGTAAATCGAGCTGAAGACGATGTTCCCGCGCTGCGCGTAGTCTATGGAATAGTAGAATACGTTGATCCTGCTCAGCGACGGAGGATAAACACTCTTCTCGAATCCTCTAACGTGCCGCCAGCCCAGGACATCCCCTTCGGTCATCTTCCACGTGTCGTCGTGCTGGTAGGCGAACCTGTCGTCGGGAAGTTTCTTCTGGGGAATTTTCTTGCTGGCAGGGCACTTGGCGAGGGCCTCGCGTATCCGGTCCATGGAGGCTGTGGCCTGATCCGCGGTCAAATGGACGGAAACCAGTTGGGCGTAATTGACCCCCTCGAATCGGAATCTGGGTGCGCCGAACTTCTGCGCCCATACCCGGGGTGAGCCCACGAGAGCGATCTTCGAGTCCGAGCAGCCACGTACCTTCCCCTCTTTGAAGGCATCCGGAAGACCTTCTTCGGTCCACTTCTTCCCCAGATCCTTCACATCGAAGAGAGCGCTTTTCGCCTTTTCGGCCGCGTAGGTGGGCTCAGGCGTCGCGGTTGCGGTCGTGGTCTCGCTCGACGCCTTCGCCGATGGCGAAGGCGTCTTTTTCCCGTCGCTGCACCCGGTCAGGGCCGCTGCCAGAAGTATCAACGCCGCCAGCGAAGTCCGATAACCGGAGATGAGCAAGTTCCGCCCCTCGGCTCAGTTGTCGTTTGCTTCTGTCTGAATCTCGTCGACTACCAGTTCGAGCTCTCCGGCGGGCGACAAGTATTCATCTTCGAGAATCACAGGCTCTCCTACGCCTTCATTACCAGGGCACGTGCCCGCGCAGGTCCAGGAGATCTTCCAGACAGGAAAGGCCTCGATCGTGAAGGCCTCCATGCCGTGGTAGGCCGAGGACGTCTTGAAGTAGTAGTCGCACTCATTGCCCTCGCCTTCACCGTTGATCCGGATGGGGGCATCGCAGAACTTCTTGCCCTCGACGAAATTCCAGTCGATGCCCAGGAATTCTGCTGTCGCGGTGATGGTCTGGGGCAAGACTCCCTCTGCAGCCCCCACAGAGGCCGAAACGACGAGGTCTTCGGTCTGATCTTCCGGAATCCAGAAGGACGTCTTCACCCGGACATATGTCTTCGGCTCGGGTGCGACCTCGATGGTGGGGACAGGGAATTCGATCTGGTCGCGAGCCTGGGCGACGGTGTCCTCGGTGTTGGGCACCGCCGGCGCGGGCGGGTCCGGAACCTCGTCTTCGAGTCCTCCGTTGTCCACCTGGCTGGGGCCGTCGCCGGGGCCGTTGTTGTTACCGCCGCCGTCGCCCGGCCCGTTGTCGTTGTTCGGGCCGCCGGGACCTCCCGGGTTACCGGGAGCTTGCCCCTCGGCACCGCAGCCGAGGGTGCCTGCCACCTCGCAAGGACCCGCATGGGCGGGAGCGGAGAAGGCGGCGAAGGACCCGGCGACCAGAGCCAGTGTGAGGAGGGCGGAGCGGGCGGAGGTTGCTCTGAGGGGGGTCAGCATCGCTTTCCCTTTCGCGCTTCGGCGACCTTCCAGGTGGTGCCGTCGTATTGGAAACGGGCTTGGTAGGCGTACGTGCTGCTCTTATTGGTGCCGCTGATGCGTTTTCCGGTCTTGGCGGAGAACTTGTAGGCGCCGAGGGTGCGCACGCAATCTACGACGAGGATCGAGGAGAGATCCTTGGAACGTGAGTGGACCTTGGGGTTCAGGGCGTTGCGGAAGCGCCAGATGACGCCCTTGCGGTCCTTGAAGGTGGCGTTGACGTCCTTGGTGATGATGCTGAGGAGCGGGTCCGTCGCGACTTCGGCCAGAGGCTCGGGATCGCCTGTGGCGTAGGCCTTCTCGTATGCCCGTTGGTAGGCGCGGTACCGGTCCAGGACGTTCTCGTCCGCCTGGATCTTGGACATGGACGGCGGCGGCGCGGGGGGCGCGGTGGAGGCGGGGCCGCTCTGGGGGGCGGTGGGGGCGTCCGAGGGGGCGAAGGAACCGCTCTCGGAGGAGGGCGAGGCGCAGCCGGAGAGCGTGGTGAGCAGCAGGGTTGCAGCGGTGAGGCCGTACCTGGCTTTGTTCATGGCGGTCTGCTCAATCCGGCTTCGCGGGATATTGCACGACCGGAGCCTACAGAGACGTCAGATCCCTTGTAACCCCTGTATCGCAAGAGTTATCGACGTTTCACCGGAAACTCCAGGTGGGGGGACGCGCGGCGGGAAGTTGAAATTTTGGGCATCCCTTCTACGGGTATGCATGACGACCGTGATTGTTTGTCAGGAACGTCCCTCGGCGTCCCTGAAACGTTGTCGGGTGGAGAAGAGTGGTGGAGACTCTCTGCGATCGGGAGGAGAGGACGACATGAACAACGCTGCTCGGCATGTCATAGGGCTCGTGGTCGGGGTGCTGGTGCTGCCGGCCCTGGTGCTGTCGTTGTGCTACGGCATCATGGAGGTGTCCCGGAGCTACCGGGAGATGGCGAGCGCCTCGCCGGCCGGGGTCGTCGCGGTGGTGGCGGCGGGGGCTCTCCTGGGAGTGGTCTGCGGGTCCCGGCTCTCGCCGCTGGCCTCCCTGCTTCCGGGACTGGCGCTGCTCGCCTACGGCGTGGTCTGGATGATCGATCCGTTCGTGATCTCCCGTTACGCGCTGGACGCGATGCCGGAGACCCTGGGTTTCGGTCTCCTGACGATGGAGGGCACGGGCATGTTCCTGGTGCTGGGGGCCGCTCTGCTGGTCGCTTCGGTGCCGCCGTCGCGCTGGCGGGCGATGCCCAAGCCGCCGCCCGTGCCGTATCCGCAGCTGCCGTTCTCGACGCCCGCGCAGGGGCAGGTGCCCGCGCAGGGCCCGCAGCCTCCCGCGGAGGGTCCGCAGGCTCCCCCTCTGCCGTACCAGCCGGGTACGTGAGACGGTGGGGCTGCAAGGACGGACTTACCAGACGGTGGTCACACCCCTGAAGGCGTGGAGGTGAACGATGGTGGGAGCCGAGGAGCGGTTGCGGCTGCGGCACCGGGTCGAAGGGGAGGTCACCGTGGTGAGTCCCGGCGGCGAGGTGGACGTGTTCACCGCGCCGGCGCTGCGCGACTTCCTGCTGGAACTCCTCGAAGGCGGAATGCGCAGGCTCGTAGTGGACCTGTCGGGGGTGTCCTTCCTCGACAGCACGGGCCTGGCGGTGCTGGTGGGGATCTGGCAGAGGCTGCGCTACCACGAGGGTTCCTTCGCGCTGGCCGAGGCGAACACGAGCATCACCCAGGTGCTGCGCACGACCGGGCTGGACCAGGCGCTGAGGCTGCACGGCACGGTCGGTGAGGCCGTCGCCGCCGTGTGACGAGGCGGGGCCCGGCTCCGCGCGCGGAGCCGGGCCGAGGGGTCAGTAGCCGGCGGCCGGGTCGACGAGCCCGGTGAGGGGCCGGCCGGCGGCGAACAGCCGGACGTTCTCCGCAACCCGCTCGCACAGCATCGTCGCCACGTACTCGGACGAGTCGGCGCAGTGCGAGGTGATCAGCACCTGGTCGTGGTCCCAGAGGGGGTGCCCATCGGGGAGCGGCTCGGGGTCCGTCACGTCCAGTCCCGCCGCGGTGAGCTGTCCGGTGTCCAGGGCCTTGAGCAGCGCTTCGGTGTCGACGTGCGGGCCTCGTGCCACGTTCACCAGGACGGCTCCGGGCGGCAGCAGCGCGAATTCCGGCGCCCCCACGATGTGCCGGGTCTCGGGGGTCAGCGCCAGCGCCACGACGAGCACGTCCGTGGACGGCAGGACGGCGTGCAGTTCCGAGATCGGCAGGGTCTCGTCGGCGCCTTCCAGCGGGGTGGTGCTGCGCCGCAGCACCCGCACGTGGCAGCCGAACGGCTGGAGCAGCCGGACGAGTTCCGTCGCGATCCCCCCGCCGCCGAGGACGGTGACGTTCAGGCCGCCGAGGGAGCGCGGGTCGATCGGGTTCCAGTGCGGGGCGCGCGCGTGCCGGACGAGGTCGCGCAGGCAGGCCAGGGCCAGCATGAGGGCGTGTTCGCTGACCTGTTTGGCGTAGGAGCCCTTGGCGCAGGTGAAGGCCTGCGGGTAGGAGAAGACCTGGGTGAAGTGCTCGACCCCGGCCCAGGGGAGTTGCACCCAGCGCAGGTGCGAGTGCGCGTCCAGGACTTCCATGAGCGGCTGGGGGCCGCCGGGGAGGAGCCACACCAGGCCTTCGGCCTCCGCCAGGGGGACGACCTCGCCGCCTCCCCGCTCGACGGCCCGCGCCACCCGCTCCCGCAGGGGTCCGAGGGACACGTCGGTGGGGCGTCCCACCCCTTCGATCGCCGCTTCGGGGGCGATCGCGATTCTGACTGTCATACCCGGCAGTTTGCCACCATCCCGTTAAGGTCATGATTTCGGTCAGTGACGGATGACTCGCCCATAGCCATAGAATCTGCGATCTTCGCGAGTTACTGTGATCTATACGAGCGATTCACCAAATGAGGAGGCGTCAGATGACCGAAGCGGTGAAGAAGGGTGAACGTCTGACCGGCGCTCGGCGTGAGCAGCTGGCGAAGGAACTGGCCGAGGCTTATCAGTCGGGCCGCAGCATCAGGCAGCTCGCGGCCGACACGGGGCGCTCGTACGGTGCGGTGCACCGGCTTCTGGTCGACCACGGAGTCGCGCTGCGCGGCCGAGGCGGAGCCCGCCGAGCCAAGGTGTCCTGAGGCGTTCAGGCCGAATCGACTGAGTTCAGCAGGGCCCGTACGGCTTCCGGAACGGTGTCGTACAGAGGGATCACCTGATCCAGACGGGTGATCTCGAAGGCCTTCCGCACCCGGGGGATGGCGCCGGCCACCGCCACCCCAGGGCCGAGCCCCCGGGTCATCTTCTGCGTGGTGACGATGCTGTTGAGACCCGCCGCCGCGCAGAAGCGCACGTTCCGCAGGTTGACGACCAGGGCGCGGTCGCCGAAGCCGATGGACTCCAGCAGCGCCTCGCGGAACCTGGGCTCGGAGACCACGTCCAGCTCCCCGTGGACGTTGATCAGCACGTAATGCCCATAATCGGCTACTTCCGCCGCATAGTCCATGGAAGCCCCCTTCCCCCGTGACTATTCAGAGTCACTCGCCTACGGGTGGTTGCCAAGAGGGCCGGGCGAAATTTACCGATCCTTACCCCGAGCCATGCACGCTGGTCTGGATCTCCCGGACGAGCACCCGGGTGTGTCCGGACGCCTCCAGGAGGGGCAGCGTCCCGGCGGGGGCGTCGCAGTCGCCCTCGCACTCCCAGGACACCTCGTACTCGACGGTCGCGGTGACGGTGTACGGCTCGGGGGAGGAGCGCGTCCACACGTGCGAGCAGGGGCCCTCCGGGCCGCTGGAGCCCACGCAGACCTCCTGCCCGTCCCCCAGGTCCCAGCGGACCCGCAGCGGACGTCCGGTCAGCACGATCCGCTGCCCCGCCGCCTCGGCCGTGGCCCGGTAGGCCCGCCACAGGTCGGGCTCCAGCCACAGGAAGGTCCGCAGCCCGACGTAACTCGTGGGAGACGGCCGGGTGCGCGGCACCGGAAGCGGCATCTCCAGCCGTGCCTGCGCCATCCGTGCGACCTCCGACGTGCTCACCTTCGGCACCGCGATCAGCGTCGTGATGCAGAACCGCGACTCCTCCGGGCAGCGGACCATCACATAGGGCGCGGCCCGCCGCGGGTAAAGCGACCGCGCCGGACGCCCGCCGGAGAGCGTCTGGAGGCACGTGACGGTGGCGGCGACCTCGCACCGGGGGTCCACCGGCCGGGGTTCGAGCGGCTCGAACAGCAGCGATCCGAGGAGCAGGGAGGTCAGCATTCCCGCACCTCGCTGATCCGGGAGACCTTCCAGTGCCGCCCCAACCAGGAGTCCTCCAGCCTGAGCCGGGTCTCGACCAGGGTCTGCTCGGACACCGGGAGGGGCCGGAGCCGCCGTCCGCTCGCGGCGTCGAAGGTCGCCAGGCCGGAGGAGCTGACGCAGTCCAGCACCAGCGCCGTCCGCTCCCTGATCCACGCGAGCCGCGGGTTGAGCGCCAGATGGGTGCGCCGCACCACCGACCGGCGGCGCTGCTCCTCGATCAGGCCGGTGAGCCGGGAGGCGAAGGGCTCGGCCGCCACCTCCGGTATCCGGGAGGCGGTGCTGGTGCCCAGCGAGTCCTCCAGGACCCGGTGGAACTCCCGGTAGGCGTCCAGGACGGTGTCGGGGGGTGGATCGGAGGCGCGGTGTGGGGGAGGCGCGGGCGGGGCCGTCCCCGAGGGCGTGTAGGCGCTGGAGGCGTGGGTGGAGCAGGCGGCGAGCGGGACGATCAGGACACAGGAGGCCAGGAGGGGGCGCATGGCCGGAGCCTAAGGACGCCCCGGGTTTCGCCAAGGGGATTCGACCAAGTCTTGGGTTTCGGCCGAAGCACCCCTGGAAGAAGAGCCCTGGAAGACCTGTCAGCTCAGCAGGTCGAGCAGCCGCCGGTCCGGTTCGGCCCCGCGTTCCAGCGGGTCGATCAGCTCGTCCAGGTCGATCCGGTCGAAGCCCGGGCCGACCAGCACATGCTGGCGCAGCACGTGCTCGGTCTGGTACCCGCGGCGGCGCAGCGTGTCGCTGACCAGCGGCACCAGGATCCGGCTGACGGGGAACAGCTCGGGCGACTGCCCTCCGCACATCCTCAGGATCTCCGTCGCCCGCCCGCGCCGGACGAGTTCGAGCACGTCCCGGGCGAGCACCACCGGATGGCCGAGCAGTTCGGCGACGACCTCGCGGACCCGGACCGCGCACTGGGTGGCGGCCTCCTCCCACACCGCGGTGTCGACCGCGTCGAAGGTCACCGCGCGCAGCCCCGCGGGCTCGGGACCGATCTGCGCCCGCTTGCCGAACCTGGCGGACGTGGGGCAGGGCGCGGGCGGCAGCGGGGGAGGGGTGACGGGCCCGGGCGCGGCGCTGCCGAGCCGTTCGGCCAGCAGCTTGGCGAAGCCGGCCTCCGCCTCGACGGGCAGGGGCCGCAGCGGCACCGGCCGCACGCCGGGGGCCATGGGCGGGACGCGGGGCGTGCCGAGCAGGGCGGTGACCCGGCCGGCGAGTTCGGGGAGCTCGAACCTCTCGCGCTCCTGGCCGAGCCGCCAGCGCCAGGCCGGCCAGAAGTCCACCGGGTACCAGCCGGAGGCGGCCAGCGGCCCGACGTACTGCAGGACGAACCGCTCGAAGGTCAGGGAGAGGTAGGACGCGTGCACGAGCGCGGCGGCGACCGACTCGGGCGAGACGACCTGCGCGACGAGCGCGTCCGCGGCGTCGTCGGAGCCGGCCCCTCCGGCGGGCACCAGCGGCGAGGCCGCGTGCAGGTGCACCAGTTCGTGGGCGATGACCGCCGCCAGTTCGTCGGCGGGCAGGTCCAGGACGTAGGGGAGCCCCAGCAGCAGCCTGCCGGGCAGGGCGACGACCTCCGGCACCGGGTACAGGTCGATCTCGGCGGGAGCGGGCACACCGAGCCGGGCCGCCGTGTCCGTGGCCAGCAGCCACAGGTCCGGCTGGCTCTCGGCGGTGATCGGCATGGCGGCCGGTGCCGTGTCGAAGCCGGGTGCTGTCTTCATCATCAGATGCCGGAGGCTACCAACCGGTTAAGACGAAATGACCAGGTGATCAGCGTTCGTGGCGAGACTCACGCGAACCGGCGGAGGGCGCGGAGCGTCTGAGGCGGAGTGCCTAGGGTGGAGGCATGTTGCGCCTTATGGAGACCCGGACCGGACAGGTCGTCGGAGTCCGGCCCGGGCCCTTGAGACTCTATGTCCATCAGCCGGATGACCTGCGTGTCTGTCTCACCGCGGACATGATCCGCCGCGTGGGTCTCAGGCTGCGCCGCCGCGTCCTCACCACCGCAGCTCACGCGGCCGATCACGGGTGGTTGAGCATCGCCCGGCTGGACGCCGGAGAACCCCTTCCGGGGGCTCTGAGTGTGGGAAACCTCACCTCCGGGACTTCCGTCGGCGTGGCGGCTTGGACATCGGCCGGTCATGAGGATGCCGAACCGGCGGCGTTCCGGCTCGCCCTGCTGCGGCACCGCTACCGGGAGGAGGCGAGCATCGGGCCGGAAGCGGTCAGCGGCGCCGCGGCCGACCTGGCGCGCTGGCGCGACCGGATGGCGGACTGGGCCACCGGCCCCTCCCGTCCGATCCACGCCGCCTACGCCGAGGAGACGCTGGAGGCGCTCTGCGACGACCTGGACGTCCCGCGCGCCCTGGCCGTCCTGGACAGGCTGGTCGACGACGAGGACGTCGAGCCGGGCTCGCGCCTGGAGACCGTCCTGCAGCTCGACCAGATCCTGGCGCTGGAGCTGCCCGCGGCGATCGGCACGCGTTAGAAAGGGGCTCAGAAGGGGCCGAGAGGGAAGGCCTCGAAGCCGGGCGGCGGGGTGCTGTCGGCCTTGCGGACGGCGGCGAACCGCAGCCGGACGTAGTCGGCGACCCAGCCGGACTCCCGCCGCAGCGCCGGGGCGGCCAGCTCGTTCACCCGCTCCAGCAGCGGCTGGACGAGCGGCGGCGGCACGTCCCGCAGCGGCTCGGCGGCGAACACCCGCACCCAGTCCGCGGCGCCGTCGGGACCCTCCGTCATCCGGGTGGGGCGGTCGAAGTACTCCAGCAGGCGGACGGTGAAGCCCGCCTCCTCCAGCCGGGTGGCGTAACCGGCCGGGGTGGGGAAGAACCACGGCAGTTCCGGCTCGGTCAGCCCGAACTCCCGCCAGGCCGTCTGCATCGCGGCGATCAGCTCGGCGCAGTTGCCGGCCCCGCCCATCTCGGCGACGAACCGCCCGCCGGGCCGCAGCGCCGAGTACACGTGCGCGATCACCGCGTCGGGGTCGCGGGTCATCCAGTGCAGCGCCGACATGGAGATCACCGCGTCGTAGGCGTCGGAGACGGTGAAGTCGTGGGCGTCGCCGACGGCGAAGGACAGCTCGGGGAACTGGGAGGTGGCCTGGGCGATGAGGTGCGGGCTGCCGTCGATGCCCAGCGGGCGCGCGCCGCGCGCGTGCAGTTCGGCGGTGAGCAGGCCCGCGCCGCAGCCGAGGTCGATGACCTTCTCGCCGGGCTGGGGGTCCAGCAGGTCGATCAGCGGCTCACCCTGCGCGGAGACGTATCCGAAGGCGGAGTCGTACGTCGCCACGGACCAGTTCATAGAAGTGAAGATAGCTGACGAAAGTCCACGTGGGGAGCGGGATCCGAGTGCCGGAACCGGCGGTCCCGGGGGCTCTCGGAATGCGAGGGCGACGATCTTTTAGACTCGCCCCGACGTCGAGCCGGAAGAGAGTGGACCATGGAGTACCAGGAGATCGGCTACCAGGTCGAGGACGGCATCGCCACGATCACGCTGAACCGGCCCGAGCAGCTGAACGCCTACACCAACCGGATGCGGCTGGAGACGCTCGACGCGTTCGACCGGATCGACGCCGACGACGCGGTGCGGGTCGTGGTCGTCACCGGCGCGGGCCGGGCGTTCTGCGCGGGAGCGGACCTCTCGGCCGGCGCGGGGACCTTCGACTACGACAAGGCCCCGGAGATGTTCGGCGGGGACGACCTGCTCGCGGACGGCACGCCCCGCGACGGCGGCGGCACCGTCGTGCTGCGCACCGCCCGCTGCCTCAAGCCCGTCATCGGCGCGATCAACGGCGCGGCCGTCGGCGTCGGCGCGACCATGACCCTGCCGATGGACGTGCGGATCGCCTCGGAGAAGGCCAGGTTCGGGTTCGTCTTCGCCCGCCGCGGCATCGTCACCGAGGCGGCCTCCTCCTGGTACCTGCCGCGCGTCGTGGGGATCTCCCAGGCGATGGAGTGGGCGATGACCGGCCGTGTCTTCCCCGCGTCCGAGGCGCTCGAGGGCCGGCTGGTCTCCAAGGTGGTGCCGCACGAGGAACTGCTGCCCGCCGCCTACGCGCTGGCGCGCGAGGTCGCCGACAACACCTCGGCGGTCGCGGTCGCGGCGATCCGGCGCCTCATGTACGCGGGCCTGTCGGCCGAGACGCCGTGGCAGGCGCACGCCAACGACTCCCGGCTGATGACCGTGCTGGGCGCCGCGCCCGACGTGGCCGAGGGTATCGAGTCGTTCCTGGCCAAGCGCCCGCCGGTCTTCCCGATGTCGGTCTCGAAGGACCTGCCGGACGTCGTGCCGGACTTCCCCCGGCGCCTGGAGGACTGAGGGAGCTCAGGAGCTCCGGCGGCGGGGCGGGGCGGGCGGGACGACCTTGCCCGCCACGACGATCCCCTCGGGGATCTCGACGATCTCGCCGTCGCGCCGCCGCACGGTCAGGATCCCGTCGGCCCAGGATTCGAGAACGCCGACCACATCGGAGTACTCTCCCGTCTGCAGCCGTCGGCGCAGCGAGACCCGCCTGCCCATATCGGCTGGTGAGACCGTGACGACCAGACGCGCGGCGAATTGGGATGGCAAGTGGGCACCCCCACGTCGATATGAAGACCCGGCGACCGCAATACTATTGCTCACAAGCTTACGGTGAGCCGTGGCTGACGGCGGGGCCGGGAAGTTCTGAGAGGAGTACGGCGTGACCTACGTCATCGCGCAGCCTTGCGTGGACGTTCTCGACAAGGCGTGCATCGAGGAGTGCCCTGTCGACTGCATCTACGAGGGGCAGCGTCAGCTCTACATCCACCCGGACGAGTGCGTCGACTGTGGTGCGTGCGAGCCCGTGTGCCCTGTGGAGGCGATCTACTACGAGGATGACCTTCCGGACCAGTGGAAGGACTTCTACAAGGTCAACGTCGAGTTCTTTGAGGAGCTGGGTTCGCCCGGCGGCGCCTCCAAGGTCGGCAAGATCGAGCGGGACCACCCGATCACTGCTGCGCTCCCCCCGCAGGGCGAGTAACAGTCGTATCCCCTTCTCGGCCGTGACCTTCCTCGGGTCACGGCCGAGAGGCATGTCAGGAGGAGGAAGACCGATGGAACTGCCCGACTTCCCGTGGGACCGCCTGGAGCCGTACAAGAAGACGGCCTCGGCCCACCCCGGGGGACTCGTGGACCTGTCCGTCGGCACTCCCGTCGACCCGACCCCCGAGGTGGCGCGCAAGGCGCTGGCCGAGGCGTCCGACGCGCCGGGCTACCCGCAGACGTGGGGGACGCCCGCGCTGCGCGAGTCCGTCGCGCGCTGGCTGGAGCGCCGCCTGGGCGTCCTGGCGGATCCGGCCGCGGTCCTGCCCGCGATCGGCACCAAGGAACTCGTCGCCTGGCTGCCCCTGCTCCTGGGCGCGGGCCCCGGCGACACCGTCGTCTTCCCCGAACTCGCCTACCCGACCTACGACGTGGGCGCCCGCCTCGCGAGGGCGACCGGCGTGGCGACCGACGGCCTGCTCAAGCTCGGCCCGGCCCGGCCGAAGCTGGTCTGGCTCAACTCCCCGTCGAACCCGACCGGCAAGGTCCTGCCGCCCGAACACCTGCGCAAGGTCGTCTCCTGGGCGCGGGAGCGCGGCGTGACGGTCGTCAGCGACGAGTGCTACATCGAGCTGTACTGGGAGGGCCCCGAGCCCGTCTCGATCCTGCACCCCGACATCTGCGGCGGCTCCCACGAGGGCCTGTTGGCGATCCACTCGCTGTCCAAGCGCTCCAACCTCGCCGGCTACCGCGCCGGTTTCGTGACGGGCGACCCGGCGCTGGTGAAGAACCTGCTGGAGCTGCGCAAGCACGCCGGCATGATCATGCCCGCCCCCGTGCAGGCCGCGATGGCAGCCGTCTACGACGACGACGCCCACGCCGCCGAGCAGGTCGAGTGCTACCGGGCCCGCCGCGCCGTCCTGAAGGCCGCCCTGGAGTCGCACGGCTTCCGCGTGGACCACTCCGAGGCCTCCCTCTACCTGTGGTCCACCCGCGACGAGCCCTGCTGGGACACGGTCTCCCACCTGGCGTCCCTCGGCATCCTCGTGGCCCCCGGCGAGTTCTACGGCCCCGCCGGCTCCCGCCACGTCCGCGTCGCGATCACCGCCACCGACGAACGCGTCGCCGAAGCGGTCTCCCGCCTGACCTGAAAGATCGATAACATCCGGTTGTTCTCCCCCCGGAACAGCGGATGGTTCGAGTGCTCAGTGCGCTGGACGTGCCCTACCGCGACACGAGCGCCGGCGCGCTCGCCTTCGCGCTGGATGAGCCGCGCCTCGAGGCGCTGGCGGTCCGCGATCTCGCCGTCGCCGGACTGGACGTGCAGCTGCGGCTGCTCGGAGCGTCCCATCAGGTGGTCGCCGGGCCCGTCACCGAGACGGTCGCGTGCCTGCCGGGACGGGCGGGCGAGCTGCCGTGCGCGGTGGAGCGCCTCCTGGACGGATGGGCGTACGCGTTCACGGCGCGCACGCGCCGCCCCGCCGACTTCTCCGCCGAACTCGCCCGCGTCGAACGGCTCCTCGACCGTCCGGACGCGCTGAGCGGAGTGTTCCCCGGGGCGCCCGGCGCGCTGACCGGGATCGTGCTGGACCCCCTTCCCCGCGGCGCGGCCTGGCGGACCTGGCACACCTATCCGGAGACGGGGGAGCTCGTGGAGACGACCACCCGGATGGTGAGGCCATGAAGAAGGCCGTGATCGGCGGGGGCATCCTCACGCTGATCGGCGCGATCGTCCTGCTGGTGACCCTGACGGGCGGCGCGAAGTCGCCCAGGGACTGGATCGCCGGGCGGTTCCCCGCGAGCGGGGGCGGCTACCAGTCGGGGCAGCCGCCGCTCCGGACCGCCGACCAGATCATCCGGCGGTCCCAGCCGCTCGACCGGGCCTACGACCCGGCCGGGGTTTTCCTGCGCTATCCGGGGGCGGTCGTCGCGGTCCTTCCGGCGGCGGGGGGCAGCCTGATCTACGTGGACACGCCCGAGCGCGGCTACGCGCGCTGGCACAGGTACGTGAACGGGCGCTGGGGCGGGCCGGACGGGCGGGCCTCCCTGTTCCGCGGCGGCGGACCGGGGGACGGCAAATGAGCACGGCGAAACCGGGCGGGGAGCCCGGAGGCGGGCCCGGCGGAAAGAACCGGAAGAAGAAGGACGGCGGCGGCTGGATCGGCTGCCTGATCGTCGTCGCCGTCTTCGCCCTGCCCATCGCCCTGCCGATCGGCTGGGGGATGTGGGACGAGGGCGTCTTCGACCCCGACCTGTCGGACGACGTCACCGCCGTCGCGCTGGGCCCGGCCGAGACGGCGCGGCTGGCGGAGCGGCTGGCGGAGGCGTCGCGGCGGGACGGGATCTGCTACGGCTGGGAGGTCGAGTCCGGCACCGCCGCGCCGCTCCAGATCGGCTCCAACCTCGGCGTCGGCGCCGATCCCCGGCTGGACCCGGCGCGGTGCCCGAACTGGATCGTGCTGAGGGCCGACTACTCCTACATCTTCAAAGAGTGGAGCTCGGTCGGCCACTCCATCGAGGACAGCTACCCCAGGGCGGAGCTCGCGCCCGCGGATCTGGCCGCCTACAGCGTGGTCGAGCCCTCGGAGATGGGCGACCGGGCCGTCGCCGAGCTGGCCGACGCGATCGGCTCGCTGCCGCTGCTCGCCGCGGAGGCGGGCCTGGCGCAGGCGTCCCCCGCCCAGGGGCGGGAACCCGATCCCACCGCCTCCACCAACGACGAGTTGTCCTCGCCCCGCGGGGCCGGCTGGTGGTTCATGACCGGCCTCGGCGTCCTGCTGATCGCCCTCGGCCTCCTGTGGATCATCAGGGGCGCCGTCAAGGAACGGAAGTGGAGGAGGGACCCGTGATGTACGACGGCCTGCTCGAAGAGGTCCTGGCGACCGCGGCCTACGGGGTGCTCGGCGTCGGGCTGCTGGCCCTGGGCTTCCTCGTCGTGGACCTGCTGACGCCGGGGCGGCTCGGCCACGTGATCTGGACCGAGGACGGGCGGGGCGGCGCGGTCGTGCTGGCCGCCAAGCTGCTGGGCGTCGGGGCCATCGTCACGACCGCCATCGCCACCAGCTCGGACGACCTGGCCGAGGGGCTGCTGGGGACGGCGGTGTTCGCGCTGATCGGCCTGGCGCTGAGCGTCGTCGCCTTCTTCATCCTGGACTGGATCACGCCCGGGAGGCTGGGCGAGGTCCTGCTGTCGGGCGGCTCCAGCCCGCACGCCTCCTGCTGGGTCGTGGCCGCCACGGACCTGGCCACCGCGGCCATCGTGTCCGCCGCCGTCTCCTGATGCGGCTCGCACTTCCCCCGCGTGCCGCGCGGGTGATGGTGCTGGCCGCCGTCTTCGTGTGCGCGGCCTGCGGGCTGGTCTACGAGCTGGCGCTGGTGGCCCTCGGCGGCTACCTCGTCGGGAACTCGGTCACCCAGGCGTCGATCGTCCTGTCGGTGATGGTCTGCGCGATGGGCGTGGGGTCGCTGGCGGCCAAACCGCTGCAGTCCCGGGCTCTGGTGGCGTTCGCGCTGATCGAGGCGGTGCTGGCGCTGCTCGGCGGACTGTCGGTGCTGCTGCTGTACGCGGCGTTCGCCTGGCTCGACCTGTACGTTCCGGCGCTGGTGTGCGCGGCGTTCGTGCTGGGCGCGCTGATCGGGGCGGAGATCCCGCTGCTGATGACGCTGCTCCAGCGGATCCGCAGGCAGGAGGCGGGGAGCGCCGTCGCGGACCTGTTCGCGGCCGACTACATCGGGGCTCTCGTCGGCGGCCTGGCGTTCCCCTTCCTGCTGCTGCCGGTGTTCGGGCAGATCAAAGGGGCCCTGGTCGTCGGGACGGTGAACGCGGTCGCGGGCATCGCGGTCGTGTTGTGGGTGTTCCGAGCCGACATGCGCCGGATGACGAAGATCGCCCTGTGGGGTGTGATGACGGGCGTGCTCGTCGTCCTGGCGGGCGTATACGGGCTGGCCGGCCGCTTCGAGGCGACGGCGAGGCAGGCGCTCTACAAGGACCCGATCGCGTTCTCCACCCGCACTGCCTACCAGGAGATCGTGCTGACGCAGAAGGTGTCGCTGTCGGGACGCGAGGACATGCGGCTCTTCCTGAACGGAGACCTCCAGTTCTCCTCGGTGGACGAGTACCGCTACCACGAGTCGCTGGTGCACCCGGCGCTGGCGGGGCAGCGGGCCCGCGTGCTGATCCTCGGCGGCGGGGACGGGCTGGCGCTGCGGGAGGTCCTGAAGTACCCGGACGTCCGCGAGGTCACGCTGGTCGAACTCGATCCGGCGATGGTCGCGATCGCGCGGACCTATCCGCCGCTGGCCTCCCTGAACGCCCGCGCCTTCGACGATCCGAGGGTGGAGGTCGTCAACCGGGACGCCTTCGTCTGGGCCAGGGGGGAGCGGTCCCCCTACGACGCGGTGATCGTCGACTTCCCCGACCCGGACGAGGTCGCGACCGCCAAGCTGTACTCCGTCGAGTTCTACGGGCTCGCCGGGCGGCTCCTCGCGCCGGGCGGGCGCATGGTCGTCCAGGCGGGGTCGCCGTTCTTCGCGCCCCGCTCGTTCTGGTGCGTCGAGAAGAGCATCCGCGCGGCGGGGCTGAAGACGGCGCCGTACCACGTGGACGTGCCGAGCTTCGGCGACTGGGGGTTCGTGCTGGCCTCCCCCGGCGGGCCCGCGCCGGCCATGCCGTCCGGCGCCCCCGCGACCCGCTTCCTGGACGAGAGCGTGCTCCGGGCGTCGACGGTGTTCGCCCGGGATCTGCGCCGGCCGGACGTCGAGGAGAACACGCTGGTCAAGCCGGTGATCGTCGGGTACGAGGACGCCGAGTGGAGTGAGTTCTGAGTTTCGCCTCCCTGAAGCGACTGGTTTGGGAAGAATGATCACTTTCCGATCGGTCTACTGAGAGGTGGTGCGGAGTGGCTCCCATAGCGATGGTCAGGGCCTATGTGGAGAAGATCGTGTTGGAGATGCTGGGCGGCGAAGGCCCCCTGCACGTCGACGACGACGGCTCGATCCCGGTGCGGCGCGGCAGCGCCGTCTACTACATCGACGTGGTCGACCGCGGGGAGAACCCGGCGCTGGTGCGCGTGTGGTCGATCGTCCTGCGCAACGCGGCGGGCGGGCGGGCCCTGCTGAAGGCGCTGAACGACATCAACTCCCGCATCCTGCAGGCGCGCGTCTACTACGCGGACGGCGACGTCGTCATGAGCACCGAGCTGCTCGCCGACACGGTCACCGTCGAGAACCTCTCCTACGCGGCGGACGCGATCGGCTCGCTGGCCGACCGGTTCGACGACGAGCTCCAGGAGCACTTCAGCGGCGAGAAGTCCTTCGAGGGCGAGGACGCCGACGACGAGGACACGGTGGTGGTGTGATGCTCGCGGAGTTCAGCGACGAGCTCGCGTCCCTGGCGGGAAGGGTCCTGCCGAGCGTGGTGGCGCTGACCGTCACCAGCGGGCAGCGGACCGGGTACGGGTCGGGCTTCGTGTTCGACGAGAACCGGCACGTGGTGACCAACCAGCACGTGATCGAGGACGGCGAGGAGATCATCGCCGAGCTGCCGGGGCTGCCGCCGAGGGCCGCGAAGGTCGTCGGGTTCGACCGGCTCACCGACCTGGCCGTGCTGGAGCTCGAGGGGGACACTCCCGAGCACCTGGAGCTGCGGCCGGAGCACGCCAGGCTGGGCGAGCTGTGCCTGGCGCTGGGCTCGCCGCTGGGCCTGTACCCCGAGTCCGTCTCGCTGGGGATCATCAGCGGGCTGGCCCGCTCGCTGCCCACCCGGGGCGCCGCCCGGTCGCTGGAGCGGGTGCTGCAGACCGACTGCGCGATCAATCCCGGCAACTCCGGCGGGCCGCTGGTCGACGTGCGGGGCCGGGTCCTCGGGGTGAACACCGCGATCCGGACGGACGGCGCGGGCATCGGCTTCGCGGTCCCGGCCGGGACGGTCCGGGTGGTCGCCGCCGAGCTGATCGCGCGCGGGAGGGTCGGCCGGGCCTCGCTGGGCATCGCGATCGCCGAACGCCATGTGGAGATCGAGGGGCGGACCGTCAAGCGCCAGGTCGTCACCAGGATCGGACGCGACGCCGACCACGACCTGCGGGTCGGGGACGCGCTGCTGGCCGTCGACGGGGTGGAGATCGACGGCCGGGCGGCGCTGTACGACCAGCTCGGCGGGGACCGCGTCGGCAGGGCCCTGACGCTCGCCGTGCACCGCGACGGGCGGCTTCACAACGTGCGGGTGATCCCCTCGGAACTGGACGACTGAACCGGAGCGGGTTCGGCATACAATCCGGGGAAATCGGAGATTTTGGAAGGTTCCTATGCTGGAGCTGGCACGCCCCGCGGTCGACGTCCAGGCCGACGGCCTGGCGTTCACCTTGGACCTCCCGGCGCAGGAGGCGCTGGCCTCCCGCGCCTGGACGGTGGCGGGGATCGCGGTGGAGGCACGGCTGCTGAGCACCGGCCACCAGGTGGTGGCGGGCTCGCTGATCGAGACCGTGGCCGAGATGTACGGGCTCGAGGGGCCGCTGCCCTACAAGTTGCACCGTGAGGTCGGTGGCTGGTCGTACGGCTTCACCGCCGACATCTACAAGCGCGACTACGCCGACTTCAACCGCGCGGTGGCCTTCCTGCGGAACTACCTGACCGGCCGGGACGACGCCCTGGGCGCGGTCTTCCCCCTCCAGCCGGACGAGCTGGGCGGGGTGCTGGTCCGGCAGGTCAAGCGGGGTCTGGAGTGGCGGACCTGGCACACCTTCCCCCGGACAAGGCAGATAGTCAGTACCCGGACCCGGATGCTGATCGGCTGACAAAGCGGGTGCTAACCTGGCGCTGTCAGTGAGTACTTACCTGGGAGAGTGGCCCGTGGCGCGCGAGATCTTCAACGAGGAACACGAGGCGTTCCGCGACATGGTGAAATCCTTCATCGAGAAGGAGATCACGCCTTTTCACGAGCAGTGGGAGAAGGACGGCATCGTCTCCCGCGACGTGTGGCTGGCGGCCGGCCGCGCCGGGCTGCTCGGCATCGACATCCCGGAGGAGTACGGAGGCGGCGGTGACGACGACTACCGCTACTACGTGATCTTCAACGAGGAGCTGGCCCGCGCCGGCGTGCACGGCCCCGGTTTCGCCGTCCACAACGACATCAACGGCGGCTACCTGCGCCAGCTCGCCAACGACGAGCAGAAGGCCCGCTGGTTCCCCGGCTACTGCTCCGGCGAGATCATCACCGCGATCGCGATGACCGAGCCCGCCGCCGGCTCCGACCTGCAGGGCATCAAGACCACCGCCCTCAAGGACGGCGACCACTACGTCCTGAACGGCTCCAAGACCTTCATCTCCAACGGCATCCTCTCCGACCTGGTGATCGTCGTCGCGAAGACCGACCCGTCGGCCGGCTCCCGCGGCGTCTCCCTCCTGGTCGTCGAGCGCGGCATGCCCGGCTTCGAGCGCGGCCGCAACCTGGAGAAGGTCGGCATGCACGCCCAGGACACCGCCGAGCTGTTCTTCGACAACGTCCGCGTCCCGGCGACGAACCTGCTGGGTGAAGAGGGCATGGGCCTCATCTACCTGATGCAGAACCTGGCCCGCGAGCGCCTGTCCATCGGCGCCACCGCCCTGGCCGGCGCCGAGACCGCCTTCGAGCAGACCCTCGAGTACTGCAAGACCCGCACGGCCTTCGGCAAGCCCATCGGCGCCTTCCAGAACACCCGCTTCAAGCTCGCCGAGATGAAGACCGAGCTGACCTTCGCCCGCGCCTTCACCGACCAGTGCATCCTGGCCGACACCACCCACAGCCTGACCCCGGAAGACGCGGCCATGCTCAAGTGGCGCAACACCGAGATGTGCAAGAAGATCGTCGACGAGTGCGTCCAGCTCTTCGGCGGCTACGGCTACATGACCGAGTACCCGATCGCCAAGGCCTACCAGGACGTCCGCATCCAGACGATCTTCGGCGGCACCACCGAGATCATGAAGGAGATCATCGGCCGCAGCCTGTTCCGCTGACGCCGACCCGGGCATGGAGCGGATGCCCGGCGCCTCCTTGTGACTCGCATCTGCCGACCGCCTTCCAGAAGGCGGTCGGCAGAGCCATCGGCGGCGTTCGACACGGGAGTTCGCCTTCTACCGAAGTGGACGGCGTCCCGACCACGATCCCGGCTCTTTTGAATCGGTCAGGTCGGGAGGTCAGCCGAAGACCTTGCGGATCCAGGTGTACTGGGCGTCGAGGATGTCGGCGAGGAGGTCGAAGATGACGGCTCCCTTGCCGAGGGCGTCGTCGGCCCTGAGCACGAGCGGAGTGCCGTCGGCCGTGCCGGGAGGCTGTGACAGGACCAGGCGGGTGCCCGCGCGGTCGAGGGCCCACACCGGTTCGGCCGGTCGGGCGCCCGGGGACAGTTCGAGGTCCTCGGGCAGCAGGTAGCCCTCGGCGAGGTTGTCGAGGATCGCCCTGCCCGCGGGATCCTCGCCCGGCAGGACCAGGTAGGCCGGGTAGGACATGGCGATGGAGTCCTGTCGCAGCAGCGCCTGGATCCTGTGGTGATCGGGGCTGAACGCCGAGCCGGGCGGCGGGGGCTGGGACCGCAGCGACCAGGCCGCCGCCTCCAGGAACGTCGTCAGGTTCCCGCCGCACGCCGCCCACGCCCCCGGCACCGCTGAGAACCGGATGTACCCGGGGAACGGGGCCGGCGGATCCGGCATGGTGTTCAACCCGAGGAACAGCCGGGCCTCCTCCGCTGGCCCGGCTTCCCGGCACTCGTTCAGCACGCCCTGCGCGAACTGCCCCAGCTCGCCCGCACCATGGTCGGGAAGGTCGATCACCAGCTGTATCTGTCCGTCACTCACCGTTCCATGATGGTGCGTTTACCTGCGCCCCCACGCCCGAACAGGAGAACGTCCGCTTCTCTGTCGGTATGCGGTTGACCCTGACGCAGGGGCAACCGCTCAGCATGGTCGGCATGGACAAGAGGAGCAGTGCGAAAGCCGCCGGATCGCGCAAGCCGTACGACGGTCACGGCGGCGATGGGGAGCGGACCGGGAGAGGCGACGGGACGACGCGGCGCTTCACGATCCGCCATGACGGGGTCGTGATCCCGGTGTCCCGCGGCGGGCAGGGGCGGCTGATGGTCCTGTGCCCCGGGTTGAACTCGACGCAGGCCGACCTGCACGAGCTGGCCGGGCTGCTGCGGCGCGACCACGACGTGGTGACGTTCGATCTGCGCGGCCACGGGCTCGCCTCGGGTGCCGACCGGTACTCCTTCGAGGCGTTCCTCAGCGATCTCGCCGCCGTGATGGGGGAGCTGGGCCGCGTCGAGCCGGACGCGGCGCCCGTGCTCGTGGGCTACTCGCTGGGCGCGGACCTGGCGGTGCACTATGCCGCGGAGCATCCCGGCGCCGTCGCCTGGCTCGTCCTCATCGACGGGGCGAACCCGGTGCCCGAACCGTTCGTCACCGAGGCCGTCCTGCCGGAGCTCCGCGCCATGTGGGAGGACATGGCGATGCGGCAGGAGGCCCAGCGGGGAACCGCGCGTCAGGTGCTGCTCACCGCTCAGGAGATCCTCGACCTGAACATCGAGATCGACGAGGTCAGGTCCGGGATCCTCGACCGGTACCGGGAGATCGATCGACCCATCAGCATGATCGTGTCGACCTCGATGGCCGGTGACGGCGCCGAGGGGCATGCGCTGCGGCTCAATCAGAACTGGCGTGCCGGTGCCGAGCGGCTCGTCCGAGAGCGGCCGGGCGTCACCGTGTTCCGGCTCGATGCCGATCATCGGCTGGTCTTCACCCGAGCTCCGGAAATCGCCCGGATCATCCGGAGTGCACGAGATCTGGTCGGACGCGCGACCGCGTGAACTCCTCGTAGGAGACTGGTCGGATGCTGACCATCGGCGAGCTGGCGGCGTACGCCGGGGTGACGGTGCGTGCGGTGCGGCACTACCACGCCAAGGGGCTGCTGCCGGAGCCGGAGCGGGACCGCTCCGGCTACCGCAGATACGACGCGGGCGCGGTGATCGAGCTGATCAGGATCCGGACCCTCGCCGAGGCCGGAGTCCCGCTGGCACGGGTGCGGGAGCTGCTGCGGGCCGGCGAGGAGGAGTTCGCCGCGGCGGTCGCGGACATCGACGAGCGTCTGCAGACCGAGATCCGGCAGCGGCGGCGTCACCGGGAGCGGATCGCCCGGCTCGTCGCCGGGGATGGTCTGGCGCTGCCGCCGCAGGTGGTCGGGTACCTCGGCCACCTGCGGGCGCTCGGGATCGACGAGCGGATCGTCCGGTCCGAACGCGACGGCTGGATACTGCTGGCCGCGCAATCGCCCGAGCGGGTCGCGGAGTGGACGGCGCGCAAGCGCGAGCAGCTCGCCGACCCGCGGCTCGTCGACTTCTATCGTGCCCTGGGCCGGGCCCTCGACCAGACTGCAGACGATCCGCGGCTGGTCGAGCTGGCCGACGAACTGGCCGCCTACATCACGCGACTGGCCGACGAACAGGGCGAGGAGTACGTCGACGACACCGACATCGATCCGCCGCTGGTCAGGTTGATGGACGTGCGGGCCTTCGACACCGTGCCGTCGGCCCGTCGGCTGATGGAGCTGCTGAAGGAGCGAGGCTGGACCGGCTGGACCAGGCTCGAGCGCGTAGACCTCCGCGGGACGCTGCCCCCGACAGAGGCGATCGGCGGTGAAGAGGGCTCGCCGACATGTCGGTTATCGCGTGAGCTGCGGGTAGAGGGCGGCCAGGTCGCCGGACAGGCCCGCCTTCGCCCAGCGGGTGATGTCGTCGGCCAGGACCTCGTGGTCGTTCGCCTCGACGCCGTCGAGGGCGGCCTTGGCGATGTCGCGGGGGTCGGCCTTGGGGACGTCCTCGCCGTCCGTCATGTCGGTGTCGACGTATCCCATGTGCAGGCCGGTGACCGTGATGCCGTGCGGCAGCAGTTCCAGGCGCAGGGAGTTCGTCTGCGACCACAGGGCCGCCTTCGAGGCGCTGTAGCTGCCGGCGAGGCCCAGCCAGGACAGCACGGAGTGGACGGTGAGGATGTGGCCTCCTCCGTTGCGCTCGATGATCGGCGCGAAGGCCCGGGTGACGCGCAGGGGGCCGTAGAAGTTGGTCTCGAACTCGCGGCGGACGTCCTCCAGCGGGGAGCCGAGGAAAGAGGCGTTGACCAGCGCGCCCGCGTTGTTGACCAGGACCGTGACGTCGGGGGCCTGCTCCGCCGCGGCGGCCACCGAGGCGGCGTCGGTCACCTCCAGCGCCACGGGGACGGCGTCGGGGTGCGTCACGGTGCGCGGGTCGCGGGCGGTGGCGTAGACCTTGGCCGCGCCCCGGGCGTACAGCTCCTCCACCAGTGCCCTGCCGACGCCGCGGCTGCCGCCGGTGACGAGGGCGACGGCGTTCTTGATCTCTGTCATGGCTGACCTCCACGTGGAAACCGATCGGTTTCCGGTGAGCATAAACCGATCGGTTTCCGAAGTCGAGCGCGGGCTGTAGCCTGGGCGGCATGACGAACCGGCCCGCGGCGCGGAAGGCGCCCCCCGCGCAGCCGACCCGCGAACGGCTGCTGGACGCGGCGGCCGAGCTGTTCTACCGGGAGGGCGTCGGCATCGGGGTCGAGGCGCTGTGCCGGTCCGCCGGGGTGTCCAAGCGCTCGATGTACCAGCTGTTCGGCAGCAAGGACGAAGTCGTGGCGGCCGCCCTCGAACGTCAGGGCCCCCACTACCAGGAGGCGCTCCTTCCCCCGGCGGACCACGAGGGCTCTCCGCGGGATCGGATCCTGCACGTCTTCCGCCGGTTGGAGGAGACCTCCGCGGATCGGGACTTCCGCGGCTGCCCGTTCGTGGCGGCCGCCGTGGAGCTGAAGTCCCCCGACCACCCCGCGAGCCGGGTGGCCCGGCGCTACAAGGGCCTGCTCACCGCGTTCTTCCGCGCGGAGGCGGAGCGCGGCGGAGCACACGACGCCGATCTGCTGGCGCACCAGCTGACGATCGCCTTCGACGGCGCGAGCAGCTGGGCGGTCGTCCAGGCGCGGAGCCTGGACGGACTCGCCGTCAGGACGGCCGAGGCCCTGCTGAGCACCTCGGGGCTTTGAACCGCTCCGGTGAACGTCGCATCGCCGCCGTTCCGAGGCCGCAGGGCCGGGCCGGGTTCGGGGCTGACGCCGGGACGGTGCCCGGCGTCAGCGGCCATCTCCTTTGGAGCGTTCCGACTCTCGGGGTCAGGGGCGGAGGACCCACAGGTTCCAGTCGACGGCGCTGGACCGGCACTGGAAGTCGGTCCACTCTCCGCGCTTGACGCCGTGGTGGCCTTCCTCGGTGCAGCCGGCGTGCGTCCAGTAGTCGTCGAAGAACTCCCAGCCTGCGGCCTGGGCGGGAGCGGCGACCAGGGTGAACGACGCGGCCGCGCAGGCCGTCAGGAGAGCCGTGACGGCGGTGATACGTGGTTTCATGAAGGCGATTTTTACAGCACGCGACACCTATTTCACTCACCGTGATAACCCTGGTGTTGCTCCGCCCCGGCCAGGTATTTCTGTCTCACGCGGACAGGGAGCGCGCCGTGCGGACCACTTCACGGGCGTCTCTCGCATCCGCGTCAACACCATCCACCCGTGGGGTGTTCGCACCCCGATGGGCGAGACGAGAGCGGAAGGCCGGAAGGTCTTCACCGACAACCCCTCCTACGGGGTCGCCATGGGCCGGGTCCTGACGGACCCGGCGATCTCCGAGCCCGAGGACACCGCCGACACCGTGCTCTTCCTCGCCTCCGACGAATCCCGCACCATCACCGGCGACCAGGGCGCGGCCAAGGTCTGACGCGCTCTCGGCGGCCCTGATCCACCGCGTGTTCCCGCGCCCGTGCCGGGCGAGGGACGCGCCGGCGGGCGGGTTCGGGGCGTGTCAGTAGCGGCGGCTCCAGCGCCTGTCGCCTTCGTAGTGGTTGTTCGTGTCGTCGGAATAGAAGGCCGCGACCAGAACGAGCACCGCGATGAACAGTGCGAAAAGGAAAGCGGCCTGGGGGAGGCTCGAGTCGAACATCATGCCCTTCTCTCGAGGGTCAAGAGCGGAATGAATGGCTTTCGCTCCTATTGTGCGGGACCTGATGAACCGCCTGTGCCGCGCCGCGGCGAGGGCGCCGGGGCCGACGGCCGTGCGAGCAGCCGGTCCGTCCACCGTGAACACCGGTGACCTGGTCTTTCCATTTCTCCTGTGACGGGGCGCACAGGAAAGGCGGGATCCGGGACGGCCGTGAATGTAACGAAGGCCACGCGGTGGGGCCCCGGATTTCCACCGTGTACGGCTTCCGGCCGGACGGGAGGCGTCCGCCGAGGTGTGCGGAGTTCATTGGGTGAGTGCTTTGAGTAACTGGTCCTTAGCCATTCCGTAATGTATTGGAATCATTTTTCCGGCGATCCTCGCCGTGGAATTCGCCGACCGTCGCTCGCGGTCCGGTCGCGTGGGGGGGAGTACGACGGGAGGCCCCCTCAGAGCCGAGCGGGCCTCGGCAGGGTCCTATGAACTGGCCACCTCGGAGAGCGCGTCCGGGGCGGTCCGGGTCGCCGGGCGCATGACCAGGACCAGTACGGCCAGCCCGGCGAAGATGACCGCTGCGATCGCGCCGGTGACGTGCAGACCGGCGGTGAACGCCTCTCGCGCGGCGTGCAGGAGTTCCGCGCCCTGGTCGTCGGGCAGGTGCCGGCCGGCGGCGACCGCGTCGGTCAGCGAGTCGGACGTGCCGTCCATCCGGCTGCGGTAGACCACAGCGGCCACCACGCCGAGCAGCGCGAAGCCGAGCGAGCCGCCGAAGTAGTTGCCGGTCTCCGACATCGACGCGGCCGAGCCGGCGCGTTCCGGCGGTACGGATCCGACGACCAGGCCGGTGCCCAGCGCGAACAGCGGGCCGGTGCCCAGCGCCAGGACGGCGATGCCGGTCATCACCAGCGGCAGGGAGCCCTCCCCGTCGACGCCGACCAGCAGCAGGCCGCCCAGCGCCGACGCCGCCAGCCCGGCGGCGATCGCGGTCGTCTGCTTCATCCGCCGGGCCAGTGCCGGTGCGGTCATGGTGCCGACCGCCACGCCCAGGCCCATGGGTGCGAACAGCACCGCCGACGCGACCGGCGAGAAGCCCAGCACGTTCTGCAGGTACTGGGTCACCAGCAGGCCCGTGCCGGCCATGGCGATGCCGGCGAAGACCAGCGCGACGATGACGGCCGTGAACGGGCGGTTGCGGAACAGCCGCAGGTCCAGCAGCGGTGTCTCCAGCCGCAGCTGGCGGCGTACGAACAGGACTCCGAGGGCCGCGCCGACGATGAGGGCCACCGCAGGTACGGCCCGTTCGTCCTCGACGGTCAGTTGCTTGATGCCATAGACCATCGAAAGCACCGCCGCGAGGGACAGCCCGACGCTGACCGGGTCCAGCCGTCCGGCCCGGTCGCCACGGAACTCCGGCAGCAAGACGGGCCCGGCGAGCGCCAGCAGCACCATCGCCGGTACGGCGGCCAGGAACACCGACCCCCACCAGAAGTACTGGAGCAGGACCCCGGCGAGTACGGGTCCGAGCGCGCCGCCGGTGAACTGGCAGGCCGCCCAGATCGCGATGGCCTTCCCGCGCTGCCGTTCGTCGCGGAACATGCCGGTGAGCAGGGCGAGGGTGGACGGCGCCAGGGTCGCGCCGGCGACGCCCAGCAGCGCACGCGCGACGATCAGCGTCAGCGGGCCGGTCGCGAAGGCCGCCACGGCCGACAGCACCGCGAACGCCGCCGCGCCGATCACCAGCAGCCGCCGGTGGCCGATCCGGTCGGCGAGCGTGCCCATCGTGATGACCATGCCGGCCACCAGGAACCCGTAGCCGTCGCTGATCCACAACTGCTGGACGCCGGTGGCGCCGAGGTCGGCGCTCAGCTGCGGGAGCGCGAGGAGCAGCGCCGTCGTGTCCATCGCGACGAGGAACGTCGGCAGCATGAGGAGCGCCGCTCCCAGCCACGTCCGGTTGATTCGCATATCTGAAGCTCTCTGTTCTCTCGAGGTGTCGCCGGTCGGTCGGAGTGGCCGAGCGATTCTTGACATCGGTGCGGGCCGGCCGTGCGAAAGTTCTGGCGGGGATGTCAAGACGACGGCGTCGGCTCCGACCACCGGGCGAAGGGCCCGTTCCGGGGCCCGTGAACCACGAGGGGTGCGAGATGCAGTTCCTGATCAGCATGCACATCAACCCGGCCGTGCTGGACGCGCTGACCGACGGGGAGAAGACGGCGATCGGCGAGGGCCACGGTGCGTTCATCGAGGCGCTGAAGGCCTCCGGAGAGCTGATCACCACGCAGGCGCTGGTCGACCCGTCGCAGGCCGCCGTGGTGTCGGTGCGCAACGGCCAGCCGGTGGTGACCGACGGCCCGTTCCTGGAGTCCAAGGAGTACCTGGGCGGCTTCTACCTGATCGACTGCGAGAACAAGGAGCGGGCGATCGAGCTGGCCGCGCGGATCCCGGACGCCGCGATCGAGGGTCTGGGGATCGAGGTGCGGCAGGTGATGTTCGCCGACGGACGACTGGAGGCATGACGGCCCCGCCCATCGAGGACCTGCTGCGTGAGCTCACGCCGCAGGTCCTCGGCGTGCTGGTACGCCGGAACGGCCGGTTCGAGGAGTGCGAGGACGCCGTGCAGGAGGCCGTCCTCGCCGCCGCCGTGCAGTGGCCGTCCGAGGGCGTGCCGGACAACCCGCGCGGCTGGCTGGTGACCGTCGCGTCCAGGCGGCTCGTCGACCAGGTGCGCAGCGACCACGCGCGCCGCGAGCGGGAGTCGGCGACGGCCGCCGAGGCGGTGCCCGAGGTCCCGGACACCGACGACACGCTCGTCCTGCTGTTCCTGTGCTGCCACCCGACGCTGACCCCGGCCTCCCAGACCGCGCTGACGCTACGGGCGGTCGGCGGCCTGACCACCGCCGAGATCGCCCGCGCGTTCCTGGTGCCGGAGGCCACGATGGCGGCCAGGATCAGCCGGGCCAAGCAGCGCATCAGAGCCGCCGGAAGCACGTTCGCCCTGCCGGACGGCACGGAGCGCGAGGAGCGGCTACGGGTGGTCCTGCACGTGCTCTACCTGATCTTCAACGAGGGCTACACCGCCTCCTCGGGCACCGAGCTGCACCGCGCCGACCTCGCCCACGAGGCGATCCGCCTGACCCGGATGGTGCACGCGCAACTCCCCGAGGACGGCGAGGTGACCGGCCTGCTCGCGCTGATGCTGCTGACCCACGCCCGCCGGGAGGCCCGTACGACCCCGGTCGGCGACCTGGTGCCCCTGGACGAGCAGGACCGCAAGAAGTGGGACCGCGAAATGATCGACGAGGGCACCGAGCTGGTCAAAGCGTCCCTGGCCGGCCCGGCCCTCGGCCCGTACCTGCTCCAGGCCGCCATCGCCGCCACGCACGCCGACGCCCCCACGGCCGAGGACACCAACTGGCCGCAGATACACGCCCTCTACCTGATCCTCGAACGAATCGCCCCCAACCCGATGGTCACCCTCAACCGTGCGATCGCCCTCGCCGAGACCGAGGGCCCCCAGGCCGGCCTGGCCCTGCTGTCCACACTGGACGGCGACGAGCGGATGGCCGGACACCACCGGCTGCTGTCCGTACGGGCACACCTGCTGGAGAAGACCGGCGACACGTCCGGCGCGTACGAGCACTACCGCCGCGCCGCCAAGTCCACCGCCAGCCTCGCCGAACAGCGCTACCTGGAGCTCCGGGCCGCCCGGGTGAGGCCGTAGACGCTGGATTCGCCAGGTTGCATGCGGCTTCAGCGCTGCGAGATTCGCGAGCCATGCCACGGGAGAGCAGTCCTTGCTCGTAGTGGCGGGTAAGGAGAACAGCGCCTGGCACACGAACGCCGTTCTCCGGCCGGGGAAGCCGGATCGGACCTGGACGGCTCGTCGTCGTCAGCGCGAGCACGATCAGCTCGGCCGGGTTGAAGTCACGCAAGGCATCGGCGTGCGAGGCTACGGGATCGGTTCGTCAGGCTTCGGGAGCTCTGTCCGGACCGTTCTCAGCTTGCCGGGATTCCATGATGTCGTCGAACCAGTGGATGAATTCGTGCACGGTGCCGATCCGGGCCACTCGGTCATGCAGGGCTTTCTGATCGTGGCCGGGCAGGAAGTGGCCGAGCTTGACCTCTGCTCCGCAGCCACAGCCGCACGCGCGTGAGGCGTGTTCCGACTCGAAGTAGGTGATCGGGTTGCGGACGGCGTCCACTGGAGAGGGCTTGCCCACATAGGCGTCGTAGACGGGGTGTCCGGCGGTCAGGATCTTGCCTTCCATGGCGCGGCGGTTACCCGCCGGCACGATCCGCTCGATCTCGATCGCCTGCCGGATGACGCCCTTGTAGTTGATGAGTGCGAACTGCTCCCGGTCGGCCCGGGCGCCGAGCACCCAGCAGCCGCGGTTGGCCTCGTATATCTGCTCCTGGGTCATCTCCTCGGCGAAGCCGAGATATGCCCGGCCGAGCGGATCCTCCCACGGCTTGAGCGGCCGCATGTCTCCCAGCGTGATATGGATCATTCATCCTCTATACCTGAACCGAAATCCCGTCGCAACGTCCGGTGGCTGGGGATGGTGCTGAGAATTCGCCTTCGGTGCTCTTGGCCTGAGGGGGAGGGGTGTGATTTCGATTCGGCCTCTTGTGCTCAGATCGAATTTCAGTTCGCACACGCAAGTGCGGAGAAGGTCGCGTCTTCGTCGAGACGACGATCTGCGGAGTCCGGGTCGTTCGGCATGGTGCGGGTCTTCGGAATCGCTGAGCCTTCCGCGGGTTTTGATCAGGCTTGCTGCGCGGACATGGTCTTCGTCCAGACGCTCCGGGCCCAGGCGGGGGCGTTGCTGATGGCGAAGGCCGCGTAGACGTAGCCGACGAGGGCCGCTGTGGCGCCCACGAGGACCAGCGGGTTCTGTCCCCCGTACTCGTCGGCGTCGGGCACCACGTAGCCCTTGCCCGCCTGCCAGTTGACGAGCGCCTGGACGTTGAGGCTGAGGGCCAGGAGGCCGACGATGAGCGTGACGGGCAGCCACGGGAGCACCACGAGGAACGCCAGTGCCGTGGCGGACATGTTCTTGAACGCGGCGATGACCGCGACGGCGGCGAGGATCAGTCCGCTCCACAGAACGTACTGCGCGACCGCTTCGGCGTAGGGGTTGTCGCTGTGCGGCGGCCATTGGAGAAGTTCGTCGAGGCCGAGTTCGGTGCCGGGCGCGGGACCGAACGCCTCCGGGCGGATCGCGTAGCCCATGAAATTCGCCAGCAGGTCGGACAGGACGACCCAGACCAGCAGCAGCATTCCGGTGAGGGCCAGCGCGGCCACCATTCCCGCGGTCGTCGAGAGACCGGTCGTGACGAGCAGACGAAGCATGAGACCGACGCGTCCGGCTGCGCGCCCTCCGAAGAGGACCGCGTCGATCCAGGCTTTCGCCAGGAAATAGAAGGCGAGGATCCCGGCGATCACCACGAAGGGACCGCCCAGGTCGCGCAGTGTTTCGAGAAGGAAGTCGTCGGGTTTGGGAATGCTGCTGATGTCCATCAACGCACCACCATTGCATGGGGCCCCAGGGAAGACACATCTTTCCACGGACGGAGGCAGGCGTCAGGGAATCTTCTGAAAGCCGTGGAATCGGTCTGCGACAGGATGGCGTCGAGGAAGCCGCCGCCGCGGTCAGGCGCGGATCTTTCCGGTCGCATAGCTTTGTCAGCGGTCAATTAGGTGAGGTTTCCGTATGGCCTCTGCGTTGAGGCGGCTGGTGAAGAACCTGCGGTCGCCGAGTGACTACATGTCCCATCTGGGGGAGGACGACGACGATTCGGTCCTGGATCCGGAGCTGCCCGTGTCGGTGAAGCGGAAGATGTGCTTCGTGCCGGGGGCGCTGCATCCGGTGGGCGGGTTGCCGCGCAGGTCCGGGCCGCCGACCGCGCTCTCGGGCGGTGGGAGATCCTCCAGCGGGTGGCGACCCACAACGACGCCTACCAGGAACTCCTGGCCAGGACCGTCCGCGACGAACTCGCCGTCGTCGAGATCGAGGACCTCACCGAGCAGGCCAGGATCATCGAACACGCTCTGCGCGCCAGCGTCGCCGACGCCCGCCGTGCGGGTCTCGCCCTGCTCCCCGGTGCTCCTGAAGCCACCGAAAGGAAGGCCGGCTGATGTCCCGAAAGCTCACTCTGGCCAAGCTCCCCGTCTCCCTGGGCGCCTACGCGCTCTTCTTCCGCATCCCCGCGGGCCTCAACGTCCTGGGCGCCTTGATGCTCCTCTTCCAGGCCCTCTTGTTCCTTCTCTTCTTCCTGGGCTGACCCCGTGAGTCCGCGGGCCGGTAGGGTGCAGCGGATTTCTTGATCATGCGTGAAGGGTGAGAGCGATGCGTCGAGTTCTGCCGGCCCTGCTGGTGCCGCTGATGGTCTGGGGCGGAGCGGGACCGGCCGAGGCGGCTCCGGTCACCGATGTGGACGTGACCGCGCAGGCGTCGAAGACGATGGTGGAAGAAGGGGAGAGGTTCACCATCGGTGGGACGATGACCGGGATGCTCGACGGGGAGCGGGTGCCGCTCGCCGGGTACACGGTCCGGGTGGACGGAGGCGACGCCGGCAAGGGCAAGGCGGTGACCGGCGGCGACGGGAGGTATTCCGTTTCCTTCGTCGGGAAAATCCCAGGACGGTTCACAGTGAAGTGGACCTGGGGTTCCCTCGCTTCGATCCGTGTGGATGTGCGAACGCGCCTGCGGATGAAGGTCGAGCAGGCCATTCCCTCCGCGGGGAAGGTACGGATCGCGGGAAGGGCATGGCGTAGGGAGGAGGTTCCTCACTCGCTGCCCAAGGTCCGTCTGTTCATCGAACAGGGGCGGACGAAGAGTGGACCGTGGAAGACCATCAAGAAGGTGTCGAGCAAACCGAACGGCATGTTCGAGTATCCGTTCGACGTCTCGGTGCCCGCGTCGAAGCTCGGCTACTGGCGCGTGCGGTACGGCGGGAGCGAGTACTTTGGGCCCGCGAAGACCGTGGCGGTGCGCACCTACCGGACGAAGGCGACTTCCTTCCGGTTGAGCAAGACCAAGGCCGCCCACAGGAGCAATGTCACCATCAGCGGTGCCGCCTGGTACACGCCTGGTCTCGCCGGTACTTCCTACAAGCCGTTCAAGAAGGCGCGGATGCGCGTCGAGCAGCGCTGCAACGGCAGCACCTGGAGCGGCAGGGTCGCCCTTCTCCTACACGGTAAGGCCAACGCCAAGGGACGTTTCAAGGGCACCTTCCAAGCCCACTGCACAGGCGAACTCCGCGCCGCCTTCTATACCGATTCGGGGATGCTCATCGGCTACTCCCACAGCCTCCGCATGCAGGTCCCCGGCCGCTGATACCGAATCCGATGATCGATCGGTGACCGGGAGCCGAGTGCGAGAAAGTCCCGTGGGGACACCCGGCGGTTTCGCTCGAGCCGGTTCTCCGGGCGCCATGATCGTGGGGGTGTCGTGTGGGCTGTACGCCGTCTTCCGCCGGATAAGGCCGAGATGTGCCTCTTGTTGCTTTTGTCTTCCGTCTCTAGGCTGAGTCGGCTTGAAGATCCAGGAAGGGTGGCCATGTCCGAGGAAGCTCGCGAGTTCCGTGCCCGCTACGAGCGGCATGTTCAGTTTGTCCTAGACGGTGACATCACTTCCGCGCTGGCGGACATGGTGCAGGAGAACCTGGCGAAGATGGTCGAGGGCGTCACCGTCCCGGCCGGGAACGTCGTCTCGCTGCGCATCGTGGACGTCCGCAAGGAAGGGGAGACCTGGGTCGGCGACACCGTCTACACCACGACGGACGGGCCGATCGGGCTGCGCTCGTTCTGGGAGCTGCACGACGGGGTCTGGCTGGCCGCCGCCCTGGAGAACTTCCCCGTCCCGCAGGAGGCGTGAGAGCCGCCGCCGGAGAGGCACGGTCGCTGACCGCGGTGGCGGTCGGCGCACAGCACGTCGGTCGGCGTGAGCAGCGGTGGCATCAGTGGGGAGCCCCCGGCGACGAGTAGCTCGAGCAGCGCGTCCTGGGCCTGCGGGACCCGCCTCACCCGGCCGGTTCAGAGCATCAGCTGGTCGATGGTGATCGGCAGGGAGCGGACGCGGCGTCCCGTGGCGTGGTGGACGGCATTGGCGATGGCGGCGGCCATGCCGACGAGGCCGATCTCTCCGACGCCCTTGGTGCCCACCGGGGTCGCCCGGTCGGGCTCGCCCACGAAGACCACTTCCATGTCGGGGACGTCGGCGTTGACGGGCACCAGGTAGTCGCCGAAGGTCGCGTTGGCGATACGGCCCGTTCCGGAGTCCGTCACGGTGTCCTCGAACAGGGCTTGGCCGATGCCGCCGACGGTGCCGCCGATGATCTGGCTGGTCGCCGTCTTCTCGTTGAGGATGCGCCCGCCGTCGATCACGGAGACCACTCGCGCGACGCGCAGCAACCCCAGGTCGGGGTCGATGCGGACCTCGACGAACTTGGCGCCGAACGCGCCCGCGATCGCCATTCCCAGTTCCTCCGGCAGGGGCGGGGTACTGCGACCGTCGGCGCCGAGTTCCTCCAGGCCGTGCCGGGCGAGGATGTCGACATAGGACTCTCCCCGGCCGACGGCGCCGGCGCGGTGGATACGGCCGTCGCTCACCTCCACCTCGTCCAGACGCGCGCCCCGTAGAGGCGACGCCGCGTCATCGGCGACGAGATCGAGGAACTCCCGCACCAGGCGTCGGCAGGCCACGTGCACCGCGTTCCCGAGAGCGCCGGTGAGGCCGGAGCCACCGGCCTGCGGCGAGTAGGGCATGTCGGAATCGCCCAGGTCGAAGCGCACCCGGCCGGTGTCGAGGCCGAGCAGTTCCGCGGCCAGCTGGGTCATGACCGTGTAGGTCCCGGTGCCGATGTCGGTGGCCGCGCTGCGCACGAACGCCGAGCCGTCGCGGTTCAGCGAGGCGCGGGCCTGGCACGGCACCTGGTAGCCCGGATAGGAGACGCCGGCCAGCCCGTAGCCGACCAGTCGGTGGCCGTCGCGCATGGAGCCCGGCTCCGGGCCGCGTCGCGACCAGCCGAACCGCTCCGCTCCGCGTGTGTAGCACTCGCGCAGGGCGTTGCTGGACCAGGGGAGCCCCGACACGGGGTGCTCGGCCGCGAAGTTGCGCAGACGCAGTTCGAGCGGGTCCATCGCCAGCTCGTGGGCGAGTTCGTCGATGGCCGACTCGAGCGCGAAGTTCCCCTGGCCCTCGGCGGGTCCGCGCATGGAGCCGGGGCAGGGGATGTTGAGCCGTACCTGCCGGTCCCGGGTGCGGGTGTTGGGGCAGGCGTAGGAGACGGCCGAGCACTGGGAGACCGGTTCGTAGTCGTCGTCGTCCATCGCCACCGTCGAGACAGCCTCGTGCTGGACGGCGACCAGGTCGCCGGCACGGGTGGCTCCGAGCTTGAGGCGCTGGACGCTTTCGGGCCGGTGGCCGACCGACGTGAACATCTCGGGCCGGGTGAGCACGAGCTTCACCGGCCGCTGGACCTCACGTGCGGCCAGCACGGCGAGGATGACGTGGGGCCACACGCGAAGGCCGGCGCCGAAAGCCCCTCCGACATAGGGCGCGAGGACCCTGATGCCGCTCTCGGGCACGTTGAAGATCGTCGCCAGCGAGGTGCGGACGTTGTGCGGCCACTGTGTGGAGTCGTGCACGGTGAGCGCGTCACCGTGCCAGATCGCGACGGTCGCCATCAGCCCGAGCGGATTGTTGGTGTTGTCGGGGGTCGTGTAGGTGTTGTCGATGACGACGTCCGCCGCGGCGAAACCGGCGGCCACGTCGCCGCGTTCGGTGTCCAGCCGCCACGGATTCTCCACGACCGGTGCCGCGGGGTCGTCGATGTCGAGCAGCGCTTCGACGTCCTCGTACCGCACGCGCACCAGCGACGCGGCGTGCCTCGCCTGCTCCGCGGTGGCCGCCACCACCACGGCGATGTGCTGCCCGTAGTGCAGAATCCGGTCATTCTGCAAAGGAGCGGGCGGTGACGGCCCGAGAAGGGTCATCGGCCCGCGCGACAGGCGCATCGCGTTCTCGAACGTGATGACGGCGAGGACTCCGGCGGCCGCTCGCGCCTCGGCGGCGTCGATGGCCAGGATCCGGCCGACGGCGACGGTGCTGCGGACCAGCGCCGCGTGGACCATGCCGGGGTAGTCGAAGTCGTTCGGGTACTGGGCGCCGCCCGTCACCTTCAGGGGGGCGTCCACCCGGTCCAGGCCCGCACCGATGATCACTCGTGATCCGGCAGCGGTCATGATCCGGCTCCTGCGGCGGTCTCCAGGGCGCGTACCAGCGTGCGCTCGGCCAGCTCCACTTTGAACGCCGTGCCCGGCAGCGGTCTCGCCCCCGTCAAGGCCGCCTCCGCCGCGGAGCGGAAGACCTCGCCGCCGGGCGCCGAGCCGCGCAGTACGTCCTCGGCGTCCCACGCGCGCCACGGGATCGTCCCCACCCCGCCCAGAGCGACGCGCGCCTCGGCGATGACACCGTCATCCATGATCAGGGCCGCACCGGCCGAGGTCAGCGCGAACTCGTAGGAGACGCGGTCACGGACCTTCAGGTAGTGCGAGCGTGTTCCCCGCGGCGGCAGCGGGATCTCGACCGCGGTGATCAGCTCGCCACGCACCAGCGTGTTCTCGATGTTCGGTGTTTCTCCCGGGGGGAGGTAGAACCGGGTCAACGGAATCGTGCGGACACCGTCGGCCCCCTGGACGTGGACGAGTGCGTCCAGGGCGACCAGGGGCACCGCGACGTCGGAGGCGTGCAACGCGATGCAGTGGTCGCTGGTGCCCAGGATCGCGTGCATGCGGTGCGCGCCGGTGATCGCGGCGCAGCCGGAGCCGGGAGCACGTTTGTTGCACGCCGCCACGGTCGGATCCCGGAAATACCGGCACCGAGCCCTCTGCAGGAGGTTCCCGCCGATGGTGGCCATGTTCCGCAGCTGGGTCGAGGCGCCGAGGAGCAGTGCCTCACGGACGAACGGCAGTCGCTCCCGCACGACCGGGTCGGCGGCCAGTTCCTCCATGCTCGTCAGCGCTCCCACGCGGATCGAGGTGCCGGTGTGGGTGATGCCGCCCAACGGCAGGCGGGTGATGTCCACCAGCCGCTCGGGCTCGAAGACCCCGTCCTTCATGAGATCCAGTTGCGTGGTGCCTCCCGCGAGATAGGAGGCGTCGGGGTCCGCGCCGACCAGGGCCACCGCTTGCGCGGCGTCAGCCGCCCGCAGGTACTCGAACGGACGCATCACGCATCCTCCGACGCCGCGACGTCCCGGATGGCCGCACGGATGTTCGGATAAGCACCGCAACGGCACAGGTTGCCGCTCATGTACTCGCAGATGTCCTCGTCGGATCCCGCCCGTCCTTCGGCCAGGAGCGATACGGCCGACATGATCTGCCCCGGGGTGCAGTAACCGCACTGGAAGGCGTCATGGCGGGCGAACGCCGCCTGCATCGGGTGCGGGGCGCCGTTGTCGGAAAGGCCTTCGATCGTGGTGACCCGCCGGCCTTCGCACTGCGCGGCGAGCATCAGGCAGGACACGACCCTGCGCCCGTCGACGAGGACCGTGCACGCCCCGCAGGCACCCTGGTCGCAGCCCTTCTTCGCCCCCGTGAGGCCGAGATGGTCGCGCAGCGCGTCCAGCAGGGTGACGCGGGAGTCCAGCCGGAGGGCGCAGCCGACGCCGTTGACGTCGAAGGCCACCTCCACCGTCGAGACGTCCGTGGCGCCGTTCACCGCGGGAATGCCGGCGCCCGCGGCGGTCGAGGAACGCCGCGCACCTCTCATCCCGTCCATGGCATCTCCATTGTGAAGATCTTCCTCGATGGGCTTTTCTCCGCAGGGGTGAGCCTGGGAAAATTCTGCGCCGACTCCGCGCAGAACCATCGATTACCGCGGAGAGGAAAAGGCGCGAACCGTGTCTATTATGCCTTCGCCTTTCGTCAAGGGTGATCATTCCGAATGCAATCATCGGGAATGGCCGCCCTGGTGGAGGAATTCGACGCACCGCTCTTCCGAACCGCTCGGGGAACTCGTCCTCGACGCCGGCCTTCGCGACGCGGTGGGGAGCGGGCGAGGTCAGCTCGGCTCGGCGGGGGCGTTCTCCAGGGGGAGCCAGCGGCCGCCGGTCGCCAGGGCGTCGGCCTCGGCGGGGCCCCAGGTGCCGGGCCGGTAGGGGAGAGGCGCGGTGGCGGGGGCGAGGATGCCGTCGACGATGCGCCAGAATTCCTCGACCACGTCCATGCGGGCGAAGTGGCGCGGATCGCCGGTGATGGCGCCGGACAGGATGCGGACGTAGGCGTGGACGTCCTCACCGGAGAGCGGGGAGAGGTCGAGCCGGGCGGAGACCCGGCCGACGCCGGTGCCGGCCTGCTCGGCGAGCAGGTCGAGGGTGACGCCGGGCCGCGGGTTGAGGCGGAACCTGATCAGGTTCGGTGCCGGGTCCTCGGCGCCTCGGGCCCGGTAGAGGCGGGCGGGGGGCCTGTCCAGCTCCACGATGAGCTCGAGGGAGTGGGCCGCGAGGTTCTTGCCGGCGCGGATGGAGAAGGGGACACTGGACCAGCGTTCGGTGTCGACGTGGACGCGCAGCGCGGCGTAGGTCTCGGTGGTCGAGTCCGGTGCGACGCCCTCGGTCTCCCGATATCCGGCGTACTGGCCGCGCACGTAGTCCTCGGGCGCGACCGCGCGGACGGCCCGCAGCGTCCTGGCCTTCTCGTCCAGGACGTCCTGGGTGCCGCCGCTGCGAGGGGCTTCCATGATGAAGTAGGCGAGCACCTGGAACAGGTGGTTCTGGACGACGTCGCGGAGTGCGCCGACGGAGTCGTAGAAGGAGCCGCGGTCGGCGACGTCGAGGTCCTCGGCCATGGTGATCTGGACGCCGCGGACGTGGGCCCGGTCCAGGACGGCGTTCATGATCGGGTTGGCGAAGCGGAAGACCAGCAGGTTCTCGACGGCGTCCTTGCCGAGGAAGTGATCGACGCGCCGTATCCGCTCCTCGGGGAAGTACCTGGTCAGCTCCGTCTGAAGGGCGCGGGCGGAGGCCAGGTCGTGACCGAAGGGCTTTTCGACGATGAACCGCGCGTTCTCGTTGAGGCCCGCTTCGGCCAGCCCTTTGGCGACGGACACGAAGAAGGCCGGCGGGATGGCCAGATAGTGCGCGAAATGCTCGGATCCCGGGGCCTGCTCGACGATCCGCGCGTAGGTGGTGCTGTCGTCGTAGTCGACCGAGGCGACCTTCAGCAGGTCGGCGAGCCGTGAGAACACCTCCTCGTCGACGGGCCCGGCGGCGGCGATCGATTCGTGAGCGTGCCGGTGCAGGCGTTCCGGCGTCCAGTCACCGCGGGTGACGCCGATGACCGGCTCGTCGAGGACGTCCTGCTCCACCATCCGGTAGAGGGCTGGCAGCAGCATCCTCCTGGCCAGATCTCCGGTGATGCCGTACAGGACGAGCGCCTCGGCGCGCGATTCGGTGTCGGTCACTGACGTCCTCCTTTGCGCTGCGCCTCGCACACCGGCGAGGGGGAAGACCTCCGCCGGCTGGTCAGAGTCGGATGAGCACCTTGTCGTCGAACCTGTACCGGCCGCCGTGCCGGCAGGAGGACTGCGGCCCGCGGCGGCAGTAGTCGCAGGTGTCGTCCTCCCACGGGAACGGCGACACCATCAGGTCCCCGCTTCACGCCGTGCACGTCGGAGCCGACGTCCTCGACGGTGCCGATGAGCTCGTGCCCCACGGGCCGGCCCCGGTCGGTCGCGGGCATCGAGTGGTAGGGGTGCGGGTCGCCGCCGCAGATCGCCGCCCGCGGCACCCGGACGATCGCGTCCGTGGACTCGCGCAGCACCGGATCGGACTTGGTCCTCCACCCGCATGTCCCCTGCCCCGTACATCACCGTCACGCGCATGCCGGTCCCTTCCTAGAGGCCTTATTCGCTGTTTACCCCGCTCTTTCCGGGTGGGCGTATGCCGTATATCCGAATGGAGCGCATCTTTGGCAAAGGTTGCGATTTGCGCGATTGGAGCTGTTAGGGGTGCCGCAGATCGGAGATTCTTTCGTTCTCGGCCGGCAGGCGCAGCCGCCGATCGCCGCGAGGACGGTCGGGTGAACGGGTTCAGCGGCCGCAGGTGGCGATGTGGCGGTCGAATCCCGCTCGGCGCTTCTCGAGCTGCTCCTTCCGCTCCTCGGGCGTCACGTACTCGGTTCCGGCGGGGAGCGCCGAGGGTAGGGCGGAGAGCTTCACGACCTCGGAGGAGACGTAGGGCTCGTCGCCGACCCGGCCCCGGATCACGTAGCTCGACATCGATCAAGTAGGTAGGCAATACCAGGAACATCGCAATGGTCGTGAGGAGGCGGGCCCTCACCGAGTGAGCGGGGCCGACCGCATCCGGCTTCCGGCGGAGCGTCGGGAATAACCGGCGGCTTCGCTCGTGCTGCACGCTGCGTGGCAGATCTCATGGAGACGGCACAAGCCGGTACGGCCGCGGCCGTACCGGGATCGGTGTGGGAGATGTCGAGTCTGCGCCACGTCCGGCTGCCGGCCGGCATGGCGCTCGACGGTCCTCCCGATCCGGGGTGGGCGCTCGTGCTGGACGGTGCGGTCTCGCTGGAGACGGCGGCGGGGACGGAACCGCTCGCCGGCGGTGACGCGGTTCTCGTCGATGGACGTACCGCCCACCGGATCCTCGCGTCCGAGCCGTCCGGCCTGGTCGTCGCCGATCTGCGTCTGGCCGTTCCGGCGCACCGGCTGCCGAGTCCGCTGGTCGTGCGCGACTTCGGCGGCCGCCACAACGGCGTCTCGGCGCTCGTCGGGAAGTGCCAGCTCGGGGACGCGCGCCGGACGTCCTTCTTCGCCGCGAGCTACGGCAACCTCATCGGGGCGGCGATGACCGACTCCTGGCTCGAGGAGGAGGGGCGCGATGACACCTCGCCGGATCCGGCCGTCGCCTCCGTCGTCGCCGCCGTCACCGCTCGGCCGGGGGAGCCGTGGACCGTCGAGGGGATGGCGCGGCTGGCGCATCTGTCGCGTTCGGCGCTCGGGGAGCGGTTCCGCCGTGAGCTCGGCCGCAGTCCCGTCGAGGTGCTTCGGGAGGTGCGGATGCGGGAGGCGCGCCGGCTGCTCGGCGACGCCTCCCGTCCGGTGGAGCACGTGGCGTTCGCCGTCGGCTACGGGTCCGCCGCGGCTTTCAGCCGGGCGTTCTCCGCTCGCCACGGGGTCGCGCCGCAGGCGTGGCGCGGCGCCTCACCCACGCGGGACGCGGAGCATCGCGAAGCCCAGGCCGGCCACGACGGCGGACGCCGCGCCGAGCAGGAGCGCGGACGTGACGCCGTACGCGTCGAGGAGCACGCCTCCTGACGCGGAGCCGAGCGTGATCGCCACCTGGAACGCGGTCACCTGCAACGACAGGGCCGACTCGGCGCGCTCCGGCTCGACGCGGGTCACCCACAGCTGGGTGGCGACCGGCACCATGTTGAAGGCGAGGCCCCACAGCACGATCGCCGCCGAAAGCACCGGCAACGTCGTGGCGGTCACGGCGAGGAGAAGACCGGCGCCGAGCAGCAGCGGCGCCGCCGCGACGACCGCCCGCAGCCGGCCGGCGAACCAGCCGGCCGCCAGATTGCCGACCAGACCGCCCGCGCCCCAGGCCAGCAGCAGCCAGGTCGTGCTTCCGGGCGCCACCTCGTCGATGACGACCCGGATGTAGGGGTAGGCGGCGAAGTTGCCGAACGCGACGAGGACCACGCCCAGCACGCCCGCCATCAGCCGTCGGTTGGCGAGTGCCTGACGCAGCATGGTGAAACCGGCGGCGGGATGCGCGGGCACGGACGGCAGCGTCGCGGCGACGGCCAGCGCGCTCACGGCACTGAGGACGGCCGCGCCGACGAACACGGCGCGCCAGCCGACCTCGTCGCCGACCAGGGACGCGAGGGGGACGCCCGCGATGGTCGCGATGGTGACGCCGAGCGCGATGGAGGTCGAGACCATGTTGTCGCGGCCCGGCACGGCATGGGTTCCCGCGCCGAACGCGAACGACCAGTACCCGGCGATCGCGATGCCGAGCACGAGCCGTCCCAGGAGCAGGACGGCGAAGCCGGGAGCGGCGGCCACCGCCAGGTTCGCGACGACCGCCGCGCCCAGCAGCGCGACCAGCACCGTGCGCCGGTCGGTCCGCGGCAGCAGCACCGCGATGCTCGGGGCGGTGACCGCGCCGGCGACCGCGGTGGCCGCGACCGCCAGACCGGCGACGCCTTCGCTGACCCCGACGTCGGCGGCCAGGGCGGGCAGCACGCTCGCGGGCAGGAACTCGCTGGCCACGAGGGCCCCGATCCCAGCCGCGAGCGCGACGAGCGGAGGCCAGGTGGCGCGCTTCACGGACGGCGGAGGGATTGTGAGAGGCGGGGAGCCGGAAGGGAGCGGAGACGATTGAGCAGGCATGGATTCAGCTTCGTCGCCGCCGCGCCGCCGTGGTTGATCGTCTGACGCGCGCGGTTGATCGCACGACCGGTTCCCGTGCCTCGGCCGCTTCCCCTACCGGTCGGTGAGGCCCACGGCGTGGGTGCGGTGCGGATCCGCCTCGTCCTGCGTCATGCGCCCCTTCTCGGCGATCAGGGAGGGCGGCGCCGAGACCAGGGCGGTGACGGCTCCGGAGTCACCGCACAGAACCGGTCCTCCGCGTCATGGTGCGGGGCAGCGGCTTGTACGCGGTCCTGAGGGTGACACCGTTCCGGGCGTCGTGGCCCGGGGTGGAACGGGGGGAAACGCCGGTGGGGGTGCCGGGGCGTTCGATGGCCGGAACGACCCAGTCGGGGCACTGGGGGGCCGACTGGGGATTGACGCAGTACATGGTCTGCAGGCCGAGGACGCCGTTGACCGGCCAGCCGTGGAGGGTCGTCATGTGCGCGTTCGTGAAGACCCCCTTGACCTCGCGTTGTTCCACGAGCCTGCACGCCGATCCGGAGCAGCGATAGCGGCCGGCCCATGCGCGTAGAACGTAACTGGTTCCCTGCTGTTCGATGTTGGGGGACATCAACACCCGCTTCTGGGCGTAGATCGAGTGGATATTGTGTTTGTGCCGGACTTTGTCATATCCCCAGCCTTTGTCGGTGTCGCCGTCCCAGAAACCGCGTCGGATGGAGATGCCGCCGAGAGTGGGATGGACGGCTGTCGCGAGGACCTGGTCCGTTCTGTAGCCGGGTGGCGGAGGCGCCGCCGTCGCCGGTGCCCCGGCGTTGAAGACGGCGAGCAGAGAGGCCGCGCCGAGTGCGGCGGTGAAGGGAATGCCGGAGGGTAGGGTGCGCATGGTGACCGTCCTTGACCTGGAGATGCCGTGAACACTGCCGCCGAGGGCGAAGAGGTGCTGCGTTTCTTCTGGGAAGAGCTGCGGGTCGTCGATCCGCAGCGGAAGGAGGTGTCCGTGGAGCGTGCATGGGTGCACGGGCGCACTTCCGTGATAGTGCTGTACCGCTACCTCGGAAGCGGGCGGATCGGATATTTCCGGGACTTCGCGGATTGCACGCACGAAGGCGCGCGTTCCATCGGGGCGGCGCTCGCCCGGGACATCGACGAGCCGGTCGGAAACGCCAGAATCGACGTCGACCCCGTCACCGGGATCTCCTGGGTCGGTTTGGCGGGGCGCCGATTCCCTCCGGTTCCCGAGAATTAGACCGCTTCAGTCGTGGTGAAGCCGTGACGGCTGGGACGCTCGATCGCATGACAGCGATCTTCTCAGTGGTCAATAACTTTGTCGCTTAGCGTGACGGCTCTGGAGTTGTGCCACGTCGGACACACACTCCTGTCCCGTGCGCGGACGAAAAGCGACACGACCCGGCGACGGGCCGTCTGCGGCCGTCGGCGGTGGCCGGTCGTCAGGGCGTCGGCTTCGGCAGGACGGGTCAGGTGCGGCGGGAGGCCATCGTCTCGATGCCGGCGAGGATGAGGTCGATGCCGAAGGCGTAGTACTCGGCGAGGTCGAGGTCTTCGTCGATCGCCTCGGCGAAGGCGTTGAGCACCGGGAAGTCGGCGGTGGGGTGGCGGTGCAGGTGCATCTTGATCTGCCGGCGCCATTCGTCGGCGTCGCCGTTCCAGGACTGGGGGCAGGGCCGGTCGGAGATCAGCGCGCAGACGCCCTTCAGGACGTATGACGCGACCTGGTTGGCCTGGATCAGGGAGAAGCCGCCCCTGGTCAGGAAGGTCAGGGCGGTCTCCATGGCCTCCGCGAAGTTGGCCGATTCGAGTTTGTCGGCCGTCTGCAGCAGCTCGCTCGCGTACGGGTGGGCGTGCAGGCTGCCGAGCAGCGCCTCCGTCTGGCCGCGGATGCCCTCGAGCCACGGCTCGGTGCTCCGGTCGACGCACGCGTCGGCCATCAGCGCGTCGATCATGCCGAGGAACAGCTGGTCCTTGTTCTTGAAGTGCCAGTAGAGCGCCATGGGAGTGACGCCCAGCTCCTGGGCCAGGCGGCGGATGGTGACCGCGGCCAGCCCCTCCTCGTCGCCGATCCGGAGCGCGCTCTCGACGACCGCCTGCTTGGTGAGTGCCACTTGACAACCATACGCCGTACAAGTTCTGATGTACGACGTACATGTACGCCGTACAAGTACGTCGTATAGGAGCGGTGGAGGGGAAGTGGCAGTGGATCGCAGGGTCGCCTTGGGGGCAGTCGCCCTAGGAACTTTCATGACCTATCTCGACAACAACGTCGTCAACGTCGCGCTGCCGTCGATCCAGCGCGAGCTGGATCTCACGATCTCCGGCCTGGAGTGGATCGTCAGCTCCTACATCCTGGTCTTCGCGGGACTCCTGCTGGCCGGAGGCCGTCTCGCCGACATCTTCGGCGTCCGGGCCGCCTTCCTCGGCGGGCTCGGCGTCTTCACCCTGGCTTCGGCGATCGCCGGGGTCGCGGGCACCCAGGAGATCCTCCTCGGGGCACGGGCCCTGCAGGGCGTCGGAGCGGCGCTGCTGGCGCCCGCCGTGCTCGCCGCGATCGCGGCGCTGTTCCCCGAGCCCGCCGAGCGGGCCAAGGCCATCGGCCTGTGGGGCGGCGTCGGGGCACTCGCCCTGGCGCTCGGCCCGCTGATCGGCGGGGTGCTCAGCCAGCACGCCCACTGGGGCTGGATCTTCCTGGTCAACGTGCCGTTCGGCATCGTGACGGCGATCCTGGGCGCGCGCCACCTGCCCGCCGGCGGCGGCTCCCGCCGCCCGTTGGACGCGTACGGGCTGGTCGCCTCGTCGGCGGCGCTGCTCGCCCTGACCTACGCGCTCATCGAGGGCGAGCGGCACGGCTGGACCTCCGCCCTCATCCTCGGCTCCTTCGCCGCGGCCGCCGTCTTCGCCGCGGCGTTCCTCGTGATCGAGCGCCGCGCCGCCGACCCGATGATCGACCTGCGCCTGTTCCGCCGGAGGACGTTCACCGGCGGGCTGACGATCATCGGCCTGTGGTCGTTCGGCGTCTTCGGGATCTACTTCTTCCTCGCCCTCTACCTGCAGGGCGTCCTCGGTTTCAGCCCGACCCGGGCGGGCGCCGCGTTCATACCGCTGGCACTGGTCATGGCCGTCGTGTCGGGGGCCTCCGACCGGCTGGCGAAGCGGTTCGGCCCCGGCCCGGTCACCGCGTCCGGCATGGCCCTGATGGCGGCGTCGGTCGGCTGGATGTCCACGATCGGCGCGGGCGGCGGCTACCTCGACCTGCTGCCCCCGTTCCTGGCCTACGGGATCGGCGCGGGCATGCTGATCCCGCTCACCGACGTGGTCATCGGGGCGATTCCCGCGTCCGAGGCGGGCGTCGCCGGCGGCGTGCTCAACGTCTCCCGCGAGGTGTTCGGCCTGCTCGGCGTGACCGTCCTCGGCGCGATCCTCACCGCCCGCCAGGCCGCGGAGACCCCGGCGGCCTTCCTCGACGCCTACCGGTTCACCCTGGTGGTCGCCGCGGTGATCATCGCACTGGCGGTGCCGCTGGCCCTGGCCGCGCTGCGCCGCCCCGCCCCCGCCCCCGACAAGGAGACGGAGCCCGTCCTGGCCGCCTGACCGCCCGGGCTTCCCGCCCGAGCGAGTGCGTCCGGGCGGCGACGCCCGGACAAGGCCAGGCCGGGGTTCCCCGTCAGAAGAGGCAGTCGATGAGGCTGTGGAAGTAGGCCTTGAAGCGGCGCACGTTCTCCGGCGCGTTGGCATCCGGGGAGCGGGCGTACCCGAACTGCAGGCCGGTGTGGGCGTAGCCGTACGCGAGCCATACCGCGCCGTGGGCGGCCAGGACCGGGTCCACGTCCGGGTTCCCCAGCCCGCGCACCACGTCGGCCATGGCGGACATGACGGGGACGGCGTACCTCGCTTCGAGGTCGCGGATGTCCGCGGCGTCGGCGAGCCAGCGGTGCATCCACAGGGAGGGGAGCTCGGGATTCTCCAGGCAGAAGTCGAGGAACGCGTCGGCCAGGATGTGGAGGCCTTCCGGACCGGGCGGGACCCGCGACGCCAGCTCCTCCAGGAAGCGGTTCTCCTTCTCCCACAGGGAGTCCAGCACGGCACGGTAGATCTGCTGTTTGGTGCCGATCGCCAGCACGGAGTCCACCGGGACGCCCGCCGCGTCGGAGATCATCTGGATCGTCGTGGCGTCGTAGCCGATCTGCGAGAACAGCCTTCCGGCCAGGAGCATGACCTGCTCCTGCTCATCGGGCGAAGACGGTTCTCTCATGCTCCCCAGGGACCTTTGGATCGACGGCCTCGCCCCACTCTCGCATCCGGTGTCTTTCTGCCGTATCACGTGAGGCCCAAGTTCAGGCGAGAATCCGTTCGGCCGGACGGGCTCGTCCCCCCGGTCAGGCGCAGCCGTCGGCGCCGGGGGCGCACCAGACGGTGAGGTCGGTGAAGGGCATCGTGCTCTTCTTGGAACTTGCCAGGACGGAGGCGCCCAGGGCGACTCCACCGGCCTGGATCTCGCTGTCCTTCGGCCGGGTGAGCAGCGCGCCGTTGACGTAGAAGGCGAGGGTGTCGTCCGTCGCGACGGCGGTCAGGCGGACCTTGCCGTTCAAAGGGGTGCCGCCGGGGCGCTCTTCGAGGACCACCACGTCGTCGCCGGTGAACCACTTCCTGGTGAAGGTGCTGCCGTCGGCGCAGAGGACGAACTCATACGAGAAGGGTTCCCTGCGGCGGACGACGAGGGACGCGCACCGGGAGCCGGAGAGGACGACGTCCGTGCTGATGGCGACGTTCTCGAACCGGGAGACGCTGATGTCGCAGAACTTGACGTAGCCCGGTTCGGGGTCGACGTCGAGGAGGTATCCGGTGCCTGATGAGGGGCAGTCGGGGGTCTGGTAGTCGTCCGGGTCGTGCTGGATCCAGCCGTCCGGGACGTGTGCGGGGCGCGGTGCCGTGGCGGGGACCGAAGCGGGAGCCGAAGGGGCGTTCGGCGCGGTCGTGGAAGCCGTCGGGGCGGGAGTCGGGAGGGCCGCCCGCGCGTCGCCGCCGTTCCCGCTGGTGAGCGCGTACGTGGCGGCTGACGCGGCGACGACGGCCGCCAGGCCGACGGCGGCCGCGATCGCGATCTTCGGCAGGGAACGTGACGCGCCGACGGGGTGGGTGACGCCCTGGACGGGCGGCCCGCCCGGGAACATCGGGGGAGGGGTCTGCGGCGGGACGGCCGGGGCCCGGAACGTGGACGGCCTCGTCTCGGGCATGTCGGCACGGAGGAGCGCGTCGGAGAGTTCCCGGGCGGAACCCGGGCGGTCCCGGGGGTCCTTGGCCAGGCACCGCATGACCAGGTCGGCCAGGCCGGCGGGGAATCCCGGGCGGAGCTCGGTGAGCGGCTGCGGTGCGACGCTCATGTGGTGGTACATCAGCGCGGGCAGGGTGTCGACGGTGAAGGGCGGGCGGCCCGACGCGAGCGCGTAGAGCAGGCAGCCGAAGGAGTAGAGGTCGGTTCGGCCGTCGATCGCCTCCCCGCGGAGCTGTTCGGGCGCCATGTAGGACGGGGTGCCGATCATGCCCTGGGTCAGGGAGCCCGAGTGGGCGGCGATCCGCGCGATCCCGAAGTCGCAGATCTTCAGATCCCCGTCCGGCAGCAGGATGACGTTGGCCGGTTTGACGTCGCGGTGGACGACGCCCTGCTCGTGCGCCGCGGCCAGGGCCGAGGCGATCTGCGCGCCGAACTCCCGCACCTGCTCCGGGGGGAGGCCTCCTGGGGTGCGGGCCAGGAGACGCTGGAGGTCCTCCCCGTCCAGGAGCTCCATGACGATGAACACCAGTTCGCTCTCGTCGTCGGCGCCGCTGTCGAAGACCACGGTGATGCCCCGGTGCCGCAGCGCCGCCGCGGCCGTCGCCTCGCGCTCGAAACGCCGCATCGCCTGGGGGTCGTCGACCTGGTCGAGGGGGAGCAGCTTGACCGCCACGGAACGCCCCAGCCTCAGGTCGGTCGCCCGCCAGACCTCACCCATCCCGCCCCGCCCGAGCCGGGCGTCCAGGCGGTAACGCCCGGACAGGGTCAGATTCTGTCGCATGCGGTGCTCCCTCAACATGATCGATTCCATCGTCCTCGGATGGATCACCATGATCCCGCCATGGACCGACACAGTGGCCGATCCTGCCCAGAATGTGGAGGCAATCGTCGGCCGTCCTACTCCAAGGCGGGGGAGGTGCGCACCGCTTCGAGGACGAGGTCGAGCAGCCGGGCGGCCTGGCCGGGATCGGCGTCGGGTCCGGCGGACAGGGCGATGCCGACCACGAGCCGGATCAGGTCGTCCGCTGAGACGTCGGGACGTGCCGCGCCCGCCTGCTGGGCTCGGGTGAGGACGAGCGTCGCCGCCTTCCGGATGATCTCGTGGCAGTCGAAGCCCGGTTCGAGGGGTTCGGAGAGCAGGGAGCCGGTCAGCCCGTGGTCGCTGCGGGCGTGCGCCAGGAACGCGTGGAGCCAGGCGGTGAGCGCTTCGGCCGGGGAGGTGGCGGCGAGCTCGTCGGCCCGCTCGCGCAGCCGGTCGATGCGGTCGGCGAGGACGGCGGACTGGAGGGCCCGGCGGGTGGGGAAGTGCCTGTAGAGGGTGCCGGGGCCCACGCCGGCCCGGCGGGCGATCTCGTTGAGGGACGCGTCCGGGCCTTCCTCGGCGAAGGTCTCGCGGGCCGCGACGAGAAGGCGCTCGCGGTTGCGAAGCGCGTCCGCGCGCCGCGGGTGTCCTGGTTCTACGGACGTCCGGCCGCCGACTGTCTGCATCCCCCCATCTTCCGCGAATCATGCCGGGTAGCCAAGCGGAGAGGTTCTCCGTATTATCGCGGCCATAAACGGAGAACCTCTCCGTAAATGGCGGGAGACGAGCGATGACACAGGAGAACCCAGGCCGCACGGGGATCTGGACCTTCGCGTTCGACGGCGAGCCTGCGACACGGGTCCGTGAGGCGGCGGCCGAGATCGAGGAGCTGGGATACGGGGCGGTCTGGTTCGGAGAGGCGTTCGGCCGCGACACCGTCGGCCAGGCGTGGCTGCTGCTGAGCGCGACGCGACGCATCGTCGTCGCGGCCGGCATCGCCAACATCGCCTTCCGGGATCCGGTCGCGCTGGCGACCGCCGAACGGGCGCTGGGCGAGGCGTTCCCCGGCCGTTACCTGCTCGGCCTCGGCGGGCACCGGGTCGACGACCGGCCCATGCAGATGGACGGCTACACCGTGCCGGTCGTCGGCCGGGCGGTACCGACGATGCGCGCCTACCTGGACGCCATGGACGCGGTGCCCGCCCACGGGCCGGTCCCCGTCCCCGCCCCTCGCCGGGTGCTGGCGGCGCTCGGACCGAGGATGCTGGCGCTGGCGGCGGAACGGACCTGGGGCGCCCACCCCTATTTCGTCCCGGTCGAGCACACCGCGCGGGCGAGGCAGATCATGGGCCCCGACGCCTTCCTCGGCGTGGAGCAGGCGGTCGTCCTGGACCGCGACCCCGACCGGGCACGCCGGACCGCGCGCGCCCACGTCGCGGGCTACGCGCAACCGGCCCCCCACCAGCGCGCCAACCTGGAACGGCTCGGCTTCGGCGAGGACGACTTCTCCGGCGGCCCCGGCGGCGGACCGAGCGACCGGCTCGTGGACGCCATCGTCGCCCGCGGAGACCTGGAGGCGATTCACGAACGCGTCCAGGAGCATTTCGCGGCAGGCGCCGACCACGTCTGCATCCAGGTACTGACCTCCGATCCGACCGCATTGCCGCTGGATCAGTGGCGCGAACTGGCTCCGGCCGTCCTCTGACCGTGCGGGCATCGCGACTGCGTCGGCGATCCCGACGGGGGCCCGCCTGCCCGGACGCCGTGACCGGAGGCCCGGCTGTCGAGTTCCGGTGAAGGGCGGTGCGGGGCACCGGAGCCGCGGAGACCGCGTCTCGGTCAGGGGACCCGGCGGCTGTGGAGGTAGGCGAGTACCGCCAGTACGCGGCGGTTGTCGTCGTCCGAGGGGGACAGGCCGAGTTTGGTGAAGATGCCGGCCGTGTGCTTGGCCACGGTGCTCTCGCTCAGGTGGAGGCGCTGGGAGATGGCGGCGTTGGAGCGGCCCTCCGCCATCTGCTCCAGCACTTCGCGTTCGCGCGGCGTGAGCGCGGCCAGCGGCTCGTTCCCGGTGTTGCCGGCGAGGAGCTTGGCGATGACCTCGGGGTCCATCGCGGTGCCGCCCGCGGCGACCCGGCGCACGGCGTCGACGAACTGCTCGGCGTTGAACACGCGGTCCTTCAGCAGGTAGCCGATGCCTCCCGAGCCGTCGGCGAGCAGTTCGCGCGCGTAGAGCTGCTCGACGTGCTGGGACAGGACCAGGACCGGCAGCCCCGGGATCCGCCCGCGTGCTTCCAGCGAGGCCTGGATTCCCTCGTCGGTGAACGTCGGCGGCAGCCGCACGTCCACGATCGAGACGTCGGGGCGCAGCTCCAGCAGTCCTTCGAGCAGTTCGGGGCCGCTCTCCACGGCCGCCACGACCTCGAAGCCGTGGGCTTGGAGAAGGTGGACCAGACCATCTCGCAGCAGGTAGAGGTCTTCGGCGACGAGTACCCGGTTCACTGGGGAGACACTACGCGCTTCGGGGCTTTCTGGCGTGTATGGGTCTCGCGGTCGTGGGTGGCGGGGAGGAGGACGGCCGTCAGGTACATGGCGGTGCCGAGCACGACCATGAACGCGACGCACGGCCACTGCCAAGGCTCGGGCAGGTACAGCGCGAGGAACCAGCTCCTGTTCTCAGGGGCGATCACCTTGACGACGCCGGCCACGATTCCCTGCGGGAACAGCGGACACCACGCCGCCGACAACAGGAAGACCACCACGGCCGCCTTCCAGCGCGGCAGTTTGACGATGTCCCCGGCCCAGTGCTCGGGCAGCGCCCGGGGCAGCTTCATGGACGCCGTGGTCGGCCCGCCCGGCGGGCTCTCGATCGCCAGCACTCCGTCGAAGGCCGCCAGCCTGCGTTCGATCCCGGCCAGGCCGCTGCCCTTCGACGGGTCCGCCCCGCCCCACCCGTCGTCGGTGACCGTGATGAGCAGGTCCGAGCCGGCGCTGCCGATGTCGACCCGCACCGACTCGGCCCCGCCGTGCCGGGCCGCGTTGGACAGCAGCTCGCTGACCGCGAAGTAGGCGGCGGCCTCCACCGGGGCCTCGGGCCGGTACTGCAGGTCCACCTCGACCGACACCCGCAGCGGGCTGTCCATCGCCAGCGCCCGCACCGCGTCGCCGAGCCCGCGTTCGGCCAGCACCGGCGGGTGGACGCCGCGGATCACCCGGCGCAGCTCGGCCAGCGTCTCCGCCGACGCCTCCTTGGCCTTGGCCATCAGCGCTCTGGCCGCCTGCGGGTCGGAGTCCATGAGCCGTTCGGCGGCCCCGATCGTCATGCCGAGAGCCACCAGCCTGGCCTGGGTTCCGTCGTGCAGGTCGCGCTCGATCCTGCGCATCTCCGAGGCCTGCGTGTCGACCGCGAGGTTGCGCGCGCGGTTGAGCCGGTCCAGCCGTCCGGCCATGCGGCTGGAGACGGTGGCGGCGAGCAGGAGCTCGCACCAGAGCGCGTACACGCGCAGCCCGCGTCCGGGGAGCAGCACGAGCAGCGGCAGCAGCGTCACCTTGACCAGCGGGTCCAGCAGCAGCCAGAGCAGGTCGCGCCAGGTCGCCGGGTCGGAGAGCGTCCACTTCAAGCGGTCGTTCCAGGCCGGAATCCGGGGCGACTTGTAGAGGGTGCGGTCCGCTCGGTACATCCCGTCGGCCTGCCGCTGAGGGGGCGGCGGCTTCGGCAGGTACGGCGGGTCGATCCGCACCCCGGAGGAACGCTCCACCAGGCGCCTGGCCGTCTCCGTCACCCACCTGGTCATCCGCACCTGCGGCGGGAACAGGAACACCATGCCCAGCCCGAAGGTGAGGGCCAGGCACAGGAGCGCGGACACGAGCGTGACGAGCTCGGCGACGAGGAGCGCCGTCAGCGCCAGGACATGACCGAACTTCCGCAGCATGCCACCAGTGTGGTCGAAGGGCTCCTATCCGCATATGGCACCTAGATGCACCTTTGTCCGGCACCTAGCCCGCTTCTGCGGGGGACGCGCCGTCCCTAGCGTCGAGGACATGAACGTCATCGAGGTCGAGAACCTCCACAAACGCTACAAGGACCAGGTGGCGGTGGACGACGTGTCGTTCGAGGTCCGGGCCGGAGAGATCTTCGGCATCCTCGGCCCGAACGGCTCCGGCAAGACCACCACCGTGGAGTGCGTGTCCGGGTTGCGGACCCCCGACCGCGGCACGATCCGCGTCGCGGGCATCGACCCGCTCCGGGAGCGGGACGCGCTGCACCGCGTGCTGGGCGTGCAGCTGCAGAGCGCCGCGCTCCCCGACAAGATGAAGGTGGGGGAGGTGCTCGACCTTTACGCGTCCTTCTACCCCGACCCCGCCGACTGGCGGGAACTGCTCGATCGGGTCGGCCTGGGCGCCAAGAGCGACAGCATGTTCGGCAAGCTCTCCGGCGGCCAGCGGCAGCGGCTGTCCGTCGCGCTCGCGCTGGTCGGAAAACCGCGCATCACGGTGCTCGACGAGCTGACCACCGGCCTGGACCCGCAGGCCCGCCGCGACACCTGGGAACTGGTCGAGCAGGTCCGCGACTCCGGTGTGACGGTCGTGCTCGTCACCCACTTCATGGAGGAGGCGGAGCGCCTCTGCGACCGGATCGCGCTCATCGACTCCGGCCGGGTCGTCGCCACGGATTCCCCCGCCGGGCTCATCGGGCTGGTGGGGGGAGGGAAGCGGGCGAGCTTCCGGCCCTCCGCCCCGGTCGACGACGCCGTGCTGCTGGCCCTGCCGGAGGTCACGGACGTCACCCGCACCGGCGACCAGGTGGTGGTGACCGGCACCGGCGACCTCGCCGTCGCCGTCACACTCGCCCTGGCCGAACGCAAGATCGTCCCCGGCGCCCTGCACATCGAGGAGACCACCCTCGACGACGCGTTCGTCGCCCTCACCGGAAGGAAGCCGGCATGAAGAAGATCCTGCTCATAGAGACCAGGCTGTTCCTGCGCGAATGGGCCAACGTCCTGTTCCCCGTCCTGCTCCCGGTGCTCCTCGTCGTGGGCATAGGCCAGATCCCCGACCTGCGCAAACCGGATCCGGCGTTCGACGGCCAGCGCTTCGTGGACGCCCAGCTGCCCACCCAGATGATCATGCTCGCGCTGCTGACGCTCGCCTTCACGGCCCTGCCCAGCGCGCTGGCCTCCTACCGGGAGCAGGGTGTGCTGCGCAGGATGTCGACGACCCCGGTGCACCCGTCCCGCCTGCTCGGCGCGCAGCTCCTGCTCAACCTGTGCGTCGCCGCGCTCAGCGCGGCCGTGGTGATCGTCGTCGGGCGGCTGGTCGTCGGCTCCCAGATCCCCGCCCAGCTCTTCGGCTTCGTCCTGGTCTTCCTGCTGGGCGCCGCCGCCATGCTGGCCTTCGGCCTGGTGATCGCCTCGATCGCCCCCAACGCCAAGACCGCCCCCACCCTCGGCACCCTCGTGATGTTCCCCCTGCTCTTCCTCGCCGGCATGTGGATCCCCCGCGAGGTCATGCCCGACGCCATGCGCACCGTCAGCGACTACTCGGTCGTCGGCCCCTTCGTCAACGCCATGCGCGACACCTGGGCCGGCGACTGGCCCCAGCTCTCCCACCTGGCCGTCATGGTCGCGGGCCTCGCCCTGTTCTCCGCCCTGGCCGTGAAGCTCTTCCGCTGGGAGTAGTCCCGACGGCGGGACCAGCCGTCAGCCCTGCGTCGGGAAGGCGGGTCCCTTGATGAGGCTGGAGGAGGCGGTCTGCTTCGGTTCGTACCGGACGGGCGCCGGGAGCGGTGTTCCGGGGCACGTCCGGTCGCGTCGGGGATAGCGGCCGTCGATCAGGTACCGCTCGACGATGCGGTTGACGCAGGTGTTGGCGCCGCCGTAGATCCCGTGGTCGCCTTCGTTCCTCACGGTGATCAACCGGGAGTTCCGGTAGGCCCTGTGCGCCCGGCGGGCTCCGCTGTACGGGGCGGCCGGGTCTCCCACGGAGTGGACCATGAGTATTCGGGGCAGGCCGCCGCCGACCGGGCGGGGGAGCTCAAGCTGCCCGTGGGGGCGCTTCCAGTACGCGCACGGGCTCTGGATGTGGAAGTAGCCGAGCAGCGGGTACCTCCGGCCGAGCCGCTCGGTGAAGGCGAGCTGCCGGGCGGGGGTGCGGGGGAACTCCGTGTCGTTGCACAGGATGTCGAGGAGCATCGGGCTCTCGAAGGCCGTCGCGTCCGCGGAAGGAGAGACCTCGGAGCGGACCCGGGTTCGCACGCCGCCGGCCAGCGGGGACAGTTCTTGCAGAAACGCCGCGAGGAAGGCGAAAGAGGCCTTGGAGTAGAGCGAGGAGACGACCTTCGCGTCGAGGTCGGCGGGGCGGAGGACGGTGCGGCTCTTCCCTGAGACGAGGGTGACCTTGCCGTGCCGGGCGACGGCCGCGCGGATCCGCTCGTACCGCCGGACGACCGAGCGGCGGGACGAACCGAGCCCGAACACGTCGTCGTACCGGGCGGCCCACCTGGCGAACCGGTGGAACCTGGCCTGGAAGCCCCCGGCCCAGGCGTCGAAGGTCCTGTGCCAGCCGCCGCTGAAGTCGACGCCCGAGTCGAGGACGAACCGCCCGGTGTGCTGGGGCCACCTGCGGGCGTAGTGAGCGCCGAGCCAGGCGCCGCCGGAGTAGCCGACCCAGTGGATCCTCTCGACCTCCCCGCCGTCCGAGGTCCTGAGGTTGCGGCGGATCCACTCCAGGTCGTGGACGGTCTGCGCGGTCGTCACGTACCTGGAGGGAAGCTTCCTGCTCCCGCCCTCCTGGCAGGCCCTCGCCCGTTCCCTCATATGCGAGAGCAGCCTCCTGCCGTTGGCCGCGCTCCGGTCACGCGGATCCAGGATCCGTCCGCGGGCCGGCTGGCAGGACGCCGCGGTGCTGCGTCCGCTGCCCCGCACGTCGATGCCGATGACGTCCATGGCGTCGAGCACCCGTTCGCGCTTCCCGTCGACGAAGTACAGAGGGGTGAGAAGTCCCGGCGCGCCGGGGCCGCCGGGATTGGTGAACACCACGCCCTTTGCCTGTCGGCGCGCCTTGAGGCGGCTGATCGCCAGAGTGATCTTCCGGCCGTCCGGCTCCCTCCAGTCGAGGGGCGCCCGGAGTTCGGCGCACTCCAGACCCCGGTAGAGCGCTCTCGCCTGCCGGTCCTTCTTCCCGGCACAGGCCTTCCAGGTGACGCCCCGGGCGGAGAGCCGCCGCGTCGGATCCGGTTCGGCGGGCAGGGCCGTCGAGCGGGGGACGAACCCCGCCAGCGAGAGCACCGTCACCGAGACCGCGAACAGGGCGCGACGGCGCATGGGTCCTCCCGGAAGCACGGAGGAGAAGCCCCTGAAGACGGCGACCGGGGTTTCTCCCAAGATCTTGAGAAGGATCCTAGAAAGGAGAAAGGTACAAAAAGCCCGACTTGAATCTTCCGTCGGACTTGCCATTCCTGTTTTTGAGGCGGCCGGCCCCGGACGGCGTCCGCCGGGGCCTTGAAGAAACCGGCGACGCTCGTTATCCGGCCGTCCGGTCACAGTTTGAGCCGGAAGGGCAAGAGACAGACGACCACGTCGAGGTGTTCCCGCAGAGCGAGGGACAGGAAGAGGCCGCGCTGGTTGTGCAGTATCCGGTAGCGGAAGTGCTTAGGCTCGATGACGGGAATGAGGACGATCACCCATCTGTCCGTGCCGGCCGTCGTGTGGACGTACTCCAGGAGGGGCCGCACCACTGTGTGGTGGGGGTTCACGATGACCTCGAGCCGGACGCCCGGATCCCACTCCGCCCACTGCCCGCGCAGGCGGTCCGCCTCCGCGGGGTCGAAGCACACCGCGACGGCGACGACCTCTCCGCCGAGGGCCAGGCCCGCGCTCACGGCGCGCTCCGCCATGGCGGTGACGGAGCCGACGGGGATGATGACCAGTTTTCCCTGATCGGTCGCCTCGGCGGGCCCGGCGGGGCGGGCCGGTGTCCGGTGCATCTCCAGCTCGGACTCGACGTCGGTGTAGTAGCGCTGGATCCGGGCGAACATCAGCATGAGCAGGGGGATGACGATGACGACCACCCAGGCGCCCTCCAGGAACTTGGAGAAGAGCAGCACCACGGCGGCGACCGAGGTGAGCAGGGCCCCGGCGCCGTTGAGCAGCGCGTTGCCGAGCCAGCGGGGCGGACGCAGGCTCGACCAGTGCTTGACCATGCCGGCCTGGCTGAGGGTGAAGCCGATGAACACCCCGATGGCGAACATCGGGATCAGCCTGCTGGTCAGCCCGTCCACCGCGATCAGCAGCAACGCGGCCAGGATCCCCACGGCCATGACGCTGTAGCGGTAGACGGGGCGTTCGGTGCGCAGCGCGAACAGGTGGGGCAGGCGGTTGTCGCGGGCCAGCAGGCTCATCAGGACCGGCAGGCCGCCGAAGCTGGTGTTCGCGGCCAGGCCGAGGCCGAGCGTGACCACGATGTTGGTCGCGTAGTACGCCCAGCCGGTGCCGTAGGACCCGGCCGCCAGCTGGGCGAGGATGGTGACGCCCTCCCGGGGCCGCACCTGGTCGCGGTTGATGAGCAGTGCCAGCCCGACCAGCATCGACCCGAGCAGCAGGCCGAGCATCACCTCGGTTCGCTGCGCCCGCGCGATCCTGGGCCTGCGGAACATGGGAACGCCGTTGGCGATGGCCTCGATACCGGTCAGCGAGGAGCATCCGGAGGAGAACGCCTTCAGGAGCAGCAGGATCCCCAGCGACTCGGTCACGGGGACGGTGACGGGTGTTCCCACGACGGCCGCCGGCTGGGAACGGGCCAGCCCCAGCACCACGATGCCGAGGACGGACACCACGAACAGGATGGTCGGCAGCATCAGCACCCGTGCGCTGTCGGAGATGCCGTACAGGTTCACCACCGTCAGCAGGACCAGCCCGACCAGGCAGGTCTCCAGCAGGTACGGGGCCAGGACGGGGAAGGCCGAGGCCAGGCTGGCGGCCCCGGCCGCGAGGCTGACCGCCACGGTGAGCACGTAGTCGACGATGAGCGCCGCGGCGGCCAGCAGGCTCATCCGCTCTCCCAGGCTCTCCTTGGCCACACCGTAGGAGCCGCCGCCCTGGGGATGAGCGGCGATCACCTGCCGGTAGGAGAGCACGAGCACCAGGAGCAGGCCGACGATGACCAGCGTGACCGGCAGCGTGTAGCCGATCGCGAGGACGCCGGCGGAGGCCAGGACGAGCGCGATCTCCTGGGGTCCGTAGGCGACCGAGCTGAGCGCGTCCAGGGACAGCGCGGACAGCCCCTGCAGGCTGGTCAGGTGCTGCTTGTCCCCTTCGCCGTGGCGCAGCTGAAGCCTTCTGCCGGCGACGGGGGCCTTGGAGGCCGCGCGTTCCCAGGGCGGGAGGGAGGCCATGTCAGGAGGCCTTCATGACGTACCGGCGTCCGGAGCACCCGGTGTCCCTGTGCTTTCTGGTCGACATTTTCCCCTCGCCTTGGGTTTGGTTCCCGCCTCATTCGCCGGCGTTGTGGAGTCTCCCCAGATCATGGTTGGCGTCCGAGCCGTCGAACAATCTGACAAATGGAATGTTTGACCAGTTCATGGGCCCTCTTGGTTTTTGTTGATCCGGACATCGGAAACCAATGTCGTGTACATGGGGCTTTCGGCTGTGCGTTCAACGGCGTCCGAAGGGCCGAACCTGTCGCGATCGAAGGGGCTGACGTCTTTGCCATCGTCACCCGTGCCATCGGATTCCACCGGCCAGGCACCGAATTCAGAAGGGCGAAGCGGCCTCGACCATCTGCTCACCATTCCGAGGGGCATAGCCCAGGTCGATTTCCAGTCGAATTACTGGACCGGTCTGGTCTTCCTCATCGCGTTGTTCGTCGGAGGCTGGCAGTTCGGTGTCTTCGCCCTGCTGGGAACCGTGGTCGCCACGCTCACCGCCTATCTGTTCGGGGTCTCCTGGCAGAAAAGGGTCTCGCCGGGTCTGGAGGGCTTCTGCGGCACGCTGATCGGTGTCAGCCTGGTGCTCTATCTGGACATCCGGTGGATGACGGTCGCCCTCGTCATCCTCGGCGCGATCGCCGGAAGCGTGCTCACCTCGGCGATGAACGTGGTGCTCACCCCGTACGACCTGCCCACCTTCACCGCGCCCTTCTGCGTGATCACCACCGTGATGGTGATCGGGGGGCCGTCCTTCAGCCGGGTCTGGGCGGAGCACGCGGGCAGCGCCCCGCCGTCCGCCACCGCTCCCGGTACCGAGATGACCTGGACCTACTTCTGGAAGGGCGCGTTCAACGGTGTGGGCCAGGTGTTCTTCCAGAACGAGTGGTACGTCGGCGTGATCTTCCTGATCGGGCTGTTCATCGCCGGCTGGAGGATCGGGCTGGTGGCGTTCGTGTCCAGTCTGATCGGCCTGCTCACCGGCTGGGCGCTGGGCGCGCAGGCCGCGGACCTCGGGGCCGGCCTGTACGGCTACAACTCCGTGCTGACCGGACTGGCGCTGTTCGGCACCTTCGTCGCGGTGAGTTCGGCGGGCGCCGTCTTCGCCGTGATCGGCACGATCTCGGCGGCGGGCCTGACGGCCGGTATCGGCAATCTGTTCGAGGTGGTCGGCGGCCACACCCTCACCTGGCCGTTCGTGCTCGTGAGCTGGGTTTTCCTCGCCGCCGTCCCGATGTTCAACAAGCTCAAGCGTGCCGGATGACCGTTCGGCTATGAGAAGCCCGGAAAGGACCTCCGATGAACCTCACACCGCGAGAGATGGACAAGCTCACCATCTTCACCGCCGCACAGATGGCGATCAAACGCCGGGAACGGGGCCTGAAGCTGAACTACAGCGAGTCCGTGGCGCTGATCAGCTACGAGATCGTGGAGGCGGCCAGGGACGGCAAGACCGTCGCGGAGTGCATGGAACTGGGCAAGCAGGTCGTCGGCCCCGACGACGTCCTGCCCGGCGTGCGCGGCATGCTGAAGCTGATCCAGGTCGAGGCGGTCTTCGACGACGGCACCAAACTGGTCTCCTGCCACGACCCGGTGGGCGGGAAATGACGCCCGGTCCCCGCGGGGTCCTGCTGGTCGGCGGGCACGAGAGCCGGGACGGCCGGTGCCTGCCCGGGCTGGTCGGGCCCGGCGGCCCCGAGGCGTGCGCTCCGGGCCGCGACCTGCACGCCGCGCTCGCCGGCCGCGACCGGACCACGGTGGTGCCGATGACGTTCGGACGGGACCCGGAACTGCCGGCCGTCGCCGCGCAGACCCTGAGGTGGGCGGCCCGGGAACGCGAGCCGGGAGAACTGCTGCTCGCCGGGCCGCTGGGCACGGCCGGGCACCTGGTCGGCTGGATCAGGGGCGCGGTGACCCGGATGCTGCGCGACGCGCCGCCGCGGCAGGCGGTGCTGCTGGTGGCGCCCGCGTCCGGGCCCGAGCCGGACGCGGAACTTTTCAAGGTGGCGCGTCTGGTGCGGCAGTACGCCTCCGTGCGCTGGGTGGAGGTCGCGCTGACCGGCGGCGAGCCGGACGTGGACGAGGGCATGGAGCGCTGCCTGCGGCTGGGCGCCGAGGGTGTCGTGCTGGTGCCCGCCTCGTTCGTCCCGGTGCCCGCCCGGCCCGGCGTCCGGACCGCGGGGCCGCTCCTGGGCCCCGCCCCGCTCGCCGCGCTGATCCGCGAACGGGCGGCCGAGGCGGAGCACCGGTGGGACAGGTACGGCGACGACGGGCTGGCGGCCGCCGGCCACGGCCACGGCCACGGCCACGGCCACGGACATGCCCACGGACACCACGACCATGACCACACAGATCGTCACCGGGACTTCTCCGTGCCGGCGGCGGCGAACCCGAAGGAGGCGGTATCCCATGTCGGATGACGTTTACATCTACGGCGAGGGGAAGATCGAGCTGAACGCCGGTCAGCCCAGAGAGACCATCAGGGTCCGCAACACCGGTGACCGCGCCGTCCAGGTCGGTTCCCACTTCCACTTCTTCGAGGCCAACCGGGCGCTGAGCTTCGACCGGGAGAAGGCGTTCGGGAAGCGGCTGGACATCCCCGCCGGGACCGCCGTCCGGTTCGAGGCCGGGGACACCAAGGAGGTGACCCTGGTCGAGTACGGCGGCGGCCTGCGGCTGGTGGGTTTCGGCGGCCTCCTCAACGGCAGCGTCCGCTCCGCCGAGGCGCGCCGCAAGGCGCTGAAGATGATGCGCGAACGCGGCTACGGCGACGAGCCCGGCGAGGCCGGGGAGAAGTCGTCGGAGAAGCCGTCCAAGAAGCCGAAATCCGGAAAGAAGGGCTGAGCCGTCATGGCCGAGATGAGCCGCAAGCAGTACGCGACGATGTACGGCCCGACGGTGGGCGACCGGATCCGCCTGGGGGACACCAACCTCGTCGCCGAGGTGGAGAAGGACTACACCGAGGGGCACTACGGGGACGAGACCCAGTACGGCGGCGGCAAGACCGCCCGGGACGGCATGTCGGCCGATCCCGCCTCGGGCCGCTCGGTGGCCCTGGACCTGGTGATCACCAACGCGGTGATCATCGACCCGATCCTGGGCATCATCAAGGGCGACATCGGCGTCAAGGACGGGAAGATCGCGGGGATCGGCAAGTCCGGCAACCCGCACACCCAGAACGGGGTCGACCGGCGCCTGATCGTCAGCGCGAACACCGAGGTGATCTCCGGCGAGAACCTCATCGCCACGCCCGGCGGGATCGACACCCACGTGCACTTCCTCAGCCCCCAGCAGGCCCAGCACGCGCTGAGCAACGGGATCACCACGCTGCTCGGCGGCGGCACGGGCCCGGCGGACGGCAGCCGCGGCTGCACCACCACGCCGGGGCCGTGGAACATCGGCCGCATCCTGCAGGCCTACGAGGCCATCCCGATCAACGTCGGGATACTCGGCAAGGGCAACAGCAGTCTGCCGGTCTCGCTGGAGGAGCAGCTCCGGGCCGGCGCCTGCGGGCTGAAGGTGCACGAGGACTGGGGCAGCACCCCCGCCGTCATCGACTGCGCGCTGTCGGTCGCCGACGAGTTCGACATCCAGGTCAACATCCACACGGACACGCTGAACGAGGCGGGCTTCGTCGAGGACACCATCAACGCGATCAACGGCCGCGCGATCCACACGTACCACTCCGAGGGCGCCGGCGGCGGGCACGCCCCCGACATCCTGAGGATCACCAGCGAGCCCAACGTGCTCCCGGCCTCCACGAACCCGACGCTGCCGTACACCGTCAACTCGGTGGACGAGCTGCTCGACATGACGATGGTCTGCCACCACCTCAGCTACGACGTGCCCGAGGACGTGGCGTTCGCCGAGAGCCGGGTCCGCGCCGAGACCATCTCCGCCGAGACCGTGCTGCACGACCTGGGCGTCATCAGCATCATCGGTTCGGACTCGCAGGCGATGGGCCGGGTGGGCGAGTCGTTCACCCGCGCCTTCCAGGTCGCCCACCACAACAAGGACAAGCGGGGACCGCTGCCGGAGGACTCCGCCCGCAACGACAACTTCCGGATCAAGCGCTACATAGCCAAGCTGACCATCAATCCTGCCCGCGCTTCCGGGATGGCGGACACGATCGGCTCGCTCGAGGACGGCAGGCTCGCCGACATCGTGCTGTGGCCTGTGCACTCGTTCGGGGCCAAACCGTCCATGGTCGTCAAGGGCGGCATGATCAGCTGGGCCCAGATGGGCGACCCGAACGCCTCGCTGCCGACACCGCAGCCGGTCTACTACCGGCCCACGTACGCGGCGTTCGGCAAGGCGCTGTCGAGCACCTGCGTCACCTTCATGGCCGGCGCCGCGATCGAGGCGGGCGTGCCCGAGAAGCTCGAACTGGACCGGCTGATCCGGCCCGTACTGAAGTGCCGGACCGTCGACAAGCGCCACATGCTGCACAACTCGACGGTCGCCCGGATCGAGGTCGATCCCGAGACCTACAAGGTGACCGTCAACGGGGAAGTGGCGCACATCGAACCGGCCAAGAAGCTGCCCCTGAACCGGCTGTACTTCCTGGCATGAGCACGCTCGCCGACACCGACGGGCTGGCCCCGCTGCTGGCCCAGTTCCAGCTCACCGACTCCGGCTTCCCCAGCGGGATGTACACGTTGTCGCACGGGCTGGAGGGGTACGTCCAGCTGCGGATCACCGGTCCCGAGACCCTGCGCGAGCTGCTGACCGACCTGCTGCACCACGCGGTGGGCCCGGCGGACGCGGCGGCGCTGGTGCTGGCGCACCGCGCCGCCGCCGAGGGCGACTGGGACCGGCTGGTCCAGGTCGACCGGCGGCTGCACGCGATCAAGCTCAGCCGCGAGCAGCGCACCGCCTCGGTGCGGACCGGCCGGCAGGTCCTCGACACGGCTGCCTTCGCGTTTCCGGTCCCCGAGGCCGCCCGGCTGGCGGAGCTGGTGAAGGAGAAGAGCACGCCGGGCAACCACGCGGTCGTGGTCGGCGCGATCTACGCGGGACTCGGAGTGCCCGTCGAGCAGGCGGTCGCCGGTGACCTGTACGCCTTCGCGGCGAGCTGGACGGCGGCGGCGGTGCGGCTGGCCCGCACCGACTTCCGCCGCGCGCAGGCGCTGCTGCGCGAGATCCGTCCGGACCTCGTGGAGGCCGCGCGGACGGCGCTCGCCGCCGAGGACCCGCGGGACCTGCACGGCTCGGTGCCCGTGGCCGACGTCGTCTCGGCCGCACACGAACGGGCGGAGGCCCGCCTGTTCGTCACCTGACTCGTTCTTCACCGAAGGGAAAGACATGGAGCTGGAGAAGGTCTTCAAGGTAGGGGTCGGCGGCCCGGTCGGGTCCGGCAAGACCGCGTTGATCGAGGCGCTGGTGCCCCTGCTGCAGGCCCGGGGCCACCGCCTCGGGGTGATCACCAATGACATCTACACCCAGGAGGACGCCGAGCACGTCCGCCGCACGCTGGCCGGGGTGCTCGACGCCGAGCGCATCGTGGGCGTCGAGACGGGGGCCTGCCCGCACACCGCGGTCCGGGACGACCCGACGATGAACCTGGCGGCGGCCGCCGAGCTGCTCGACCGGTTCCCCGACATCGACATGCTGCTGTTCGAGAGCGGAGGCGACAACCTGACGCTCACCTTCAGCCCCGCGCTGGCCGACATGTACATCTTCGTGCTGGACACCGCCGAGGGGGAGAAGATGCCGCGCAAGCGCGGCCCGGGCACCACGGACTCCGACCTGCTCGTCATCAACAAGATCGACATCGCGCAGTACGTGCGCACCGACCTGTCGGTCATGGAACGGGACGCCAGGGCGGTGCGGGGGACCGGTCCGGTCGTGCTGACCGACTGCCTCACCGGCACCGGAGTGGCCGAGGTCGCCGAGCTCATCGAAACGCGCGCGGGGGCGGCGTGTACCACGCCGGCGTAGGGATATCGGGCGCCTCCGGGGCGACCGACCGCCTGGCGCCCGGGCGGTACCTGCCGGAGTGGATCCCGGAGGCGGTGTCGCGCCACGCCTCGGACGTGGACATGCTGCCGGCCGGCAGCCCCGGCAAGGTCGGGCTGCTCGATCTGGCGTTCGAGCGGATCGGCGGGCGGACGGAGCTGACCGGCCACTACCAGAAGGCGCCGCTGCACATCGCCCGGCCGCTCTACTACGACCCCGAGCTCCCGGACACGGCGTACGTCATGCTCATGTCGTCGGGAGGCGGCATCCTCCAGGGGGACCGCTACCGCATCGACGTCTCCTGCGGCGAGGGGACGTCCGTGCACCTGACGACCCAGGGCGCCACCCGGCTCTACCGGATGGAGCAGGACTACGCCACGCAGCTCGTCGAGCTCACCGCGGGACCCGGCAGCTACGTGGAGTACCTGCCGGACACGACGATTCCGTTCGGCGGCGCGCGGTACTACCAGCGGATCGGCGTCACCGCGGCCCCGGACTCGACCGTCGTGCTGGGCGAGACCATGCTCGCGGGCAGACTCGCCCGGGAGGAGCGGCACGCGTACACGGCGTACTGCAGCGACATCGAGGTCCGCGACACCGGGGGGCGGCTGCTGTTCGCCGATCCGCTCCGCCTGGTGCCGGAGGAGCGGACGGTGACGGGCCCCGCAGTGCTGGACGGGTTCGGGGTCCTGTCGTCCCTGTACGTCGTCACCGGCGCGCAGCCCGCGCAGGTCGTGGCCGACGCGATGCACGAGGCGCTCGCCGGCACGGGACTGAGGGCCGGCGCCGGCGTCCTTCCGGGGGACCGGGGAGCCTGGGCCAGGATCCTCGGGGCGGAATCGCCAGAGGTCGAGGCGGCTTTCCGGCGGGTCTGGGACGCGGTTCGCAGGCTGCTGCTGGGAGTGCCCGCACCCGACCGCCGCAAGCAGTGACATCCGCCGTCGGCGGTGTCCGGGAAACGGGGGGACGAGACAGTGGAGGACGCGGGAAGGGCGAGAGACCACCTACTCCACCGGGAGAAGGCCGAAGCCTCCGTCCTGGATCAGCACAAGACGGGGCCTCCCCGCCATCCGGGGCTCAAGCCCCGGGTGTTCCTGGACATCGCCGTCGGCGGCGCGATCGGCGCCCTGCTGCGTTATCTGATCACCGAGGCGATGCCCGGGGCCCAGGGAGGCTTCCCCTGGGGCACGCTCCTGGTGAACGTCCTCGCCTGCCTGCTCATGGGCCTGCTGACGACGTACCTGCTCAAGGGGCGGCCGCACGCCGTCGCCAAGCCGCTCCTGGTCACCGGTTACCTGGGCGGTTTCAGCACGTTCTCCCACCTCATCGACGGAATCGATTCCCTGGCCCGCGCCGGGAGTTGGGGCCTGAGCGTCACCTACGCGGTGGTCAGCGTGGTGGGCGGGCTGATCGCCATCGTGGTGGGGCTGCGGCTGGGAGGGGCGATCCCGCATCCCTCCGACCGGGCCGAAGGAGGCGCGGCGTCATGACGTTCCTGCTGGTGCTCATCGGAGGCGCGTTCGGCGCCATGTTGCGCTACGTCCTCGACGCGAAGGTCAAGAAGCGGTTCGGCAAGGCGTTCCCCTGGGGGACGCTGACGGTCAACATCCTGGGTGCGGGCCTGCTGGGCGCGCTGCACGGCGCGGGGACGGGCACCGCGGTGGAGGCCCTGCTCGGCACGGGATTCTGCGGCGCGCTGACGACGTTCAGCACCTTCTCGCTGGACACCGTCCACCTCATCCAGAGCGGCGACCACACCAAGGCCGCCGTGAACGTGTTCGTCTCCCTCCTGCTCGGCGTCGTCGTCTTCGCGCTCCTGTACGTCGTGTTCCGGGCGGTATGACTCGGACATGGCGACGGGGGGAGTGCGAGCCGACACGAGAAGCTGGCTGAGCCGGGCGCTCTCGCTGTCCCAGGACCCCTGGCCCTGGCGGGAGGCCACTCGCGCGGCGGTCGGGTTCGGTGTGGTGGTCGCGGTGGGGCTGGCCCTGGGCGAGCCCCGGATCGGGCTGTTCGCCGCGGCCGGCATGGCGCAGGGGGTGATGCGGCCGGACGTCGGCCCGTACCGGTCGAGGGTGCTGGGCCTCCTCGTTCCCCAGGTGGCCGGTGCGGCAGGGCTGGTCATCGGCCAGCTCAGCCACGGGCACGGCTGGTGGACGGTGGCGGCGACCACGCTCGTCGCGTTGTTCTCCGGGCTGATCAGCTCGATCGGAAGGGTCATGTCGGGCGCCGCGCTGAGCCTGCTGTTCATGAACGTGCTCGGCGCCGGGCTGCCGCCGGTCGGGGAGTTGTGGCTGCCTCCGCTGATTCAGTTCGCGGGCGGGCTCTTCTACCTCCTGCTGGCGGTGCTGAGCTGGCGCGTCTGGAATCCCGGCGCCGATCCCCAGCGCAGGGCCGTCGCCGCCGTGTACGACAGGGCCGCCGACGTCCTGGAGGCCTCCCCCCATCCGGGCGACGCCCGCTTCGCGCTCAGCGGCGCCATGGACGGCGCCCAGGACGCGCTGCTGCGCCACCAGCTCCGCGGGGAGGGAGACTGGGATCCCGAGACGCGGTGGCTGGTCGGCATGCTCAACGCGGCCGTGCCCCTGGTGGAGGAGACCGTCGTGATCGTCCGGTCCGGACGGTCCGCGCCGCCGGGGGCCGCCGAGACGTTGCGGACGTCGTGGACGTGGCGTTCGCCGAAACCGCGCACCTCGCCGGACTC